>CAYZBK010000047.1:0-3382 GCA_964476655.1 uncultured Kangiella sp. | reverse complement strand
TCTTTTATTTCACCGACTAAATCCATAATGCTTTTAAATTTTTGAAGTAATGTTTTCCCTTGTTCGGTGACATCAATTAATTGTTTACCATGCCGAACAAAAATAGCTACGCCGAGTTCTTCTTCCAATAAACGTAGCTGACGACTAACACCGGGTTGAGAGGTATACAGATGCTTAGCGGCATTTGAAATATTGAGATTGTTTTCTGATATCGCTAGCACAAATCTTAATTGTTGTAATTTCATAATTAGTTTCTCTATAAAGCTGAATAATTAAAATTAATCAGCTGACATTGCATCATCATGAACCGTTAAAACAGCACGTCCAGATGGATCGGCATTGTTTTTAAAACTTTCATCCCACTCTAAAGCTTCTTTAGTACTACAAGCAATTGATTTACCACTTGGTACGGTTAATGCTGCGCTATCACTTGGGAATCGACTGTGGAATAAACGTCGGTATAATAAACCTTCTTTTGTGTCAGGTGTATTAATTGGAAATTCTGATGCGGCGTTAGAAAATTCTTTTTCAGAGATTGATGTTTCGGCATACTCTTTAATCGAATCGATCCAAGAGTAACCAACACCATCAGAGAATTGTTCTTTTTGGCGCCATAAGACTTCTTCTGGCAAGTAACCGTCAAAAGCTTCTCTTAGTATATGTTTTTCCATTTTTCCATTGCCACACATTTTTGCTTCAGGGGCTATGGTCATAGCTGTTTCTAAAAATGTACGGTCTAAAAATGGTACCCGAGATTCAACACCCCAAGCGGCCATTGCTTTATTGGCTCTCAAACAGTCAAATTGATGTAATCGCTCTAATTTTCTGACCGTTTCTTTGTGGAACTCTTCGGCATTAGGTGCTTTGTGGAAATATAAATAACCACCAAATATTTCATCTGCGCCTTCACCAGAAAGAACCATTTTAATTCCCATGGATTTGATTTTTCTCGCCATTAAAAACATCGGCGTTGATGCTCTAATAGTGGTTACATCATAAGTTTCTAAATGGTAAACCACATCAGCCAGAGCATCTAAACCTTGTTGAACCGTAAAATGAATTTCATGGTGAATAGTTCCAATCATATCGGCGACTTTTTTAGCGGCGATTAAATCTGGAGAGCCTTCAAGTCCTACCGCAAATGAATGCAACTGAGGCCACCAAGCGGGGGTCTGTTGATCATCTTCAATTCGTTTAGCGGCATTTAATTGTGCTACGGCAGAAATTAATGAAGAATCTAAACCACCCGATAGCAATACTCCATAAGGCACGTCTGACATCATGTGTTTTTTGATCGAGGTGATTAATGCGTCTTGAATTAATTGCGGTGGAGCTGGTTTATCTTTAACGCTATCAAAATCTTTCCAAGTAGGGTTGTAATAACTAACAATTTCTCCATTATTGCTGTCTAAGTAATGTCCAGGAGGAAAGCAATGAACCTCTTCACAAACATTCGCAATCGCTTTAAGTTCTGATGAAACATAAATTTGTCGTTTATCATCATAACCATAATATAGAGGAATAATTCCAATGGGATCGCGAGCAACTAAATAGCTGTTCTTTGTTTCATCATATAAAATAAAAGCAAACATGCCTTCTAATTGGTTTAAACGTTTTTCAATTTGAGCGGTAGAGTCCGTACCCGATATTTTATCTTGTGCATACATGGCTAAAATAATTTCACAATCCGATTTAGTTTGAAATTGGTAATCGCTAATCTCAGACTCTTCTAAGTTTTTATGGTTGTATATTTCACCATTAACTAATAGCGCAATATTTTTTTCTGGGTTTAATAAAGGCTGTTCCCCGGTTTCAATATCAACAATCGCTAAACGCTCATGTACTAATACAGCATCATCAGTTGTCCAAATACCTGACCAATCAGGGCCACGATGGCGTAACTTTTGAGACTGCTTAAGAGCAAGGCTTCTGTAAGCTTGTGAGTCGCCTTGTATATCAAGAATTCCAAAAATAGAACACATGAGATTAACCTTCTTTCAATGAAAATGTTATTTAATAAACGAATTATCAACTATTTGGCAATAAAAATGAATAGTATTCAATGAATTTAGTTGTTATGGTGAATAATATTTAATATTATTCGGTATGTCTGATAATTCATTAAAATGTAAGGCAATAATCATGGTAAATCAACGAATCGATAATTCAGTGAATGAAAGCAACAATAAGTCGTTTAAAATTGATGATCTTGACAAGGATATTATTAACGCATTAGTTGTTGATGCACGGGTCTCTTACGCTGAATTAGGTAAAAAATTCAAAGTTAGTCCAGCCACTATTCATGTAAGAGTCGAAAAAATGAAAAGTGCGGGCATTATCACTGGTACGCGACTTTCTATAGAACCTAAAAAGCTTGGATATGGAGTTTGCTGTTTTATTGGCATTACCTTGAATAGTGCAGGTGACTATTCTGAGGTGCTTGATAGTTTGAATGAGATAGAAGAGGTGGTAGAAGCCTATTACACCACGGGAGCTTATAGTATTTTCATTAAAATACTCTGTCATTCCATTGATGATTTACATTGGTTATTGGTAGGAAAGATTCAGTCGATCAAAAAAATCAGAGCGACTGAAACGCTAATATCATTACAAAATCCCATTCATCGTAGTATTAGCTTGTAAGAGCTTGCGAGCCGTCGATTTAATTAAGCAGATATGATCTGCTTGGTTTGTTTGTAGCATTCAAAACAAAAATCTTCAAAATTTTTCATTAGCTGCAGATTTGGCCATGCGCCACTTTTATTATCAAGCGGACCTGCAGCCATTTCATAGGCCGCGAGTAACTGAATATACTCACGACGTGTTTCTGTTGGAATGATTATGGGAGGCAATCCTGATTTTAGTAGAGGCAGGTTTGCTAATAACCTGGCTATACGACCATTGCCATCCCAAAATGGATGGATGTGCGCAATAGCCATGTGAATTTTGGCATAACATTTATGCGCGTTATCTACATTTATATCACCTTTTTTAACGTCATTTATGGTGGCGATAACTTCGCTCATTAGCGTCGGTATGTGTTGAGGTAATGCGTATTCTAAATAGATAGGAATATTATCGGAGCCTACCGTATAAGTCCCATTGGGTCGATTTTTCCATGCGCCATAAGGTTTGTCGATATCATAAATAATTTCTGTTTGAATGGCTTTATGGAGTGCAAAACAAAGTTCATTTGTCACCGTTTGGTTAAGTGATTGATATAAGATCTCAATAGCGCCAGCATGCCCCATTATCTCTTGATGATCTTTAATGGGTTTACCCGATATTGTGATGCCTTCTTCTAATATGAAATGAGTATCACCAAGCGTGAGGGTGTTGCCTTCAAGTGCCGTGGAATTATGAGTCCACAAATCTCTCAGTT
>CAYZBK010000046.1:0-20808 GCA_964476655.1 uncultured Kangiella sp. | reverse complement strand
AGAATTACCTATCTTTAGGATAACAATAATGAGCGGATCTACAATGGTTGAGTTGAAGAATAATGAGTACCCTGTTTTACCTTTAAGAGATGTAGTGGTTTTTCCTCATATGGTTATCCCGCTATTTGTCGGCCGCGAAAAATCAATAGAAGCACTTCAATATGCAACGGATAATAACGATCAAGTTTTTTTAGTTGCCCAAAAAGACGCTAATTATGACAATCCTCAAGAAGAGGAACTTTACGCCTATGGCTGTATTGCTAATATTCTTCAATTATTAAAACTACCTGATGGTAATTTAAAAGTTTTAGTTGAAGGTGTTGAAAGAGCAAAAATTAAGAAGGTTTCATTAAATGAAAAATTCTTATCGGCAACAGTTATAACTCAACCTTCAATTGATACTGATAATAAAGAAAAATCGATTGTTATTCGTTCCGTTAAAACGATGTTTGAAAATTACGTTAAGTTAAACAATAAAATTCCACCTGAAATTTTAACTAGTATCTCAGCAATTGATGATGCAGAAAAATTATCTGACGTGATAGCCGCTCATATTCTTTTAAAAATTGAACAAAAACAAAAAGTTTTAGAAATTGATGATGTCATTAAACGTTTAGAATACTTAATGACTTCTATGGAAACTGAAATTGATTTATTAAATGTTGAAAAAAAGATCCGAGGGCGAGTAAAAAATCAAATGGATAAAAGCCAGCGTGATTATTATCTTAATGAACAAATTAAAGCAATCCAAAAAGAGTTAGGAGATGATGACGGTGCTTCCGATGTTGATGATTTAGCTAAAAAAATAGCTCAATCAGGATTGTCCGCTGAAGCTAAAGAAAAAGCTGAATCAGAATTAAAAAAACTTAAAATGATGTCACCAATGTCTGCAGAGGCAACCGTGGTGAGAGGATATATTGATTGGTTAGTTGGATTGCCGTGGAAGAAACGAACAAAACTACAATCTGATTTGCAAAAGGCGCAGAATATTCTTGAGAATGACCATTATGGTTTGGAAGAAGTGAAAGAGCGAATTTTAGAGTTTCTTGCGGTGCAAACTCGAGTTAAAAAACTAAAAGGTCCCGTATTATGTTTAGTTGGACCACCAGGTGTAGGTAAAACCTCTTTGGGAGAGTCCATTGCTGCGGCAACAGGGCGTGAGTTCATTCGAATTTCATTAGGCGGTGTTAGAGACGAAGCCGAAATCAGAGGGCACAGAAGGACTTACATTGGCTCTATGCCTGGAAAAATAATTCAAAAATTAAGTAAAACAAAAGTGAAAAATCCACTTATTTTATTAGATGAAATTGATAAAATGGCAATGGATATGCGGGGCGATCCCGCTTCTGCACTATTAGAAGTTCTTGATCCTGAACAAAATAATCGTTTTAACGATCATTATTTGGAAGTTGATTATGACTTATCTGAAGTGATGTTTGTTTGCACCGCGAATTCGATGAATATTCCAGCGCCATTACTTGATAGGATGGAGGTTATTAACTTGTCAGGTTATACCGAAGACGAAAAATTAAACATTGCAGAGCGATACTTGTTGCCCAAACAACGTAAAGCTAATGGACTTGACGATAATGATATGCATATTTCAAAGTCGTCTTTGATTAATACTATTCGTTTATATACCCGTGAAGCTGGAGTAAGAAACCTTGAAAGAGAAATTTCGAAGATCTGCCGTAAAGTGGTTAAACAGTTAACTTTAGATAAAAGTAAGTCATCACTGCGTGTAACAGCAAAAAACCTTAATAAATACCTTGGCGTTGAAAAATTTGATTTTGGCGTGGCAGGATCGACGGATCAAGTCGGTCAAGTCACTGGTTTAGCTTGGACGCAAGTTGGTGGCGAGTTATTGACCATTGAAGCTGTGGTAACATCCGGCAAAGGTAAAGCGATTTCTACAGGTCATTTAGGTACGGTAATGCAGGAATCAATTACAGCGGCGATAACCGTCGTCAGAAGCCGAGCGGCAAGTCTGGGAATTGATGAAGGCTTTTACCAATCAAAAGACATCCATGTTCATGTACCTGAAGGTGCAACGCCAAAAGATGGTCCGAGCGCTGGCTGTGCAATGTGTACGGCATTGGTTTCTGCTTTAACGGGGATCCCGGTGAGAAAAGATGTTGCTATGACCGGTGAAATTACTTTGCGTGGAGAAGTATTGCCTATTGGTGGTTTAAAAGAAAAATTGTTAGCCGCACATCGAGGAGGGATTAAACGAGTATTAATTCCACATAAAAATGTTAAAGATTTAGCAGAAATTCCAGATAATGTGATTGGTGATTTAGAAATTTTACCCGTTCAGTGGATAGATGATGTTTTAGCAAAAGCATTAGTGAGCATTCCTACACCTTCATTAATTGATGAAAATAAACCATCAAAAAAGCTAAAATCGAAAGGAAAATTGGAAATTCGGTCGAATGAAAAAGCAAAAACTCACTAGAGCGTAAAAAATCAATATTGATTACTAATTGTGCGATTTATCATGATTTAGCTCAGAAAAGTAAAAAAATTGAGCAAAGCCACGCATTTTCTGGCTTTAAGAGTAAATCTTCCTTGACAGTTAAATTCGTCCATTGGTATAAAGTTAATTGGACGGAGCATAAAGGAAATAATATAAAAATATGCTCTTAATACAAACAGAAATAAATTAAGGGGAATAATGTGAACAAATCTGAATTAATTGATGCAATTGCATCGGGTGCTGACATTTCAAAAGCTTCAGCTGGCCGAGCGCTTGATGCTGTAGTAGATAGCATTACTGAAAGTTTAAGAAAAGGTGACCCAGTTGCTTTGGTAGGGTTTGGTACTTTTTCTGTTAAAGATCGAGCGGCACGTCAAGGGCGTAATCCTCAAACTGGCGCGACAATTCAAATCGCAGCGGCAAGAGTTCCGGGTTTCAAAGCTGGCAAAGGTTTAAAAGAAGCGGTAAACTAGCTAGTCATTTATGAGAGTAAATTAGTAACCTTATTCAGGTTTAAGCTTTACTACTCATAATGATTAGTTTAATTTTCAAATAACAAATTTTAATTATTTAATAATTAAAATTTGGATTGTTGAAATTAAAATAGCGAAAAGTTTGTGGAGTGGTAGTTCAGCTGGTTAGAATACCGGCCTGTCACGCCGGGGGTCGCGGGTTCGAGTCCCGTCCGCTCCGCCAAAAGATTAACGCGCCTTAATATAGGCGCGTTTTTTATTATCTTAATTGTCGAATTAACGTTGTTAAAGAACTGCTTTCTTTTTAAAGCCAAAAGAGTGGTCTTTTTAAATTGATGAAATTTTATAAAACCAAATTAAAGTGAATTAAGCATTATGATGATGGATAGCATTAGAGAAGGCGTAAAAAAACCATGGGCAAAGATCTTGATTTTTGTCATTGTGATTTCTTTTGTTGGAGCCGGGTATTTTACGTCAGCACTTTTTTTAGGTGATCCTAATGCCGCTGTTGTTGTTAATGGTGAAAGTATTAGCCGCCAACAATTACAAGAGGCTTATTCAAGAACCAAACAACAATATGGTGACTCATACAAACAATTTGTAAAAACTGATGAACAAGAAAGAAATTTCCGAGAGAATGTTTTACAAAGCTTAATCTCGCAAGAAGTGATTGTTCAAGCAACAAGAAATTTAGGGATGCGGATCTCGACAGATGAAATTCGTAGAACCATACATGAGATGCCTGTTTTACAAGAAGAGGGTGTCTACTCTTCAAAACTACTTGATCAGGCATTGAGAAATGTCGGTAAGTCTCGTTCGCAATTTAAACAAAATTTAATTGTTGATTTAATTCTTAGACAACTGAATTTTGGTATAACGGCTAGTGAATTTGTACTGCCAGAAGAGTTGAAAAATGAATTCCGAATTTTAGGTCAAACCCGTACAGGGCGAGCTTTAGTCCTTAAATATTCATCATTTGCTAATGATATTCAAATTTCGGATGAAGAAGTTGAACAGTATTATCAAGAAAATAATGAGCTATATCGAATCGAAGAAAAGGTTTCAGTTGATTACATTGAATTATCAGCTAAAGAGTTAGAAAAAACGATTGCACCAACAGATGAACAAATAACAGAATATTATGAAAGTAATTTAGACCGCTTTCAGACAGAAGAAAAAAAGCGCGTTTCTCATATATTAATAAATACTTCTGATGATGAGTCTGCGGCTTTATTAAAAGCTCAATCAATAAAAGCGAAATTAGATGCCGGTGGTGATTTTATCAGTTTTGTTAAATCGGAGTCTGCAGATGAGTTTTCTGCTGAAAATGATGGCGATTTAGGTGTGTTGGAAAAAGGTGTTATGGAGCAACCATTTGATGATGCGTTACAACAGTTAACGAATGTTGGTGATATTTCGGCTCCAGTTAAAACATCGTTTGGTATACATATTATTAAATTAACTGAATTGGTAGCAACCGAAACCTCAACTATTGATGAAGTGAGAACTCAAATAATTTCATCTATTAAAAAAGAGATGGCTGAAGAAGCATTTTATTCAAAATCACAAACGCTTGAAGAGAAGTCTTTTGAAATTTCGGACTCTCTCGATGAAGTCGCTAAATTAATTGCTGTAAAAGTAGAAACTAGTAACAATTTTAGTCGAGCTTCTGCGACGGGATTATTTTCTAATGATGAAGTGAAGGAAGCGGCGTTTAGTGAAAAAGTACTGGATGAACAAAGTAATTCTTCTGTTATTAATATTACGGACAATCATATTGTTGTGCTACGGAAAAACACTTATCAACCAAGTAAAATACAGCCTCTTGAATTAGTTAAAGCACAAGTGATGTTACAGTTAAAATCATCTAAAGCTAAATTAGCTGCGGTTGAATATGGCAATCAGCTCCAACAAAAATTCCAAGATAAAGAAAATGTTGATGGATTAATCACGAGTAAAGGTTTGTCATGGAAGGATCTTGATAAAGTTAAAAGAAAGAGTTCGGTACTTCCTTATTTACAGTTACAATATTTTTTCAAAATGAAAAAGCCAAGCTCGGAAGAGGTAACTGTTGAATTGATGGAAGATTATAATGAATTAGTTATTTTTGTACTGAATAAAGTTTTTGATGGTGATATTGATTCCATGGAAAAAACACAAATGACCCAACTACAACAAGGGCTGAATCGTTTTTATGGTGAGGCTGACTACGGCTCTTTAGTCGAGCAGCAAAGAAGTTTAGCTGACGTTAGTCGTAATCAAGGTGTGATTGATCGCTAATCTTATTTTCAAGCTGCAGAATAAATTCTTCAAGCCCCGTATTTAAAAAGTTCTTCGCAGAAATTAAACACTCTTAAAATTTTAGCGAAGAACTTTTTTCTTTATTCATATTTAAAACACGCAATTTGATATTTTTTTGCGGTGCTAACTAATTCAGGTTTTGATTGATGACATTGTGGATTACTGTATTGGCAATGATTAACAAAAACACAACCTTCAGTATTTCCTTTTGAACCAGAGACATGTGTGATTTGAGGTCTAAAATCTGGGAACCTAGAATGGTAAAGCGGTGTGCTGGCAAAAAGAGCTTGAGTGTAAGGGTGCAAAGGTTCATCAAATATTTGAGAGACGTTGCCGTATTCTACTATTTCACCGTGGTACATAATCATTATACTATCTGCGATATGCTCTACTACATTAAGATCGTGAGATATAAAAATAAAAGAAATCCGCATTTCTTCTTGTAAACTTTGTAATAAGTTAATTATTTGTGCCTGAATAGAAACGTCTAAAGCCGACAAAGGCTCATCTGCTATGATGATAGTCGGCTCTAAAATAATGGCTCTGGCAATAGCTATTCGCTGTCGCTGACCACCAGAAAACATATGAGGGTAGCGATACTGATGCTCTGGTTGTAATCCTACCTTTAGTAAGACATTATTAATTTTTTCTCGTCGTTGCTTACTGCTTAAATGGGTATTAATAATTAATGTTTGATCGAGCGATTGTCCAATTCTTATTTGTGGGTTTAAAGATTCAAACGGGTTCTGAAAAATCATTCGAATGTTTGTAAAACGATTTTTACGATGATTTTTATTGTTAAAATCTATTTTTTTATCATTTAACCAAATGGTTCCTTTTGTTGGTTTTTCTATTCCAATGATTTGTCGCGCTAAGGTTGTTTTACCAGAGCCTGACTCACCAACAATCGCAAGTGTTTTGCCTTTTTCTAGATTGAGTGTGATATTTTTATTGGCTTGAAGAACTGTTGAACGTCTAAAAAATCCATTTGAAATAGTATAGTCTTTACTCAAATTTTCAACTCGAAGCAATGTCATTTATTAATTTCTCCGAGGTTGTTCATTATTTATTAAATTATCGGTTGCCGCTAAGTGACAACGAACTTTTCCATGATTGGCTACGCTGATTAATTGAACCGGTTTAACACATTGTTTTTCAGCTTTAGGGCAGCGTGGTCCTAAACGGCAGCCGACGGGAAGAGAATCAATAGAAGGGATTTGGCCTTTTAATGCGAACAACCGGCTGCCTTTTGTATGTCGTTTACCGAGCTGAGGGATGCTACTTAATAATGCTTTTGTGTAAGGGTGTTTAGCCTGCTTTAATATGTTTTTAGTTGCTGCATGCTCCATTATTTGGCCTGAATAGATCACGCTAATTTTGTCGGTGCTTTCTGATAATAGGGCAAAGTCGTGAGTAATCATTATGACATTGACCTTTTCAGTTTTGTTTAATTTAATAATAAGATCTAATATTTGTGCTTGTATGGTTACATCTAAAGATGTCGTTGGCTCATCAGCAATCAGTAATTTTGGCTTACAAGCTAAAGCAATTGCAATGGCGACTCTTTGATTAACCCCACTTGATAATTGGTGTGGATATAAGTTAAGAATATTTTTTGGATTATCTATCCCTACTGATTCAAGAAGCTCTAAAGTTCTTATTTTATGTGATGCGTCACTAGCAAGTTGATGTGCGGCTAGGGTGGCATGCAATTGTGAGGCGATACTAAAACAAGGATTTAAACTTGATTTTGGATCTTGAAAAATAATAGATGCTTTGGAGGAGACATAAACTTGCCTATCTTGTAGTGACATTTTCATTAAATCTTCGCCGTCTAAATTAATATAATCGGCGCGCATTGTCATTCTTGGAGATAATAACCCCATGATCGCTTTGGCTAACATGCTTTTTCCAGAACCTGATTCACCGACAATACCTAATATTTCACCTTCAGCCATGCGCAGTGAAAGTCGGTCAAGAATAGGTGATGAATCAGCTTGATTTTTGAGTTCAACAGTTAAATTTTCAATGTGTAATAAATTCATTTATTTATTCTCAATATTCATTGCGTCTCTTAAACCATCACCCATTAGATTAATGCTGAGTAAGGTGAAAAAGATTGCAAGCCCCGGCAAGGTGACCGTCCAAGGCGCTAATATAATGTAGTTGTGCGACTCAGATAAGATGGTACCCCACTCAGGATTGGGAGGTTGGGCACCTAAGCCGAGAAAGCCTAAAGCTGAAATTTCTAGAATGGCTGTAGAGAATGCTAAAGTTAATTGAACAATAATAGCGGGCAAAATATTGGGCAAAATTGAATGTAAAAAAAGCCTTGATTTTGATGCACCATCAAGGATCATCGCTGTGACATAGGCTTTATCTTTTTCTTCTTTAATCGCACTACGAGTGGCTAAAACAAAATGAGGGACTAATACAATAGCTACCGCATAAATCGCGTTGGGCAAACCTTTGCCAATTATTGCAACAATGACAACGGCTAATAATAAAGAAGGTAGCGCTAAAATAAAATCCATTACACGCATAATCAGCGCGTTAAGCCAACGATTAGTAAAGGTTGATATAACGCCTAGAAATATTCCAAATGTGGCTGATATAAATACAACCGCGGTTGCAATTGACAACGATAATCGCGCGCCAAAGATTAGCCGAGATAAAATGTCTCTTCCTAAATCATCAGTTCCAAGTAAAAAACGAATATCGCCATTTTGATACCATGATGGTGGCATTAATATGGCGTCAATAAATTGAAAGGTGGGATCATAAGGTGCTAATAATTCGGCAAAAATAGCGGTAACTGCGATGAAACAATAAGTTAGTAGAGCAAAAAAAGCTAATTTATTTTTACGAAAATGTTTCCACCACAATGAGTAAGTACTGGGGATCCGTGTGTGATGATAAAATTGAGAAGACATTATTTTCTCCTCTGTTTTGGATCGATCATCATTGAAAATATATTGATTACTAAATGGCTAACAATAACAAGTCCAGCAGTCATTAATATACCGCCATGAATGACGGGGAAATCTTGATGGTGAACCGCTTCTAAGATCCATTTTCCAGCGCCTGGCCAAGAAAAAATAGTTTCGGTAATTAGTGAACCGGTAATTAACACACTGATTTGAATGCCTAAGGTCATCATGATTGGGATCATGGCATTTCTTAATGCGAGCTTCCAAATGACTTGTGTAGAAGAAAGTCCTCTGGCAATCGCACTTCTAATATAGTCTTCAGATAATATGTTTATCATCGCAGAACGAGTAGATCGAGTTATAGCCGCAAGGGGTATGGTACCTAAAACAATTGCAGGTAAAATTAAATGATGTAAGGCACTATAAAAAGCTTCTGTTGAATAACTTTGTTTTGAAAGTAGTGTATCGATTAACATAAATCCTGTGATTGGTTGAATGTCATATTCAAATCCAATTTGGCTGGCGACGGGGGTGATACCGAGTAGCATTGAAAATAGTAAGACTAACAACATCGCCCACCAAAAAATGGGCATTGAATAACCAATTAATGTGGTAGAAACAATTAGTTTATCGGGCCATTTGTTTTTTTGTTTTGCCGCTAAAACACCTAATGGTAATCCAACGGCTAAAGCAAAAAACATTGCACAAACAGACAGTTCTATTGTTGCTGGAAAATAAGTAAAAAATTCTTTAAATACAGAAGTACCCCTAATATTAGAAAATCCAAACTCACCATTGCTAAGATGTTTTATGTAACTAAAATAATCGCTAAATATATTGTTATTGTGTATTACCTGTTCTAATTGAGATGTTTGCAATAAATTAAAAGTAGCAGGTTGCTCAACAATAAAAGAAATACCCTGGGGGAAGGATAGTGCTAATCCAAAAGAAAAAAGACTAAGAATAAATAGGGTTAAAATAAAATTAAGTATTTGCTGTAAAATAAAATGTAGCATTATTATTTTAACGCCTCATCAATAAGTGGCTTGGTATTATTAATAGGCTCTAAACTTACACCACTAAAATAAACCGCATCAGTTGTTGTTAAATGGAAATTATTTACTCGTTTATTAATCAGTATCGATTGTTTTGTGTGAGCGATAGGAACCCAAGGCATTGATTGGCTAAATAAATTTTGTGCTTTATTATAGAGCAGAGAGCGCTTTTTTCTTGATGATATTTCTTTTGCTTGCTCAAGTAATAAATCAAAATCCTCATTACACCACATGGAAGCATTTGTACCTTGTTTTATTGTTGCGCAACTTAGTAAGCTCGATAAAAAATTATCGGGATCACCATTATCACTATTCCAACCTAATAGGGCGGTAGAAAAACTTCCTTCTTTTACTTTTTTTAGAAATGTACCAGGTTCATAAAGAATAATTTTTGCATTAATATTTATTTTTTCTAAATCGTGTTGTATGAGTTCGGCCATTTTTATTGAATTTGGATTGTAACTTTGTTGTGAAGTAATTGCCCAAATATCCATTTTAAAACCATTCTCGTAACCTGCCTCTTTTAATAATTTGCGCGCTTTAATTAATGAAAAAGGAATAGCGTTAGTTTTTTTATTAAAAGACCACATATTAGGAGGGAGCGGATTGTTAGCTAAAATAGCGGTATCATGATAAATGATTTTAAGTAGAGCTTGGCGGTTAATCGCATGGTTTATAGCAAGCCTTATTTTTTTATTATCAAATGGTTTTTTACTTGTATTTAATGCCAAATAAGAAATATTGCTCGCTTCTTTTTCTAATGACTGAAATTTTTTATATTCGGCAACAGCTTTAATATGTATTGGTAAAGGTTTTGCCATTAAATCGCATTCTCCAGCTATTAAACGAGCAAACCTTAAGGATGGATCAGGCGTTATAGCAAAAACGAGACCTTTTAGTTTTTCTTTACCTTTCCAATATGTTGAATGGGCTTTATAACGAATAAACGCATCGGCTTGGTAATGAGTTAATTGAAAAGGCCCAGTGCCTATAGGGTGGTTATCTATAGCTTCTAGATTGTTATCTTTAATTAATTGGTGTGAATACTCTGCCGATAATATGGAGGTGAAATCCATTGCTAAGGTTGATAGAAACGTTGTGTTTGGTTGATGTAAGACAAACTTTATTTTGTGCTCATCTAATTTAATAATGTCTTTAAATTGTTTATCTAATCCCATCAATTCAAAATAATAAAAACCAAGCTTGGAAATATTGTGATAAGGATGTTCTTTTTTCCATTGGCGTTGAAATGAAAAGAGTACGTCGTCAGCATTAAATTTTCTACTGGGTTTAAAATATGGTGTTGTTTGAAAATCCACATTTTTACGTAAATAAAAGGTGTATTCTTTTTTGTTGTCTGAAATATTCCAATGAGTGGCTAAACTGGGTTTAATGTTAAAACTGTTTGGATTAAATTCTAATAGTCTATTATATATTTGTCGTGAGGAGCTATCAAAAGTTGAACTTGAAGTTATTAATTGTGGATTAAATGTTTGCGGGCTAGATTCGGAACAATAAACCAAGACATTATCTCTAACAACAGTACTGTTATTGTTACAACCAAATAAAGCCAAACTAGTAACAAGGTAAGTGAAAATGGCGCTTAAGAATTTATTCATTTAGTTCAATTATTGGTAAATAGCTTGTTACACTAATTTAGTCGGCTACATATTTGATTCAAGTACGATTGCAAGATGCGGTGTTTTATTTATCGTTATAAGTTAACAACGTTAATGATATGCTAAGCCTGAGTAATCTGTACACCGTTTATTAATTTTTTTTTGCGTCAAGCCGAGTTATTTTGATTAAAATGTTGGTTAATTCAATTCAAGCCCGCTATTATGTTAAGAGAAACTTGATTTTTTTATCAAAATTAAGTTTGGTTATCGTTTTTTCAAATTTTAGAATATGAATTATAATAATATTAAATAGGTTTATTCATGAGCACACTTCCTTTCCGATTTAATACCTTGTCTCGAGCGATGAAGCCTTTGTTGCTTACTTCTGCTAGTTTAGCTTTGAGCATGAATTCAATTTGCTACGCCCAGAGCTCAAAAATAGCAGCTAGTTCCGAGGAAAGTAAAACCATTGTCATTGTTGGATCTCGAATTAGAAAAACAGATTTTAGAACGGATCATCCTATTGATGTTTTATATGCTAGAGACGCCATTAAACAAGGTATTAACAGCACGGCAGAGTTTTTACGTCGAGCAACGCTTTCAGCGGGATCGGCACAAGTTACATCCGCTACGTCAATATCATTTGTGCAAAGCGGTGGTAGCGGAGCCGAAACCATCTCATTAAGAGGTTTAGGCGCTAACCGTACTTTAGTTTTATTAAATGGTCGGCGTGCAGGCCCCGCGGGTACTAGAGGTGAGGTCTCGTCATTTGATTTTAATGTATTGCCTCTTTCGGCAATTGACAGAATTGAAATATTAAAAGACGGCGCTTCTTCGGTTTATGGTTCAGATGCCGTTGCAGGCGTGGTAAACATTATTACTAAATGGGGTGAGGGGGGAAATGTTGATGTTTTCAAATCTCAGCCATTTGAAAGTGGTGGCGAGCAGTCAAGAATTAATTTTTCTTGGGGTAAAGAATTGGTAGGTTCTTCTTTTAGAGTAACTGTGGACTATGACCAAAAAAATGAGTTAGCCCGTGGTGATCGTGATTATTTTGCTTGTAGTGAACGCTATGTTTTTGATCAAAATACAGGTGAAAGATTTGATTCCATTGATCCTAGAACCGGCAAATATCATTGTAACGATTTAGCTTGGGGGCAAGTTTGGTTATATGATTACCAAGATCCAGGAGGAAATGTTCCTGGTGAAAGCCCTCGTTTAGCACAGTATGATTATGATAATAATTTAGCACAGTACCTTCAACCCTATGCCGTTGACCCAACTAACGCTGGTTATTTGGTGGCACCTGCAAATTGGTATCCAGTCGCTTATGATTTAGCTTCTGATGGTTTAAAAAATGCCGACCATCCATTTCAGCAATTGCAGTCTTTTGATCCTAAATCGACAAGAGCAACAATTTATGCGCAAGGTAAAATGGATGTAGGGGATTCTATGCAAGGTTATGCCGAGGTTTTGCTAAATCGCCGTGAAACGTCTACCAATGGTTATCGTCAATTTTGGGGCTATGTTTATAATGGAAGCAGTGATGGTTTGTTTCCTGAAAACCCGTTAAACGCGGATTGGCAAGGTTACCAATGGCTAAGTCCTGTAGCAATTACTGATCATTCCAGTGAAAATATCGCAGTCGATTATCAACGTTATACATTAGGCCTTAATGGAGAAATAAAAAGCTGGTTTTGGGATGTTAGTTTACAATCCACTCGGAGTGAGGGAGAATATAAAAATGCAATTATTTACAAGGATGCAATTCGTGACCAGGATGAGTTAGCTGGTTCTTGCGTTGGTAGTAATACCTCATTTAATAATGTTCCTTGTGTTGATATACCTTGGTTAGATCCGCAGTTTTTGGCCGGCAATATTTCTCAACAAATGCGAGACTTTTTGTTTTCTTATGATGTTGGAAAAACAACTTATACTCAAAATTCTATCGAAGGTTATTTAACTGGTGATGTGATGGAGCTTGATGCAGGTACTGTTTCTGCAGCAGTTGGGATCCATTTAAGAGAAGATAAATTAACTGATACACCAGGCTTGCAAACGCGAAACGGAAATAGTTGGGGGAGCAGTAGTGCTGGTATCACAAAAGGTTCTGATAAAACAAAAGCTGTTTTTGTTGAGGCTGACATTCCATTATTTTCTGATGATGTAACCACTCAATCACTCGATTTAAAATTATCGGCTCGTTATACGGATGTTGATAGTTATGGAAGCGGTTCAACTTATAAGGTCGGTCTGAACTGGCAAGCCACTGATACCATTAATTTTAGAACTTCAAGAGGCACATCATTTCGTACGCCGGCTCTTTATGAATTGTTTTTAGCGGAACAAACCAGTTTTTTACCTCAAAGACAAGTCGACCCTTGCATTAATTGGGGAGGGAACTTGTCTAGCGGAGCTATTTCTCAAAGGTTGGCTGATAATTGCGCGGCAGATGGAATTGCTGCAGATTTTACTGGAGCAAGTATTGGCGCGGTGGTTACTTCAAGCGGAGGACTCGGCGAACTTAAAGCTGAAACGTCTTTATCTCAAACCTTTGGCGTTGTTTGGAAGCCCAATACGATTGATTTACAATTATCACTTGATTATTTCGACTTTTTAATTGAAGACGAAGTCACTCAACTTGGGACTAACATTACTTTTGGTTGTTATCGTTCTGCCAATTTTGCCAATGATCCTCTTTGTGATTTATTTACTAGAGACGCAAGCGATCAAAGAATTGATACAATGGTTGATGATTTTTTAAATATTGCTAAACAAAGAAACCGAGGTTGGGATCTGTCAGTAAATTATCAGACTGATTTTGATATTGGTCGATTAGTCATTGATAGTCAACATACTTACCAAACCAGAGATTTAATCGCATTAACCCCCGATATTAGTGAAAATACTAACGGTGAGTTTGGGGAGCCTCGATATGTCGGCAACATGAATTTAGGGTTAGAAAAAGATCTTTGGGCGATAAACTGGAATATTCGTTATATCGGAGCAGTTTCAAATGTTAACCGTGATGATGGTGAATTGATTTCTTACAGAAACCAGTTGGTTCGAGCCGTTAAAAGCGCGCCAGGATTTACTTACCATGATTTGTCATTCAGTTATGATTTTAAACAATCTGGCTTGTATGCCATTGTTGGTATTTCTAATATTTTTGACAAAAAACCACCCAGAGTTTCAACCATTGGTAGTGAATCTATAGAAACCGCCGGAAACGCCGCGTTTTATTCTCAGTACGATAATGTTGGACGAACTATATTTGTTAATGTGTCATATGATTTTGACTAGCCTTTTGCTTTAAGCATTGCCTATATAAAAGTCAGCAGTGCCGCTTATAGACTATTTATTTTAGTTAATCTTTATCATTATTGCATGGGATTATTATGCCTAGAGTTTTTGCTAAAACCGATAATTTGAACCAGTTAAATGAGCAATTTGTTCAAGAGAGTCTTCAACATCCTATTTTTATCAACTCAGTACCTAAGTGCGGAACTCATTTGGTTAGAAATATTTTCAGAATGTTTGTTCCTGTTTCGCAGCAATATCACTCTATGTTTATTCAAATCCCCGTTTTACAGCAGCATTTAAATGCTTTTTCAATGGAAAAACCTTATTTAAGCTGGGGGCACTTGTTGTTTTCAGATGAATCGGCAATTGCCACTCATTCGGTTCGTAAAATTATAGTGGTGAGAGATCCTTATGATTGGGTGTTAGCAAGAGCTCGTTTTTTTCTATCTGACACGTTTCAAGGCTCATTGGAGCACCTAAAAAAAGGTAAGGTGAGTGTCGAACAAGTTTTAAACATGATGATTTTTGGTATTTATCAAAAAGCACCAACCTTAGAGGAGATCTTTACCCACAACGCCGTCGCATGGTTATCGAGGGATATCAAGTTAATTAAATACGAAGATATTATTACCCACATACAGAATATAGATCGTGGCGGGGCCAAAGACTATTTTGAAGACTTATTTAACTTCTGTGGGATAAATTTACCAAATGATTGGAAACAAAGAATTAATATTGGAGCAGACAGAAAACAAAGTGCGACGGCAAGAGAAAATCTTCGTGGGAAAGAATTTGATATACCCAATGAACTACCTCAACAACAAAAACAACTACTTGACTTCGCTGTTCCTGGGCTGAGAAAATTATTAGGTTACGAATAATTAAATGAAAGCCAATGTATTGGAATGAATTACTGTATTGAACCGAAAATAGTTACTCATAAACTGGATAATGGTCTATTCTTTGTTAAGAACATTGAGTTCATTTGAGTTAAATAAATTGCTAAAACTGATTAAATGAGGAAAGTTGATTAATTACTA
Organism: uncultured Kangiella sp.; assembly: GCA_964476655.1. Lineage (GTDB taxonomy): Bacteria > Pseudomonadota > Gammaproteobacteria > Enterobacterales > Kangiellaceae. Next base: position 5,611 of record CAYZBK010000046.1, on the reverse strand, counting down.
ATCAAAACTAGCAATTCGTTGAGCAGAACGTTTGACTCGTTGAAAAATTCTGTTTATAGTCGGCACATCGTGCGTTTTTAGCTTTTTTATAACGCATTTGAACAATGAAAGCATTTGTTTTAACTAGTCGATTTTAGTTAGCTCATTTGTTGTTAAAAACTTGAGAATTAAGCGTTTTTTCATGGTGTAAGTATTGTTGTATAACTTTCTTTATACCGGTTAAAACAAATTTATTTCAACCCTAAAAACAATTAGGAATCCACATGCATAGTCGCAATAAAAAAAACCTATTTAAGGCTTCAGCATTAACGTTGATAGCTTTATTCATGGCAGGGACTGCTTTTGCAGGTCCATATGCTGCATCAGTTAAAATTGAAAAACAAATCAATAAAAGCTCTATTAAAGCGCAACAAAAAATAGACCGTTTTGCTGAACAAGCTCTTGATATGAGAGCTGATTACAAGGCAACACTTCAATTAATTGATAGTCTTCGTATATACAATAACCAATTAGAGCTATTAATTAAATCTCAAGAAACTGAAATGGTCTCTATCAATAGAGAAATGGAGACAATTGATGCGACAGAGCGAGGCGCTATTCCATTAATGAATGAAATGCTTGCTTCAATCGAACGTTTTATTCAATTAGATGTTCCTTTTAAAAAGGAAAAGCGACTTGAAAGAATTGAAAAGTTAAAAAGCTATATGATTCGAGCAGATATTCCTAATTCAGAAAAATATCGTAAAATTTTAGAAGCTTATCAAGCAGAAATTGGATATGGCGAAAGTATCAGCGCTTATGAAGCTGGAATTATGGATGGTTCAGAAGAGGTTAGAGTTGACTTCCTTCAAGTCGGGCGTGTCGCATTAGTCTATTTGACGTTAGATGGAAAAAGCGCAGGTTACTGGAATATTGAAAATAAACGTTACGAAGAGTTGGATAGTTCTTATATTCGCTCTATAGAACAAGGGATTAAAATGGCTAATAAACAAGCTACTATGAATCTTATTGAACTTCCTATCCCTGCAGCGAAGAGGGCTGAATAATGAAAATTAATAAAATACTAGCGATTGCTATAATGGCAGGATTGACCTTTAATGCGTCTGCTGCAGAACCTGTTAAAAAAGACACTGGCGCGATAGAAATGCCCGCTGCCGATACTTTAGCTGAATTATTGGAATTAGTTAAAACAGATAAAATCAGACAGTCTCGTTCGAATGCTAAACGAATTAAAATTTTTAAGGCAGAAAAAAATAAGCAACGCGCATTGCTGAACAAAGCAAAAGCTGAGCAAAAACGTGAAGAAGCACGCACCGATCGATTAAAAGCCAAATATGAAGCAAATGACAAAGTACTTGCTAATTTGGAAGAAGCAAAAACACTTAAAGCGGGTTCTTTAGGTGAGATGATTGGTGTTGTACGTCAGGTGGCAGGTGATTCGGCCGCTAGATTTAAACGTTCAATGGTTTCTGCACAATTTCCTGGTCGACATGTGTTTTTAGAGGAGCTGGCTCAAGCTAAAGTTTTTCCTGAAATACCTCAAATTCGCAAATTGTGGATTGAAATTCAAAACGAAATGACTGAACAATCCAAGGTTGTTAAGTTTAAAACAAAAATTGTTAATCGTGATGGACGTAAAGAAGAGAGAACCATTGAAAGAATTGGTGGTTTCAATTTGATTTCTGACGGTGAATATCTGGTTTACAACTCGAAAACACAAGATGTTAACCAGCTTGCAAGCCAACCTAAAGGTTCTTTTGTCAGCACTATTGAGCCTTATCAAGAAGCAACTTCTGGTGTCGAACATCTTGCCATTGACCCTTCGCGCGGAAGTATTTTGTCAATTGAAGTTCAACGTGAATCCTGGCCTGAAAGAGTCGAAAAATATGCCGGTGTTGTTGGTTATGCGATCTTTGTTGTTTTGGGTATTGGCTTATTAGTGGTAATAGAAAGACTGTTTACGCTAATGACATTACGTGGAAAAATGAATGCACAGGCTAAGTCTAGTACTCCTGGCAATAATCCTCTTGGGCGTATTATGGCGGTTTATTTAGCCAATAAAGATGATGATACTGAAAATCTAGAATTGAAACTTGACGAAGCGGTATTAAAAGAAACACCAACGATTGAGCGTGGAATTACAATCATCAAAGTTTTTGCGGCTGTTGCACCTTTGATGGGATTACTTGGTACGGTTACCGGTATGATTGAAACCTTCCAAAGTATTACCTTGTACGGTGCTGGAGACCCTAAGGTTATGGCTGGCGGTATTTCATCGGCATTGATTACTACAGTGCTGGGAATTGTTGCTGCTTTACCTTTGATTCTTCTTCATAGTGTTGTTTCTGGTATTGCGAAAGGATTAAACCATATGCTAGAAGAGCAAAGTACAGGATTAATCGCTCAACATGAAGAAGATGCAGGAGCATAATTCATGTTATTTCTTGACGAATTACTAGACACTGTTACTAAGTTTATTGATATTGGAGGCGGTGTTCTATGGTTTATTGCGGCTGCACTAATTGGCATGTGGACAATGATTATAGAGCGGTTGTATTATTTTAATTGGACTTATCCTAAACAAGCTAGAAGCTTAATAGCAAAATGGGATGCCAGAAAAGATACCACATCTTGGAAAGCTCATAGAATTAGAGAAACGTGGATATCTCAAGCAACGCAAGACCTTAATTCGGGATTGCTTGTTATCAAAACGATTGTGACTATTTGTCCAATGATCGGTTTGCTTGGAACAGTGACAGGTATGGTTCAAGTTTTTGAATTAATGGCGTTACAAGGTACTGGCAGTGCAAGATTATTAGCTGCAGGTATTTCTAAAGCAACGGTTCCAACTATGGCTGGAATGGTAGCGGCATTATCGGGTTTATTTGTGAGTGCTAGGCTGGAATATCTGGCCAATGTTAGAGCTCACGAACTAGCTGACCATATGCCTCATCATTAGTCATAAAATGCAGGGTAGAGTGATGATAATCATTCTACTGTCATTAATGTACAAGTTGAAACTGGCATTTATGATCAGTGAAAAATAAAATTCTTTTAGCCCTACAATGTAAGCATAGGTCTAAATTTTAAATGATTTAGGTTGAGTAATCGAACTCTAATTTCAGGAAAAGTATTATGGCGAGGAAAAAATTAAGCTCTGCTCAAGATGAAGCTCAGATTGATATGACACCAATGCTTGATATTGTATTTATCATGTTAATATTTTTTATTGTGACAGCATCTTTTGTTAAAGAGTCGGGTATAACTGTTAATAAACCACTTGCCGAAACAAGTGTAAAAAGACCTAAAGCTAACATTTTTATCGGCATTGATAACCGAGGCGATATCTACATGCTTAAAAATAAAGTAGATAAAGATGCGGTTAAAGCGGGGCTAGAAGATATGTTACTAGAAAATCCCGAAAGTACAGTTGTTGTGCAGGCGGATGTTAAAGCAGAAGCGGGAATACTCTTAAACGTTCTTGATGCTGCAAAAGCGGCTGGCGTCAAAAATATCTCAGTAGCGGCGGATTTATAATATGCAAAGAATAATTGTAGGGCTTGGTATCGGTGGCGCAGTGACTTTTGCGTTATTTGTATTGATGGCTTATTTAATAAAGGCTGATGTTAGACCTCCACTGGAAGAGGCGACTATTACAGTTCAAATCAATATGGTTGAACCTGATGATGGTGTGAAATTAAGAGAGCGTCGTGTTCCTAAGAGACCAGAGCCTCCTAAAAACCCACCACCGCCAGACCGTAAGGTGACTAAGGCAAAACGCCCTAAAATACAAAGTATGAATTTGAATATGGGTAAATTAGATGTTGGGCTTGCAGGCAATGGTTTATATTTAGGGCCTGTGGGAGGCGCTATGGGGGATGGCGAAGCTATTCCAATGGTAATTATTCAGCCTCGCTACCCACCTAAAGCTATGATGGAAGGTATAGAAGGCTGGGTAAAATTCAAGTTTAATATTTCGCCTGATGGTACGCCAAGTGATATTCAATTAATCGATGCGCAACCTAAACGTTTGTTTGCAAGTAGCGCGCGTAAGGCTATTAGGAAATGGAAGTTCAAACCTAATGTCGTTGACGGTAAAGCTGTTGTACAACTTAATATGGTGTATACCATGAAGTTTAGATTAGCTTCAGAATAGTAAGAGAATATAATTATGAAAAAATCAATGCTGTTTTCTATTCCTGTTATAGCTCTCTTAGGAAGCTTGTCTTTGCAAGCCAAAAATCAAGTGCCTATAACGAGTATGACTAAGAGTTGTAAGCCTCTTATTAATAAAAATTTAAAAATACCTAAAGTTCCCATTAAAGCTATGAAGCCAAGAGTGCACAAGCGAATAGCTAAAGCTTTAGAGATGTTGGCTGATGAAAAATATTCTGAATCAGTCACGGCTTTCAAAGTAATGATGGGCGAGTATAAAGATTTAAATGTGAAAGCTACTTTAGCGAGATATATTGGAATTGCTTATGCACAACAAAGCGATACGGCTAACGCAACTCGTTTTTTTGAAAAATCTTTAGATTATGGTAAAGGTGTTTTACAACCAAAAGAACTACAAGATTTAACACAAAATGTTGCGGCAATGCACTACAGTAATGATAATACAAAACAGTCACTTAAATATCTCGAAAGATGGTTAAGAAACTCTAATGTAGATAATGATAAAGTGTATATTTTGTATTCGGCTATTTTACATCAAGCCAAGCGATCTAGAGAAGCTGTATGTGCGGCTTATTTTGCAGCAAAAACATCAAAAAAGCCGAATAAGAATGCCTTAGGAATTATGTTAGCTGTACATTTTGAATTTAAGAAAATGGATGATTCAATCAAAATTTTAAAGCAGCTTATTTTAGATTTCCCTAAGGTAAAGCGTTATTGGCGCAATATTTCATCTATTTATATGCAAAAAGATAAAATATCTGATGCTTTAGCTGTTATGGAGTTATTTTATGTGCAAGGTATGATGGAAACTGAAGGCGACTATAAATTATTATCCGCTATTTTTGCTTTTAGTGATATACCTTACCGAACAGCCGTTATATTAAAAGAGGGTATTGAAAAAGGTGTTGTAAAAGATAATGATAAAAATTGGGAAAATGTTGCTTCGGGGTTTCATAGTGCTAACGAACTTGAAAAAGCAATAGTCGCTTATGGAAAATCAGCAAGCAAAACTGATTCTGGCAAGTTTGATTTAAAACAAGCTGAGTTATTATCTGATTTAGATGAATTTAAAAAAGCTATTTTAGCATTTAATAAAGCATTGAAAAAAGGTTCTTTAAAACAGCCTGGAAAAGCCTATTTTGGAAAAGGGTTAGCTCAAATTGGTTTAAAACAATACAACAGTGCAATATCATCCTTGACTAAAGCAACAAAATATAAGAAGTGGAATAAACGTTCTAAACAATGGATTGCTTTTGTAAGAAATGCTAAAAAGAACGCTGAATTGCTCTAGTCTTAATTTACTTGATTAAAACAAAAAACTAGCTTTCTGCTAGTTTTTTTGTTTATAGTCAATCTATTTTTGTAAAATATTACGTATCATATACTTGCAGTGATACTTCAAATGTCATTTTTTATGCTCACCATGTGCCTTGAT
>CAYZBK010000045.1:18863-22091 GCA_964476655.1 uncultured Kangiella sp. | reverse complement strand
GCCTATATTCTGTTAAACGATGAACAATATGGTGCTGAATTTAACATACTAAACCCTATCGAGCTGCTGGTTGGCATTGCTGATATTTCTGCGAGTTATGTTATCAATAAATAATTTTAGCTTTACCCCAATGGAGATTATAAGACCGCTCTATTCTATTCAATGCCATTGAATAGAATAGAGGATAAAATTTATCTAAAATTATGATTAATCTAATGGTAGAATAATTAACACTTTGAATATTGTTATTAATATACTTTGAAAATACACTTAGCTAATGAACAAGCTACTCTTGATTTTGGTCATCAGCTAGCCGCTTTACTTCCAGAAAAGGGGCTTGTTTTTTTACATGGCCAACTTGGTGCGGGTAAAACAACCCTCGTTAGGGGGCTACTATTGTCATTAGGGCATAAAGGTAGCACTAAAAGTCCTACCTATACTTTGGTTGAACCTTACCAAATACAACAAAGAAAAATATACCATTTTGACTTGTATAGAGTGGCCGATCCTGAAGAGCTTGAATACATGGGCTTTAGAGATTATTTAGATGAAAATGCCCTTTGTTTAATTGAATGGCCAGAAAAAGGAGCTAATTTTCTACCAAAAGCGGATTTAGAACTGAGTTTAAGCTATGAAGGAGAGCAGAGAAGTATTAAACTTGAAGTTAATAATTTGCAATGGCTTTCAGCTTTTGAACAGCTATGATTGAAAATAAGAAATAAGTCTACTTGGCGGTATATCAGTGACAAAGCAGTTTATTCAATTAACTAAACCGAGATTAAAACCTCGTCGATTTAAAGTGATTTTTACTCGTTGTTTTTTTGTGAGTATACTGCTGGTTTCTAAGGTTTTTGCATCGGATGTTAATGGTATTCGATTCTGGCAAGATCCCGAAAAAACACGGATTGTTTTTGACTTGAGTGAAAGTGCTCAATATAAAATTTTTACTTTATCTAAACCTTCTCGATTAGTTGTTGATCTAAACAACTCAATATTAAAAACAACACTATCAGAGATTGAATTACCTCAATCATTAGTGAGTGAGATTCGAAACAGTCAAAGCAAAAATAATCTACGCATTGTGATTGATTTGAAAAAATCTGTTACCACAAAAGACTTCACCTTAAAGCCGTTTCAGAAATATGGTTATCGTTTAGTCATTGATTTAAAACCAACAACCAGTAGTCATAAACAATCTAAAAAAAGAATCATTAAAACAGCAAAAAATGCCATTAAAGAGCGTAATAGAAATATAGTGATTGCCATTGATGCTGGCCATGGTGGAGAAGATCCTGGAGCACCAGGCGGAGAAAAAGGTGTTACCTTAGCGGTAGCAAAACAGCTTTATAAAATGATTAATAAAGAAAAAGGTATGAAGGCCGTTTTGACTCGTAAAGGCGATTATTTTGTTGGGTTGCGAAAGCGAACAGAAATAGCTCGTAAAAATAAAGCCGACTTATTTATTTCTTTACATGCGGATGGTTTTCCTGATAAACGAGTAAGAGGCGCATCGGTTTGGGTTTTGTCACCTAAAGGTGCTAATTCCGAAATGGGTCGATGGTTAGAGCAAAAAGAACAAGCTTCTGATTTGGCTGGTGGTGTTGACATTTCTCACCAAGATCCATTAGTTGCACAAGTTTTATTAGATTTATCGATGAATTATTCTGTTGGCGAAAGTTTTAAAGCGGGAGAATTGGTAAGAAAACAACTTTCAAAAAGTATGTCAAAAATGCATGGAAAAAATATTAAAAAAGCGGCCTTTGTCGTACTAAAAATGCCTGATATTCCAGCCATGATGGTAGAAATGGGTTTCATTTCTAATAAAACTGAAAACAGACAATTAAAATCAACAAAACATCAAAAGAGAATTGCAGGATCTGTATTTGCTGGAGTTAAACGTTATTTTAGAGCGAATCCTCCTGAGGGAAGTTTGTATGCTTCTTTAATAAAAGAAGGGTTTAAACAAAGCTCTACAACAAATAAAAAGGTAGTTAGAACAAAAAGCATTACTAAAAAAATAAACAAAAAAAAATCACATAAAGTAAGAAGTGGTGATACGCTGTCGCAAATCGCTTTGGTTTATGGCGTGTCCACATCGCGACTTAAAAAATATAATCATTTAAAAAATGACCGCTTACGCATTGGACAAATGATCAAAATACCGAGCGCTTAATTTTGCCAAGTTTGCAGACACTAATCCCACATCGAATAAAAGCTCTTGATAATCGTCTTGCTAATCAAATAGCAGCAGGAGAAGTTGTTGAACGTCCTTCGTCCGTTGTTAAAGAATTATTAGAGAATTCAATTGATGCTAAAGCTAATCGTATAGAAGTGGATATTGAGCGAGGAGGAACTCGCCTTATTCGTATTATTGATAATGGTTTTGGCATTGATAAAGATGATTTGACGTTGGCTCTATCTCGCCATGCAACTAGTAAAATTTCAACAATTAGCGATTTAGCCGCAATTCATTCTTTAGGTTTTAGAGGAGAAGCTTTAGCGAGTATTGCATCAGTCTCTCGGTTATCATTAACTTCAAGAACTAAACATTCTGATCATGCGTGGCAAGCTATCGCAGAAGGTCGAGATATGAATGTTGATGTTCAACCAGCTTCGGCCATAGTGGGTACTCGCATTGAAGTGAGAGATTTGTTTTATAATACACCAGCAAGACAAAAGTTTTTACGTGCAGAAAAGACCGAGTTTTCACATATTGAAGAAGTTTTTAAGTACCATGCCTTAGCTAATTTTCATACGGCATTTATTCTAAAACATAATAATAAAGTCGTTAAACGTGTTCCTGCGAGTAAAAAAAATGGCGATTATTTAGCTAGAATTGCTTCAATCTGTGGAAAAGGATTTGCTGATAATGCTGTCGCTTTTTGTTGTCAACATGATGTTGTTAGCTTAAATGGCTGGCTGGGCAAACCAAGTTATCATCGTAGTGAATCAGATATTCAGTATGTGTTTGTAAATGGGAGACCAGTAAAAGATAAAATGCTTAATCATGCAATCAGGCAGTCTTATCAAGGTTTATTACCTCCAGGACGCATGCCAACTTTTGTTATATTTTTACAAATTGATGCAGAAAAAATTGATGTAAATGTTCATCCAACTAAACATGAGGTCCGGTTTGATGATCAGCGAATGGTGCATGATTTATTAGTTAAATCGATTAGCGAACATTTAGCAGAAGTGACATTATCTTGTGATAGTTTATTAAATCCG
>CAYZBK010000045.1:0-18763 GCA_964476655.1 uncultured Kangiella sp. | reverse complement strand
ATAACCATAACCAAATAGAACCGTTAAGCTTTCATCAAAGCCAAACGGTTTCAGAAAAAGCAGTTAAATATCATTATCAACATCAACCTGCGGATGATATTCAATCGACCCAATTTAGTTCATTTGAAGCAACAAAAAACAATTCCGTACAAGTAGTTAATTTGTTACGTTTAAACGCACTTTATTGGAATGTTTTTTATCAAAACAAATCTTATTTAATTAATGAAAAAGAATTTTTTATTGAATATTTAGACAGTGTAATAACCAAAAACACTCTAAATAAAAGTAGATCTTTGTTGTTTCCAAAATCAATTAAGATAGACCATTCCTTTTTGGAAAATTTTGAGGTGGTTAAGTTTTTTCAATCCCTAGGTTTTATTTTTGATGCCGATGATTCAGATTCTATTTTATTGAAACAAGCTCCTTTATGGCTAATTGATATTAAATTAGAAAGTTTAACTGCTTTATTTTTTCAATGGATTGAATCATTTTCTAAATCAAAATTAGCACCTTCTTATAGAGCACAAAATATTTTCGAGGAAATTTATAAATCGTTAAAACCCTTTTCATATGACATGATTCAATATTTATTGGAGCATCAAGCGCTACCTGCAAAAAATTCTTCGGCAGCAAAACAAATTACATCCGATGTTATTGATGAATTATTTGAAAATAGTCCTCATGACTTGAGTTTTAAGTCTCTATGATAATAAAAAATGCTCAAGCACCAATCATCTTTTTAATGGGGCCAACCGCTAGTGGTAAAACGGCCTTAGCGATTGATTTATGCCAACAAGAAAATTCACCTTTTGAAATCATCAGTGTCGATTCTGCGATGGTTTATACTCAAATGAATATTGGCACGGCTAAACCAAGTGATAAAGAGTTGGTTTTGGCGCCACATCATTTAATTGATTTTATTGATCCTAAGCAACGTTATTCATCGTCACAGTTTTGTGAAGATGCTAGTCAAATTATTAATGAGATCCACCAGCGTGGTCACATTCCCTTACTCACGGGGGGTACTATGCTGTATTTTAAATCGTTGAAAGAAGGTTTGTCAGATTTACCCGCCACTGACGAGAGTATTCGATTACAGGTGAAAAAGGATTTTGAGTCAAAAGGTTTAGAAGCGTTATACACGGAACTGCAATCGATAGATCCCATTTCTGCGACTCGGTTACACCAAAATGATAATCAACGTATTACTCGTGCCGTTGAAGTTTTTCGTATGACGGGTAAGCCTTTATCGCAGTGGCATGAAGAGCAAAAAAAATATGCATTAGCTAATCCTTTAATGTCTATCGCGTTAGCACCTCTAGACCGTCAAGTTTTACATCAACGAATAGCATTAAGATTTGAACAAATGATTGAACAAGGCTTTTTAGATGAAGTCGCTCAGCTATATTATCGAGGTGATTTAGATTTAAACTGTCCATCAATTCGGAGTGTTGGTTATCGTCAAATTTGGCAGTACATGGATGGGGAATTATCGTTAAGCGAAGCTAAAGAACGTGCTGTTATAGCAACAAGGCAGCTGGCAAAAAGACAATATACCTGGTTAAGAAGCTGGCCCAACATTAACTGGTTTGATTCTCTTGATTTAAAAGAAGTTGCACGTTGTAAACAAGACATTAATCATTTTGTTGAAAATAATATGTAACTTTTTCTTAATTGTTTCATCAATAGCATTGAACTTTTACTGAATAATCCCCACTAAGAGTTTAAGTTAAGACTAATGGCCTTTGTGATAAAAAATTAAAGGGCATAACTGTTAAAAATGCTGACTAATCGACTTTTTATCTGTTAATTTTTGATTATTCTTAGCTGAAGTGACTATTTTTTGAACAGAATATTGTTTTAATAGAAAAAGTAGTCTATAGATAGTTTTAAGATTAGCTTTTTACCCATTAAGTTGATTCAAAATATGCTATAGACCACTATAATTAATACATAGGGTTAGTTGCATAGCCTTTTGGTAAAGCTCTATTCATAGGACAAAAAGAGTTTAGTTTGCTTAATTTCAGTCTGCAGGCTATAAAAATAACAATACTGAGTTTAGAACTATCCAAATATCTTCGTAAATGCGGATAATCTCTAACTAAAAAGAATAATAAGGAGACAATTATGTCAAAAGGACAATCATTACAAGACCCATACCTCAATGCTTTAAGACGTGAGCATATTCCCGTATCAATATTTTTAGTTAATGGGATTAAGCTGCAAGGGCAAATCGAATCGTTTGATCAATTTGTTGTTTTGCTTAAAAATACCGTGAGTCAAATGGTGTATAAACATGCTATTTCTACCGTTGTTCCAGCAAAAAATGTCAAATTACCTTTGGCTGATGAGAGTCAAGCTCCAGCTAATGAGAACGCAGGCAATTATTAGTTTCTACTAATTATTTGTTTTTTATTACATTGTTCAAAGAATCAGGCTATGGCTTTTGCTATAGCCTGATTTATCTGTTTTAATTCTTAGACAATCAATCAATCGATACATCATCAATTTTTTTATCTAATTCATTTAGAGAATTGGAACGGGTGTCTATCGCATGTTTAATATGAATAAATTTTATAGAGATAAAACTATATTAGCTCAAATACATTGAAGTTAGGGAGTAGACTATGCGGACTGTTTTTAATACTGAGATCTTAAAAATCGCTTTATTTAGCTTTATAGGGTTAATAATAACGATAATTTTTAACGCATCAATTGCAGCAACAGAAATTGATAGGTTGGAGATTAATGTATCAAACAAACCCAAAAAACTAATTGATCTTTCATTACCAATAGTGGCGACAGTGGGAGAAATAGAATTTCGAGATTGTGTTGTAGAGTCGCAAGGACGAGACAGAACTTTGCAATGTGCTTGGTTTCAGGTCGCAGAAAACCCTGCTGAAAAAGAAAGTAAAAAAATTGATCTGTTTATTGCAAGAATACCTGCAAAAAAACCAATCAAAGCACTCGACCCTATGTTGTTTTTAGCTGGTGGACCAGGTCAATCAGCATCGCGATCTTATTTGCATATCGACCGGCCATTTGACCGGTTATCGAAAGATAGAGATTTTTATTTAGTCGATCAACGTGGAACAGGGCATTCAAACCCTTTAGTTTGTGGCAAGGACATTGCTGAAGAACAAAGTAAGCTGACTAAATACGATTCCGACGTATTAAAAGATTTAACCGTGAGATGTTTGCAGCAGTTATCGGGTGATTCACGTTTTTATACAACCAGTGTTGCGATCAAAGATTTTGAGCTGGTACGTAAAGCATTAAAAATTCAAAGCTGGAATTTATTTGGTGTTTCTTATGGCACCAGAACAGCAATTCAATACATGCGTAAATATCCCGATGCAATAAGAACTGTTTTACTTGATTCGGTTGTTCCTCCTGAGCTACCTATTTTTGCTGACATTGCCATTAATAGTCAAAAAATACTATCAACTCTCTTTTTACGTTGTGAAAAAAATATTGAATGTAATAAAAACTTCCCTAATCTTTTCGGCAAAGTTAATGAGCTTTTTGTGACATTAAAAAAAGCACCAATAGATATTGAAGTAGAAAATTTTAGCAGTGGTCAACAAGAAAAAACTAAATTTACTCATTATCATTTGATGACACTTATTCGACTCTATTTATATGATAGCGCTTCAATCGCTATCTTACCGCCGATGTTGTATGAAGCCTCGGTTAATAATAACTTTGCACCAATTGCTCGTGCATTTAATAATATGTCTGCATTAATGAATAATGTTTTTTCAACCGGTATGCATAATGCTGTAGTTTGCACAGAAGATTTCCCGTTTTTTCAGTTAGATAAAATGTTTTTGGAGAAAAATGAAGAGACCTATTTAGGAACGACGTTACTAGAATCTATTCAAACCACGTGTGAAGTTTGGCCTAAAGGTATTATGGACCCTGACTTTAAAGAGAAGATTATTTCTGAAATACCAACCTTAATATTTTCAGGTGAATATGATCCGATTACACCACCAAAATACGGTGAGAGTATTTTAGCGGGACTTAAAAATGCAAAACATTGGATATTTAAAGGTCAAGGGCATTTTGTTAGTGTGAAAGGTTGTGCACCTTACTTAGTAGAAAATTTTGTTAATGATGCAAGCGTTGAATGGTTGAATGATTCGTGCTTAAAAAGATTGAATGCCGCGCCATTGTTTATTAATTTTAATGGACCAAAACCATAAGTGTGAGGGGGTAATTATGATAGTTGCAAAAACATTAGTAAAAGCATTCCCAAAAAAGGGAAACAAAAAAGAAAAGATTGTTGCCGTGAATGGTGTTTCATTTACCGCAGAAGATGGAAAAATAACCGGATTATTAGGCCCAAATGGTGCAGGAAAATCAACCAGTCTAAGAATGCTGGTTGGTTTATTAGAGCCGGATAGCGGAGAAGCTTCGGTTGATGGTTTTGATGTAATAAAAAACAAATTACAAGCTAGAAAAAATATTGGTTTTCTTCCTCATAATTCAGGCTTGTACCCACGATTAACCGCTAGAGAAAATATTGAATATTTTGCAAGGTTATCTGGTATGAAAGAAGAGGAAATTCCATCACGTATTGAAGAATTGATTGGTATGTTAGCAATGCAAGAGTTTATCGATAGACGAACAGAAGGTTTTTCTCAAGGACAAAAAACAAAAGTGGGTTTGGCACGTGCTTTGGTTCATAAACCCCGTACCTTAGTTCTCGATGAACCAACTAATGGATTAGATGTTATGGCAACAAGGCGATTACGTAAGACGTTGATAGATCTACGTGATGAAGGTTATTGTCTAGTCATTTCTAGCCATGTGATGCAAGAAATTTCTTTGTTATGCGACCATGTGGCGATTATAAATAATGGCAAAATTGTCATAGAAAATAGTGTTGAGAATATTCTTGCTGAAACAGGACAAACTGATTTTGAAGAAGCCTTTGTCGCCGCAGTTGGTGAATCATTGGAGAGTAAATAATGAAAAATATTTTTACTATTATGATGAAGGAAATTGGTGATAATTTACGCGACCGACGTTCGCTATTTTTTGCCATTATTTATGGCCCAATCATGATGCCCGCTATGATGTTTGGCCCTATGATATTTAACGCTAATAAGCATATTCAAGATTATGAAACACCATCTGAAATTCATGTTGTTGGTGAAAAAATAGCGCCGACTTTAATTAATCATCTAAAAGAAAAAAACATTAAAATAAAAACCGCACCGGATAATTATAAACAGCAATTGATAGAAGGTGAAATTGATATTGTTTTGGAAATTTCTAATACTTATGGCGAAAAATTTGTAAAAGGAACGCCTGCCAGAGTGACAATTCACTATGATAAAGATAGAACAGACTCGCAAAAAGTTTTTTGGACACTACGAGGTGAATTGGTCGCTTATGCAAGAACAATTTCCGCTTATCGAATGGTGAGCCGAGGACTTGATCAACAATTGCTTCGTTCAATTGATATTGTCGAAAATGATATTTCCAGGGAAGACAGCGGCGCGGGAATGATCGCTAACATGACGATGTTTTTAGTGATTTTTTCTATGATGATGGGGGGATTTTATCTCGCCGTTGATATTACTGCCGGAGAGCGCGAGCGTTTGTCATTGGAGCCTTTATTGAGTTTGGCAATTTCACGGTTTGAAATTGCTTTAGGTAAGTATTTATCTATTTTAACCTTTGTATTTCTTTCTTTTCTTCTACCACTTATCTCTATAACCATTTTGGTCAGTTTTATTCCAGAAGATTTTTATGGCAATTCTGCGGTACCTACCTTTTTAACCTTTGTAAAACTGGCCGTTCTTACCTTTCCTTTATGTTTTTTTATGGCCGGTTTTTTAATGGCATTATCAACCGCGACAAAAAGTACCAAGGAAGCTCAAACCCAAGTTGGCTTTGCGATGTTTATACCGATGCTTCCCTTTTTCTTGATGATGGCAATGAACATTAAATTAACGGCATTAACCGGCAGTATTCCTATTCTTGGGCAGTATTTGATGGCAGGAAAAATAGTGATGAACCCCGATTTTTCCTTGCTCACTATTTTACCAAACGCCTTAACAACACTGGCTCTTGCTGCAGCATTGATTTCTGTAGCGGTTTATTTGTATCGAAAAGAGAGTATTTTGGTCTGAGGGTTCTAGGGCGCGTTAATTGATGAAACTCAAAATAGCGCTTTACCCCTCTCAAGTGCTATAATCCGCGACCAAATTCTTATTTAACACTGTATTTTTAATTAAAGCATGAGCAAAAAACTATTTATTAAAACCTGGGGTTGCCAGATGAATGATTATGATTCATCTCGAATGGCTGACTTATTAAATAAAACCCATCAATATGAGATGACAGACGATCCAAAGGAAGCTGATCTCTTAGTACTTAATACTTGTTCTATCCGTGAAAAAGCGCAAGAAAAAGTATTTTCAAAGCTGGGTGAGTGGAAAAAATTTAAGAATAAGAAACCAGATCTTAAAATAGCCGTTGGTGGTTGTGTCGCCAGTCAAGAAGGTAAGGCCATTAGAAGCCGGGCACCTTATGTTGATATGGTGTTTGGACCACAAACATTGCACCGTTTACCGAGCATGATTAATGCCGTAGAGAATGATCATAAACCCGTCATCGATACATCGTTCCCTGAAATAGAAAAATTTGATAATTTGCCTGTGCAACAAGTCAAAGGGGTAACTGCTTTTGTTTCTGTTATGGAAGGTTGCAGTAAATATTGTACTTTTTGCGTTGTACCGTATACCCGTGGTGAAGAAGTGAGTCGTCCTTTTGATGACATTATTGCTGAGGTTGTCTCTGTCGCAGAGCAAGGCGTGAGAGAGGTTAATTTATTAGGGCAAAACGTTAATGCTTATCGAGGTAAAACATTTGATGGTGGCGAATCTGATTTGGCCGACCTGATTGAATTGATTGCAGCGATTGAAGGTATTGATAGAATTCGTTTTACCACTTCTCATCCAGTAGAATTTTCTCAGCGATTGATTGATGTTTATGAAAGAGTGCCAGAATTAGTGAGTCATTTACACTTGCCTGTTCAAAGTGGATCAGATCGAATTCTTGCGGCAATGAAACGTGGGCACATGGTTTTAGAATATAAATCTAAAATTAGAAAGCTGCGAAAAATAAGACCAAATTTAAGTATGTCTTCAGATTTTATTATTGGCTTTCCTGGAGAAACGGAAAAAGATTTTGAAGCGACAATGGACTTAATCGCGGAAATTGATTATGACATGAGTTTTAGTTTTGTTTATAGCTCAAGACCCGGAACGCCAGCCGCAGAAATTGTAGATGATACACCACTTAAAATCAAAAAAGAGCGGTTAGCATTATTACAAAATCGTTTAAATCAACAATCTCAAAAACATGCCAGACAAATGGTTGGTACCAGTCAACGAATTTTAGTTGAAGGACCTTCAAAAAAGGATCCGATGGAACTTTCTGGGCGTACTGAAAATAATCGAGTCGTTAATTTTGAAGGCCAACCAAAAATGATCGGTCAATTTGTTGATGTTGTTGTTACAGAAGTGCTTCGAAATTCCTTAAGGGGCATATTATCTTCAAATAATAAAATTATAACAAGCAACGCTGTAACAGATAAAGTTGTAACCGCCGGTGTGGAAACTAATGGAATAGTGAATGAGTCTTAACAGCTTAGAGTTTGTCTTAGAGCCATTTAACAATCTGAAACTGGCTAATCTTGCAGGGCATATTGATGAGAATTTTCGCCTTATTGAAAAACGTCTTGGTGTCGAAATATCTAATCGGGCCAATGTTTTTAAAGTCAGCGGCGAACAAGATAACATAGAAATTGTAGAAGAAATCTTGGTTGAGCTTTATCAAGAAATTACAGAGCTTAATCCTTTAAGTATTGAAACATTACATGTTGTTGTTCAATCAGCATGCCAGGCTTTAACGGATACACATAGAAAGAAAAAAAATAAACATCTGGTTATTTCTACAAAACGTGGACAAATTAGACCAAGAGGTTTGAATCAACAAAAATACGTTGAAAACATTTTATCCAGTGATATAACTTTTGGAGTAGGCCCTGCCGGAACAGGAAAAACATATTTAGCGGTTGCCTGCGCAGTCGATGCGTTAGAACGACAAGAAGTAAGACGAATTATTTTGACGCGTCCCGCGGTTGAAGCGGGTGAAAAATTAGGTTTTTTGCCGGGCGATCTAAATCAAAAAGTTGATCCTTATTTAAGACCTCTTTATGACGCATTATATGAAATGTTAGGTTTTGAAAAAGTGGCTAAATTAGTTGAGAATAATGTTATTGAAGTGGCTCCTTTAGCCTACATGCGAGGAAGAACATTAAACGAATCATTTATTATTGTCGATGAAAGTCAAAATACCACCAAAGAACAAATGAAAATGTTTCTTACTCGAATCGGATTTAATTCAAAAGCCGTGATTACTGGAGACGTAACACAAATTGATTTACCCAATGGTAAAATGTCGGGTCTTAATCAAGCGATTGACATTTTAGACAATGTAAAAGGGATCTGTTTTAGCTTTTTTCAAGCAAAAGATGTTGTAAGGCACCCAGTTGTTCAAAGAATTGTTGAAGCGTATGAAAGCCATGATTCTAAGTAACTCAAGCTCTTATCTCGAGTTGAAATTAAGTGAATTCTACTTGTAGGTGTTAGTTTAATAGGTTGTTTATGAAAGTGCTTTTAGACTTACAAAATGTTATTGATTCAACTGAATTGCCTTCGCAAGCTAACATGCAGCGTTGGATTATAGAGGCTTTACTGCAAGCAAAAAGTCAATTTAATCAACCTGAAGTGACTATTCGGATTGTTTCCAAAGATGAAAGTCAACAATTGAATAATGATTATCGTGCCAAGAATAAGGCAACGAATGTTCTTTCATTTCCATTTGAAATACCCGAAATGCTTTCCGTCGAAGAGATTGGAGAGTTTCTTGGTGATTTAGTGATTTGCGAAGCGGTTGTAAAACAAGAAGCTCTAGAGCAGAAAAAATTAATCGAAAGCCATTGGGCTCACTTGATTATTCATGGCATATTTCACCTATTAGGTTATGACCATATTAATGATAAAGATGCAGAAGAAATGGAAGCTTTAGAAATCACGACATTAAAACAATTAGGTTATATTAACCCGTATTGAGTGTCATTGATCTCTTCCCTTTAATTTAGCCGCGTAGAATGGATGATTTACTTTGCTAAGAATTCATTTCCACAAGCTGTTTTGTTTGATAGACTTGAATTGTTGACTGACCTATGAGAAAAATAATCTATGAGTGATGACAAACCTCCCTCGATAAGCAATATAAAAAATCAAGAACCTAACGAAAAAAAAAGTTGGTTTGATAAACTAACACATCTTTTTCAGGATACCCCTCAAGATCGCAATGCGCTTATAGAAGTATTAAAAAGTGCAGAAAAAAATTCGTTATTAAATCATGAACTTCTATCTATGATGGTCGGAGTAATGCATATATCAGAACTTCAATCGCGAGATATTATGATTGCACGACCTCAAATGGTTGTTGTGAATGATGAAATGACTTTCGAAGAAATTTTAGCGAGCATTGTTGAGTCGGGACATTCTCGTTTTCCTGTCATTGGTGATAATCGTGATGATATTGAAGGTATCGTTCTTGCTAAAGATCTTTTACATTTTACCGCTCAAAATACCTTAGGTAATAAAACTAAGTTTAATATTAAAGACTTTCTTCGTCCTGCGGCAATTATTCCTGAAAGTAAGCGTTTAGATATTTTGTTAAAAGAATTTAAAGCCAACCGCAACCATATGGCAATTGTTGTTGATGAATATGGCAGTGTTGCGGGTCTTGTGACAATTGAAGATGTCTTAGAGCAAATTGTCGGAGAGATTGAAGATGAATACGATATTGATGGTGATGAAGAAACCATTCAAAAAATCTCAGAAAATGAATACATGGTTAAAGCGATTACTGAAATAGAAGAATTTAATGAATATTTTTCATCACAATTAAACGAAGAAGAATTTGATACGCTTGGCGGTATTTTATTGCAAGGTTTTGGTCATGTTCCGGTTAAAAATGAAACCATTGAAATTTCCCCTTTTAAATTTGAAATTGTTAATGCCGACACCCGACGTATAAAGTTAATTCGTGTTTTTAAAACAAAATAAAATGTACTCAATTCAATCCTTGCCAAAATGTCATTCCAATAAAGCTCAAGCTTTTATGCTAATTTTAATTGGAACTCTTTACCCTCTCGGTTTTTCGCCATTTGATTTTTGGCCACTAACAATCGTATCACTACTTTTATTAGTCAACGAAATTGTAGACTCAATTTACTCTAGCTCAAAAGACAAATTATCACTATTTTCTACTGGTTTATTTTGGTCGTTTGGCGCCTTTGGTTTAGGAACAAGTTGGGTTTATGTCAGTATTCATAATTTCGGGCATGCGCCAGTTATTGGTGCTGTTGCCATCAGTTTTTTATTTGTTTTAACTTTATCTGTTGTTAAGGGCTTAGGAGTAGCATTCATAGGACGCTTAGTTCATTTTTTTGGAAAAGGATTATTGTTGTTAATCATTCCATTTGCTTGGATTATCTCAGAATTTATGCAAACTTTTTTATTCAGCGGCTTCCCATGGTTATTTGCAGGTTACACTCAAATTGACGGACCTTTGTCATTGCTATCAACTTGGTTAGGTGTTTATGGCGTGAGTTGGTTTATGTTAATCATCGTGAGTTGTTTGGTTATTTGGTTTAGATCGGACTGTGAAAAGTCTCAACAGGCTTCTCAACAGCCCCATTATCAGTTTTTTATTATCTTGATTATCTTGCTGAGTATTCCTTTGCTTTCATCTAACATTGCTCCGCCAATTTATGAAACAGATAAAAAATCAATTAAAGTGGCATTAGTTCAGCCTAATATTTCTCAAGACATAAAATGGGATAGACGATATTTTTTATCCATTATGGATATACTTTATAACCAAAGTCGAGAAAATTGGAATGTCGATTTAATGGTGTGGCCTGAAGGGGCAATTCCGGCTTATAAACATCAAGTGAATGAAATTATTGAACGACTTAACGAAAAGTCAAAAAAAACTCAAACCGATTTATTGTTAGGAATTCCTGTTTATGATGAGCAAGAGAAAACAAGTTTCGCTTCATTTATTTCTTTAGGAAATAATCAACAAACTTACCATAAACAAGTCTTAGTGCCTTTTGGTGAATATGTGCCATTTTCAAAAATCTTAAGGGGCTTAATAGAATTCTTTAACTTGCCGATGTCTAATTTCTCTCCGGCAACTCGTCAGCAAAAGCCGATGATTTTTTCTGATTATCAGGTGATACCTGCAATTTGTTATGAAATTACTTATCCTTCAATTGTTCATGATTTGATCGCTAGAGCCGACAATCAATCATCACAAGCAAAATTGATTGTGACTGTCAGTAATGATGCTTGGTTTGGAGACTCCTTGGGACCATACCAGCATATGCAAATGGCAAGAATGAGAGCCTTGGAATCGGGGTTGCCTTTGGTTCGCGCAACCAATGATGGAATAACATTAGCTGTTGATGCCAGGGGGCAGGTTTTAAAATCGCTTAAGCGCTCAACACAAGATACTTTAGTTTATGATTTATCATTAACTTCTTATAATACCTTGTATCGGCAATATGGTTTATTAGGGATCTATTTGATATTGATTTTAAGTTTTATCATTTTTTTAGTTCAATGGTTTCTACTCAGAAAAAAGTAAAAATTTTAACCTTCAGTAATATTAATAATGAACGGAATACCTGGATACACTTCGATATAATAGTCTACACGCCAGTTATCAAATAAGTTATTTAATTGTTTTATTTTGGTTAAATCAAGTTCCGAATTTACGCTAAGATTAACAATTTTCTTTTCACCGGCACCTAAGTTAAATCCATTTAAATCAATATTTGCAATATCAACATGTTTTTTACTGATAACAAATTTACTTTTTTCTATAAGAAGATTAAATGATGTTGGATTGCTAATAGTGACATCAAAAGAAATTTTAGAAGATAGCTGCCCACTCAATACCTGCGAAAAAGAAGGCAAAGTATATTTTGTTGAGGACCAATCGATTGAATAACTCGCTTTAAGTAATTGGCTTTTATGATGCAAGCTCAGTATTAATTGACTATGTAAAAATAGACTACTGATTAGAACTAATAACATGGCAGAAAAGCTTATCAACGTTGTTATTTTTTTTATTGGTGATATATGTTGTATTTGCGGCAACAAACGCAAGGCAACATGTGTTCCTGCTGGAACCGCCAACGTTAAGAAAACGATGTTAAATAAAAATAAGATGCTTGATATTTCAATTAGAGTTAGATTTTCGAATCTAAAAATATAATGGCTTAATATTAAAGAAGGTAGGCTAAATAAAAAACCAAAAGACACAATAAGAACAGGTTTATTTAAGAAAAGCTTAAGAATGCGGGAATACTTTTCTCTGTGTCTTTGCAATGTAGGTGATATAAAGTCGAGGCCAAAAGTGAAAAATAGAAAAAGATAACTTAATGCAATTGAAAGATAATTAACCCATTGATAGGGATAATAGCCAAGCCATAAAATAAATGATTGAACGGTAAGATAGATAAAAAATAATTTTGTTTCTTCAAAAAACTGAATGATTAAAGGGTACTCTTTTGGTGTTTGATTCTTCTGAGGGCAACATTTTTCAAAAACAGCCGAATATTTTTCCTTTATCGGGAATAAAAAGATCGATGACATAACTAGTGAACCCGATAGAACCATATTGCTTAAAACTATTTTAGTTTGTGATTCAAATAAAAAGTTGGCTAAACGTTCTGTAATCATTTGCCAGCTTTTTGGAAATAGATAATCTAAAACAGTAGATTTTATAGTGTCTTGGTGTGAGATTAAGAATATAAAAAGTAAGCCAAAAACCAGAATGGCAATTACGCTATAAATAGCAGACCAAATAATACTTTCTTTATTAAGCTTTAATAAGCTAGCAGGTGACTCTACAAAGACTATTTTTAGTTGAGATAATATATTCATTGGTTTGATATGTCGTTGTTATGTTTGGGAACAATTCTACTTAAATTTGATGAATATGGGTATATATTAATCAGTCTATCGGGCTATATATGCTATAAAATAACACAAACTTTGTTACTATTAAAATTACAAAAATAAAAGGTTGGCTTTAGCTCTTGAAACGGTTCTTTCAGCATACATTCATTCGAGTTTTAATTTTTATAATTATTTCTTACAGTGTGGTCTACAGCTATATTGATTATTCTTATTATTGGATTATCTTAGGGCGTGGTAAAGATGTCCTTAATTCAAGTATTTATAGCATTGAAATACCCTTAGCCGTTTTGTTAGCGAGTCTATTCTTTTTTCCTAGGATAAAGAATTGTTTGATTCGATATCTATTGCCAATAATACCAATGATCATTTTGTATATTTTATTTGATGGTTTTTACAATTATTTAAATCGTTCACCTTTTCCTTCAGATTTTGAAAACCTAGCTTTTATCTACGAATTTTCACCGGTGTTGGTTATTGAAATATTAATATTATTTTTATTTATTCCCATTTCAATTGCTATCCTCTTTTATTTTTCCAATAAAAATGAGCAGAAAATAGTTATTTATAAAAATGTCATGGTTCGTCTGACTGTTTGTTTATGTTTGTTTTTCATCTTAAATTCTAAGGTGTTTAATGTGGCGCATGAAAAACTGTTTAACTACATTGTTTGGACCCCAGAGTTAACCATTAGACTCAACGGACGATTTTCTAGTTTTCTTTATTATGCACATCAGGAAAAGAAAAATCGTAAAAAGTTATTAGAAATTCACTCATCAAGTATGTATAAAAATAACCACTATTATGAATCGCTTTACCCCAATAAAGTTAAACGCAAGAAAAATATTACCATGATTGTTTTAGAAAGTTTTATCGATCCCCGGCTGATCAATGAGCTTAAGTTTGATAATCATCTTTTGGCTAACGAACTACGTCCATATCTAAATTCAAATGGCGATTTTTCTCATATAATTTCTCCTATTTATGGTGGAGGGACAGCACAAGCCGAATTTGAAGTTTTGACAGGAATTAAAGCTTTATCAAGAGTAAACCAAATTGAATTTAACGTGATGAAGGGGCTGCCTATGAGTAGTTTTGTTCGCCATTTAAACAATAATGATTACCAAACCATTGCTACAATAGCGCCTGACTCAGTCTTTTTTAATTCAAAATTAGCTTATCAAAGCTTAGGGTTTCAACAGATCGAATTTTTACAAAATGTAACTCGGTTTAGTTTAGAGTATCAAAAATCACCAATATTTGATGGTGATCTACTGAATTATAATTTTGAAAAAATGAAACAACTATACAATAAAGATGAAAGGCCAATATTTAATTACATATTAGGAATGTACGGGCATTTACCTTTTAAACGAGACCAATCTAAAAGGCCTGATGTTACTCATTCTCAGCATTCTGACGATCGTTTAAGACGAATTTCTAACCAATTCCATTACCGCACTAAAGCACTAGGACTTTACATTAAACAAATGATTAATTTGGATGAAAATGCAATTATTTATATTACCAGTGACCACTTGCCTTCAATATTAGGAAAAAATACTAACTATAAACTTAATAATAAAATCAATATTGCTTTGTTAATCCATCAAGGTAAAACAATTGATGTTTCAGGTAAAAATCTCTATGAATTGCCATGGTTAATATGGGACTTGATGACTGAGGTTATTGAGACTCGGGAGCTTAGTGAGAAGCAAATGGAATTATTGTATTTCAATGCGTTATCTGAAAGCGTTGTTCCTACTAAACGATAGCCTCGCTTTTGCTTGAAAAACCAGTATGAACGTCAAAATTTAGAACTATTCCGCATTTTTACTAAATTCAATGGTGATATTAGCTGTCGTGCGTATATTTTTTAGCCTAAAAATGGCATAATTCCTCTCTTTATCACACTTTTATTTCGCCTGTAGAAGATTGCATACTAGGTAAACTCTTATTGCTGTGCAGAGCTAGCTAGTCTAGAGACTGCTTGGTAGAGATAGAGAGTGTAGAGATAGATTATTGCAGAGATAGCTAAATTCCTATGAAACCGAATATTAAACCATTATTACAGTGTATAGGCTTTTTACTCTTATTCTATTGCGTGACAATTTTTGTTATGTATTTAGCCAGCACTACCCAATATCAGCCAAGTGAAAGCTTTACTAGTGCACGGTTTTTTGTGCTTATTTTATTGTCTCCCATATTGTTTAAATATGTTATCCAACTCGTTTCTTTTCCTTTTTATTCGATTGTTGAAAAACATCGTGTTGCGAAAACTAATCGTGCCGAAGGGACAAAAGTTTCAGTATTAATTCCTGCGTGGAATGAAGAAGTTGGCATTTTAAAAACACTTAATTCAGTTATAAATACGAATTATCCCGCGTTAGAAATTATTGTTATCAATGATGGATCAACGGATAAGACCCACCAGTTAATTTCAACTTTTATTTTGGAATATGAGAGAAAAGAATTTCTATCAAAAAATAATTCTTCAAAGAGTCAAAGGCCTGATTTAGCAACAATAAAATATTTAAAGCTTCCAAATGGTGGTAAAGCCAAAGCTTTAAATCAAGGATTAAAGATTGCATCAGGCGAAATTGTTTTAACCATTGATGCAGATAGTGTGATGGATGAAAAAATGATATTCAATATGGTGAAACGATTTACCTCCGATAAGGTGGCGGCAGTGGCAGGAAATGTTATTGTCGGAAATCGAAAAAGGCCGATTGAATTATTACAGCAATTAGAGTACTTACATGGATTTTTCTTTAAACGTGCAGACTCTAATTTTGGTGCCGTACACATTATTGGTGGCGCTGCTGCCGCTTATAGAAAAAATATTTTATTAGATATTGGAGGGTTTGATGAAGATATTATTACTGAAGATGTTGAGCTCTCAACACGATTATTAGCCAAAGGTTACGCTACTAGATATGCCGCTGATGCTGTTGTTTACACGGAAGGCCCCTCGGAGTGGAAATGCTTATGCTCACAAAGACTTCGTTGGAAGTTCGGGCGTTTATTGACTTACATTAAACATCGGGAGCTATTCTTTAGTTCTGCCAAACAACATAACCCTTATTTGAGTTTTCTTGTTTTACCTGTCGCAGTATACGCTGAAATTGCCTTGTTTTTAGAAGCGATTATCTTAACATTTTTCTTTGCATACACTTTTTATACCCATGATTTTATTCCGTTAGTTATTATGATTGCTTTTATTACGACATTAATTACTTTTCAAATATTGTTTGACTCTAAAATGAAGTTTCATAGCAACCTCTTGTTGTTAGCACCTGTTGCATGGATTATGTTTTATTTTATTGATTTGGTTGAGTTTCAAGCGCTTTGCCGCAGTTTACATCGATTTGTAAAACGTGAAAATCTTGAATGGCAAACTTGGGCAAGAGTAGGTATTGTTAGCCAAAGTGTTGCAAGACGAGTTAATCATTCTGAGATCGTTACAGAGCCAAAATCGTAGAGTTGAAACTAAAACAAACTTGAGTATTTCTCTTTAATTTTTGACTGAAACACCAAATTTGGCAGTTAAAAACTGAATGATTTCATCCGATTCATACATCCAGTCAAACTTGTCGCCTTGATCAATTCTTAAACAAGGCACTTTGATTTTTCCACCTTGTTGTAATAGTTCTTGTCTTGAACTTTGATCATTTTTGGCATCAAATAGAGTTATAGGTAAATTAAGTTTATGCAAAACTCTGCGGGTTTTGATGCAAAAAGGACAAAGTTCAAATTGATAAAGAGCCATTTGTTTTAATTCTGCCTCTACCCGTTGTTGTTCTTCTAAGGAACGTTTTAGTTTTTTGCCACGAGTAAGCCAGTTTAATAAGGCAATAATATTGCCTAATAATAATCGAATGAACGTAATCATAAATGGTTATCTTTTATTGCTGTATTTTTTAATGGCATGATTGTGCCGCTATTTATATTTAATGTCTAGCAAAAATCTGGGTGGTAATAATCTGTACCGAGTCTATTATTGATCAAGAGCAATAAGTTTATGCCAAAATGAAGAGTATTTATTTTTCATTTTGTTTTTTGAATATAGAATAACAAAGTAGAATAACATCCCAACAATAAGCATTAGGGTCGACATATTAATTTCTTGATTAAATAGGGCGTATTTAATGAATTCCGTTGGAAGCTCTGAAATGGCTGTTTCTTCAACTAATTTTTTGTTGTTATTATAAAAATCAAAAAGTGCCAATAGAGTTACTATAAAGAAAACACCATGAGAAAATTTACGTATCGCATACCAAAAAACAACGGTTTTTAAAAAAGAGCTTTTATTACCAAGTTGATTAAGTAATTTACTCATAAGTTGGCTTGCATCTTTGAAATAACAAGGATGTTTTTGAACATCATTTATTTCAAAATCAATCGGCAGGTTTCCTGGAGAATAACCATCGGTACCTTGAAAAATTCGATTTATAGCACTGCTGTGAATTTTAGCTTTCACATGATGCGTTTGACACAGCCGATAAATATTTCGCGGTTTAAAGCGATAATAGATGCTTAACCCTTTACGAGAATCGTAGAGTTTATCGTGTACATTTTGCTTGTTATTAAATAACTCAAGATCGTGAGTAATAAATTTAACACCAGCATTTTCTGCTTTTTGCATCATCCAGTGTAGAGTTATTAGAGACATGCCTTGTTTTGGATAGCCACCTCCAATATTAGAATGAACGCCAGCAAACCAAATTTGATTTATTCTATTTTTATCGGCTTGATCTTTTTGATCCCAAAGTTCAGGTGAAAAGGTTTTTCTTTGTTCGTCGATGGATAAAGCCTGATAAGCTTGTTTTACCTTTTGAGGTAAAATATTATCTGAAAAGCTAAATCGGTAAATGAGTTTATTAAATACATAAGTAACCCACGGGATAGGAAATCCGACAGCGCTTACCGTATCCCAAACTCCGATGAAGTGAATCAGCTTTTCATCACTAAGCGTTGTAGAAATAAACTTTTTTCTTAATTCAGAACTTTGAGTAAGATATTTCCTATTAGTAAATCTAGATAAAATAAACTGTTTAGGGCGGATAAATAAGAATCCTAAAATTCGCTCTAAAAGCGCTCTTTGTCCCCAACGGTATTGGCGATAAGTATGCTCCACCAATTCTTTTAACTCTTGATCTGTTTGACATTTTTGTCGGTCTATAATGCCCATT
Source organism: uncultured Kangiella sp. (assembly GCA_964476655.1). Lineage (GTDB taxonomy): Bacteria > Pseudomonadota > Gammaproteobacteria > Enterobacterales > Kangiellaceae. The sequence continues at coordinate 483 of CAYZBK010000045.1, read as the reverse complement.
TTTGCAACCAGTCCAGCTAAAGTGCGTACAGTAAATGCGCCTCGACTAAAGCCAAATAAATAAATGTTATCATCAGCCGAATAGTTTCTTACTAAGGATGTATAGAGTTGTTTTACATTACGGCTTAATCCATAGCCAAAAGCGCCACCAAAAACTTGAGAAAATTTTGACGTGCCACTACCAACACCATCGTCATAAATCGAAATTTGTTGAGGTGTTGACTGGATTTGTTCTATGGCTTCAAACAACTTAAAAACATTTGTCCCTCTATTTTTTACAGCTGTATTTCCTGTGCCATCTGAACAAATAATAATGTTTTTTTTCATGAGACTATCCTCATATTATTTTATTGAGCGAAAAGTTATAAACTTTTTAGATAGAAAAAATGCGCAGGAAAAATGGAGTTCGACTATCAGCCTGCTAGACTAATAAAAGCATGAAATTTTATACCTTAAAACTAATAGTAAATCAAATTTTGATTGT
>CAYZBK010000044.1:0-22155 GCA_964476655.1 uncultured Kangiella sp. | reverse complement strand
GCAAATTGGCTGTTACACCTGCAACTTCTTGATCTTCTACACACATTGCTGCATGGGTCATGGTTGCCGGATGACAAATCAAACTTTCAACTCCACCAAGAGATTCGGCTAAAGAAAATATCTTTAATGCTGAAAATAATGATTTTATACTTTCAATATTTCCTTTTAGCTTAAACGAAATCATTGAGCCAAAACTCGATTGTTGTTTTTTGGCTATTTCATGTCCTGGATGCTCTGGTAAACCAGGGTAATATACTTTTTCAACAATATCTTGCTCAGTAAGAAACTCAACAATGGCTTTTGCATTTTCTGCGTGGCGTTGAAGTCGTACATCAATTGTGCGCAAACCTCGTAAAGTTAAAAAACTATCAAAAGCGCCACCAGTGATGCCTGTGCAGTTTGCCCACCAAGCTAGATCTTCATAAACGGCTTGGTCTTTAGCGACTACAACACCCCCTACAACGTCGCTATGTCCGTTAATAAATTTTGTTGTTGAATGAACAACAATATCAGCTCCTAACGACAGCGGCTTTTGGAAGATAGGAGATAAAAAAGTATTATCAACAGCAACAAGAGCGCCTTGTTGTTTTGATAATTGACAGATGTGTTGAATATCAACGGTGTTTAAAAGTGGGTTACTTGGTGTTTCTACCCAAACCAGCCGAGGTTTTTTATCAAGTGCTGCGGTTAGTGCTTTTGTGTCGTTTTGATCAACAAAATCAACGGTGATTGCACCTTTATCAGCAAAAGATTTAAATAGTCGAAAGGTTCCACCGTAACAATCGTGTGGAGCGATAACTCGTTCACCACCTTTTAATAACTGTAATACCGCAAAAATAGCCGACATGCCTGTCGATGTGACAACTCCACAAAAGCCACCTTCAAGATCTGCTAGAGCTTGACCTAATAACTGTCTTGTTGGGTTACCTGAACGGCTGTAATCAAACTCTCTTTTTTGATCAAATTCTACAAAACTGTAATTACTTGAAAGATATATTGGCGGTGTAATGGCGCCATGCTGGGTATCACTTTCAATGCCTGCTCGAACCGCAATGGTTTGTGTTGATTTGTTAACAGACATTATTGCTGCTCCAGTGTCTTATATAATGGTTAAAATCATTTAAGTTCTTTTACATAGGCGATTTCAATGCTTATGATTTTGAAATTTCTACTATGATTATCTCTGGCGCGATTATATCGGCTTGTCAGCTATTATTCAAAGAGCTTTCAGTTTTAACGACGCAGCGATATTGAGTGGTAATGGATAAGCAATATCAAGATGTTTCAATGATTAATCTGGTGTAGAATAGCGCCCCAATAATATCCGTTTAGATAAAGACAAATTTTAGATAAAAAACTGTTTTAGAGAAACATCTAAGATTGAAAAAAATACATTTTAGCAACAGAAATAGAGCAATACCTTAAATGAATAATGTCAGCCAAATTTTAAAACAACGTTTAGACAACAGTATCTTATTATTGGATGGTGCCACGGGTACAATGCTGCAGTCCTATAAGCTTGAAGAGGCTGATTTTAGAGGTGAGCGGTTTGCTAACTGGCAAAGTGATTTAAAAGGAAACAATGATCTTTTAACCTTGACTCAACCAGAGATAATTGAATCTATTCATCGAGCTTATTTAGAAGCCGGCTCCGATATTATTGAAACAAATACGTTTAATGCAACCACTATTGCGATGGCTGATTATCAGATGGAATCAATTAGTTATGAAATTAATGTTGAAGCCGCAAAAATTGCTAAAAGGTTAGTGACAGAATTTTCTACATCGGACAAACCTCGTTTTGTTGCGGGTGTTTTGGGACCAACAAACCGAACGTGTAGTTTATCGCCTGATGTTAATGACCCAGGTTATCGGGCAATTACTTTTAATGAAATGAAAGAAGCGTACTACGAATCAACCAAAGGTTTAGTTGAGGGTGGGGCAGATATTATACTGATTGAAACTATTTTTGATACTTTGAATGCGAAAGCCGCTATTTTTGCCGTCGAAAGTTTTTTTGAAGACAGTGGGTTTTCATTACCGGTAATGATTTCTGGAACCATTACGGATGCCTCTGGAAGAACATTAACCGGGCAAACTACGGCGGCTTTTTTCAATTCACTTAACCATGCTAAACCGATTAGTTTTGGTTTGAATTGTGCTTTAGGACCTAAAGAATTAAGACCTTACATTGCAGAGCTTTCATCAATTGCTGATTGCTATATTTCTGCACATCCAAATGCTGGTTTACCCAATGAATTTGGCGGTTATGATGAAACGCCTGAGGATATGGTTGATGAGCTTATAGAATGGGCTGAATCAGGTTTATTAAATATTGTTGGCGGATGTTGTGGTACAGGACCAGAACATATTAAAGCGTTCAATGAAATTGTTGAAAAATGTAAACCTAGAAAATTGCCTGCAATAAAACCTGAAACGTTTCTTTCAGGTTTAGAACCTTTAAACATTGATCAACAAACATTATTTATTAATGTTGGAGAAAGAACCAATGTAACGGGATCGGCAAAATTTTTAAGATTGATTAAAGAAGATGATTTTAGTACCGCACTAGATGTAGCAAGAGAACAAGTTGAAAACGGCGCCTCCATTATTGACATCAATATGGATGAAGGCATGCTAGATTCATTAAAAAGTATGAAACGTTTTCTCAATTTAATTGCCGCAGAACCTGATATTTCCAGAGTGCCTATTATGATTGATTCATCAAAATGGGATGTGATAGAAGCTGGACTGCAATGTGTTCAAGGAAAAGGCATTGTTAATTCAATATCTTTAAAAGAAGGTGTAGAAGCTTTTACTCGTACAGCCAATTTGGCAAAGCGATATGGAGCAGCGGTTATTGTTATGGCTTTTGATGAAAAAGGTCAAGCAGATACGTATCAAAGAAAAATAAAAATATGTGAAAGAGCTTATAATATTTTAGTCAATGATTTAGATTTTGTCCCAGAAGATATTATTTTTGACCCGAATGTTTTTGCCATTGCAACAGGCATTGAAGAGCACAATAATTACGCGGTTGATTTTATTGAAGCAACACGTTGGATAAAACAAAATCTTCCAGGCGCATTAATTTCTGGTGGCGTCTCGAATGTTTCATTTTCCTTTAGAGGAAATAACAAAGTGAGAGAAGCGATCCATTCTGTCTTTTTGTATTATGCCATTGAAGCCGGTATGGATATGGGAATTGTTAATGCGGGTCAGTTAGAAATATATTCAGAAATTGATGCGGAACTTAAAATTGCTGTTGAGGATGTTGTTTTAAATAAAGATGCTGATGCCACAGAAAGATTAGTAACCATAGCAGAAACATATTTAGGTGTAACAAGCGAAGAAAAACAAGAAAAGCAACTTGCTTGGCGTGAGTTAGAGGTTAACCAAAGAATTCAACATGCGCTAGTGAAGGGCATAACTAATTTTATTGAAGAAGATGTGGAAGAATCACGACAAACCTTTGAAAAATCACTTGAAGTGATTGAAGGTCCATTAATGGATGGAATGAATGTTGTTGGTGATTTATTTGGTTCGGGAAAAATGTTTTTGCCTCAAGTGGTTAAATCAGCAAGAGTGATGAAACAGGCCGTAGCCTATTTAGAACCCTTTATGGATCAAGAGAAACTCGCCTCAGGATTGGCTCTGACTTCAAAAGGTAAAATTTTATTGGCGACAGTAAAAGGGGATGTTCACGATATTGGTAAAAATATTGTTGCTGTGGTTTTACAATGTAATGGTTATGAGGTTGTTGATTTAGGTGTCATGGTGGGCTGTGACAAAATCATTAAAACCGCTATTGAAAAAAAATGTGATTTAATTGGTTTGTCGGGTTTAATTACACCATCCTTAGATGAAATGGTCACTGTTGCCAAAGAAATGAAACGAGTTGGATTAGATTTACCGTTACTGATTGGTGGCGCTACGACATCTAAAATTCATACGGCTGTAAAAATTGAGCCACAATATAATTATCAAACAATTTACATAATAGATGCGTCAAGAGTTGTTAACGCTTCAAGATCGTTATTGAGTCCAGAACTTAAAAATGATTATGTTAAGAGTATTAAAAATGAGTATGAAGAACTTCGAATTAAAAGAGCAGAGCGTGAAATAAATAAAGTGCAAACCAGTTTATCTGAATCCCGTCGTTTTAAAGCAAATATTGAATGGGATAATTACAAACCTGTAACACCTAGTTTTTTAGGAACAAAATCATTTGATAATTTTCCTTTAGAACATTTAATTGAAAGAATTGATTGGACACCATTTTTTAGAAGTTGGGAGCTGGCAGGTCGATATCCTAAAATTCTCAATGATGAAATAGTCGGAGAAGCCGCAACAAAATTATTTGAAGATGCTCAAGATATGCTGAAAAAAATTGTTGAAGAAAAATGGCTGACTGCCAAAGCTGTCGTTGGTTTTTTTCCCGCTAATGCAATTGAAGATGATGTTGTCATATACACAGATGAAAATCGAACTGAAATTAATGAAACACTTTGTTTTCTTAGACAGCAAAAACAAACCAGAACAGGTAAAGCTAATTATTCTTTAAGTGATTTTATTGCACCAAAAGAAACAAATATTCATGATTATATTGGTATGTTTGCAGTAACTGCTGGTATCGGTATCGATCAATATGTAGAACAATTTGAAAAACAAGGTGATGATTATTCAAGTATCTTACTTAAAGCTTTAGCCGATAGGTTAGCAGAAGCTTTTGCAGAGAAAATGCATGAGATTGTTCGTAAAGAGTTATGGGCTTACGATGTGAATGAAAAACTCAGTAATGATGAAATGATCACTGAAAAATATCAAGGTATTCGACCTGCACCAGGATATCCTGCATGCCCAGATCATACCGAAAAGGCAAAATTATGGCAGTTACTAAAACCCGATGAATCGATCGGTTTAAATATTACTGAAAGTTTTGCTATGTATCCTACCGCCGCTGTTTCAGGTTGGTATTTTTCACATCCTCAATCTCAATATTTTGGTGTTGGAAAAATTAATCGAGAACAGGTTAAAGACTATGCAAAACGAAAAGATTGGTCTATTGAAAATGCTGAAAAATGGTTAGCACCTAATTTGGCTTATGATACTTAATCATTTATTAAATTGTCGAAAGCTGGTTAGAATATTCATTCTTAGGAAGTTTAAATGATAAAATATACTGTTTCGTTTGATCATGCTAATCAACATTTAATTAATGTTAAATTAACCATTAATCAAAAACTTAATGCCAAACAACAATTTTGGCTACCAGACTGGATCCCTGGAAGTTATATGATTCGGGATTTTTCTAAGAACATCACACAAATTTCAGCGCAAACTAAACAATCAAAAATACCGCTTACTAAAATATCAAAATCAACATGGCAAATTAACCAAGAGGTAGAACAATTAGAAATTAACTATCAGGTTTATGCCTGGGATCTCTCGGTTCGTTCAGCTCATCTTGATAACCAACATTGTTTTTTTAATGGAACGAGTGTTTTTCTTGCTATAAAAAATAAAGAAGATAATCAATGCTCAGTAATTTTGAACAAACCAAACCTGAGTTTTTGTGCTAATTGGAAAGTAGCAACCTCAATGTTGAGTACTGATATTAATGAGCAAGGCTTTGGTGAATATCAGTGCGAAAATTATTCAGAATTAATTGACCATCCTTTTGAAATGGCTAATTTTATTGAAACAGTTTTTATTGTTGATCAAATTGAACACCGAATGGTTTTTACTGAAGCACCAAAAAATATTGATTTGAAAAGAATTGCAAAAGATGTTCAAACTATTTGTCAGTATGAGTGTTCTTTTTTTAATGATAATTATCCACCGTTTAAAAATTATTTATTTATGACTTTTGTTCAAAAAAATGGTTATGGTGGGTTAGAGCATATGTCGTCAACTGCACTCCACTGTAGTCATGAAGACTTACCTAAAATTGGAGATGATATTTCTAAGAAGTCTGAAAGTTATCAACGGTTTCTTGCGTTATGTAGTCATGAGTATTTTCATTGTTGGAATGTTAAACGCATAAAACCTTTACGTTTTAAACAATATCAATTACAGCAAGAGGTTAATACAGAATTGCTTTGGTTTTTTGAAGGGATAACGTCCTATTATGATGAATTGTTTTTAGTTAGATCTGGTGTGATCAATGTTGAAAACTATTTAGACATGTTAGCTAAAAACATTACTCGTTACCTTCGAGCGGGTGGTAGAAAAAAACAAACTGTCACAGATTCGAGTTTTGATGCTTGGACAAAGTTTTATAAACAAGATGAAAATTCTGTTAATTCAATTGTTAGTTATTATGTGAAAGGTGGTTTAGTCGCCTTGTGTTTAGATTTTAAAATTAGGGAGCAAACAGAAGGTAAGAATGATTTAGATGATTTGTTAAGGCAGATTTGGCAGTCATATGGGAAAATTCAAAAAGGTGTTGATGAAAAAGATATTCAAATAATGACGGAGACTCTAGTGGGAGAGAATATGGATAGCTTTTTTAATCATCTTCTTTATTCAACAGATGAATTGGATTTGACGAGTGTCTTTAAAAAATTGAACATTAATTTTCAAGTTTTAGCTGAATCTAAATCTCTAGATAAAGGCGGATATGCGTCAAAAATTATCGAAAGAGCGGATGTTAACTCTTTAAATATTACTCACAAGACACATTCTATGGGGGCTGAAATAATCAATGTATTTGATCATGGATGTGCTTCAGAAGCCGGGTTGTCAAACAAAGATATTATAATCGCAATTGATGGTTACAGAATTAATTCAAAAGAATTAGATCAATTGTTAACAGGCTTGCCTTTAGAAACGGAAATAGAAGTAAGCTACTTTAGAAGAGATAAACTTTACCATTGTGCGGTAAAATTAACGCCAAGTGTGGCAAATACTTGTTACCTGAATTTAAAAACAGAAAATCATAATGATTTGTTTAATGATTGGATTGGTATAAAAACTTAACCAATATCAAATAAATAAATTTGATTTAACAAATGTCAGATCTAACAGATAAGTCAGGTTTAACAGACAAACAATTATAGGATAAGCTTGTGAAAATTGTATCTTTTAATATCAATAGTTTAAGAGCAAGACCGCATCAATTAGACGCTATTATAGCGGCTCACGATCCTGATGTTATTGCACTTCAAGAAACAAAAGTTCATGACGATGATTTTCCTCATTCTATGATAGAGAAGACTGGTTATCATGTGGTTTATCATGGACAAAAAGGTTATCACGGTGTGGCAACACTCTCTAAGCTTGAACCTATTTCTTTTGAAAAAGGTTTTCCTGATGATACGGAGGAAGATCAAAAAAGAGTGATCATCACTGAACATAAAACAGCGAGTGATAGTATTTTTGTTTTTAATGGTTATTTCCCCCAAGGTGATTCACTTTCTCATCCAACAAAATTTCCCGCGAAAGAAAAATTTTATTTAGATTTAGACAATTATTTAGAGGATTCAAAGTTGTCTAAAAACTGGATAATTACCGGTGACTTTAACATCTCTCATCGTGATGATGACATTGGGATTGGTGACGTTAATGCAAAGCGCTGGTTGAAAACAGGAAAGTGTAGTTTTCAACCAATAGAAAGGCAGTGGTTAGCAAAACTTTTTAATAAAGGTTTTAAAGATACTTTTAGAAAAAAATATCCCGATGTTAGCGATCGTTTTAGTTGGTTTGATTATCGCAGTAAAGGCTTTGCTGACACACCTAAAAGAGGTCTTAGAATTGATCTTGTATTGGCCAATGAGGCGTTATATAACGCCTGTACTAATGCGGGTATAGATTATGATATTCGAGGCATGGAGAAACCCTCAGATCACTGTCCTATATGGGCAGAGTTCAAGTTTTAAACAGTAAATAATTGATTTTTAATAAATTATAAACCATGATTATATTTGCCCTTAATTAATAAAAATAATCCTATGTCATCCTCTATTCAAAATGCTATTGATGCGCTTAACAAAATTATTTTAGGTAAGCCTGAACAAATTAAACTGGCAATTGTTTGTTTGTTAGCTAAAGGACATTTATTGATTGAAGATTTGCCTGGTATGGGCAAAACAACCTTAGCTCATGCCATAGCTAAGGTATTAGGGCTCGATTTTCAGCGGATCCAATTTACTAGTGACCTATTACCTGGCGATATTATTGGTTCAGCGGTTTATCAGCGTAGCAATGAATCATTTAAGTTTCATAAAGGTCCGCTTTTTACTCAAGTTGTGTTGGCCGATGAAATAAATCGAGCAACACCTAAATCTCAAAGTGCGCTTTTAGAAGCAATGGAAGAACACCAAGTAACGGCGGAGGGGGTGACTCGAAAATTACCAAGTCCTTTTTTTGTTATTGCAACTCAAAATGCCTTTCATCAAATTGGCACTTATCCACTTCCAGAATCACAACTCGATCGATTTTTAATGAAAATATCTTTAGGTTATCCTGCTAGAGAAGTTGAAAGACACTTATTTAAAGGGAAAGATTCAAGAGAGTTAATCACTAATTTAAAACCATTACTGGATGCTTCAATATTAATAAATTATCAACAACAGGTTCAAAAAGTAACGGTTACCGATAAGCTTCTTGATTACTTGCAAGATTTAATTGCCGCAACCCGCCAAACTAACCAGTGGTCTCACGGTTTATCACCAAGAGCTGGTATTGCCTTACTTCAGGCAGCAAAGTCTTGGGCGGCAATTGAAGATAGAAACTATGTTATTCCAGAAGATATTCAATCCGTTTGGCTGGCTGTGGTTGAGCATCGTTTGATCAGTCAATCAAAAGTGATAACTGCAGAAAATCCAGTAAAAGAAATTTTACAAAAAACAGCTATCCCTCGATAGTCTTTTGAAATGTTAGAACCATTTATTAAAAATAAATTAAACAAATGGTTTGGCAAACGAATGCCTATTTCTGATAGCATTAACTTAGAACAAAAATCGACATATATATTGCCTACGGGGGCGGGTTTTTTATTATTGTTAATTGTTTTACTGATGATTATTGCGGCAACTAATTATCAAAATAATTTAGCTTTTTTGTTAACCTTTTTAATTGTCAGTATTGGGCTAGTCAGCATTATAATTAGTTTTAAAAATCTACAAGGGTTAAACCTTAATTTAGTGGAAGCACAATCTGTTTTCTTAGAAGATAAACTAACAATAAAAATTCAATGTAAAAGCCAATTTGAACAAAATCATTTCACGATCGGTTTAGGAGTTTCTAACAAAAAGCTTTGTTATTTCGATATAAAAAAAGAACAGCCCTTCGACTTAATTTTAACTATAGACACAACGTATAGAGGCTGGGTTAAATTACCTAAACTTATTGCATCGAGTCGTTTTCCTTTTGGTTTGTTTAATATTTGGAGTTGGTTCCAATTTGAGTCTTTAATACTTGTTTACCCTAAAGCAATTAAACCACCAGAAATGGCTACCCAAGGAAATTCTGATGATGAAAATGGCAGTAAAAAGAGTATAGGTGGTGACGAACTTTTTGGATTAAAAGATTATCAAGCTGGAGATCTTGTTTCTAGAATTGATTGGAAAGCTTTAGCAAGAGAAAAGGGACTTTTAACTAAAGAGTTTGTGACCTTACAAAGTCAGGATTTAGCCTTTGATTGGCATGATTATGTTAATGTAAATGGTGAACTAAGACTAAGTTATCTTTGTTTTTTGGTTGTTGCCGCGAGCAAAAAAAATGTAAGTTTCTCTCTTAATTTACCAACAAAATATTTTGCAATAAATCATGGCGAACAGCACAAGCAGACATGTTTACTTGCGCTAGCCACTTATGACGTTGGTTTGGCAGAATGAATATTCTGCTAAATCAACAACAGCCACAAAGGCAAATCTCATCACAAGAGTATCAAGAGCGTGAGATAAATTTATGGCCAATTCTATTTGCCCATCAAACGATTATTTTACCCTTACTATTTTTTATTCCAACGTGGATATTTTTTCTGAATGTCGGCCTTGTTTTTATTGTATATTTTAGTCAAATAAAACGACAGTTCAAGATCAATTCATGGATTAAAAATATAATCACACTATTTGCCGCCGCCGGAGTTTATTTTTCCTTTCATCAATTGTCTGGGCGAGATGCTGGAGTTGCTTTAATAACAACAATGTATTGTTTAAAGTTATTAGAGATCAAGAAAAAACGTGATGTGTATGTATTGATGTTACTTGGTTTTTTTATGTTGCTTGCGGGTTTTCTTTTTAATCAATCACTTTGGATTGCGCTATATCAAATTATTCCAGTAGCAGCTATTTTAAATGCGCTTATTTCAATTCATTCATTAGCCGTTATAAATGCATCACAGATAAATTCATTACAGTATTCATTGTTTGATGATTCTTTTAAAAAAAGCATTAAGTCTTTATTAAAATCTCTATTATTAGCGCTTCCGCTGATGGTTGTTTTATTTCTTTTTTTTCCAAGGTTATCAGGACCAATTTGGAAAATGCCAGGTGGCAAAAATGCTTCGTCTGGGATCTCTGATACCATGTCACCAGGTGAAATTAGTCAATTACATTTGTCTGAAAAAATAGCATTTAGAGTGAAGTTTTATGGTGAAACACCAAGTGCGATAAATTTATATTGGCGAAGTTTAGTTTTAGATTCTTTTGATGGTATAACATGGTCAAGAAACGGCACTAAAAAAACAGATAGGCTAGAAAAAAACAAACCATCTAGAATTCCAATCAATGTGCCATTAACTCAAAAATATAGCTATGAAATATCACTTGAAAAAACAAATCAACATTGGTTAACTTTTTTAGATAGAGCCACATTATTGCCTAAAGGAGTATTTCGATTTTATGATTTTTCTGTAAAAGTAGAGCATCGGTTGACTGAACGAACGCGTTATAAAGCGGAATCAATTATTGACCTGCCGATAGACTTAGAACTTTCAGACTCTTTACGAAAGCAAAATACATTATTACCAAAAGGATTTAATCCTCGTTCTTCTCATTGGGCAAAACAACACAGAAAACTTTACACAAATGATCGCGATTTTATATTATCAATATTAAAAAAGATCAATCAAGATGAATATTTTTATACTTTATCTCCACCTATTATGATGCAAAATATGGTTGATGATTTTTGGTTTAATCAGCAAAAAGGTTTTTGTGAACATTATGCCGGAGCTTTGGTTTTTTTAGCGCGTGCCGCTAATATTCCCGCTAGAGTTGTTATTGGCTATCAGGGGGCAGAAAAAAATCCTTTTTCAGATTATTGGATTGTTAGATACGCTAACGCTCATGCTTGGACTGAAATTTGGTTTGAAGGGAAAGGTTGGATCCGTATTGATCCTACTGCCGCAATTGATTCATCTAGAATAGAGAAACAATTACACTGGAACTATGCACAACGAGACAGTTTGTTTGATGATTTTGGTTTTGAATCTGTTGATCTAAATAATCTCTCTTTTACCAAAGAGGTTGAATATTGGTTAGACAAAGTAAACACAGGCTGGAATGATTGGATCTTAGACTACAATAAAAATAAGCAACGTCGAGTTTTTGAAAACCTTGGATTAGAACGTTTGTCGCGCCAACAAATTGTTGTATTAATGATAGCTCTATGTGCTTTATTTCTTGTTTTTATTAGTTTTAAGTGGAAAAAAAATAAACCCTCTTTAGAGCATGTTGAACAGAGTTTTAAAATATTACTGAACAAATTATCTGCGTATGATATTAATCTATCTGACAATCAAGGTGTTTATGAGTTAATTTTAATGATGACTCAAAGGCAAGCTATTAGCCACACAAAATCAGCTAAGTTAAATACAGTATCCGTTAATAATATCGTTCGCTTATTAAAATTGTATGTGTTTTTACGCTATCAAACACAACAAATATCTCAAAAACAACAAAATAGCTTTCGTCAGCAAGTAAAGGCACTTAAAATACAAACAATTAAACCTTAATGTATTTTAGTTATCATGCCAATAAGTTCGTTGTTAGCCCCAATTAACCAGTTTTTAGCTTGTGAGACTCCGGACGCTTGGATTGATGCTGCACTAGAAAATTTAGATATTTTACTGGTTGATCATTGCAATTGTGAAAAAAAAGCCGCTAATACCGCAATGACACTTATTTTTAAATATTCTGAAAGGCATGATTTGTTAATGAAAATGTCTAAATTGGCGCGTGAAGAATTACGGCATTTTGAGCAAGTATTACAAATTATGAAAAAAAGGAAAATTGAGTACACGGAACTTTCAGCATCTCGTTACGCCTCTAAATTATTTAAACATTGTCGTAAAGAAGAGCCTTACGCCCTAGTCGATCGATTAATTATTGGCGCATATATTGAAGCGCGCTCATGTGAACGTTTTGCAAAAATTGCTCCTTTTCTTGACAATGAATTACAAAAATTCTATTTATCGTTACTTAAATCAGAATCTCGACACTTTTCTGATTATTTACAACTTGCCGAAAGTTATGCCGGCGAAGACATTAGTGAACGAATTGAATATTTTGCTGAAGTTGAGGCGGGGTTAGTAACAACGGATGATAACGAGTTTCGCTTTCACAGTGGGATACCCGTTTGACGGTGGTTTATTCCTCTTAATTTACAAATTGAACCATCATATTAATTAATAGTCATATGAGAATTGATTTTTAAGAGTTTATCAATCGAGTTGAGTTTTGCTTGAGTTGTTTATAGAGCACAAGTAGACTACGACTTATTCATCGTGGGCTTGTGGTTCTTAGAGTTTAACGAGTGCAAAAGTGTCTAAAAGACAATGATACTTTTCAGTATTGAAATTTTAAATTTGGAGTGTTCTCTTTTGAGTTTTATAAAAATAAGTTTTTTAATATTAGTGGCCATGCTTATTAGTAGTTGTGGTTATATTTATGGCGATGATGGCCTCATCAAAAGCAAAAAATTTGATTATGTTAATTCAAAAAAATCTAAAGATTTAAAAACTCCGGATGATTTAACGCATAAAGGGCAATCTAATTACGCAATAACACCGCCAATAGCGACCAAACAAAAAAAATACGTTGTAGGTCAAAAGCTAAGCCACTTTGCTCCAACGCAATTGTTAGCCGTGATGGAAAATACACGAGTTGATAGAACATCTAAACAACCTGCAGTACTCATTGTTGATAAAAAAGAAACACTTTGGAAAACATCGGTTGATTTTTTAGAAAAACACAACTTTAAAAATACCACTTATAATCAAAAGGAAGGTGTAATTACTACAGATTGGATCGCTATAAAAGAAGGCGGGATCTGGTTAGGTTTGGATGGTTTAGATGACGTTGAATTGAACCGTGCAAAGTTTAAAATAACGATTTCAAAAGGTGAAATCAAGGATGAACATCGATTAATGGCTGTAAGATTTGATAGTCAATCTCGGTTGGATGACGATGAACCTTGGTCATCACAGACTGTACTATGGCGTGACTCGGCTGATTTTTTGAACTTATTATTAAGTCATTATGATCGTCAAATTCGTTTACAGGAAGCAGAGCATCAATCACAAGTTATGGCTGGTTTTAAAGTGACTTTAGGAACTGATGCAAAAGGAAACCCTGCTTTATTAACGAATGCAAAAGAAAATTTAATTTGGGAAAAAATACCTAAAGTTGTCATTGAGTTAGGTTTTAAGCTGATCGACAAAGATGTTCAGCAGAAAATATACTTTATGGAATATGAACCTATTGAAAATGGTTTTTTTGCCTCATTATTTGATAGCTCTAATAGCGACTTTGTTTTGCAAGAAGGAGCTTATCAATTGAATGTTGCTGAAAAAGGGGCACAATATTCTATCACCTTAAAAGACCAAGAAGGTGTTGGTTTAGATGCTGAATTAATGGTTAAACTGTTTCCTGCGTTCAGTCGTTTATTTGGCGATAGGCGTTAATGACAGGAGTTAAACTTTTTGAACCAAGTAATAATACTATTCAATATTGTTCTCTTGGTTCAGGCAGTAAAGGCAACGGTACTTTAATTGCTTCAGGTGACTGCATTATATTAGTTGACTGTGGATTCAGTGTTAAAGAGAGTTTACGTCGTTTAGCACTGAAAGGTGTTCTGCCTGAACAGCTATCGGCAATATTAGTCACACATGAACATTTTGATCACCTTTCTGGTGTTGCCGCTTTATCCAATAAGTACTCTATTCCTGTTTGGATTAATCGAGGAACATCTCTTCACCCTAAATGTGACAGTATTAAAAACGTTAAACTGTTTAATACCCATGATGCATTTAAATTAGGAACATTTAATGTTCAACCTGTTGCTGTTCCTCATGATTCAAGAGAAGCTTCACAATTTGTTTTTTCTGTAAACAGTTTATCTATTGGTTTGCTAACGGATGTAGGTCATATCACTAAACATATTATTGATGCATATAATCAGTGTGATGTTTTGTTATTGGAGTTTAATTACGACCCAAAGATGTTATCTCAAGGGCCTTATCCCTATTCCTTGAAAGAAAGGGTTTCAGGATCGCTAGGTCATTTGTCTAATCAACAAGCGCTTGAAATGCTTGAATCAGTCGATTTAAGAAAAATGCATCAATTAGTGGTTATGCATATAAGTGAAAAAAATAACTCGGTTGAACTAATCGTAAAAACGCTTAACAAACTATCTTTGACTTCTTCAGATTATTTTATAGCTAATCAAGCCGAAGGTTTTGATTGGCATGCACTTATAAATTAAAAATCATTTTTGCAGTGTAAAGTTTAGAGGTATTGAAAACTCAAACTCTTGCATATTTAATGAATCGGGTATTTGAGGAAAAGGTGCTGCTTTATTAGCCATTTTTAAAGCGGCTTTATCTAAAGCCCGAGAACCTGAACGTTGAGTTATTTGTTTAGTTAAAATATTTCCATTTTTGTCTATTTTAATCAATATTGTGGTAAAACCTTCAATTCCAGAAATTAAAGCATGGTGAGGATACCATTGAACCTTCCTAATACTGTTAATTAAATCTCTTGTATAAGAACCGCTATATAAATCAGCATCAAAAAGCTCCGCTTGATTGTCTGGCTTAGTTAAGCTGGCGACTTTTAAATTGGGAGAGGCTATTTGAGATTTTACTGTTTTTGTCTTTTTTTCAACTGTTGTAGCTGGAAGTTTATTTGCTACTTTCTGCGCTGTAGATGAAGGCTCCATAGAGTTATTTATTGTTGAAATACCGATAGAATCAATATCTATCAAATTATCAAAGTTGAGATTTATATCGGCTTTAAGATTCGATATATTGCTTTGAGATGAGTTTGTTGGACTGCTTTTTGCCTTTTTAGTCCGCTTTTTTTGTGGTTTTGCTTTTGCTGTAATTCGCTTTTTTACAGCTGATATTTTTGTTTGTTTGTTACTAGTTTTTGACCGTATTTTCCTTTTATTAGCTATTTTTGCTATTTTTAACGGTTTTTTCTTATTTAAGTCATCATCAAAGCGTCCACGGATAGGCTGAATATTGCTATATTGATTAATTAATTGGTTGTTTGTTTCAGATGAATTTTGACCGGTTATGCCAATTTTAAATATTCTTGTTGGAGGAATGCTTCCAATCCAAACATTGAGAACTAAATTATAAAATTCAGGTTTAGCGATGGTTAAAAAAAGTGTACCGTTGAGATAAACAAGTGTTCCATCATTTGGTGAAAAACTGATTTTAATTTCATCATTTGGTTGCATGGCTTGTTTAAAAATATTTGCAAATTGTATTATTTCTTTGGTCATTGACTGCCATGAAGTTTTTGGGTTGTTCATCGCTATTCGTTGTTTCCAAAAACGAGCCATTTTTCGATTAGAGTATTTAGAGATGAATTTCAAACTCATATTTTTTGCAATATTTTCATCTAAAAGTTCTTTTGAGGATGTTACAGAATTAGGTGCAAAGAGTGCCCCCAAATAAATATCATTTAATTGTTCTTGATGTATGCCAATACCAAACAAAGGTAGCTCGTCATTTGTTAATGACGTTTCAATCGCGTGTGAGGAATTAATTTGTAGCGTTGTTAGCAAACTTATCAATAAAATAAATTTATTTGGTGTGAGTATTGAACGTGTTGACATTTTGTCTCCAACAATCTTTTGCGAGAACATTTAATAGATGTTCATTTGTTTCATATTATACCCAAATAACCTTTAATGTCATAAGATAAAATCGCTATTCTGTGTTAGCTCATTTATTAGCTTTGTTAAGCACCTATTCAGTTGGATATACTAAAATAGTGTTAATAACTGACTTAAAGTCTTTTTAATTAAGAGGGCGGTTCATTATACACTGATAGTTGAATTTGCCTAAGTAAGCTTCCTTGTATATGATTGAATAGAGTGTTTTTTGTGAATTTCACAATTGTTTCTGATCAAAACTTGTTTTGATTAAATAAAAATTGAAATAAATAGCTTAGAAATAAGACAGAATATCAAGGGAATTGTAAGACTTGATGGTCAGTTTATTTCGTTTCGAATTGTTAAATATCGAATAATAATAAATAATTTATATCATTCTAAAAGAGGTAACAAACAAGTGAAAAATACAATAATTGTTTTAATATCAGCTTTTTGCGTTGTTTTTAGTTTATTAGGCAATGCGGCTGAACAACCGTCAACAGCAATAAAAATTCTTGATAGACCGTTAATTCCAACCGGTTATGGATTAACTTTAATGCAAAGCAAAGACTTTTACCTAGGGCAGTTGGCGATAGATAAGTCTTCTGTGTATCGCACACCGGAAGATTTAGTTTTTATTGATGCCGCAAGAAGAATGGAATTTAAATTTGTTAATGAAAGAAAAATGTCTGGTAAAGCATTTGCTAGAAAATTAGCAGAAGGCATGAAAATTAATAATGAACTAGAAGCTTTAAAAGATAGCTCTAGCACTATTATACGGTTTAAGCGTTTCTTCAAAAAAGCAATTAAAGCTGGTGATGTTATACGGTTTGATTACCACCCTGATTTTGGTACACGTATTTATCATAATAAACGTTTGCTGGGAGAAATTAATAATTCTCGAGAATTTTACAGCTTTTTAATGAATATTTGGCTTGGAGATAGACCGCCTTCATCAACATTTAAATCAGGGATCTTGGGGCAAAATGGTGACGAATATGCGGTTAAATTACAACAAAGATTTAACTCGTTATAGTGCCGTAGTAGTACCTTAGTAGTATCTTAGTCCTTTATTAGCGTTTAAATAATTAGTTATCGATAGAATTTAAAGTACCATTCAATGAATGGTGCTTTTTTGTATATCCCTATCATCTATATTTTATGCAAAAGCATTAGCGTGATGACTACTCTTATCTCGAACAGGGGTTAGTTATAGTTACTATCAATCATTTCAATTGAGATAGTCAATTTGGAAGATGCTTATAAACAGCGTATCTTTCAATTGTTTACAGATAAATCAAAAAATTAATTTAATAAAACAATTAGGAGAAAGATATGGGTGTATTAGTTGGGCGAAAAGCTCCCGATTTTACAGCAGCAGCAGTTCTAGGTAATGGCGAAATCGTTGGTGATTTTAATTTTAAAGCGGCTACTAAAGGCAAAAAAGCGGTCGTTTTTTTCTATCCTCTCGATTTTACCTTTGTTTGCCCATCTGAACTAATTGCATTTGACCATCGTTTAAACGATTTTACTGAACGAGGTGTTGAGGTTATAGGCATTTCAATAGATTCTCAATTTTCTCACAATGCGTGGAGAAATACAGCGGTCAATGATGGTGGAATTGGACCTGTTGGTTATACCTTGGTGGCTGACGTTAAACATACTATTTGTCAAGCTTATGATGTTGAACATCCGGAAGATGGCGTTGCTTTTAGAGGATCATTTTTAATTGATGAAGATGGGTTAGTGAGACATCAAGTGGTAAATGACCTTCCTTTAGGTCGTAATATCGATGAGATGCTTCGTATGGTTGACGCCCTTAAATTTCACCAAGAACATGGCGAAGTTTGTCCTGCAGGTTGGAGTGAAGGTGATAAAGGCATGGAAGCTTCAACCGATGGCGTAGCAAAATACCTTTCTGAAGAAGCGGACAATCTATAGCCTAGTTTTTTATTGACTAATGCGTTTTAAAAACCGGACTTTGTCCGGTTTTTTTATGTCTGTGTTCACAGTTTAATCACGGATTCAGTGACTATTTCTATAAATATGTTAAATTGTAGTTAGACATTGTTTGGAGAATAGAGATGCCTTTTGTAGCGTTTAATCGATTTAAATTATTATTAATTTTATTGCAATTGTTGGCAGGGCTGACTGTTCATTCTGCTTATTCAGCGGTTTCTGCAGAGGTTCAAGCTGTTTTTGCTAATAATACTTGTTTAAATTGTCATGCAGGGGGTAATCCTAGCGGTGGTTTAGGTCTTGATGACGCGACTATTTCAGATAATGAAATGCGCGATATAGTTGCAAATTGCAGTAATAATAATTCAAAGTTGGTTGACCCAGGTAATCCAGAAGCTTCAGTTCTTTATATTAAACTTGCTAGCCAAAATCCTAACTGTGGCAATGTGATGCCGCCAAGTGGCAATTTAATTAGCACCACTGATTTAAATACGATTTACGATTGGATTATCTCAATCGGACCTGCCGCTCAATTTGGTTTGTTTGTGATGAATAACACGGCAGTCACGGTAAATGAAACAGATACCAATGTGACTTTAACGGTTAATCGTCAACTCGGTACTCAAGGAACGTCCACGGTAGATTTTACGGTTTCAACCGTTATACCAGATACCGCAACATCGCCAACTGATTTTATTGCTCAATCTGGAACCTTAACTTTTGCTGATGGTGAAACCACTAAAACAATTACCGTTGTGCTTGCTGACGATACAGTGTTTGAAGGGACAGAAGTTTTTTCTGTCACCTTAAGCAACCCTTCCGGTGGCGCTGTGCTTGGTGCTGCTGTGCAAACAAAAGTAAGCATTACTGATAATGAATTTGATAATCAACCTGGCACATTCTTTTTTAGTCGAACAGCATCCAATGTTGCAGAAGATGCCGGTACATTAGATATTACAATTCTCCGTTCTTTTGGTGCTGCTGGGCAAGTATCGATTGATATTGCAAGCGCGGATTTTAGTGCAAACGCTGGAACAGATTATCAAGCAGTAAGCCAAACTGTTGTCTTTGAGGAAGGGGAAAGAAATCAAAGTGTCAGTATTACCATCTTGGATGATGCCATTGAAGAGCAAGCTGAATCCTTCCGTTTAACACTGTCTAACCCTGCAAATGGCGCTTTGTTAGGTTCAATTAATCGTTTGACGGTGACGGTGACTATTGATGATAATGACGCTCCAACCGGAGGAGGCTCTGGTGGTGGAACTGGCGGCTCTGGAACAGGAGGCTCAGGAACGGGCGGGACGGGAAGCACTACTCCAGAAGAAGAGGTGGAGTTTGTTGCGGCAGGTAGCTTGTTTTATTTATTCTCTATGTTATGTGCCTTTGCTTGGTTACGAAAAAGATAGCAATTTTTTAATTAAACTAAAAAAGGCATGAAAAATGCCTTTTTTTATGCCCAAAATTTAATTTTGTCTATACTCTAAGCAAATCATTGTTGTTTGAGCGGCTGTATCCACTTAAACAACTCTATTATGAGGTAAATAACCATGGCACTAAGATTTCCAGATGACCCACTTTATCAATTAATTCGAGATGAAAAAGTTAAAGGCTTTAACTCTCAAAGAGAAGCCATTGAGACTATTGATTTTCATGATTGTGATTTTCGTGGATTAGATTTAAGAGGATTAAATGCAAAAGGCATTAATTTTTCAGGTTGCTATTTTCGAGCCGCAGATTTGAGAGGTATCGATTTTTCTCAATCCAATATGGATGGAGTCAGTATTGCTTCAGCTCAAGTTTCAGGTTGTTACTTTCCCAAAAATATTGATGCCAGTGAAATAATACTTTCGGTTGATAAAGGTGCTAGGATGAGAGTTCGTTAAAAATAGAGCTAGGTTCTTTATTATGATGCTAAGATATTTTTTGGTGTTTAGTTTATGATGTTCATAATCTTTTCGATTAAATGAATAACAATAATCAAACATCAAAAAGGATCTTATTTTGCAATTTTTTAACGACTTACTTATCTGGCTTGATCAATTCTTAGGATCCGCTATCTATTTTGTTCCCTTATTGATTGGTACGGGAATATTCTTTACATTTTATCTTGGTTTTCCTCAAATTAAATATTTTGCTCACGCAACTCGTATTTTAAGAGGTAAATACACCTCCGATGATGCTCCAGGTGATACAACCCATTTTCAAGCTTTAACAACTGCTCTCGCAGGTACTGTCGGCACCGGCAACATTGGTGGTGTTGCATTAGCCATATTTTTAGGTGGGCCTGCGGCTCTGTTTTGGATGTGGGTGACTGCCTTTTTTGGTATGACCAGTAAATTTGTTGAAGTCACTTTATCTCATAAATACAGAGAAAAAACAGCTGATGGTAGCTATTCAGGTGGACCAATGTATTTCATGGAGAAAAAACTTAAATTAAAGTGGTTGGCCATTTTATTTGCTATTGCTACGGTGATTTGTTCATTTGGTATTGGAAATATGCCACAAATTAATAGCATTGCTGTGGGGATGAATGAAAGTTTTGGAATTCAACATTGGATAAGCGGGCTTGTTCTAGCTTGTTTTCTAGCTTTTGTGATTATTGGCGGAATTAAACGTATTGCACATGTGGCTGAAAAAATTGTACCCACAATGGCTATCATCTATTTACTGGGTGCTTTAAGTGTCATTTGTATGCATCTTGATAATGTTATTCCATCTTTTCTTTCAATCTTTGAATATGCCTTTACTGGTAGTGCGGCTGTTGGTGGTTTTTTAGGGGCTAGTTTTGCATTTGCAATGCAAAGAGGAGTGAACAGAGGTCTGTTTTCAAACGAAGCAGGTCAAGGTTCAGCTGCCATTGCTCATGCGAGTGCAAAAGGTACAGAACCTGTTTCAGAAGGTATGGTTTCAATACTTGAGCCATTTATAGATACGATTATTATTTGTACCATCACTGGTTTAGTTATTTTATCTTCTGGCGTGTGGTCTCAAAAACAACAAAACAATTTTGATTACGCTGATATGAAATATGTTGTTGGTAACTTCTCAGATGAAAATAAAGAGGATAGGAATAAACTATTTCATTTTTTAGATCCTTCGTCAGATAAAAAAGATGAAGTTGCTTTGTTTAGTGGCACGCTTAATGTGGTTGATGGTCAGCATCACAATTCAGAGATTACTTTGATAGCTGCCCGTTCTATTGCTGAAAATATTCAATACAAAATCGATGAACAATTATTTACAGGTCAGTTGAATATTAAAGATGGCCGCCTTTTTTCGACTGAAGAATTTGAAGTCCCGGATAATTTAGTTATTTCTGGTAAGTCTTTAATTCATTCAGTAAAACTTACCATGTCTGCATTTAAACAAGGTTTTTTAGGTGATTATGGGCAATATATAGTATCCATAGGATTATTACTATTTGCCTTTAGTACCGCTATTGCTTGGTCGTATTATGGCGATAGAGCGATTACTTATATGTTAGGCGAAAAGTTTGTGATGCCGTATCGAGTTGTTTATGTTGCGGCATTTTTTCTTGCCGCAGTTGTGGATACGCAGATTATTTGGAAGTTATCAGCGGTGGCTGCCGCGTTAATGACTATACCTAATTTGGTAGGGTTGTTACTTCTTCATAAAGATATGAAACAAACAGTGACTTCTTATTGGAAGCATTTTAAAGAGAAACCTGTTGATTAGAAATTAAAGGTAGTTTTATTATTTGTTTAATAAATTATGTTTCGTGCCGTAGAGTTATTAATGTAAGTTATATTTTTTAGTTAAGCTTAGAAATCTATAATTAAGGAATTATTGATGAATATAGAAAAATCAAAACTTACACTATCAGTGATTATGCTGCTTTTAGGGACATTATTTGGTTCTGGTAGTATATGGAGTTGGCAAAACTCTCAAACTGAATTGGTTAGACTTCAGATGGAAAGAACTAAAGCGTCTCTAGAGTTACGAGACAAAAAATATGAACTACTTATTGATTTCGCTTCATATAATTCTGACTATAATAAAAGAAGGGATAACTACACTTTATATCACTCGGTAATAGATGATTTCAATGCATTAGAGAAACAC
>CAYZBK010000043.1:0-22415 GCA_964476655.1 uncultured Kangiella sp. | reverse complement strand
CTTCTTGATCTTTAATCATGCCGCGACGTCTGTTTAAATCACCAATAACATCACCTACATGGTCGTCAGGTGTAAACACATCAACCGCCATGATTGGTTCAATTAATTGAGGACCTGCTTTTGGAATAGATTGACGGAAAGCGCCTTTAGCTGCGATTTCGAAAGCAACAGCCGATGAGTCAACCGCATGGAATGAACCATCAAACAATTCAATTTCAACATCCAACACTGGGAATCCAGCTAGTACACCTTCGGCCATCATTGTTCTGAAACCTTTTTCAATTGCAGGCCAGAATTCTTTAGGTACGTTACCACCAACAACTTTTGATGTGAAAACATAACCTGTTCCAGGTTCGCCAGGCTTGATACGGTAATCAATTTTACCAAACTGACCAGAACCACCAGATTGCTTCTTATGAGTGTAGCTGTCTTCGATTTCTTTAGTAATTGTTTCACGATAAGCGACTTGAGGTTCACCAACTTCTAATTCAACACCGTAAGTACGTTTTAAGATATCAACTTTAATGTCTAAATGAAGTTCACCCATTCCTTTAAGGATGGTATCGCCGGTTTCTTGGTCCGACTCAACAATAAAGGTTGGATCTTCTGCGACCATTTTACCAATTGCAATTCCCATTTTCTCTGATCCACCTTTATCTTTAGGTGTTACCGCGATAGAAATAACGGGTTCAGGGAAAATCATTGGCTCTAATGTACAAATGTTTTTTGGATCACACAATGTATGGCCAGTTTGTACGTTTTTCATGCCGACGATAGCGATGATGTCACCCGCTTGAGCTCTGCTTAATTCAGTACGCTCATCCGCGTGCATTTCAACCATTCGGCCGATACGCTCTGATTTACCCGTGAAAGAGTTAATTAGCGTATCGCCTTTGTTAATAACACCGGAGTAAACTCGAACAAAGGTTAAAGCGCCAAAACGGTCATCCATTATTTTAAATGCTAATGCTCTAGTCGGTTCATCTTCAGAAACAATTGCATATTCGCCGTTAGGATTTCCTTCTTCGTCAGTTAATGGCTGAGGATCAACTTCTGTTGGAGAAGGAAGATAATCAACAACTGCGTCAAGGATATTTTGAACACCTTTGTCTTTAAATGCACTACCACAATAAGTCGGGAAGAAGTCTAATTTACGAGTACCTTCACGAACACAGCGCTTAATGTCATCGATTGATGGTTCTTCACCTTCAAGGTAAGCTTCCATAAGATCATCATCTTGCTCTAAGGCTGTTTCAATTAATTTTTCACGGTATTCAGCAACTTGTTCAACCATATCGGCCGGAATATCACCAATTTTAAAATCTTCTGGAGCTCCTGTTTCGCCCCAAACGTAAGATTTTCCACTTAATACATCAACTACACCAATAAATTCATCTTCCGCACCGATGGGTAATGTCATTACTAATGGTTTTGCTCCTAGAACCTCTTCAACTTGTTTAATAACACGGAAGAAATCTGCGCCAACGCGATCCATTTTATTAACAAAAATAATACGAGCCACTTCTGACTCATTTGCATAACGCCAGTTCGTTTCTGACTGAGGCTCAACACCACCACTGCCACAAAAAACGCCTACGCCGCCATCAAGTACTTTTAAAGAACGATAAACTTCAACGGTAAAGTCAACATGGCCTGGAGTATCAATAATGTTTAAGCGATGCTCTTTCCAGAAACAAGTTGTTGCCGCTGACTGAATGGTAATACCACGTTCTGCTTCTTGTTCCATAAAGTCAGTGGTTGATTCACCGTCATGCACTTCTCCGGTTTTATGAATTTTACCGGTCAACTTTAAAATCCGCTCTGTAGTTGTGGTTTTACCGGCATCTACGTGAGCAAATATACCTATATTTCTGTATTTGCTTAAATCAGTCATTTCGTTACTCTGTTTATGGTTAAAATTCTGGTCGCAATTGCGAAAGGCGCGCATTATACACTAGATATACAACGAGGTGAACTGACATCTTGCATAAAAAATAAACAATCACACAGTAAAAATTAATAGTATTGATTTGTCGCGTTGTAAAAACTGAAAGAAGGTGATTTTCTCATTAACAAACAATCAGTTATAGATTACTTAAATATTGCCTAAATTTAGTCATTGTCACTTTCTTTTTGCCGCTTAAAGCGATGTATTTGGCGGCGTTGCTTTTTATCGGGTTTACCTTGAGTCTTTGGCGCGGAGATTTTTCTAAGTTGGGCTATTTCTTCACGTTTTATGATACTTCCATCTGTTTCTTGGTAAAGTTTTTGGGCGATAGTTGCAGACTGACGATGTGAAGATAATTGAAGCACAAAAACGGTTTTTTCATCAAAACCTTGCCTTAATTTGATAATGTCACCTATTTGAACAATTTTCCCGGGTTTGGTTTTAGCCCCATTGTGATGAATTTTTCCGGCATCAATGGCTGTTTTTGAAATGGCGCGAGTTTTAAAAAATCGACAAGCCCAGAGCCATTTATCGAGCCTTACCGGTTCAATTTTGTCCGAAATGTTTGAATTAATATTGTTTTTACATTGTTTCATAATGAATAGAATATCATTGTTATAAGTAAATAGAAGAGATAGAACTGATACTTTTACACTTAATCTAGAAGGATAATGAAGATTTATCTTATTTTTGAGCATCAACACACTTCAAACGTTAAATCGAGGTTAAATCTGGCGAAAAAATCAGTTAAACTTGGTCGGTTAAATTGTTTTTATTAAATTGATTCTAATTGCCAGCAAAATGTATGAGAATTAATAACATTTAATGCCTAATCGCTGAGACATATTATTTTTAATAGAGAGTCCATGGATATTTCGTTTAACAAGTTAATTAATTGGAGTAAAAGCTACCCTCATTGGTTAGTTGCTAGTCAATGGCTTTCTTGGTCTTTGGTAACGCTCTTGCTTGCTAAAGTGTTTTGGCTTTTAGTCATGTATGCGACTTCAGCAGATGTGTCGCAACAAAAAGCTCAATTACATGCTATTCAAAATTCAGTCAGTAATAATGCTTCGGTAAATGTTAGCTCCTTAGTTTCTCGTCATTTATTTGGACGGGCTGATCAACCGATTGTGAAAACCGATGAAATAATTGCTAAAAAAGAAACTCGTTTAAATCTGACCCTTAGAGGGGTTTATGCCGCAAACGATCCTGCTCGCTCAAATGCGATTATCGAAGATGGGAAAAAGAAGCAAGTTGTCTATTTCATTAATGAGGCATTAAAAGTTCCTGGGCGAGTCTTCTTGAAACAAGTTTTGGCTGACCGCGTTATAATAGAAACAAATGGTGTTAATGAAATTTTACGACTTAAAGGGGTTTTACCTATACAAGGTAAAAAACGAAGTAAAAAATCAATCAGAGGTCAGTCAAAACAAACAAGCATTAAAGACAAAAGGAAAGACAAGCAGATAAGTCGTTCTCTTTCGCGCTACCGTGAACAGTTAATGCATAACCCACTCAGCTTAACTAAAGTGGTCAAATATCAGCCAAAGTTTGTTGATGGTTCAATGGTCGGTATTGTTGTTTCACCCGGTAACGATAAACGATTATTTTCTCAATTAGGATTAAAAAGGCAAGATGTGATTACCGCTGTTAATGGTACTCCATTGACTAATACCAAAAATGCGATGCAGCTTTTATCAACATTTAAAGATACTCAAGAGTTTGAGGTAGAAGTCAAACGAGGCGATGAAAGGTTTAATTTGTTATTGAATTTAAACCAAAATCTAGGACGTTAAAACGTGTTAATAATTAAAATTAAAAAAATGATAGAACAAAGGGTTTTTACTGTGATTAAACGAAATTTTAGTCGATTAATATTGATGCTATTAACGTTACTGATTTTTAGCAATCAGGTGAATGCTGACAAAGCTACAATTAATCAAAAAGAGACTGATATAGGTGTGTTTATTGAAATGGTCAGTCGATTAACGGGGAAAACCTTTATTATTGATCCAAGGGTTAGAAACAAAAAAATTACCGTTATTTCTCAGCACGCAATGGATGAAGATGAGATTTTTGCTTTGTTTTTAAGTGTTTTAAAAGTGCATCAATTTTCTGCAGTAAAAACTGGAGGCATTTACAAAATTGAACAAATGCAAACCGCAAAACAAGATTCGGTAGAAGTGTATGATGAAAACAAAAAATATTTAGGTGATCAATTAGTAACCCGTGTGATTAAAGTTGATAACGTTGATGTTGGTATGTTGGTGCCTTTGCTTCGCACACTTATTCCACAGCAAGGCCACATGGCGCAATACAAACCAACCAACGTTATTGTTATCCACGATTCTGCCGCAAACTTAGAACGAATAGTAAAAATCATTCGTAAAATAGATAAAGAAAGTAATGAAGAAATAGAAGTGATTGAAGTCGAACACGCATCGGCAACAGAAATTGTTCGTATTTTAGAAGCGTTAGAAAAGCAAAACAGAGGGGCAAAAAAAGCCGTTAGTAACAAACCAAAATTTGTTGCTGACGAAAGAACAAATAGCATTTTGTTGAGTGCAGATAAAAAAAGCTCTATGCGATTACGAGCACTTATTGCTCAGCTAGATTCACCAATAAAAAATGCGGGTAATACCAAGGTTAAGCATTTACGTTACGCAAAAGCGGAAGACTTAGCCAGTTTATTAGAAGGTGTTGCTGATTCGCTGGAAACAGAAGGCAGTAAAAAGAAAAAAGGTGGCTCGCGCCGAGGGTCTAACAAACTTTATTCGATTAAAGCACATGCAGAAACTAACTCACTTGTGATTACCGCGCCGCCAGACATTATGAAATCGTTTGATTCAGTCATTAATCAATTAGATATAAGACGACAGCAAGTGAATGTTGAAGCGATAATTGTTGAAATTTCTGAAAACTTAAACAAAGAACTGGGAGTTCAATGGATTAGCCAAGCAGGGTTAATTAATTTTAGTAATTCGAGTCCTAGCGTGAGCAATGTATTAGGAGGATTAATTTCTAACCGGGGCCAAGAAGGTACAAAAACAGTTCAAGTGATTGACGGTGTTTCGACAACCACTGAAACACCTAATCAAGGTGATAATGGTGTCGGACTAGGACAAAGCATTGCCGGGGTGACGGGGGCTTTATTAGGTTATTCAAGTAATGATTCATGGGGTGCTTTGCTTAAATTATTAGCCAGTGATACTGAATCTAACGTTCTTTCAACACCAAATATAACAACATTAGATAATGAAGAAGCCATCATTAGTATTGGTCAAGAAATACCTATTATCACAGGTTCACAACTTGGTTCTTCAAATGCAAATCCATTTCAATCGGTCGAAAGACTTGATGTTGGGATTAAGCTTAAAATTACACCGCAAATCAATGAAGGTAACTCGGTTGTTTTGGAAATTGAGCAAGAAGTTTCTGGCATTGCAGGAAGCACCTCTGTTGATGTTATTACCAATAAACGTAAAATTAAGACGGTGGTTATGGTTGATAGTGGGCAAACAATTGTTTTGGGTGGATTAATTGATAATGATGTTCAAGAAAGTAGTCAAAAAGTACCTATTCTTGGAGATATTCCTATAATAGGTAATTTATTTAAATCAAGCGTAACAACAAAACGCAAAACTAATTTAATGGTATTTATTCGCCCGGTGATTGTTACCGATAGAGATGATATCAGTCGTTTATCATCAAAAAAATATCAATATATGAGAACACTGCAACTTGATCAAAAAATGCGAGGTATTTCATTAATGCCTTTTACGGATCCTGCAGTTTTACCAGAGTGGGATGAATCATTGACTTTACCCCCCTCTTACAAAGATACAGTAAAGGAAAATGAAGTGGAAGATTTGTCAAAATAAGTTAGCGGCATTCCATACATATATTTAAATACAGATATTTTAAATGTGAAACATTTAATCTAAATAGGAATAAAACTGGGTTACCTTATGGCTGTCAGTGATTTTGTTAGAAGCAATGACAATGAAGAAATTCTAGAAGCTGAAATAACGCCTGCAAAGGCGGTTGACAGCATCGATGTTCGTTTGCCTTTTTCTTTTGCAAAAAGGCAAGGTATTGTCTTTACTAACAAAGAAAATGATAAAGAAATTTTACATGCTGTAGTAAAAGAAGCGACGAAGATTCAGGCCTTTTCAGAAGCGCGTCGCTTTGCGAAACAAAAAATCAATTTTGAACAAGTTGATGATGAAAATTTTGAATTCATTTTAGGGCAAGTTTATCAAGATAATTCAGCAGAAAGCATGGCAGCAATGGAAGATATTGGTGACGATCTTGATTTATTTAAGTTGGCTGATGAACTACCAGAAACCGAAGATTTATTAGAAGCCGCCGATGATGCACCTATCATTAAATTAATTAATGCATTATTAACCGAAGCGATTAAAGAGAACGCGTCTGATATTCATATCGAAACTTTTGAAAGTAGTTTAAAGGTGAGATTTCGCGTAGATGGTGTATTAAGAGAAGTACTCAGTCCTGGAAAAAAATTAGCACCTCTTTTAGTATCCAGAATTAAAGTCATGGCTAAGTTAGATATCGCAGAAAAACGAGTACCTCAAGATGGTCGAATTGCTTTAAAAATTGCTAACCGCGGTGTGGATGTTCGTGTTTCAACTATTCCATCAAGTCATGGTGAAAGAGTGGTTATGCGTTTGTTAGATAAACAGGCGGGTCGCTTGGATTTTTCTGGCCTAGGTATGCCTGAATCAATCATGAAAGAAATGGATACGTTACTTCATAAACCTCACGGTATTATTCTAGTTACCGGTCCAACGGGCTCAGGTAAAACTACTACGCTGTATGCTGGATTAACGTTATTAAATGCCACTTCAAGAAATATTTTAACCGTTGAGGATCCCATTGAATATCTATTAGATGGTATTGGACAAACTCAAGTTAATACCAAAGTTGATATGACTTTTGCGAGAGGATTAAGAGCCATATTAAGACAAGATCCTGATGTGGTGATGGTAGGTGAGATTCGTGATCTAGAAACCGCAGAAATCGCAGTGCAAGCCAGTTTGACAGGGCATTTAGTCCTTTCTACATTGCATACTAATACGGCCTCCGGCGCTGTGACTCGTTTACAGGACATGGGTATCGAACCCTTTTTATTATCATCGAGCCTCTTAGGGGTATTAGCTCAGCGGCTAGTCAGAACACTTTGCCCGCTCTGTAAAGAATCCGCGGCAGCGAATCCTAAAGAATGTGAATTAATGAATTTTGATAAAAATATACCACCTCAAATTTTTCATGCTTCTGGCTGCGCGGAATGTAATCATTCTGGCTACCGTGGTCGACAAGGTATTTTTGAATTAGTGATTATCGATGAAGAAACTCGCAGTATGATTCATAATAGTTCCGGTGAATTAGCGATAGAAAAACATGCGAGAGAAAAAGGTTTTAGCATTCGTCAAGATGGAAAACGGCGTATATTGGAAGGGATCACAACGGTTGAAGAAGTGTTAAGAGTGACAAGAGAAGATTAATGGCCGCCTTTGAATACATAGCGCTTGATTCTTCAGGCAAACAAAAAAAAGGTGTACTAGAAGGCGATACAGCACGCCAAATTCGCCAATTGTTGCGCGATAAAAACTTAATGCCTGTTGAGGTTGAAGCCGTAAATAAAAAAGCGGGTGACAATAAAACAAAAGAAAACAGCGCATTTTTTCAAACCAAAGTTAACGCTGCCGATCTTGCATTAATTACTCGACAAATTTCAACATTAGTAAAAGCCGCCATCCCTGTTGAAGAATCAATTAAAGCCGTTGCAGAGCAATGTGAAAAAAGAAAACAACAAACGATGTTGCTAGGCATTAGAGCTCGGGTGGTTGAAGGTCATACTTTTGCTGATGCATTAAGTGAATATCCAGCTGTTTTTTCCGAATTATATCGTTCAATGGTGGCCTCGGGTGAAAAATCTGGGCATCTTGATTTAGTGTTGGAGCGGCTTGCAGATTATACAGAATCACGTCAGGCCATTTCTCAAAAGATTTCTGGCGCATTGGTTTATCCCATTATTTTATCGGTTGTGAGCATAGCAATTGTCAGTTTTTTATTAGGTTCAGTGGTTCCTAAAATTACCGAGAGCTTTGTTCAGTCGGGGCAAGATTTACCTTGGTTAACCCAAGCATTATTAAGTATGAGTGAATATGTTCAGTCATGGGGCGTAGTCACTTTACTCGTGATTATTGCAATAATCATCTTGTTTAAACGGTTATTAAAAAAATCGGCTTTTCGTTTAGCTTGGGACCGTTGGAAAATAAAAGCTTGGATTATAGGAAAAATTATCAGAGGGTTAAACGCAGCGAGATTTGCAAGAACATTGGCAATATTAAATGCGAGCAGCGTGCCTTTATTAGAAGGTCTAAAAATTGCTGGCGATGTGATGACCAATGTAGAACTTAAAAATGCCGTTAATGAAGCCGCCAAACGAGTGAGTGAAGGTTCGGGATTAAAAGTCTCATTACAACAGTGCGGTTATTTTCCGCCAATGATGTTACACATGATTGCAAGTGGTGAAAGTTCTGGTGAATTAGAACAAATGTTAGAAAGAGCCGCGGACAATCAAGAAAAACAATTTGATAATTTAGTCAGCGTGATGATGGATTTGATAGGGCCTATTATGATTTTAATCATGGGTGCTTTTGTTTTCGTTATTGTATTAGCGATTATGTTGCCCGTTTTTGAGTTAAGTAATACGTTAACATAAGCGATGATATTTTTATAAAATTAGAATTAATGAGGTATAAAATGCAAAAACAATCAGGGTTTTCTCTTTTAGAAATTTTAGTCGCTATGGCTATTATGGCAATTCTTGGTGGCGTTATGGTGATTCAGTTTGCCGGTAAAACGCAAGAAGCTAATTTAATTAAAATAAAAACAGATATAAAAACACTAGAGTCCGCTTTAATTCAATACAGTGCTGATAATTTCATGTACCCAACCACAGAACAAGGATTGGAAGCTTTAGAAACTAAACCAACAAGTCGTCCAGAGCCTAGGAATTACGCTCGCTCAGGTTACATTAAATTAAAAAACGATCCTTGGGGAAATCCTTATCAATATACTTATCCAGGAGAAAATGGTGAATATGATATTTATTCGTTAGGTGCTGATGGTGAAGAAGGCGGTGATGATATGGGAGCAGACATTGGCAACTGGAACGCTGAAGAAGTATTAAGGGCATTTAAAACTGGTGAACAATAAAGTCCGTGGATTTAGTTTATTAGAAATTATAATTGCTATGGCTGTGATGGCAATTATGGTGGCTATAGCATTTCCAAATTTAACTAAAAATTCAGATCAATTAGCAAAACAAGAAATTTTAAGATTGGTTGCCGCTATTGAGTATGTTCGTGACCAATCAGTTATTTTAAACCAAGAGTATGGTTTAAATATCTCAGAGGAAGGTTATCAATTTTTAGTGTTAAATGAAGAGGATGAAAAAAAAGCCGCTGAGTGGGAATTAATTAAAGATAATAATTCTCTAGGAAAATATGAATTTCCTACTGGTCTAGATATTAATCTTTCTATTGATGGAGATAACTTATTTTCATCTGCGGAAGAATCCATAGAAATTTTTGAAGATGAGATTGATATTTTCGAAAATGAAGATAAAAAAGAGAAAGTACCACCGCCACAAATATATTTTTTATCTAGTGGGGAACAAAATCAATTTTCAATCGGTATTTCCGTTGCTGAAGAAATCGATCCTAATGATGAGAGGCATTTTTTTAGGGTTAGAGGATTTTTAACCGGGGATATAAAATATGAAGGCCCTTTAGTTGGTAATTTGTTCCAAGATCTAGATAGAGAATACGAAGATGATTTTTAATAGTGCAATGACATAAAAATATCGAGAAAATTTGAAATATTTAACGAAACAAAAAGACCTTCAAGCATTTACTTTATTAGAAGTATTAATTGCAATGGTTATTTTTAGCCTCGCCGCGGTTGGGCTGCTGTCTAGCATGACAGAATACCAATCGATGCAAGCGACATCAGGGCAGAGAACGGTTGCACATTGGGTTGCTATGAATCAACTGGCCAGAACTAAATTAGAAAAAAAATGGCCTAATGTTGGAATCACTCGTGGAACAGAGGAAATGGTCGGTATTAACTGGTACTGGTTACAAAGAGTGAGTAAAACCACAGAAAAAGAATTGAGGCAAGTGGAAATAGAAGTTCGATTGGAAGAACGGGATGAGTTAGCCACCACTCGTTTTATCGGTTTTATTGCCAATAAATAGCATAAAAATGAATCAATTTCACTTAAAAACACAACGCGCATTTACGTTACTAGAAATAATCATTGCTATGGCTATTGCTTCATTGATTGGCGTTGGAGCGCTTACTCTATTAGATAGTGCGACTAAAACTCATACAGGAATTCAGCAGCGTGGAGAAAGATATAATAAAATTGAACGTGCGTTATTGTTTATTTCAAATGATATTCAACAATTAGCTGCTCGCGATTTTAGGGATGAGTTTGGCGATAAACAAAATGTTATAACCAGTAGTAATTCGGGGAATCGTAGTTACCTCAGTTTAACTCGTTTAGGACGAAGAAATCCAGCGGGGTTAGCGCGTTCAAATTTAGAAAAACTAGTCTATCAAGTTGATGAAGAAAACTTACAAAGAGTGAGTTTTATTTATCCTGATGGAATGAGTTTTGATCGGGGATTAAAACGAACGTTATTAAATGATGTAGAAAAAATGGAAGTATTATTTTTTGACGGTGAGTCATGGGGGAATATTTGGCCTATCAATAAACAAAAAAAATCAAGGGTTGATTTACCTGTAGCCATAAAGATTTCATTAACACTGAATGATTTAGGTTTGATTGAAAGGTTCTTTGTTATATCTGATTTGAGAGAGAAGAGTAATGCTACTTCTAAAACGAATAAACAAACAAAGAAATAACTTTGCTAGAATGCAATCGGGTACGGTACTCATTACTGTATTACTGGTTGTTTCATTTGTTGTTGTTTTATTGATTGAAGTTGATAAAACAGTCACTTATCAAAGTAATTTAAATAGAAATTTAATGAATCGTGACCAAGCCTATTCGTATTTGATGGGAATGGAAGAAATGTCTAAAATTCAATTAAAGCGATTGTTTGATCTTCAAAAAGATGAGCGAGTTCATTTAGGCCAATTATGGGCAAAGCAAGAGTTTACTTTTCCGATTGACGGCGGTGTGATGAGTGCAACCATTATTGATATGCAAAGTTGTTTTAATTTGAATTCTATAACGGTTGCGGATAAACAAGAAACCAATGCACAAGTTGATCAACTTAATCAACCCGATGTAAAGAAGAATAAAAAGACCATAGGTGAAAAAATATTTAGATTATTATTAGATGAATTGTTAGATGATCGTAATCAATCTATAGCTTTGACAGCAAGTACAAAAGATTGGCTCGATGTCGACTCAACACCCAGTGGGCCAGATGGCGTAGAGGATCATTATTATCAAGGTTTAAATGAGCCTTACTTACCACCCAATGGTCCAATAGCCCATGTATCTGAACTGCGCCTTGTGAAATCATTTAATAATAAAAATTATAAAAAGATACGTGATTTTGTTTGTGTTCTGCCAAATGGTGAAGACTATAAATTAAATGTGAATACGATTACAAAAGAACGTGTGGATCTTTTGTATGCAGCATTGGATGGTAAAGTGAAAAAATCTGAAATTAATTCAGTTATTTCTGATCGTCCAGAAAAAGGTTATAAAATAGAAGAATTTTGGGATAAAATTGGTACTGATATAAAAATAAACAAAAAGTTCAAGCAACGTCTGGATATTACCAGCCGCTTTTTTCAATTAAAAGCAAAAGCAAAAATTAATAACACCAGCGTTTATATGAAAACACTTTTAGAAAAACAACAAAACAATCAATTTAAAGTCGTTTCACGATATTTTGGAAAAGAATAATGACTAATTTAACACTATTCTGGGGTTCTAAAGAAGAGCGTTCTTTTTCTTGGAGGCGTTCAGAAATTCAACAGCCCGATCTCTTGAACCCCAACTTTCTCTTAGAGCATCAAGATATTTTAAAAGATGATCTAGCTTGTATTGCTGACATGGCTGAATCACATCAGGTGACATTGGTCTTGTCTTCTGTTGATGTTTTAATTACTCAGGTTGAAATGCCCAATAAAGCACAACGAGTATTAAGAAAGGTTATCCCTTTTATGCTAGAGGATGATGTTGCTAACTCAGTTAATGAAATGTTTTTTGCTTTCTCAACGGTTAACAAAAACACTTTGTTGTCTGTTCGGGCGATTGAAAGAAGCTATCTAGACAGTTTAATTGATGTTTTCAAACAAGCAGAAATTTCGTTAAATAAAATAATCATAGATATCGATTTAATTAAAAATATTCAAAGTGATTGTCAGCAAGAAATTAAAGTAATTATTAATAATGAACGTTGTTTAATTATCGATTCAAAAAACAACCGCTGGCAATGTCATAAAGACGATTTTATTTGGATGTTAGAAAAACAGATCAACTTATTTGATACTGACGAAGCGCTGCCCGTTGCAATTCCGTTAGTTATTTATACAAACAATATGATTGATAAAATTTTACATCAATTACCTGTTGGACGTTTTGCTACAGAAGTTATTCAGCAAGAAGATATCTTAGAATTGTTACTCCAAAATCAGGCCGCAGGAATTAACTTACTACAAGCAGAATATGAAGTTAAAAAAGAAAACTCTAAACAATATGATTTGATTAAAAAAATGTTAACTATGGCGGCATTATTATTTGTTACTTTTATTTTTTATCAAAGTGTATTGATTTATACGGCATCGAAAAAAATTGAACAGCTAGCAGAGCAAAAACATACATTGTATTCTCAGGCATTTCCAAACAAGAAAAAATCTAAAAGACCATTTAAAAATATGAAAAGTTTCGTTTCTAGCTTAGGTAGTTCAAATAAACAAACCGATTTCCTATCTTTTTTAGATGGTATTAGTCTTTATTTGACGGATTCAAAAAAAATAAAACCAACTAATATTAGTTATGAAAATATTCGTAACGAACTAAAAATGGATGTGATCGCTTCAGATTTAGATGTGTTAGATCAATATGTTCAAACATTAAAGTCGAAAGGTTTTCAAGTAGACAAGTCATCTGAGACTCAACGTGGTGACGGTTATTCCAGCCGACTAATTATCCGGCAGTAAATAAATAATCTCGATAACATATAGAAATATTAAGGACGTATAATGGAACAGCTAAAAACATGGTATTTTGGGCTTGAAGAGCGAGAGCAAACTATAACGCTCTACTTTACAATTATTATCGCGATTTTACTTATCTATTTTATTATTATTGAGCCTATCAATTCCTCAGCAATAAAATTAGAAAAAAAACTGGCGGCATCTCAAAAAAATATCGACTGGATGAAAAAACAAGTCCCGATTATTTTAACAAAAAAAGGCATCAACTCTTCAACAAGTTCTTTACCGTTAACATCAATCATTAACAAAAGTACAAGGCAATATGCTTTGCCGGTATCAAGGCGTGATAGTAGCAGTCCAAATGAAATGCAGGTTTGGTTTGATAACGTGAGTTTTGATGTCTTTATAAGGTGGTCTGCCGATATTAAAAATAAATACGGTGTTGGCATTAGCAGTGTTAATATACGTGACCGTGATAGCTCAGGTATCACAAGTATTAATGTAAAATTATTTAAGTAAAATAAATTAATTAGGATTGTTAGTTATAATGAAAAAACAAATTTCAATATTCTTGGCTGTGTTTATTTTTTTTGTAATTATTCTTACACCAGCTAAGTTAGTAGAAAATTTCATACCTCAAAATAGTAAACTTTTTATTAATGGTGTAGAAGGAAGTCTTTGGTCAGGCTCTATTAATAATTTAGAATATGCTAACTGGTCTGTTGAGGATCTAATTTACGAACTCAATTTGTTACCATTATTGATGGGTCATTTATCCGCAATTGTTGAAATCAATAGTGGAGACATTAAAGGAAACTTTGGATTCAACTTTTCCAACAAAGAGAATATTACGTTAGATGATGCAAATCTAGAAGTTTCATTAGAGCCTTTAAAAAAATACATCCCTTTTCCTTCAATTGATATTAATGGACATCTATTATTACGAAATTTTACATTTACTTTGGTCGATAATAAACCGGAACTAGTTACTGGTTTAACAAGTTGGAATGATGCAAGTGTTAATTTTAATGGTCAGGAGTGGATGCTTGGTCATTATGTCATAAAGTGGCGTACGGACATTGATAAAAGGCGAATCATTGGCACAATGGAAAATCCTGAGAATAATATTGTACAATTAATGGGGGAGGTTACGCTAAGCCATAAAGGTGAGTTAGAATTTATTGGTAGTATTGCAGAAAAAACAGATGAAAATATTTATAATGCCTTTTCACTATTTTCTAATGGAAAGGTAAAAGAAGGTCGTTTGCCAATTAAGTATAAGCAGAAACTATTTTAATTGATTTTATGATGCCTCAATCAACTAAAAATATTCAAGCGCCAAGAATTCAAATGCCTTGGAGTTCAATTGATACTTTGTTAATTGATATGGATGGAACATTATTAGACTTACATTTCGATAACTATTTTTGGCAAGAATATATACCTAAAGTTTTTGCCGATAAAAATTCAATGAGTCTTTCCGCTAGCTTACAAAAATTGGCTTCATATTCTAAAGAGGTTCAAGGTTCACTTGACTGGTATTGTTTAGACTACTGGAGCGACTTACTAAAACTCGACATTGTAAAATTAAAAATGGACGTTGGTGATAAGATTGGCTTTAGACCTAATGCAATAAATTTTTTAGATTTTATAAAAACGTTAGATAAACAAATTATACTAACGACCAATGCGCATCCTAAAACGTTAGAACTGAAATTATTAAAAGCTGATTTTAGTGAGTATTTTTGTCACCTAGTAAGCTCACACGATTTAGGCTATGCAAAAGAAAATAATATTTTTTGGGATATGTTGACGAGTCAGTACGCATTGACTCCTTCAAAGTGTCTTTTTATTGACGATAGTCTATCCATTTTAAAAGTTGCAAAGACCTTTGGTATAGGACATTTGTTGGCAATTGAACAACCGGATTCAAAAAAAGCTTCTATTGATTGTTTTCCATTTAACAGCATTCAAGATTTCAGCCAATTAATTAGTGAGTGATAAAGTGAAAAAACTTGTACCGCCAAAAATAACGCGTACTGCCATTATTGCTAAGACTCGACTATTCAAAATTGAAGAATTAGATCTCACTTTTTCCAACGGAGAAAAACGAGTTTATGAGCGCTTGGTTTCGGGACCAAATGCTGCGGTAATGATTGTTCCGATACTCAATAATGAATCATTAGTTTTAATTAGAGAATATTCAGCAGGAACCAATGACTATCAATTGGCATTTCCAAAAGGTTTGATGGAAGCTGGCGAGACTGTTGAGCAAGCCGCTAATAGAGAATTAAAAGAAGAAGTTGGTTATGGTGCAAAAAACATTCAATTGATGAAACAAATGAGTTTAGCTCCAGGATATTTGACCCATACCATGAATTTAGTTATGGCATCTGAACTGTACATTGAGTCATTAGAAGGTGATGAACCTGAACCTCTTGAAGTTGTTTTATGGCCACTTAAAGAGATTGATTCCATTTTAGACCGAGCCGATTTTACTGAAGCAAGGTCGATAGCCGCTTTATATTTGGTCAAACAGCAATTAATTAATAAAGTAAAATATTAGGAGTACTATTAACCCCATGCAATCATTATTAAACGATGTTATTAAAATATCGAAACAAGCGGGCGATAAAATATTAGAAATTTATAACAGTGATGATTTTGATGTTCAAATTAAAGGTGATGATTCACCATTAACTAAAGCAGATCTTGCCGCGCATAATATTATTGTTAATTTTTTAGAAAAAAACTATCCAAATATTCCATGCCTTTCAGAAGAAAGTACAGGAATTACATTCGAGCAACGTAAAACTTGGGACGAGTGTTTTGTTATTGACCCACTTGATGGTACAAAAGAATTTATTGCACGTAATGGTGAATTTACCGTTAATATTGCATTACAAAAAAAAGGTAAATCAGTTTTAGGTGTTATTTACGTTCCTGTAACAGGAGTCCTTTATTATGGCGCTGACGGTGTTGGCTCGTTTAAACAAGAGAAAAATGAAGAAGCAAAAAAAATACAGGTTAGAAAATTACAAAAGAAAAATGGTAAAAATCACTTCACCGTTGTTGCAAGTCGCAGGCATGGTTTAGATAAAGTCGAATCTCTTTGTCAAAACTTTTCAAGTTTCGATTTGACTAGCCGCGGTAGCTCTTTAAAAATGTGCATGGTGGCAGAAGGTGTGGCTGATCTTTATCCGAGACTTGCGCTGACATCAGAGTGGGATACTGCCGCGGCCCAAGCAATTGTGGAACATGCCGGTGGAAAAATTGTACAATTAGATTTTACAGATATGAGCTATAACCAAAAAGAATCATTACTTAATCCATTCTTTTTGGTTCTTGGCGATCCAAGTTTTAATTGGAAAACCGAACTTGTTATACCTGAAATTGATTAGTTTAATTGATTGTTAAATATGAATTCGAAATACGTCTTTATCGTTTTACTGCTTTCAGTTATATTCCAATCGCAGGTTTTATCAAAAACTAAAGCGGATGAATTAATGGAAAAAAATTCAACTGTTTCCATTTGGAGTGATCTGACTGATTTCGAGTTGGTGGCATTACAGAGGCTATCAAAATCTCAAGAAGCTGATGCAGATACGTTGTTGATGCTCTACTTATTAGCTTCTGGCAATAGTCGTACATTTTCTGGTTACAACAAAACACTAAAAACAATTGATGACTTTATTAATAAAATAGCTGATAAGGTTAACAATGAACCATCGGAATGGCGAAAAGGCTATCTATTACATCAAGCAATGCACAAGCATTTTTTTATACAAGCTAAGAAAACCTCAGTTCGTTCATCAGGTTATGATTTTGATCAAACTCAGTTAAGTGAAATATTTCGTTCAAAAAAGTTTAACTGCATTAGCTCTTCTTTATTATTTGTTATTTTGGCCAAAAAATTTAATTGGAATGTAAAAGGCGTTTTGCTACCTTCACATGCCTTTGTTCAAATGACGTTAACTAATGGAAAAATTATAGAGATCGAAACGACTTCAATTACCGGATTTGACTGGGTTCATGATAAAATTTTTTATCAATCTAAAAACAATCGATGGTTCAAGGAGAGAGGTCTAGCACCATCGACACTTCAACAATATCAAAAACGACAAATATTGACACCATTTAAGTTAGGTCTTAGTAATATGACTAATCAGCATATTGCTAAGAAGAGAATGAGTTCTAAGGATAGAAGTAGACAGTATGAATTATTATCAACTCTGCAACCTAATAATTTAAATGCAATAAAAAGTAGATTGTATTTTTATAACAATGAATTTGTTGCTCTAGATAAACGGAAAAATTATAAAAAATTATCTAATCTATATAAAAAGATTCAATTGTTTCTAGATTCTTTAGTTGTTCAAACGTTTGAGGATAAAGAAATATACAATATGCTAGCGTGGATCAGCGTACAAAAATCATTATCAGCATTCAATAATTCTGCTGAAGAGAAAGCGCTAGGTTTAGCGCAAGATACTATTAAACTGCTTGCTAAAGATATTAAAGATAGAGAAAAAATAACAAAGAATTTATTTTTCATTTTAAATTCAGTTAGTAAAAATCGAGTCGATAACTTACAGTTTGAAGCGGCTCTGGCAGTATATCAAGGTGATCATTTAAAATGTTTAATCAATAACCTCTGCGAAAGCTCGATAGGTTATATCTTTTCCAAATGGGCATCTTTTTATTGGAAAAAAAAGCAATGGAAAGACGTTATAGAGAAATATAGAACTTTTTTATCTTTAACTACAACCGGAAAAATTGCTGAGTTATTTAAAAGTAACATGCAAAAAGCTTATATAAATTGGGCAAACCGTTATGGAAATAATGGGGACTGGCTGCAGATGAACGATATTCTCAAATTATGTGTTGAATACAATCCTAAAGCAACAATCTGTCGGAGTGAATTAAGCGACTTACAACATCGGCATCAATTGGATTAAATGTTTTTTTTTGCTCATCTGAAGATAAAACTGTGAAAGGTTTAACAAAAAAATCCTGAGTAATATGAGATAATAGCGAATATTTTTTAGTTTGTTATGGTTACCTATGCATTTATCCCCTACTACAGGTTGGCAACAATTTGGTCAGACAGAAGTTTTACTTGAATTAATTGTGTGTTCTTTGAATTTATCTGAAAATACGGATGGTTGGGAGTATTATAATTTTAATGAGACTTCATCAACATGGTGCTCTAATGAAGTGCATGGTACAAATCAACTTCAAATTATATTCGATTCTGATAGCAAAGATGCAAAAATTAAATCGTTAGTTGTTGAAATGACTAATAATAGCGGCGTATATTTTTTGCAACTTTTTAAGTTAAAAAGTCAACTTAAAAGGCAATTTGA
The DNA here is from genome assembly GCA_964476655.1 of uncultured Kangiella sp. Classification (GTDB taxonomy): domain Bacteria; phylum Pseudomonadota; class Gammaproteobacteria; order Enterobacterales; family Kangiellaceae. The sequence continues at coordinate 3,863 of CAYZBK010000043.1, read as the reverse complement.
TGTTCAAGTAGCATAAGTGTAATGTGTATATCCATTAACATGCATCTCGAATAATGCTGGTTATAAAAAACGGGACTCGATGTCCCGTTTTTTTATAGCAAAATAAATGTCTAAAACAAATCGGAACAAGTTTCAGCTTCATCTTGAAGCTCTTTTTCAGATTCTTTTATCTTAGCTGTAATAAAGTCACTATTTGACAAGCCCGTAACAATACTCCAATCACCATCTTTACAAACAACAGGATAAGAATAAATTAAACCTTGCTGAATTCCATACGAGCCATCAGAGTAAACAGCCATTGAAGCCCAGTCACCATCTTCAGTGCCTAGAACCCAAGTTCTCATGTGGTCGATGATGCCATTTGCAGCAGATGCTGCTGAAGATGAGCCACGTGCGGCAATGACTTCAGCACCGCGTTTAGCCACTTTAGGCATAAATTCATCACTAGCCCAAGAAGCATCAACGACTGACGGTGCAGCATCACCTGAAATAGTTGCTTGGCTAATATCTGGCACTTGAGTGGTTGAGTGATTTCCCCAAATAATCATTTTTTTAACTTGGTTCATTGGTTTATTGGCTTTTGCCGCTAATTGGTAAATCGCGCGGTTATGATCAAGACGCATTAATGCAGTGATATTTCTTGGGTTTAAGTTAGGGGCATTTTTCATTAAAATGTAGGCATTGGTATTTGCTGGATTACCCACAACACAAATCTTCATGTTAGGGTTTGCGACTTCATTAATAATTTTACCAAGAGTGCTAAATATTTTACCGTTATCTTTTAATAAATCAGCTCTTTCCATGCCAGGACCACGAGGTTTTGCTCCAACCATTAAGCCATAATCAGAACCCGTAAAAGCCACTTTAGGATCATCAGTGCAAACCACATCTTCTAGTAGAGGAAAAGCACAGTCATTAAGTTCCATTTTTACCGCTTCTAGTACTTTTAAAGCGGGAGTGATTTCTAATAGTTGTAAAATGATAGGTTGATCATTTCCTAGCATCTCGCCAGAAGCAATACGGTATAAGAGTGAATAGCAGATTTGGCCAGCGGCGCCTGTGACTGTTACGCGAACAGGTTGTTTCATTGTGTTGTCCTCAGTTAAAAAATAAGTTTCTTGATAATTGTTTCTAGCCTTGCTGAATCATACAACTTGAGCTGGAATGGGTATTAACATAGATTAACGGCCGCGATTTTACCATAAAGAAATAATAAATCATTGCTACAGATCGGGTATTTATGTCTTTGTGACAATAAATATGAGATCCACGGCTATATTTGCTCGTTTAAATTTTTTCGAATTTAAAGATAAAACATCTCTACAGATGCCTTAAAGTACTTTAAATTTACCAATCTTGTTAATAGAAAGAACAATATTAAAAATAAAGCTCAATTAGGGTTGTACATTTTAAAACCATTCTATATAATGCGCGTCCCAAATCGGCTAAACCCCGAATTGAATAGCCTCTAAAAAGGCTCTATGGCACAGTTTTTATAGGGTGTCATGACAACCGACCTAATTTTGGTCGACAAGAATTTTAATCCGCGTTCCTTATGTATTATGGGAGGGTGGTTTTTAACTGTTTATTAATTAACTTTGGAGTTTCTTTGCTATGGCTAAGCAGCGAATCCGAATACGCTTAAAATCGTTTGATCACAAGCTTATCGATTTATCGACACTTGAGATTGTTAACACTGCCAAGCGTACTGGTGCACAAGTTCGTGGTCCTATTCCATTACCTTCGCGCAAAGAGCGATACACCATATTGGTATCTCCTCACGTCAATAAAGATGCTCGAGACCAATATGAAATACGCACACACAAGCGGATGGTAGATATAGAAGAACCAACAGAAAAGACAGTCGACGCACTAATGAAGCTAGATTTAGCGGCTGGTGTTGACGTACAGATTAGTCTTTCTTAATACAGATATGAGTCGTTAAGCTGCTAATTTAAAGCGGTCAGGCGGAAATTTAGTTGCGTTGTTCAAAGGGAGCTTACATAGCCCGACACGAATGACAATCAAGTAAGCAACATTAATAGAGGGTTTTTAACATGGCAATCGGAATTGTTGGTCGCAAATGTGGCATGACCCGAGTGTTCGATGAAAATGGTGTTTCTACACCAGTTACTGTTATTGAAGTAACCGCAAATCGAATTACTCAGGTTAAAACAAAAGACAATGAAGGCTATCAAGCAATCCAAGTTACTACAGGCGAGCGTAAAGCGAGTCGAGTAACAAGTCCAGCAGCGGGGCACTTCAAAAAAGCAGGTGTTGAAGCTGGGCGCGGACTTTGGGAATTTCGTACTGATTCTTTAGAAGGCTTTAAAGCCGGAGGAGAAATCAATGCTGATATTTTTAAAGACGGACAGATTGTAGATGTCACAGGCACGTCAAAAGGTAAAGGTTTTCAAGGTGGTATTAAGCGTTGGAATTTTACAATGCAAGATGCAACTCATGGTAACTCTGTATCGCATCGTTCAAATGGTTCTATTGGTCAAAACCAATCGCCTGGTAAAGTATTTAAAGGCAAAAAAATGTCTGGACATATGGGTGCTGAGCGTTCAACTACACAAAACCTTACTGTTGTGCGAGTTGATGTTGAGCGAAATATTCTTCTCATTAAAGGTGCCGTACCTGGCTCCAAAGGCGGCGACGTAATTGTTTGTCCTGCTGTTAAGCTTTAAGGAGAATAGATAATGGAAATTAATTTATCTGTAACTGGTAAGAAAAAAGCATCGACAGTCGAACTTTCTGATGTTGCTTTTGCTCGTGAATTTAATGAAGCACTTGTTCACCAAGTTGTTGTTGCCTACATGGCAGGAGCACGTGCGGGAACTAGAGCTCAAAAAACGCGTAGTGATGTAAGTGGTGGTGGCGCTAAGCCATGGAAGCAAAAAGGAACTGGTCGTGCAAGAGCGGGAACTATTCGTAGTCCTATCTGGCGTACTGGTGGCGTTACTTTTGCTGCACGCCCTCAAGATTTTTCGCAAAAAGTTAATCGTAAAATGTACCGTGGTGCAATGCAATGTATTTTGTCTGAGTTAGTAAGGCAGGAACGTTTGTACGTCGTTGAATCATTTGATGTTGATTCACCTAAAACTAAAGGGTTGGTTAGTAAACTCGCTGAGCACGGTTTGACTGAAGCTTTAATCGTTTCTGATAAAGTTGATGAGAACTTATACTTGTCAGCTAGAAACCTTCATAAAGTTGATGTTCGTGATATTCAAGCTTGTGACCCTGTTAGTTTGATTGCTTTTGACAAAGTTATTATGACTGTTGAAGCAGTGAAAAAATTAGAGGAGTTATGGGGATGAATCAAGAAAGAATCATGAGCATTTTATTGGCTCCTCTCGTATCTGAAAAAGCAAGTTTAGCGGCGGATCGCGGCGAGTTTGTTTTTAAAGTTGCAAAAACTGCGACAAAATTAGAAATTAAAAAGGCTGTTGAGTTGCTTTTTAATGTCACTGTTGAAAATGTTTCAACTTTGGTTGTTAAAGGTAAAACTAAACGTACTGGTCAAATTTCAGGTCGTCGTTCCGATTGGAAAAAAGCCTATGTCTCTCTTGAAGAAGGGCAAGACATCGACTTTGAAAGCGCGGACGCGTAAGGGGAATTTAAGATGGCTCTATTAAAAGCTAAACCAACATCTCCAGGTCGTCGCTTTGTTATCAAAGTGGTCAACCCAGATTTGCATAAAGGTGCTCCACATGCACCTTTACTAGAAAAGAAATCAAAAAGTGGTGGTCGTAATAATAACGGTCGTATCACTACTCGTCATATTGGTGGCGGGCATAAACAGCATTATCGTTTAGTTGATTTTAAAAGAAATAAAGATGGTATCCCGGCAACAGTTGAGC
>CAYZBK010000042.1:0-23146 GCA_964476655.1 uncultured Kangiella sp. | reverse complement strand
GCACCTAAAATAAAAATTGCGCCAGAAATTATAAACAACCATCTGATCTTTTTAGGTAACCGCGTTAAAAATTTTAAATATGAAAGGGCAAAAATAGAAACCGCAAATGTGTATGGAATGACCCATGCGTAATAGAAAAGGCCTGTAGTAGCACCAAGAAAGTTTTGTCTTGCGCCATCTAAATGCTCGTGAATAGAGGATATTTCATCAATTGATAAAAACAAAAATATGGCTGACAAAATAGCCCATGACCAATAAGGTAACTGCTCATCTCTTGAAACAAAGAACAATATACCTAAAAAAACCAATACAATCAAAGTGTTGCAACAATTAAATATTTCATATTGAGTTAAAAACTTTTTTTAAGTCATATAAACGATTTAGTAAAAGTGTTAATCAGTCTTTACAGGACTGGAATACTTCCATCTTTTAATTTTGTACAATAATCTTAGCATCCGACCTATCAGACCATGATCAAAAAAGTAACTCATCTGAATTTTTTTTTGCTCAGGCCAAAGTCTATTCACTAACCTGTTATTCGATGCGGTGCATGAGTCCAAATAATCAAGTTTAGAATTTGAAAGCTCATTCAAATTACAGATTTCTAAAACAACTCCCGGATAAAAACCTTTAAAAATTTCGTTGTAACTCGTTTTTAAATCAAAGCCCTTGTTCTTAGTATATATCCTTAAAGAAATTGCTAGGGTTTCACTATTATTAAAAAGACCTTGAAATTCTATTTTGTTTTGGCATGTAGCTAAAACACACATTTCTTTATAATACAAATAGATATTTGTATTGGACTTAATAGAGCCTCCTTGCAAACCTTTCCACCCTGAATCCTCTATATGACAATAATCCTCCAACCAATTTCTATCGGGTTCAATTTTTGAAGAAACGTAACGAGCTGCGGTAACTTGGAATAAACGATTAACAATACGTTTATTTTCAGATTTTTGTTTTCTTGCTAAATTAGAGAAATGTGATTTAATTTCTGAGAAGTCATCAACAGATCCTCTTTGAGATGTAAAAGAAATACTATGTTTCTCAATGTATTGTCCAAAAGAATTACTTGTATGAAATGGTAGTTGAATAATCGACAGCTGCTTTTTCAACATGACGGTATGAAGTACTTCGTATAAATCTTCTCTATCATCACAAAGAGGTTCACACAAAAAGCATTGGCTATGCTGCCAAATTGATAGGTATTTTAAGCCTAAATAATGGTTTCTGATCTGTAGAGGAAATAAAGCAATTAGCTTTTCATTTTTATAAGCAACAACAATAAAAATTTCTTCATCAATGTCTAAATATTTTAATGCTGGAGATAAGCACCATCGCTCAAAAAAGGGATTGGTATTAATGCTTGATTCAGATAAACCATCCCATAGTTCAGGAGTAATATTATGAACTTCATCTCTAGCAAGAATATCAATGCGCATAATTAATTAATTTACCTAATCGGCGAATAGTTGATTTGATTATTGATTTAATTTTCCCAAGAACTCTCATAAAAAGATAATAAAAAAGTATAAAATTAATTTTGAAAACGACCGTATTTTTAGTCTCTTCAATATGGTCAGATAACGGATTAATATAATCAGCAAAACCGGCTAAAAAATCCCCCTTCTTATAACCTTTATCAAAAAAAAATTGAATAAATTTAGATGTACTGACACTACCGGGAGATAACTTCGAATAATTCATTCGATAAGTGCCTAATGCAAAATAAACCCGGTCCAAATAACAATAAGATATTTCAGTTGAAACAGCTATCTTTCCATCATATAAAATACCGACATAAACAAGTCCTTCTTTAGCTAGCAGTGGAAGTAGTTCACTATAGAATTTTTGGTTATCCTTACTAGAAACCCCTTCGTTTTTTTTCCAACTTTCTAGCTCAGTAGAAACATACTGTGAAAGACAATAATTCATATCTTCTTCTTTGTGATAAATAACATAACGGTAGTTACTACCAAAAACTTTTTCAATTCTCTTACTTTTTTTACGCATATTTCGGTGAGCGTTTTCAAAATCCTCCCATCGTCCACCTAAATTAATAATTGGTGAAACAGGTCCAACGCTCTGTTTTGAAAAATATTGAGGGAATGAATAATTTTTTTTCAACTCATGGTTTAATCCCGACTCAGGTATTAGCTCATCATATTCGAGCCAATCCCAATCTATATACTGGTGATTGAAATATTCTTTAAAAGCTAACCAACATTTTTTTTCATGTTGTTGATGAATAACAGGATAAGGCTTATCGACATCACTATCGTAAGTCGTAATACAATGTTGTAGCACTTTAACACTGCGGTTATAACACTTCCGTTTTTCTATGCTCATCGGAAAAATTGCTATAAGTTGAGAGCTAACCTTATCTCTAATCAACAAAAAAAACACTTCGTTTTCTTTTTCAGAAAAGTACTTTATCGATAAATCAATATAACCAAAACTTGTATAGATTGACGGGCGAGTACTGACCTTGAGTAAATCACTCCACTGCAAAGGCAGTTGATAAAAATCAATTGAACCATAATCAATACGACTTAAAGTGATATCATTAAGCACTAACAAATTACCCTTTTAACAATTGGTCTAGGTCAATAACACTGTCCGCAAAATCTTTCACAGACAAGCGATGGCTAACAAAAACGATGGTGAGTGATTCTATTTTTTTGAGTGCTTCTAATACCAAACGCTCTGAAGTAATATCGAGTGCGTCAGTTGACTCATCAAGCAATAATAAACTTGGTTCTTGATATAAAGCTCTCGCAATTCCAATTTTTTGGCTTTGTCCCGAACTCAAAGAGGTTCCTTCACTACCAATAATTGTATTGTACCCCGCTGCCAAAGTTATTATGTGCGCATTCAAATCAACTAATTTTGAATACTTGATAACTTTTTCTCTATCTATATCCTCCAAACGTTCACCCAACGCAATATTTTCTAATACTGAGCCTTCAATTAGTTGAACATTAGGAGGGATATAAGACAAACCTTCAAACCACCGAGAATTTTCATAAAGCTGCACTTTATTTCCGTCTACAGTAATTTCACCTGACTGATTTAAATACAACCCAGCGATCAGATTAAGTAATGTCGATTTTCCACGGCCAGTTTTACCGACAATACAATGAAATTGGTTTGCTGAAATAGAAATACTAAGTGAACTAAAAATATGATTGCTGTTTGAATAGCTAAAACAAATATCTCTCATATCTAATTTTTTAAATATCTTCATCCGTGAAAGCTTTGATTGACTATCAACTTTAATATTTTTATTCGTTGGAGTTACCTCTCCATTAAAATCTTTAATGAGTCGTTTTAATATCGCGGAGCCAAATTGAATTTTTTCGAAGCTGTCGAAAATTTCTGCAATCACAGGCATCAAACGATAAGCGGCAAAAGCATACATACTTAACATAGCAACCACAGAGAAACCTGAACTATCACCTACTGAAAAATAGATAGCTAGGAATATAATACTTCCAAAGGCTGTGATCTCAATTATTTGTTGCGGAATAAGACTTATGAATTCGAGTTTAATCTGATTTTTTATCATTTTAGAAAAAATTGAATTGTATCTTTTGGCGAAAAATTGAGTTTTTTGAGATAGTTTTATTTCTTGATGATTTTTTAATGTTTCCATAACATTCGCATATAAATCAGTTTCTATATCGGTAAACTCTTCACCTAATTTGTTAAGTTTATCAGAAGTGAAAATATAAATAATTAAATAAGCAAAAATAAGAACGCACGTAATAATGATAGCTGCTTGAACATTGATAAAAAGTAATAATGAAAAAACTAAAGTAGCAACCACAATACCGGTTATCAAATCCATCATTTCAAAGAGTGTATCAATAATCACTCTATCGATTTCAGTCAAAATATTTTTGACTCTCTCAGCAATTTTTCTATTATTAAATTCTAACTGATTCATGTCTAAATATATTGATAACAATTTTTTACTTAATTGTTTTTCTTTATAAAAACCGAATTTTGCAGATAACCAAATATCATACACATTAACAATATTTCCAAAAAGAATCATAACAAAAGAAATAAGACCAAAAGAAAGAATGATTCCAAATAAAGATTTAATGCCAGTGACTTCACTGAATATTTTAATATATTCATTGCTTTCAATTAATTCTGGCTCAGAAATCACACTGATAAACGGAAGGATCGATGCAATACCTACAACGTTGAGAATTCCAGCAATGAGTCCACTAGTGAAAACCCAAAACAAACGCCGTTTGTCTTTATGATCCATTAAGGAAAAAATTAGTTTAAATTTAATATACAATGTTAGTCCATTAATTATTTTTGTTTTAAGTCGTTTATTTATTCTGTTTAGTTAATCAGTAACATCAGGCTCAAAGAACAGCCATTGAACCGCTGGAAACTTTTCCCTAAAACGCTTCTCACAATCGTTAATATCGTTTATCAATTTTTCAGCTGATTCAATCTCATGCATTTGAACTTTAACCGCAACCATTACATCATTTCCCATTTGTAAAGATAGAAAGCTATATATTTTTCTTATCTCATCACATGAGTTTAAATAGTTTTCCATGTCGACTTTAATATGAGGTTCTACACCTTGGCCTATTAATAAATCTTTAACTTCTTTACCAAGGAACAATGCAATCACAACTAATAATACGCCAATAATAATGGTACCTAGCGCGTCATAAATAGGGTCTCCCGTAACCATGGTTAAAATGACGGCAATTAGCGCAAAAAACAAACCAGCTAAGGCCGCAACATCTTCTCCAAAAACAATTAACAATTCACTTTGTCTTGATTCTTTAAACCAGGTAATGAAACTTCTTTTAACTCTCACTTTATTGACTTCTTGAATACAACCCCACAAAGAAAAACCTTCTGCCACCACGGCAAAAATCAAAACGCCTATCGCAATAAACGGTGAGTCAATTGGTGTTGGATTTTCTAACTTATGAAGTCCCTCTATAATGGCATAGACCCCACCAAGCGAGAATAAGATGAGAGCAACAATAAATGACCAGAAATAAATCGATTTTCCGTGCCCTAAAGGATGATTTGGATTAGGTGGAATTTTTGATCTTTTTAAGCCCAACAATAACAAGACCTGATTACTACTATCAACTAATGAATGAATTGCTTCAGCTAACATGGAGCCTGATTTAGTAATATAAGCGGCTACAAACTTAGCAATAGCAATTAAAAAATTAGCAGTTAGTGCGTATAAAATTGATTTAGTGGAGTCAGCACCATGTGACATATTAGAAGCCTAGTGAAATTAAAAGAAGTTATAAACTTATTTTGTAGTTTATGATTTGATCTTAATTGTTTTTTGGTAAACTGCGTATATAAACATCTTGCTGTGGAAAAGGTATTTCAATATTTTCCTCTAAAAATTTATTATATACCGCTTCATTTAGCGAGTCACTTACTCGACCTCTCAAAACAGGTTCTGCTACCCAGCAAAGTAATTCAAATAACAGTCCACTGTCGCCAAAAGTTCTAAACCTCACTTTTGCAGCTGGTTCTAATTCAATGTTATTCGCCTCTTTTGCTACGGTTAGTAAAACTTTTCTTACCTTTTCAATGCTTTCTCCATAGGCAACCGAAACTTGAATACGAATACGATACTTTTTATGTGGCCCGGCTGTTTCATTGGTTATTTTTGTATTACCCATGATCGCATTTGGCACTGTAATTTCTACATCAGCTCGGGTTAGAATGCGAGTACTTCGAATGCCAATATGTGTTACTTCACCTCTTTCACCACTATCTAAAACAATAAAGTCACCAAGCTTATAGGGACTATCCGCTAAAATAAAAACACCCGCGAATAAATTGGCTAGTGTATCTTTTGCTGCAAAACTTAACGCCAAACCTAAGATACCAGCCGATGCTATCCACGCTGAAATATTTATATCCCAAGCAATAAGAATAAAATAAACGGCTAGCGCATAAAAAATAATGGTGGCTAAATTATCGAATAGCGGTAAGGTGTGCTTTTGAATAATTTTAACTTTACGATCACTTATACTTAAATATTTTAAAATATAATGCGATACATTAATAACAAAACGTAGCCAATAAAAAACACTTACCGTAAGAATAAGAGAATCAATCAATTCAATATAAGATGCAAACAATTGCGAGCGAACAAGTGCTAAACGTAAACCAATAAGAATGACTGATACCGCAATAGGATGCTTTAAAGCATCAATAATATGATCATCTATCGGGTTATCAGTTTTATTTGTCGCGTGTTTTTGAATGCGGTAAATAATTACTTTTACCAGTATCGAGACTAAAATACTCAATAAAAAAATCAATAAGGCTTGAATGATTTTATTTTCAGAGATTAAAGGTAAATATTGTTGAAATAATTGTTGTAAAACATCCATACTCCCATCCGCTAATTTAAGTATTCAAAAGCAGATTGACAATAATAATAGATAGTATCTGGCATTAAGCCTAATACAAGTAATAATAAACAATTAATGCTTAAAGCAATTCTTAATGATCGACTCTCAGAAATTATTGGAGCTTCACTTGCTTCTGCAAAAAACATTTCTTTAATCACTTTTAAGTAATATACCAAGCCTACAACAGAAAAGGCAATGGCAAAAATAGCTTCAAACACATAACCATTAGTCACCAAAATTCTAAAGATTTCTAATTTTGGCCAAAAACCAATAAATGGTGGAATACCAGCCATTGAAATCATAACAATACTAAACATCAATGCATACCAAGGGTGAAATCGGCCAAGTCCTTTTAAATCTGAAATTTGTTGATAATCTTTTTTACCTTTACTCATAAAGATAATAATACCAAAACCGGCAAGCGTCATTAATGCGTAAACAATGATATAAAACATCGATGCAGAAAAAGCATCGTTAGTAGCAACCGAAACACCTAATAAGAAATAACCAATGTGAGCAATTGCCGAATAAGATAACATCCTTTTTAAATTTGTTTGAACTAAAGCAATAATATTACCAAGTACAACAGACAACATAGCGACTATCATAATCATTGGAGCCCAGTCTGCAGAGTTTTCACCAAAGGCGCTTGATAAAATCCTAAAAGCCATACCAAAAGCTGCTATTTTAGGAACACTCGCTATATAAGCAGTGATGGAGCTTGGCGAGCCATGATAGATATCCGGCAACCACATGTGAAACGGTGCAGCTCCAAATTTAAACGCTATGCCAACAACAATAAACACCAAACCAAATTTAATCATTAAATTTGCATCATTAACAGACAAATAAGCCGCAATGTCATCAATCATAATACTGCCAGTCATACCGTAAATTAACGAGATACCATAAAGCAAAAATCCAGATGCTAAGCCTCCCATTACAAAATATTTTACCGCCGCTTCTGATGCAGAATTTGAATCTCGCTGTAATGCGACCAATGCATACAAAGAAAGAGATAGCAGTTCTAGTCCAAGGTAAATAACTAACATACTATTGCCAGAAATCATAATCATCATACCAAGCACTGAAAAAAGTGTTAGCAAATAATATTCACCCCGCATTAAATTACGCTCTCTTATGTAAGGTCTTGCGTAGAGTAACGCCATAAAAGTTGCAAGGTAAATCGCAAGTTTCAAAACATTCGCAAATGGATCAACAACCCAATGTCCACTATAAGCAACTTCTCTTGGCATCTCTATATTTTGAGTGCCAAAAACAAAAAGTAAAACCAACGTTATTTGAGTCAATATAAAAGTCAGCTTGCGATCTTTGTCTCTTTGAAATAAATCAACAATCATGATTACACACAAAGAAATTAACAGGAATATCTCAGCTGATAGAATAGAAAAGTTCACGGGAGCAATCATTAGGAACACATTCCTTCAGGAGTTAGTTTTGAAACTAAATTACAATCAATTAAATGTTGAACACTTGGTGCCATCATATCAATCAGTGGAGCAGGCCAAAGTCCAAAGGCTAAAACCATAATAGCTAAAATAATAAAGACGATTCGCTCTCTTGCATTTAAATCTTCTAAGACGGCAACTTTGTCATTGGCAACATCGCCAAACATAACGCGTTTATACATCCACAGCGTATAAGCGGCGGCTAGAATTAAGGTTAAGCCCCCAACAGCGGCGATCCAAAAACTAACTTGGAAACTCGATAAAATCACCATAAATTCGCCCACAAAACCAGAAGTCCCAGGAAGCCCCGCATTAGCCATTGCAAAGATCATAAAATAAAATGCAAATTGAGGCATTCGATTAATCACTCCGCCATAATCATTAATATCTCTACTATGCATTCGGTCATAAAGAACTCCAATACATAAGAAAAGAGCGCCTGAGATAAAGCCATGAGAAATCATTTGAATTAACGCACCTTGTATTCCCATAACGGCCGCATCAAGATGTTGATTAGAGATTAAAGAAAAACTAATAAATAAACCTAGTGTCACAAAACCCATATGTGCGATGGAGGAATAAGCAATTAATTTTTTCATATCATTTTGCGCCAGTGCGACAAAACCAATATAAGCCACTGCAATTAATGAAAGAACAATCATCATATTCGACATTTCTAACGAAGCATCAGGCACTATAGGCAACATAAAACGAATGAAACCATAGGTTCCCATTTTTAACATAATTGCCGCCAATATGACTGAACCACCTGTAGGCGCCTGAACATGAGCATCGGGCAACCAAGTATGAACCGGCCACATAGGAACTTTAATTGCAAAAGCAATTAAAAAAGCAAAAAACAACAATAGCTGAGTATCTGCATCTATCACTAAATTATGTATTTTAAAAACGTTAAAACTCTCGGCTTGATTGCCTAAATAAATTAATGCGATCAATAAAAAAACCGAACCAAAAAAAGTGTAGATAAAAAACTTGAGCGTGGCATAAACACGATTAGGTCCACCCCAAATACCAATAATTAAAAACATGGGAACCAACATTGCTTCCCACATCACATAAAATAAAATCACATCGGTTGCTGCAAAAACACCATTCATTAGTCCGCACATAATTAAAAAAGCAGAGAGATACTGAGCGCTTCTTAATTTTATATTGTTCCAACTTGAAATAATGACAATCAAAGTCATTAAAGAAGTCAACACTATCAATGGTAAAGAAATACCATCAACGCCTAATGAATAATGGATCCCTAATGACTCAATCCAAGTTTTATCTTCAATAAACTGCAAATAGTATCGACTTGAATCAAATTCAATCATTGCAACAACAGACAACAAAAATGTTGCCGAGGCAGTTAATAGTGCAAGCCACTGAACTAATTGTTTGTGTTTTTGATTAACGCCAAACAAAATCAAACTAGCACCAGCAACGGGTAGCCAGATCAATAAACTTAATATCGGTAAATTTTCTAACATTACTTTTATCTAAACCTGTTTAATAAAACTTTTTGAATTTGTCTTTTTATTTATTCCTAAATACCACGCAGGAAAAAACGCTTTTAAATAATTCTCTACCTTAACGTCTGATAATATAACCAACCTAATAAAGCAAGTAGTCCAAATACCATAACAAAAACATAATGGTATAAATAACCTGTTTGGATTTTTCTTACTTTAGTTGATAAAAAGGTAATAAAATTAGCCGTGCCATTAACCATAACACCATCAATAATGGCAACATCAATCCATTGCCAAAATTTTCGACCTAAACCGACACCACCAGCAGAAAAATAATTAATATAAATTTTGTCAAAATAATAATTATTTTCTAAAACATGATTAATTGGTCCTAACAGTTTTTTCAATTTACCATTAAGTTCTGGTTTTAATACAACAAACAAAAAGGCAGTGAATACACCAGCAATAGCTAAATACAGCGGTAGGTGCCCAATAGAGCTTAAAGCAAGAGACAGTGGATGTTGATAATGTTCCACTAGTGGCGCAACCGTATCATGATTTGATGCGACTTTAATCGCATCATCAAAGTATTCACCAGAAACAATGCTGGGAGCCAAAAAATATCCAATTAATAAAGAGGGTATTGCTAACGCAACAAGTGGAACCCAAACAACCGCTGGAGATTCTTGTAAATGAGATTTTGTTTGCTCATCCATTCGCTCTTTGGTGTGAAATACCATAAAGAATAACCTAAAACTATAAAGTGCGGTAAAGAAAACACCAATAAGGACACAAGCATAAGCATAATTAGAAGCGGCTAGCTTTGAGGCATGAACGGCTTCTATGATCCCATCTTTAGAATAGAATCCTGAGAAAAATGGTGTCCCGATTAACGCTAAGGAGCCTATTAACATTGTAATGTAAGTAATAGGCATATATTTTTTTAAATTGCCCATTTTCCGCATATCTTGTTCGTGATGCATAGCGATAATGACCGAGCCTGCACCAAGAAATAATAAGGCTTTAAAAAATGCATGAGTAACTAGGTGAAAAATGGCGATTGAATAAGCTGATGCACCTAACGCAACAACCATATAACCTAATTGAGATAATGTTGAATAAGCAATAACACGTTTAATATCATTTTGAACCACACCTAAAAAGCCCATAAATAATGCGGTTGTTCCGCCTATAATTAAAATAAAGTTAAGTGCCACTTCAGACTGTTCAAATAATGGGGACATTCTAGCCACCATAAATACACCGGCAGTAACCATTGTTGCCGCATGAATTAATGCCGAGATAGGTGTTGGACCTTCCATTGAATCAGGCAGCCAAACATGTAACGGAACTTGAGCTGATTTACCCATTGCTCCGATAAATAACCCAATGCAAATAAACGTTGTTGCTGACCAAATAATATTTTCAGTAACGGGGATAGTTAAATCAAGATAACCCGCTTCAACTTGCTGAAAAACATCGGCATAATCTAATGTACCAAAAACAAAATATACCCCCGCTATACCGAGTAAAAAACCAAAGTCACCCACCCGATTAACTAAAAAGGCTTTTAAATTAGCAAAAATAGCTGTCGGTTTTTTATACCAAAAACCAATTAATAAATAAGAGACTAATCCAACAGCTTCCCAACCAAAAAATAGTTGTAAAAAGTTATTCGACATCACTAATGTCAACATCGCAAAAGTGAACAACGAAATATATGAAAAGAAGCGCTGATACCCAGGATCATCTTTCATATAACCAATGGTATAAATATGAACCATTAACGAAACAAAAGTAACCACGGCCATCATTGTTGCAGTTAAATCATCAATTAAAAAACCGATATTTAATTGCAAACCACCTAATTGAGCCCAGGTATATAAGTTGTAATTAACCGCTTGAACTTCATCAAACAATTGCCCTAAAGCAATATCAATTGACAACAAACATGAAATACCCACAGATAAAACGGTTAATCGGTGAGCCCATTGTCTTTGTATTTGTCCACCAAAAAGACCGACAACAATAGCCGCAATTAAGGGGAGTAATACGATAGCGAGTAATTGATTATGCATAATAAAGCGTTGCTATCCTTTTAACTGATTAATTTTTTCAACATCAATGGTTGATCTATTTCTAAATAATACAACAATGATCGCAAGCCCAATAGCGGCCTCAGCAGCAGCTACGGTCAAAATAAAGAAAACGAATACTTGTCCCGCGGGATCCTGTAAAAAATGTGAAAAAGCAATGAAGTTAGTATTCACTGCAAGCAACATCAATTCAATACACATTAATAATGTAATCACATTTTTTCGGTTAACAATAATTCCTGCCACACTAATAGCAAACAAAATGGCACTTAAAAGAAGATAGTCAGATAATCCGATCATTTTCCTTCTCCTTTTGTCGTATCTTGCGCACCATCTTTTGCCTCAGCACTTTCAAACTCCGCACTTTCCACCTCAAGCTCAGCAGGCATAGAAACTAATTTTAAACGGTTGGCTTTATTGGCACTCAATTGTTTGCTTATCACTTGTGCTTTTCGATTTTTTCGTCCTCTAAACGTTAAAGCAATCGCTGAGATAATGGCGACCAATAAAATGACCGCCGCAATTTCAAATGCAATAACATATTCTGTATAAAGAATTCGCCCTAACTCTTTTATGTTTGAATAATCTGCGGCATGAGGTTCTGGCAAAGCAAAATTGTCTGAAGAAAACTCACCATGTGTAATAAAGAAGTAGAGCAAAGCAAAAAAACTAGCCGATACAATCACGGCCAAAGGTAATTTATTGACAAAACCTTGTCGCAAAGCCGCGTAATCAACATCCATCATCATCACCACAAACAGCAATAGCACCATAACAGCACCAACATAAACCACAATTAAACTTAATGCTAAAAACTCTGCCTCTAACAGCAACCAAATGGCTGACGCACAGGCAAAAGTTAACACCAAAAACAATGCGGCTTTAACAGAGTTTTTACTGGTAATCACCATCAAGGCCGAAAATATCAGCCAGGCGGCAAAAGAATAAAAAACGATAACTTGGAAACTCATTAGTAATGTCTCAATCTATTTATTTTTGTATCGACTTAATCATTTGTCTTTATCGGTATTTTGCATCAGCAGCAATATCTTTTGCTAACTGTTCTTCATGCACTCGGCCAATTTCTAACAATTTTTCTTTTGTCATAATTTGTGCACCCTGCTCTTCAAAATGATAATCAAATACTCGGGTTTCAACAATTGAATCAACTGGGCAAGATTCTTCACAAAAACCACAAAAGATGCATTTAAATAAATCAATTTCGTATTTGGTTGTTCTTCTTGAACCGTCACTTTCTCTAACACCAGCTTCAATGGTTATTGCCGCCGCAGGACATACAGCTTCACAAAGCTTACAAGCAATACAACGCTCTTCTCCATTAGGGTAACTTCTTAACGCATGCAAGCCTCTAAAACGAGGAGATTGTGGCGTTTTTTCTTCTGGATACTGAATGGTTACTTTAGGACTAAACATGTGACGACCTGTCACCATTAAGCCTTTAAGTAACTCAAGCAATAGAAAACTATTAATAAATTGTTTGATACTTTTCATAAATGTTTCTTCAAAAAGATTATATTTAATCTAAATTAATATGATACGGGTAAAACTCTAATTCTAACTACAATTTTAACTCTAGCTCTAACTGCAGCACTCTAACTAAAAATAAAACCATTCCAACTTTATAAAAATCGCCACCATCGGCAACCAAACTAGAGTGACAGGAATAAATATTTTCCAACCTAAACGCATAACTTGATCATATCTAAAACGCGGAAAGGTTGCTCTTAACCAAAATAACATAAACAAAAAGAACGACGCTTTAATCAACAACCACAACGTTCCAGGGATCCATTCGGTTAATTCACCTAAAACGCCTAAACCTTCAAATGGTGATAACCAACCACCAAAAAACATTAAAGCTGTTAAAAATGAAACTAAGATCATGTTGGCATATTCAGCTAAGAAAAACAGTGAAAAAGCCATACCGCCATATTCCACATGAAAACCTGCAACAATTTCAGATTCTCCCTCAGCCATATCAAAAGGAGCACGGTTAGTTTCTGCTACACCAGAAATCCAGTAAACGACTAACAGTGGGAATAACGGCAAAAAATACCAATGAGAAACTCCACCGGCTTGCGCCATAACAATTTCGCCAAGATTAGTTGATTGTGCACACATCAGTACACCAACCAAGGCAAAGCCCATCGCTAATTCATAAGAAACGATTTGCGCAGCGGAACGAAGTGCACCTAAAAAAGCATATTTAGAATTTGAAGCCCAACCAGCAATAATCACTCCATAAACGCCAATTGATGTCATTGCCAAAATATACAATAAACCAACGTTAATATCAGCTAATACCAATTCAGCATCAAAAGGGATCACAGCCCAAGCAGCAAATGAGGGTCCAATAAATAAAATAGGGGCAATGATAAACAAAACCTTACTTGAACCTTGCGGAACAACAATTTCTTTCATTATTAATTTAACCGTATCTGCTATAGGTTGTAACCAACCTTTAGGCCCAACACGGTTTGGACCCAATCGCATTTGCATATAACCAATTAATTTTCTTTCTGCATACGTAGCATAAGCAACGGCCAAGACTAATGGTAAAATAATCAAAACAATTTTGACTAAGATCCAAATTAGGTTCATAAACCATCCAACAAAATCTATTTCGCTCATGTTTTAACCCTCGAAATGCTAATAGGATGGGTTGATGCTTTAGGGGTTTGTTGCAATGCCTTTGATCTTCGAACGGTTGGGTCAACCATATATAAACCTAAGGATTCACGTTTAGTTTCTTCAACTTTTGCAGCACATAATGCTTTTGGCGTTTTTCTAGATACTTTTTTACCCGCTGAAAGTTCATGCCTTTCTTTTAATTCATCTCGAATTTGAACTGATGATTCATAATCAAAACCGTTCAAATCTAACAAATTACCTAAAACTCTTAATACCTTCCAAGCGGGACGCGCTTCACCTGGAGCTGATACAGCCGCAGTAAATGATTGCCAGCGTCCTTCAACATTAATGTAGGTACCAGATGTTTCATAACAACCGGCAACTGGTAACATCACAGTCGCATAATCACTAATACGACCATCAGCAAAAGGTGTTAATGCCACCACACACTCAGCATTTTGGAAGCTTTTTAATGCCTCATCAGCCCATAAACTTTCAACATCAGGTTCACAATTATGCAATAAATAGCCTTTCAAACCTTGAGTAATCATTTCATAAGCGTTCTTACCATCATAAGCTCGACTGCCAACAGCTGACTGATAAGGAACAGCTCCAGCTAATTTATTTCCTGCGGCGTTGCAACCTTGAGTCATATAACCCCATTTTGATTCAGTGATTTTTGCCACTTGCTCAGCTAGCCAGTTAATTAACTCCGCTTGCGGATGCTCTTGCACATAAACGCCCACTAAAATACAACTTTTCTCAGCTGAAATTAGCTCTTTAACTATTTCACTATGAACCGCTTCATAGCTAATATCTTTCAACCACTCTTTAACTTCAGCTTTAACAGCCGATTCATTTTGAGCGGCTGCGGCAGCCAATACACTGGCAAACTCTATTGCGAGCAAATGAGGTTTTGGCTGAATCTCGTAAGTTAACCTAAAATTATATTCTCCATCAAAAGGATTAATCGCCATCACTTTACCAAAACCCGTTGCACGCCTTACTCTTAACGACGTTAACGGTTGTTCATGACGAATATCACCAGCGATTAACAATGTAGAATCCATATGATCAAGATCTTGCATAGGGAAATTAAAACCTGAACGAGTATTGCCTTTTTCGTCGGCCGAGTAATCTCGACGACGAGTTCTAAAATCAATATTATTACATCCCATTCCACGCAATAATCGTTGTGCTAAAAAGCTTTCTTCTAAAGTTGAATTATTACCAACAATTGAACCGAAACTATCACCTTTTGATGCGCCAATAATTCGTTTCATCTCGGCAGCGGCAAAACTTAATGCGGTTTCCCAATCACAATCTTGCCATTCACCATTTTTTTTGATTCTTGGTTTTAATAGTCGTTTTCCCTCTACCAATGCCTGATAAGAAAAACGATCTCTATCAGATAACCAAACTTCATTAATGGATTCATTTTCTCTTGGTACAACTCGAATAATTTCGCCACGGCGATGATGAATATTAACGTTTGAGCCTAAACAATCATGAGCGGCAATAGAAGGTGACTCTCTTAATTCCCATGCTCTTGCTTTATAACGAGAAGGTTTTGCGGTTAAAGCACCAACGGGACATAAATCAATAATATTGGCGGAGACTTCTGAATCCATTGTCGATTCGATATAAGTGCCAATCTCAATATGCTCTCCTCGTCCAGTAGCTCCCATTTCTCTAATACCAACCACTTCTTGTCCAAATCGAACACAACGTGTGCAATGAATACAACGAGTCATGTCGGTAGAAATTAGAGGGCCTAAGTTCTTATCTTGAACGACACGTTTTCCTTCAGAGTAACGACTAACATCTTCACCATAACCAACTGACAAATCTTGCAGTTCACACTCACCACCTTGGTCACAAACAGGACAATCAAGTGGATGATTAATTAATAAAAACTCCATAACGGATTTTTGCGCATTAATCGCTTTTGCAGACTTAGTTTCAATAACCATACCGTCAGCAACTGGTGTAGCACATGCGGGAACGGCTTTAGCTAAACTCGCCACATCAACCATACACATACGACAGTTAGCAGCGACTGATAATTTTTTATGATAACAAAATCTTGGAATAGTAATGTCTGCGTCATCGGCAACTTCAATGATCATTGAGCCAACATCAGCGACCAATTTTTTACCATTTATTTCTATAGTTACTTTGCCCATTCTTTCCTATCTTTACCTATGAGGGTCGAATTTTAATTTCATTTGTATGCAAGCAAAACTCGATTGCATAACTGTTTTACTAAGCTTAATTATTTCAATTAACCTTTAACCAAACTGCGTTTGTGCTCAATCATATATTCAAATTCGTGTCTAAATTCTTTTAAAAATCCTTTGATTGGCATTGCTGCTGCATCACCAAGGGCACAAATAGTACGCCCCATAATATTACTCGCTACACGTTCTAAATTTTCTAAATCGCCAGCTTGCCCTTCACCTTTTAAAATACGATGAATAACCCGAGACATCCAGCCCGTACCTTCACGACATGGAGAACATTGCCCACAAGATTCTTCATAATAAAAGTGTGCTGTTCTTGCCGCAAGTTCAACTATGCAAGTACTTTCATCCATCACAATCACCGCACCAGAACCTAACATTGAACCGGCTTTGCCGATAGCGTCATAATCCATGGTAATTTCCATCATGGCATCCGCACCAATGATTGGTGACGATGAACCTCCCGGAATAACGGCTTTTAGTTTATTGCCACCTAACATGCCTCCAGCTAACTCTAATAAGTCTTTGAATGGTGTTCCTAAATTAACCTCAAAGTTACCTGGATTATTCACATGACCTGAAACAGAAAATATTTTTGTACCGCCATTGTTCGGCTTACCTAAATCTAAAAACCATTGCCCGCCATGCTCTAAAATTGCAGGAACGGAAGCATAGCTTTCAGTATTATTAACATTAGTAGGGCGACCAAAAACACCATAGTTAGCTGGAAACGGCGGTTTAAATCTTGGTTGGCCTTTTTTGCCTTCTATCGATTCAATAAGAGCGGTTTCTTCACCGCAAATATAAGCACCGCCACCCAAATGGTTATGCAGTTCAAAATTAAAATCTGAACCTAATATTTTTTCTCCGACTAAATTTTCAGCCTTTGCTTCTTTTAAAGCTTGCTCCATGCGATCAAAAGGTTCAAAAAACTCACCTCGCATATAATTATAACCAACCGTGGCATTCATTACATAACCCGCAATGATCATACCTTCAATTAATTGATGGGGGTTATAACGTAAAATATCACGGTCTTTAAATGTACCCGGCTCGCCTTCATCAGAATTACACACAACATACTTTTGCCCCGGCATATTTCGCGGCATAAAACTCCATTTTAATCCAGTAGGAAAACCGGCGCCCCCTCGTCCTCGCAATGCCGAAAGTTTAAGCTCATCGATAACTTTTTCGTGATCAAGTTCGCCAGCAATGATTTTCCGTAAACTCGAATAACCGCCAACGCTTTTATACGCTTCGATTGACCAAGGTTTTTCAAGGTGAAGAGTTCTAAAACAAACTTCATTAGCCATTATTCACCTCCTGTGCTGGGCATATCTTGCGCCGCGATATCAGATAAGATTTGGTCGATTTTTTCTTCGGTTAAATTTTCGTGATAAATTTTATCAACTTCTAACATCGGAGCTCCACCGCAAGCCGCCATACATTCAACTTCTTTAATGGTATACAAACCATCTTTAGTTGTTTCACCAAGTTTAATATTTAATCTGTTCTGCAAATGCTCAACCACTTTATTTGAACCACGTAATGAACAAGAAATATTAGTACAAACCGACAAAACATGTTTGCCCATTTTATCTAAATTAAACATAGTATAAAAAGTTGCTACTTCATAAACCGCTACGTGAGGCACATCTAAATATTCAGCAACAGCCTGCATTGTTTCCGTTGTTAAATAATTGCCATTGTATTCTTGTACAATTTTTAAAGCCGGCATAATGGGCGGACGCTTTCGTTCAGCCGGATATTTTTTTATCCAAACTTCAATTTCATCTATCGCTGATTGAGGGATCAGCTCTTTTAGATGCAGTGACTTGTCATAATTTAAATCAGTCATTAGCGATCGATCTCCCCAAACACCACATCCATTGTTCCAATCACCGCAACAACATCAGCGAGCATATGTCCTTTAACCATTTCGTTCATTGCTGACATATGGGCAAAACCTGGCGCCCTAATTTTTAGTCGATAAGGTTTATTCGCACCATCAGATAATAAATAAATACCAAACTCACCTTTAGGGTGCTCTACAGCCGCATAAGCTTCACCTTCTGGTACACAGTAACCTTCTGTAAAATGCTTAAAATGATGAATGAGTGATTCCATATTTTCTTTAACATCAGCTCGATTAGGCGGTGCAATCTTATGATCATCAACCATCACAGGACCTTCGTTTTGCTGTAACCACTTAATACATTGGCGAATGATTTTATTGGACTGTCGCATTTCTTCAACACGCACTAAATAACGATCATAACTGTCACCATTACGCCCGACCGGAATATCAAAATCTAATTCTGAATAAACATCATAAGGTTGTTTTTTTCTTAAATCCCACGCGACACCAGAACCTCTTAACATTGGGCCAGTAAAACCTAATTGATAAGCTCGCTCAGGTGAAACCACTCCAATACCAACAAGCCGCTGTTTCCAGATCCTGTTCTCGGTTAACAACGCTTCGTACTCATCAACAGCGGATGGAAAAGTTTCAGTAAAATCCCACAAAAAATCTAATAATGAACCTTGTCTATTTTCATTTAATGACTTCAGTTTTTTTGCATTACGCCAAGGTGATTTATCGTATTGAGGCATGCTGTCTGGTAAGTCGCGGTAAACGCCACCAGGACGAAAATAAGTAGCATGCATGCGAGTTCCAGACACCGCTTCGTACGCATCCATTAACGGCTCACGATCTCTAAAACAATAAAGAAACATGGTCATCGCGCCAACATCTAAGCCGTGAGCTCCTAACCACATTAAATGATTTAATATTCGGGTGACTTCGGCAAACATGACTCGAATATATTGCGCTCGTTTTGGTACTTTAATTTTTAATAATTTTTCAATCGCTAAAACATAAGCATGTTCATTACACATCATAGACACATAATCGAGTCTATCCATGTAACCAATACTTTGATTGTAAGGTTTAATTTCGGCTAGTTTTTCAGTGCCGCGATGCAATAGTCCAACATGGGGATCGGCTCTTTCAATGACTTCGCCATCCATCTCTAGGATCATACGAAGAACACCATGAGCGGCAGGATGCTGAGGTCCAAAGTTTAAGGTGTAATGTTCTATTTCAGCCATGTGTTATTTCTGCCATAAAAGTGACTTTTAATATTGTATTATTTATTCGTATTCACTAAGCATTGAAAAAATCTCGACGCTTAATTTTAACCTAACTATTATCTCTTATAACTCTTGGAACCAATATTCTTTCTTCAATTGTTACGGGTTCATAAATACACTGTTGTTTTTCTTCATCAAAGCGCATTTCAAGTTCACCAATAACAGGAAAATCTTTACGAAATGGATGGCCAATAAAACCATAGTCCGTCAAAATTCTACGTAAATCAGGATGTCCGTTAAATAAAAGACCAAATAAATCGAATGCTTCTCTTTCAAACCAATCAGCACCATTCCACAATTCAATCACACTCGGCACCAGCATTGATTCTTCTTCGACAAACGCTCTAACTCTAATTCGATGGTTAAGAGTGACAGATAACAAATGGTAAACCACCGCATAACGCGGTTTGTCCCATTGAGATTCAGCTTTATCTTTTCTGCCCCGCTCAAATCCTTCAGCCGATGCTTTTTGTGTTGCCCATTCATCCAAACCGTAAGTAAGATAATCAACACCAGCAAGATCAATTAATTGTTCAAATAAAAATTCGTCGTTGTCTCTTAATTCTTTCAATACAGGCACTAAATCATCACAAGATACTTCAATGGTCAATTCGCCAAGTGTATCACTGCAATTTAGAATTTTTTCAGCAAAACTTTGTTGAACTGAAGTTTTTAATTTTGCAAATCTATTAGTCATTTAATCTCTGCGCCTGATCTCTTTTAAATATCTCTATCTAAAGCTAATATCTCTTAAAATCTGTCTCTCGTAAAATCTGTCTCTCTTAAACTTGTCTCATGATGGTATTAGTGCGTTTAATTTTATTTTGCAATTGAATCACCCCAAACATTAATGCTTCTGCTGTAGGAGGGCATCCCGGAACATAAATATCAACAGGAACAATTCTGTCACAACCTCGAACAACCGCATAAGAATAGTGATAATAACCACCACCATTTGCACATGATCCCATTGAAATAACCCATTTAGGCTCTGGCATTTGATCATAAACACGACGTAAAGCCGGTGCCATTTTGTTTGTTAATGTTCCAGCAACAATCATCACATCGGATTGTCTAGGACTCGGCCTAAAAACAACCCCAAAACGGTCAAAATCGTAACGTGACGCTCCCGCTTGCATCATTTCAACAGCACAACAAGCAAGGCCGAATGTCATTGGCCACATAGAACCAGTTCTTGCCCAATTCACTAAAGTATCTATTCCGGTCACTAAATAGCCTTTTCCAGACTGTTTAACTTCACCTGACTCTTTTAATGCGTCTTCTAATTCTGGCAATGTTGGTGGAACAAGAGTATTTGCTGCCGACGGATTATGAGTTTGAGTTACTCCCATTCTAAAGCTCCTTTTTTCCACTCATAAATAAAACCAACAACCAGTAAACCAAGGAAAATCCCCATTGCACCAATCGCGAACCAACTAAGTTCCTGAAACACAACAGCCCAAGGGAATAAAAAAGCGACTTCTAAATCGAAAATAATAAAAAGGATTGCCACTAAATAGAAACGAACATCAAACTTACTGCGGGCATCGTCAAACGCGTCAAAACCGCATTCAAAAGGAAGATCTTTATCGGCATTTTTTTTACGGGGGGCAGCAAGGAAACCGGCAATTTCTAAAAAAGCACCAAAGCCAAGGCCAATAGCGATAAAAACAAGTATGGGTAAATAATTTTCTAACATTCTTTATCCCGTTTTATTATTGAGTTAATTATCCGTTGATAATTGCCAACTCAGCATCAATAAGCGTTGAGCGCAATCCTAGCATATTGAATAAACAACACCAGAAAAAATTCCACTCATCGGTTCGAGCTATACTAGTTGGTTAACACTATATATGTCATTAAAAAATTATAAAAAGTTTGATCTGAATGCTTAAATTGAACATAAAATAAACAATAACAGCCGATCCGATTAATTATAAGACACTTTTTACACAAGCAAGTTAATTTTTTCTAATTTAATCTCTTAAAATGAATCCATATTATTATTTAACAAACCGCATAAATCGACTACGACTATTGATATTTCGCTTTCGCAAAATTATAGTTTTCTACCAGCTGGTCAATATCACTTTGTTCATAAGGTCGTAAGCCGCTCATTATGATCTGTTTTTCACCACGACCTATCGATTGACCATCAGCGCGTAAATCAAAGTTCATAATAACCTTGCCTCTTTTACCCGCAACATCAAAATGACAATCTTTTAATAAAACTTCAGGTGCTGTTTGCGAAAAACGTTGAAAAGATAAGCTCATTTGGTCATAAATAACCATCGGTTTTCTAGTATTAATCATCACCCCTTCTTGTTTCATTAGGCGATTAATAATATGAGGGAACGTTTCTCCAGAGAATGCGACATAAGCACGAATTAAACCTTCAACAAACACACTATTACGAGTTGATTCACCCGAATAATCAACCGATAAAAGCTTTTTTCCTTTATCATTTTCGGCATTGATCTGCTGTTCTTTTTGCTCAAAATGAAATGGCATTTCACCTGTCACCATGCCTTGAAAATCAAACGTCATTTCTTGGCTAATGCCGTATTTAGAAAGCAATATCGAAAACAACAAATCACCTGGTACACAAAACCGACTATTATCAATATCATGTAAAGGATTAAAATCACCAGCAATCCTTTTGGCAAAGTCACTGCCTTGTTGCCTAGAGATCTTAATTGTTTTTGCGTCTTGTAAGTAATAATTTTCAGTAAACATAACAACTCCAGGCCTATTGATAACAGTTCATCCCATAAAAAAATATTCTTAGAAGAAACCTTTAATCACATTTATTGAACTAATGACCTAATATAAGGAAAAAATTTTTCGAACTATACCGAGCTTTGCTTATAAAATCTACACATATACTAACTGGCATAATAGGCATCATCATCAACCAAGCTTTTGTATTTTTCAATTAATGAACCATGATGAAATGCTTTGTTGACCAATATTTTACTTTAACAGTTATAAATTAGTCCTCACCTTTAGGTTTCATATTTAACTTAAGCACTGTAAAATTCGCTGATACAAAAACTTTCATTTACCAAGTTTATTAAGGATGCTTTCTTATGGGCAGAGCCTATCAAAACCGCAAAGAGTCTATGGCTAAAACATCTGATGCTAATGCACGGGTTTACAGTAAGTACAGTAGAGAAATTTATGTTTGCGCTAAAGCGGGAGGCGTTGATCCAGAAGGTAATTTAGCCTTACGTTCGATTATTGATCGAGCAAAAAAAGATCAAGTCCCTAGCCATGTAATTGAAAAAGCCATAGATAAAGCCAAAGGCGGTGGCGGAGAAGATTTCGCGGTTGCTCGTTACGAAGGTTATGGGCCTGGCAATTGTATGGTGATTGTTGACTGCCTAACGGATAATCCTAATAGAACTTTTGGTGATGTGCGAACTTGTTTCACTAAATCGAATTGCAAAATTGGCACGCAAGGCAGTGTTAGCCATATGTTTGACCATAGCGCGATTTTAGTTTTTAAAAACGATGACGAAGACGGCGTATTTGAAGCGCTAATGTCTGCAGATGTTGATGTTAGTGACATAGAAAATGAAGAAGGGCTGATCAGCGTATTTGTCCCTCACAATGAATACT
>CAYZBK010000041.1:21443-23207 GCA_964476655.1 uncultured Kangiella sp. | reverse complement strand
TAATTAACCTGAGCCTAGAATAATTATCCTATACGTGATTAGCCGGGTGCTACAATTTTTTAGTAGCGCTTAATTCTAACCACTTTCATTATTTCAAACGGTAAACCAGCAACGGTTTCAATTTTTGGATAATAGGTTAAGTTGATACGTTGTCCCTTAAGAAGCACTTTGTACTTTGTTTTTCTTTTGTATTTAAAGGGAATATCACAGTCTTCAATCATAATAGAATTGATAAACCAGCCGTCTTTTTCTCTTTGATTATGGGATTTAACAATTCTCATTTCTGAGTGAGTGAGTTCTTTATGGCTTTTTATAAGCTCTTCAGGATCGCTTTGCATTGATTGACTATTTAAAAAAAGGGATAACGGTAAAATAAGCAAGAGCCGATGCAAAAAGAATCAATAGGCTAAATTTTATTGGTGCCTGCATAAAAAATTTAAGACGAGAAATTTTTTCACCTGATTGCTCTAGTGCATCAAGTTCAGACTTAACTCGTTGGTATCTTTCTTGTTGGTATTCTCGTATTAATGATTTTGCTTGTTCTAATTGCTCATCTTTTTTCATCCAAATCGCCGCAAAACCTAAACCCCATCGTCCTGAATCAGTTTCGTAATGAATAATTTCATGCTCATTGAGCAGTGCGCGAACTTCGTCAGCTTCATCATCTGGAACGCTGTTAAGTTTAAAAACAAGATAGGTCATAAAAAAGCGTTAGCCTTATTAAAATCGATTAAATGAGGAGCAAACTATAACAATAATCGTCAACAAATTATATGGTAATGGGTATACTCTCTGGTACTAAATATTATTTATCCTTAAACGTTTATAAATGCCAATGAATTGCACCAATACAAATTTACCGAGCTTTATTAAGCCTGAATCTAATGATGCTCAAAGATTGTTTCATGGACGAGGGCATATTTATGATGGATTATCTCATGTTTGCATTGATTGGTATGCTCCCGTTGTCTTTATTTTCTTTTATGAAGAGGTTGACCAAAATTGGCTAAATTGTCTTATTAACCGGATCCAGTTTGAAATACCGCAGTGTGAATCAATACAAGTGCAGTTTCGTTGCCGGCAAAAATCGCCAGTAGAATTGTTTTGGGGTAAAACTGTTAAATCACTTGTGGTTACTGAGCATCAACTAAAATATCAATTAATATTATCGACTAACCAAAATAATGGCTTATTTTTAGATATGTCTAATGGTCGGAAATGGGTGATTGAAAACAGTAAAAATAAACGTGTGCTTAATTTGTTTGCTTATACTTGTGCGTTTTCGGTTTGTGCTATTGCTGGCGGCGCAAATTATGTATTAAACCTTGATATGAATAAAAAAGCTCTTAGTCAAGGTAGAGCTAACCATCAATTGAATGAACAAAATCTAGCTCGAATAAAATATACAGGGGTTAATCTTTTTAAGTCTTGGAGTAAATTGCGTCGGGAAGATAAGTTTAACTTATTAATTTGTGATCCACCCTCGTATCAAAAAGGTAGCATTGATTTATCAAAAGATTATAAGAAAATCGTAAAACGTATTCCTGAATTTATGGCTGAAAACAGTGATATATTATTATGTATTAACGCGCCAAATTTAGACCAAGAATTTATAAAAAATTTGATAAAAGATTATTGCCCTGATTGTATTTTTCAGAAACAAATTGAAAATCCTAAGGTTTTTAAAGATGCACACAAAGGTAAAGGATTAAAAGTTATGCATTTTATATTTAAACCGGCGAAGAATGAGAAGTGAGAAGTGAG
>CAYZBK010000041.1:17128-21343 GCA_964476655.1 uncultured Kangiella sp. | reverse complement strand
TGAGAAGTGAGAAGTGAGTAGATATTAAAATAAAAAAACCGACTGGAGAATATAATACCAGCCGGCAGGGAACTGAGTGAAAATGTTTTATACTAGTAATAAGTTTTGAAATAGAATAAAGCTAAAGATGAACAGTCCAGCAAAGAAAATATATTTTTTATCCGTTGTATTTTTTTGCATTAGCCTTTCCTCCGTTGTTGCAACTAAGAGACTATCATTTCTTAGTTGTTTTAATGTGAAAAGAGTATGCGACTTTTTATCTGAATAATAACTGAATGCAAAAAATGAATATTCAGTTTTATTATGGTGTGTTTTGAATAATGGCTAATTGTTCTTTGAGAGATAAGATGTGTTCTTCCCAATATCGACTGGAATTAAACCAAGGAAAGTTGTGCTTAAAGCTAGGATCATGCCAACGTTTTGCAAGCCATGCACTGTAGTGGATCATTCGCATGGTTCTTAAAGGTTCCATTATTTTGAATTGCCTGTCATCAAATTCCATAAAATCTTCGTAGCCATCGAGCAAATGATTCCAAAGTTTTTTATCTGAAGCATCATTAATCAGCATCCATAAATCTTGAATTGCAGGTCCCATTCTGGCGTCATCAAAATCAACAAAATGAGGTCCTTTATCTGTCCACAAAACATTACTTGGATGACAATCACCATGTAAACGAATTGTTGGGTAATCGCCAAGTTGTTCAAATTTTTGCTGACAAATATCAATCAGTTGTTGAGTAATCGCTTGGTAAGCGGCAAAAATATGTGAGGGAATAAAATCATTATTTTGTAAATAATGACTACTTTCTATGGCAAATGATTGCAAGGTTAATTCTGGACGATATTTAAAATTTTGGCTTTCTCCAACCGCATGAATTCGACCAATAAAGCGGCCCAGCCAAGTTAATGTATCTTTGTCTTCTAATTCAGGTGTTCGGCCGCCGTGAGATTCAAAAATTGAAAAGCGGAAACCACTATATTCTAACAACGATTGTTGATTAAATTTTATTGGTGGAACGACCGGTATTTCATTATCAGACAGTTGAAAAGTAAATTGATGCTCTTCTAAAATTTGTTCATTAGTCCAACGTTCAGGACGATAAAATTTAACCACATATTTATTTTCATCATCATCACGAAATTGATAAACTCTATTTTCGTAACTATTGAGAGCTAGCAAAGCGGCTTGAGGTAATAAGCCGACAGATTCAATCGCATCTAAAACTTGATCGGGTGTTAGTTTAAAAAAATCTTGGCTCGGTTGTTCTTTCATACTTTAATATTCGCCCAGTTTTTTTTACGCCATAAAGATATAAACCAAAAGAGTTGAAAGAGTCGATAAAAACCTTGAGTAAACCATATGCCTGTTAGACCTAAGCCCATGATAGGGCCTACAAGCCAAGCAAGAGGCAGAAATATTATCCATTGGCAAATTATGCTGACAATCATAGTGATTTTTGTTGCGCCAGCGCCTTGTAATGCGGACATAAGTACTAAATTGTAAGCATCAATAATTATGGCTATGCCGACGAGCTGAAGCGGGACTCTCGCTAATTCAATGGCATCGGCCTGATGGAAAAATATAGACAACAGCGTTTCAGGAATTAAAATCATTGGCGCACTAATAAGCGAAATACTTAATGCTGCAATCTTTGAAGTATCCCATCCCCACAAATAGGCATCATCGGTTTCGCCTCTGCCAAGTGCTTGGCCAACCAACGTGCCAGCGCTCATACCAAAAGCGATTGAAGGAAGAATAGCTACCAAGGTTAAAGTGGTTAAAACATGCGCGGCTGCAAGCTCATCAGTCCCTATTTTTCCGACGATCCAAAACAAGAAAGTAAAGCCAAGTGCAAAAAATAATTGTTGTAATGATGAGGGCAATGATATTTTTATAAGCTGTTTAACAGTTTCGAAGTGTGGTAGATGAACCCCAAAACCATACTGTTTGGTATGTTTAATGGTTAACCATAAATACATTAAGGTGCCGCCAAACATTGAAATGGTTGTTCCTAAGCCTGCACCCTCAGCGCCTAGTTTTGGAAATCCCCAATGGCCAAAGATTAAAACGTAATTTAAAAAGATATTAATAATATGCATGGTGACAATGGTTTTAAAATAAAACTTGGTCATTTTTATAGCGCTTAAATAACCTCTAAAACTAAAATTCATACCAATTGCCATAATGCCAATTAATCGCGCATCTAAATAAAGACTGCCTTGCAAAATAACTTGAGGATCATCATTAAGCAAGGTCATTATTTCGGTACTGTAATTGATTAACAAATAGGTAGTTGGGATAGAGGCTAAAAAGATAAGCAACAATGCGCCGTTGAGTGGGTTGGCAGCAATAGAGTCTCTTCCTTCACCTATTCGTCTTGCCACGGTAGCTTGTACGCCAGATGAAAAACCCATAAAAATTGCAGCGGCAACAAAGTTGATAAAACTGGCTAAACCAACAGCGGCTAGTTCTGTTTTACCTAAACGGCCAACCATCGCTGCATCCACTAAATTGAGAATGTTTTGTGACATCATCCCACCAATAATTGGCAAAGCAATTTGGAATATTTGAGATGAGCGTTCGCGTGAAACCAAAAGAGAGATCCTTTAAGAGGTGTGTAAGGAGAACGATTAATTCGTATTAAAATTATTGGGGATTGATTGTATCACTATAATAATGCTAGTAGCAGATGAATAAAAATTAGAATGTTACAAAGAGTGAGTTGATGATGTTAAATACTGGCTGTTTAGGGTGATTTTAGTTTCAACGATTTGTTGATAGTCCGCTTATTATAATGAATCTTTTTTAATAAAATAGAACTACAAACCATATGCGCGAGCTAAGCACCATATATCAACCTTAATAGCACCTTGTAATTTTGCTTGTTTAGTAAGCTCTGCAACGGTCATTCCTGTGGTAACAACATCATCAATTATCGCAACGTGTTCTGGCAGCTTGGCTGTAATGGAAAAAGCATTTTTAACATTACTTTTTCGAGCTGCAGAGTCCAGACCCGATTGAGCTTTGGTTTGTTTTACGCGTTTTATTTCTTTATTGAGTATGTTAATAGCGAGCGCTTTGGAAAGGCGCTGCGCAATAAGTGTTGATTGATTGTAACCGCGTAGTGACAGTTTTTTATCATGTAGTGGAACTGGGATAATTAAGATGGGTAACTCTTGATTGGAATAATGGCTATTAATTTTTTTAATCAGGTAATCACATAATATGGGTAATAAATGAAATTGAGCTGAGTATTTTACTTGGGTAATAAAGTCATTAATGGGGGGCTCATAATGAAAAGCACTAATCATTCGGTCAAATATAGGGCTTTTCTTTAGGCATTCACCACATGGTGTATTGTTGACTCTTGATAGTTTGGTTGGCGTAGCGGGTAGTGGTAATCCACAATAATGGCAGCATATTTTAGAAAAGGGTAAGTGTTGATGGCAGAACTGACAAAGAATTGGCTGATATTTCAACGAGTTAGTTGATTTGGTTTGCACTGAGCAACCGCAAAGGTAGCAATCACTCTCAATTTGCAATCGTTCAAATAGACTCATCAATTATTCCTTATTTATGAGTATCAATTCTATATGGTTAATATTTGACCATATATCAACTTATGATTTTGTGTAGCTTGACAGAAAGCTATTCTCAATTAAGATCCCTACTGAAATAGTTTGTTCTCATAGAGCTAGAGATGCAAACAACTAATTACTTTAATTTGATAATACGAGTCAACTCTTTATGTTACAAGCTGAAAATACTCAACAAGTTAGTTCGAAGGAAAAAAGCGCTGATCCAGTTACAACAAGTACTTCTGTAAAAACAACCAATTTGTCTCAAAATGATAGAGAGCTTAGGACAGACTGGCGAACTGCAGAAATTAAAACGATTTATAATTTACCGATGAATGATTTGTTATTTAAAGCACATTCTATTCATCGCCAACACTTTTCTCCCAACCAAATTCAAACCTCAACATTGATGAGTATTAAAACTGGTGCTTGCCCTGAAGATTGCGCTTATTGCCCGCAAAGTGGACATTACAATACCGGGTTATCAAAAGAGCAATTAGTCGCTCTAGAAGAAGTCATTCGATCTGCAAAAAAAGCCAAAGAAGCAGGCGCAACACGTTTTTGTATGGGAGCGGCATGGCGTACACCCAGCGGAAAAGATTTTCCCGTGGTATTAGAAATGGTGAAAGAAGTTAA
>CAYZBK010000041.1:0-17028 GCA_964476655.1 uncultured Kangiella sp. | reverse complement strand
ATTGGTCTTATGCAAGCGTTGGCGAACTTACCTGAACATCCTCAAAGTGTTCCAATAAACCAACTGATAGCCGTTAAAGGTACACCGCTGCAAGACGCTAAAGCGATTGATAGTTTAGAGTTTGTACGTATGGTCGCAGTTGCTCGAATTATTATGCCTAAGTCTTATGTGAGATTATCGGCCGGACGAGAAAATATGTCTGACGAAATGCAAGCAATGTGTTTTTTCGCTGGTGCAAATTCTATTTTTTATGGCGATAAGTTATTAACAACGGATAATCCTGATATTAATAATGATATTGACCTCTTTAATCGTTTAGGCTTAACTCCTGAGGGCGGAAAGTTTCCTAAAGTGAATACTGACGAAAAACAGATTGATAATGAGACCAGTCATTTGCATAGCGAAACTTGCAAAAAAAGACTTTATCGAAATGCTGCCGTTTAGTTAATTAAATCATATTGACAATACCATAAGCATGTTAAAACTTGATGAACAGTTATTAGCAAAAATAAACCAGCGTGCTAAGTTATCGCAACTTCGTGAACGACTTTCTTTAACGTCTTCGCAAGGCTCGATTATAGAAATTAATGGTAAATATTTTGATAATTTTTCTTCAAATGATTATTTAGGTTTAGCTAATCATACTGAAACTTTAAATATTATAAAACAGCAATTAGATGAAAGCGGTTTTGGCAGTGGAGCATCTCACTTAATTACTGGGCATCATAAAATTCATCAACAACTTGAAAATGAATTGGCTGATTTCTTAGTGAGAGATTCAGCTATTACATTTTCTACTGGCTACATGGCCAATTTAGCTATATTACAAACCTTGGCAAAAAAAGGTGATTTAATTATTGCAGATAAACTTAATCATGCTTCTTTGATTGATGGCGTAAAATTATCATCAGCGGATTCTGTAAGGTATCAACATTGTAATATAAAAAAATTACAAGCAAGGCTTAAATCTTCGGCGGCAAATAAGTGGGTAGTAACCGACAGTGTTTTTAGTATGGATGGCGATATAGCCCCATTAGATGAAATTTCTGCTTTATGTAAAAAATATAATGCTCATCTAATTGTTGATGATGCACATGGAATTGGTGTATTAGGGAGGGAAGGCAAAGGTTGCGCTGAATATTTTAACTTGGGGCAATCTGAGTTACCCATTTTGATGGGAACTTTTGGAAAAGCATTGGGCGGCTTTGGAGCTTTTGTTAGTGGTAGTAAAGCATTAACTTCATATTTAATGCAGTTTTCAAGAAGTTATATTTATACAACGGCATTACCTTCTGCTATTGCCGCCGCTAATTTATTTAATCTTAAATTGATTAAAGATGATCAA
Organism: uncultured Kangiella sp.; assembly: GCA_964476655.1. Classification (GTDB taxonomy): domain Bacteria; phylum Pseudomonadota; class Gammaproteobacteria; order Enterobacterales; family Kangiellaceae. The sequence continues at coordinate 15,683 of CAYZBK010000041.1, read as the reverse complement.
AAGTACCGCGTTAATTTGAATAAGAATATTCAATATTTTAAACAACAATGTAAAAAAGAATCTGTTGAGTTAATGCCTTCAGAAACAGCGATCCAACCAATGATGATTGGTTGTTCAAAAAAAATAACGGAAGTCAGTGAACAGTTAAAAACGAATGGTTTTTTGGTTGGAGCAATTAGACCCCCAACCGTTGCTAAAAATACAGACAGGTTACGGGTAACGCTTAGTGCTTCACATCAATTTGAACAAATTAGTCGATTGGTTAAACAATTAAAAATGATCAACAAAGTTTAAACGAGTAAAGAATTAATAATGATAAATCAATTAAAACCTTACGTAGAAATTAGTGGTTCTGGCCCTGATTTAGTGTTGTTACATGGCTGGGGATTACATGGGGGAATATGGCAAACTATAGTACCATTATTAGAAACATATTTTACTGTGCATAATGTTGACTTGCCGGGGTTTGGTCATAGCGCTGTTTCAAATGAAAAATATAATTTAGCAACAGTATGTCATGCTGTTCAATCTATCTTGCCTAAATCATGTTATTTAATGGGATGGTCTCTCGGTGGCGTAGTTGCAACACAGCTAGCACAAAATCATCCTGAACAAATTAAAAAATTGATAACGGTTGCTTCTAGTCCTTGTTTTGTTGAAAAAGAAAACTGGCCTTATGGAATGAAAGCAGAAGTACTCAATTCTTTTATTGATTACTTAGCTGAAGACTTTAAAGGAACTTTAATTAAGTTTTTAAGTATACAAACTATGGGAAGCCGAACACAAAAACAAGATATCGCCCAATTAAAAGAAACAGTATTTATTCATGGGCTACCTGCCGAAAAAGCCTTAAAGGGTGGGTTAGAAATTTTAAGGGATAGTGATTTATTATCAGATCTTAAAGAATTAAAAATGCCGTTGTTAAGAATTTACGGAAAGTTAGATACTCTTGTTCCTTTAAAGTCGGCAAAAGAGGTCGATCACTTTTCACCTAGTAGCGAATCAATTATTTTTAAAAAATCGGGGCATGCCCCATTTCTATCTGAAACAGAGAGTTTTATGAATGAAGTGAATAATTTTTTACAAAGTGAAATGAAATAGTAAATGAATATAAAAAAACAAACCATAGCAGACTCTTTTAGTAAAGCCGCGGCAAGTTACGACGCATCGGCTTTTTTACAACAAGAAGTAGCAAGTCGATTATTAGAACGTTTAAGTTTAATGAATACTTCAGCAAAAACAATTTTAGATGTCGGTTGCGGCACTGGTTATTGTACAACCATTTTGGATAAAAAGTTTTCTAAGGCAAAATTAACAGGAATTGATATTGCACCTGGTATGATTGAATTTGCGATTAAACAAAAAAAGTTTTTTAGTAAAATAGATTATCAGGTGGCCGATGTCGAGGAATTACCATTTGATAACAATCAATATGATTTAGTTTTTTCTAACCTAACGATTCAATGGTTAGAAAATCATCAGCAGGTTTTTTCAGAATTAAATCGGGTTCTAAAACCTGGGGGGTTATTAATTTTTTCAACCTTAGGTCCAGATACATTAATGGAGCTGAAAGAAAGTTGGTCTAAAGTGGATCAAGATGTTCACGTGAATCAGTTTTATGATATGCACATTGTGGGTGATGCTGTACACAACGCCCAGTTTGAAAACACCGTAATCGATAGAGATGTTATATCGTTGACTTATAAAACCATGCTCGGATTAATGAAAGATTTAAAATCTATTGGCGCGCATAACATGCATAGTCAGAGAAACAAAGGGCTTTTAGGTAAATCAAAGTTCAAAAAATTAACCGATGAGTATGAAAATTTTAGGTGGGAAGATGGACAACTTCCTGCAACCTATGAAGTGATTTATGGACATGCCTGGAAAAAAATGGAGCAACCTGTTGGTGATTATCATACTTATGAAGTGAATCTTGATAAATAATGACTAAACTAGTTTATAAATAAACCATGATTAAAGCAAAAAAAATATTTATCACCGGTACTGATACAGATGTGGGTAAAACATTACTCACGACTTGTTTGATTACATTGTTACAAAATAAAAAAAAATCTGTTGTTGCTTTAAAACCTATAGCGGCAGGTTGCGAAATTGTTAATGGTGAACTGAAAAATTTGGATGCTTTATTGATCCAAACCGTGATGGATAAAGAAATGGAATATCATAAAGTTAATCCAATTCTTTTAGAAAAACCTATGGCGCCACATTTAGCCGCAAGGTTGGAAAATAAGAAGCTCTCCGTTAAGCAATTGCAACAAAGTTGTGATATGCAGCAATATAGTTCAGATTATTTATTAATTGAAGGTGCTGGCGGTTGGTTAGTACCATTGAATGAAAAAGAAAGCTATGCCGATTTTGTTATCGCGGAACAATGTGATGTTATTTTAGTGGTTGGCATTAAACTAGGTTGTATTAATCATGCTTTATTGAGTTTAAAAAACATTCAATCAAGTGGTTTAAATGTTATTGGCTGGGTGGCAAATTGTATTGAGCCAAATATGTTAGCAATTAAAGAAAATATTGAAACGCTTACGGAATTGATTAATGTACCTCGGATAGCAAAAATTCCATTTATTAAAGAAGAGGGTGACTTTTTTAATCTCACTCAAGCAGCGATTGAGTATGTTAATATAACGCCAATTCTAAGGTAGTGGCATTCTACTAATAAAGTTGATACTGTAAAAAATCAAATATTGAGATACTCATTATGGTTAATGTTGGACAGTTTAATTTCTTAAAAATAGCGCGTAAAACCGCTCGTGGGACGTTTCTTGCTGCGGGTAGTTTAGGTGAATTATTTTTACCTAAAGGGCAAACGCCAGAATTTTGTGAAGCAGGCGATAAAATTGAAGTTTTTGTTTATAAAAACTCTGATAATGAATATGTTGCTACCACAAAAAAGCCGAGAGTGAGTGTTGGTGAAGTGGCATGTTTAGAGGTGGTATCTGAAAATTCAGTGGGTGCTTTTTTAGAATGGGGCTTGCCCAAAGATCTCTTTGCTCCATTTGGTCAACAAAGTACTCCAATGAAAGAAGGCGAACGGCATATTGTTGCGGTATACAAAGATAATACTGGGCGAATTGCTGCAAGTTCAAAACTAAATCGTTTTATTAAAGCTGAAACTCGTAATATGAAAGCAGGGCAAAAAGTTAAAGCGATTATTGGAGATAAAACGGACATTGGTTATAAGCTGATTGTTAATTCAATATTTTGGGGTGTTTTACATCATAGTGATGTGTTTCAAACTTTAAAGTATGGTCAAACGACAACCGCTTATGTAAAAAAAGTTAGAGCTGATGGACGATTAGATATGAGCTTGAAAGAAGTTGGAGGCGATAATAGTCAAACTTCTTTACAAGCGCAGATAATAAACTTATTGAAGAAGAATGACGGTTTTTGTCCCATTAATGATAAAACATCACCAGATAAAATTTATCAAACATTTTCAGTGAGCAAAAAAGTATTTAAATCGACTATAGGAAAATTGTATAAAAACAAATTAATTTCTATCGATAAAGATGGTATCCGTTTAATCGGATCATAGCGTTCAACAGAATATTTTGTTTAACAGAAATATAGAGAATATTATTATGGCAAAACCAGGAAATACAGGATTAACAAGAGTCATTAAAGCAACGGGTTATTCAATGTTAGGATTAAAAGCCGCATGGAAACATGAAGCTGCTTTTAGACAAGAACTATTGTTAGCGATTGTTGGAATCCCTTTGGCTGTTTTTTTAGCAGAAAATAAATCTGAAATGCTTTGGCTTATTTTACCTTTATTTCTTGTTATTATGGCTGAATTAGTTAACTCAGCGATTGAGGCTGTTGTTGATCGAGTGAGTGGTGAGCATCATGAATTGTCAGGTAGAGCAAAAGACATTGGTTCTGCCGTTGTATTTGTTGCGTTAATACTTGTTGCGGTTATTTGGTCAGTAATTCTTTTTTAATATTTGCGGCTTTGGCTATGCTCGTTAGTAATCCATTGCTGGTTGCGTCTTCCCTTAATTGCCAAAACATTATTCCACCTAATTGGTGTTTTTTTGCATAGTCTGTTTTTAGAATAACAGATTTGTGATTGTCAAAAGTTGCAAAGAGTTGTTTTGTTTTGTTGTAATAATAAGGCGCTTTAGCTTTAGCATCCCAGTAATAACTAAAATCATCTTTAAAGTATTGAGAAAAATCACGGTAAACAACATTTTCTTTATATAAACCTGGCTGATTTAGGCCATGATTAACATCCGCGACATTTTTCCAAATTCGTGCATAAAAAGCGGCTCCAAGAACAATTTTTTTAGCAGGCACGCCTAGTTCAATTAGTTGTTTTACGGATTGATCGGACGATTCTTTTTGTTCTTTTGTCGAATAAAGTGAAGTATGGTGTCCTGTTTTTTTATTATAAGCATTAAAGTAATCATAGGTCATTAGATGAACTCTATTGAGCATAGGCATTACTCTTTTCCATTCAATTGAATTTTTTATAAAATGCTGTGAGGCGCCCGCTGCAAAACTGATTTCGTATTTATCTTTTAAGGCGAGCCTTAATTCAGAAACCAATAAAGTAAAATTACGTTTGTCTTGATATTGATAAGGATGTTTAGGGTAACCTTCAATGGCTGGGTATTCCCAATCTAAATCAATGCCGTCTGCATCGTATTTTACTAAAAGCGCTTTAACTGATTTAGAAAATTCGATTCTTCCTTTTTTGCTTGAAAAAACTTTTGAACAGGTCTCACAACCACCCCAGCCCCCTAAAGCAAACATTACTTTAAGTTTTGGGTAGGTTTTTTTGAGCGCTAGCATTTGTTTAAAGTCGTTTACATCTTGTTGATTGTCAAAAGCAATCTTATTGCCTTTTAAATGAAGGAAGCTGTAAATTAAATGCGTTAAATGTTGTATGGGGTAATGGTTGATTTGACTGGCATTACCATGAAAATAAGCAATAATAGCTAAGTCATTCGTATTTTTTGCGGATGAATCGTGTTTATTTTCAGTAGTATTTGCATTAAAATGAGCTAATACCAACAGAATAATAACGATGTACTTTACGAGAAATAATGATTTAAACATTTAAAATTCCTTTGTTATTATCTTTGGATGATTATTTCAAAATCGATTAGCTGAGAGTCTCTATTTCAATTCGATTCAGTATGGCCAAATTTTTACTGAGTTGCAAAATTAATTTCAATCTAGAGGTTTAAATATTTTGATTCGACACTATATAGAACTTTTCTCTTAGGGCGTATTTGGTTATAGTCAATGACTGAATAGGGTAAACGCAACCGTATTCACTAAATCAAGTTGATTGTCATTGTTGCATGTTTTAAATTAAAATTTTAGTGATAAAAAAGGTAACTATTGTGAAATATAGATTTTTAGTTTTATGTTTTTTTCTTTATTCATGTGATTCGAGTAATGATGATGCTATTCAGCCGCCATCAGAATTAACTAATATTCAATTGATTGAAGAGGTGAAGGCGGAAGCTGGAAAAATCGTTATACCCTATAAAAAGTATCAATTAAAAAATGGTTTAACATTAATTTTACACGAAGATCATTCCGATCCATTAGTTCATGTGGATGTGACTTATCACGTTGGCTCTGCTCGCGAAGAGACTGGTAAATCAGGTTTCGCTCATTTTTTTGAGCATATGATGTTTCAAGGATCTGAAAATGTAGCGGATGAACAGCATTTTAAAATTATTACTGAAGTCGGCGGCACTTTGAATGGATCGACCAATCAAGATAGAACAAATTATTTTGAAACGGTGCCAGCTAACCAATTAGAAAAAATGCTTTGGTTAGAATCTGATCGAATGGGTTTTTTCTTGGATGCCGTGACTCAAAAGAAATTTGAGGTTCAGCGTGAAACCGTTAAGAATGAGCGTGGACAACGTATTGATAACCGTCCCTATGGTCGATTAGATGAACGTGTTTCAGCGGCACTGTATCCCTCAGGACACCCTTATTCATGGCCTGTTATTGGTTTTATGGAAGATCTTGATCGAGCGAATTTAAATGATTTAAAAAGCTTCTTTTTAAAATGGTATGGGCCTAATAATGCCACGTTAACTATTGGTGGCGATATTGATGTTAAGGAAACTTTAAGCTTGGTCAATAAGTACTTTTCCACAATCCCTAAGGGACCTGAAATTAACCCGGTTAAAAAAGAAAAAGTCATTTTAGAATCAGATCGATACATTTCAATGGAAGATAATGTTCATTTACCATTAATCTATATGGCATTTCCAACGGTACCAGTAAGAGACAAAGATGAAGCGCCTCTAGATCTTTTAGCCGAAATTTTAGGTGGTGGAAAAACATCATTGTTTTATAAAAATTTAATTAAGAATCAGTTTGCTGTTGATGCCTCCGTTAATCATCCATGTTCCGAATTAGTTTGTACTTTTAACTTATATGCACTGCCTCATCCAAGTTCTAATAAAAGTTTAGCGGATATAGAAAAAATTATGCGGGACACCTTTGTTGAGTTCGAAAAACGAGGAGTTGAAACGGATGATTTAGTCAAAGCAAAAGCTCAAATGGAGTCGAGTTTTATTTTTGGTTTGCAAAGTGTTAGAGGCAAAGTGAGTCAATTAGCATCAAATCAGGTTTTTACTGCTAACCCAAATTATATTGAAAAAGATATTGAGCGTTATAGCCGAGTTACTAAAAAAGATGTAGAAAGAGTTTTTCAACAATATATTAAAGGAAAAAGTGCAGTTATTATGAGTGTTGTACCTCATGGAAAATTAAATATGATTGCTAACAAAGACAATTTCAAATGGCAAGACTTTGTCGCCAACCGTCTTTCAAATAAAGATTCTCAAGAAAAAAAATTAGCACTAGATAGTGAAAATAAAGTGTTGTCTTTACGAAAATCTGTGGATACTTTTGATCGCAGTATTATTCCAAAAACAAAATCAAATCGATCTGTTGAACTACCTCAAATGTGGCAACAAGAAAGAATTAACGGAATTAAAATTTTAGGAACACAGAGTTTAGAAACACCGACTACATCAATATTAATTAAAATTCCGGCTGGACATTATTACGAAAGAAAAGACAAGGCGGGAACATCATCACTATTGGCGCATATGCTTAATGAGTCAACGACTAAAAGAACCGCTGAAAGTATGAGCAAAGCACTGCAGTTATTAGGGAGCAATGTGTCTATTAGCTCAGATAATCAAAGTCTTAATATTTCTATAAATGCGTTATCAAAGAATATTGTACCAACGATTTTATTAGTCAAAGAAAAACTGTTTGACTCAGCCTTTTTAATCGATGATTTTATTAGAAATAAAAAAAATATTATAGAAAATATTGTTAACAATAAAAAAGATGCAGGTTATTTAGCTAGCACGGCATACAGGCAGTTATTAAATGGAAAAAACATTATTGCCATGCCAAGACTCGGCACAGAAAAAACAGTACTTAATATACAATTAAAGGATGTAAAAGATTTTTATAATTCATTTGTAAAACCACAAGATTCAGAGGTAGTGATTGTTTCAGATTTAACTGAAAAGCAGCTTGAGTCGGTGATGGTTCATTTTGATGGCTGGAAAGGAAAAGCTAATCGTTTAATATTAAAAGCGGACAAATCATCGGCTAAAAAGGGAGTGGTCTATTTGGTGAACAAAGACGGTGCCGCTCAATCGGCTATTCGAATTGGAAAGCGAGGCTTAAAACTTGATATTACTGGCGAGTTTTACCGTAGTAAATTAATGAATTTTCCATTAGGTGGCGCATTTAATAGTCGAATAAATCTTAATTTAAGAGAGGATAAAAGTTATACCTATGGGGCTAGAAGCTATTTTTGGGGAAACAAGTATATTGGTGGTTTTACTGCAAGTGCGGAAGTGAGATCGGATGTTACTGATAAAGCAATTATTGAGTTTGTGAAAGAAATTAAGGGTTTTCACACTAATGGAATAACTCAAGAAGAACTTCAATTTATGAAAGATGCGATTAATCAAAGCGAGGCATTAAAATATGAAACGCCTAATGCAAAATTGAGTTTTTTGTCACAAATTTTAGAGCATCAATTAACGGTCGCTTTTGTATCTAAACAAAGTCATATTGTAAAAAATATTACGATGAGTGAAATAAACCGTTTAGCTAAAAAGCATTTAAAGCTAGAAGAAATGGTCATTGTTGTCGTTGGTGATGCCAAAGTTTTAAAACCTCAATTAACGGCTATAGGTTATGAGGTTATTGATTATTTAGTTGATTAAAATAATCGTTAATGACTTAAAATAATATGCGAAAAAGGCTAAACTTTTTTGCATATTTGCCGATAAAGCTCTACAGAACTGTGAATAGTCCGTTTAAATTAAGTTAACCTACAACGGATTGCTTTATTACGGGAGGAGAGTTTTATGCAAGTTAACAATGCGTTAAATACGGGAGTTCAAGGTTTTCAAAATGCACAAGCTAGAGCAAATCAAGCGGCTCAAGAAATAGCAACTCAGCAGAGCGGAAACCTAAATCAAACTGATTCGTCCAAAGAATCAAGTAATAACAAAGATTTAACTAATTCTTTAGTGGATCTTAAAACAGCTGAGAATGACGCAAAAGCGAATGCTAGGGTGATTGAAAGCGCTTCAGATATCTTGGGTACAATCTTGGATATTAGTGTTTAAGCCTTGGCTTAACATTTAACACGATGCTAATTTCATCTGCGCCAATAGCTATTCCAATTAATACGGCAAATCTTGCTGCGGAATCGGTTGCGGTTGATGTAGCTAAAAGACCACAAATTCCTCAGCCAACATCTGCGGCGGAAAATCCATCTGCAAAAAATTCAACAGAATTTAACGAGCAAGCAAAAACGGAGTTTTCTAATCAACTTCAATCTGAAACAGAAAAAAATATTAAAGAAAAAGAATCTTCTGAGCAGCAAAAAGAGCAAAATCCAGATCAAGAGACTAATGAAAAGTCCGCTAATGGCGCTAATCAAGAATTAGATTTTGATCAATTAAGGCAAGTAGAAAAATTAAAAAGTGTTGATAGTGAAGTGCGGGCGCATGAACAAGCTCATGCGGCTGTTGGTGGTAGCTTTGCTGGTGCCCCTAGTTTGTCTTTTACCACCGGACCCGACGGAAAACGTTATGCGATTTCTGGAGAGGTTTCAATTGATACTTCGGCCGTTAGTGGTGATCCAGCCGCAACCATTCGAAAGCTTGAGCAAGTTCAAAGGGCGGCATTGGCACCTGCAAATCCGTCATCGCAAGATGTTAAAGTGGCATCTCAGGCATCATCGTCAGTCAATCTTGCTCGCGCTGAATTAAATGCTGAGCGTTTTGAGGAAAACCAAAGTGTCGAGTCAAAAAAAGAAGACAAAGATTCTACTGAAATAAAAGGATCGGATGACGCCAAATCTCTGGATCAAAAAGAAAGAGTTAACACCGCAAAACAGCAAACAGCAGATCTTCATCGTAAAATTTTAGGTTCTGGTGCATTAAATAGAACAACGCAAGGTCATTTTTTGAGTTTAACCGCTTAAATTCTTATTGAATATTTCGTTTGTTTTTATTAATAGATTATCTTAATAACAGATTGTCTAAAATAACTCACTTTAAAATACATTAGCTTAAAATAGTTCCCTATTAGTTCTTTATTCCGTAGAATCGGACATTGTGTTTTTGTGTAAAAAATTAGAAAATTTTCTGGCTATTCTTTAGGGGAATATGAAACATGCTATCAAAAGCGAACAAAAATAAATTAGCATATATTGGCGCAAAACCAGGAGTGAGCACTAAACCTAAAAGAGATTCCGACTCTTGGTTTACTCCGCCAGAGTACCTAGACTCAGTGAGAACGGTAATGGGAACGATTGATTTAGATCCGTTTACTTCTGAAAGAGCGAATGAAATTGTAAGCGCAACTAACATATTCACTGTTGATCATTGCGCATTTGAGAATGATTGGAAAGTTACTGAAAATGCACGTGTTTTTATGAACCCTCCTTATTCTGCAGGTATGTGCAGTCGTTCAGTCAATCGTTTTATCGACCAATACGAATCGAAACGCTTTGTTGAAGGCATTGTGCTTGCCAATAATGCTACAGACACACGATGGTTTAGTGCTCTGGTTAATCGGTGTACTGCCATTTGTTTTACCAATCACCGTATTAGTTTTTGGAATGCTGATCGAAAAAATGTGTCAGGAAATACGCGAGGACAAGCATTCTTTTATTTTGGCAGCAAGCGCGCGAAATTTAAAAAACACTTTAAAAAACACGGTTTTGTGTTAACCCCGACTAAATAACCTCAGCTCTTATCCCGAGTTGAGGTTAAATAGTGCACAGTGTGGAATATGTTTTAGAAAGTAAGCCGTTAGTTAGCTTTAAAAAGCTAACCGCATAGCGGAGGATTTTTGTTAATAACAGGACAAAACAGTATTAATAATAATACTGAATGGTTAATTGAATATGGTCATCTTGCCGAATTGAATAGAGAGGATCTGCACTATCATCCGATGAGAAAAATCGTCCATCAACCGCAACTTTTACATTATCACCAATACGGCGACTACCCTCAATTAAAACACTGGTTGAATCAAAGTCCAAATCATAATTAATGCCAAATAATATTTCACTGGATTCAATATCATTCATGACGAGTCGGCTTCCGATAAATAGATCATTTTGAAAACTAACAAAGCCTTTTTTACCTCGCTCGTCCCATCCATATTCGACTAACCAGCCTAAGTCGATGTTTGATTCAAAAAGTCCGTATTGGGTATATTCTAATCCACCTTGTAGCGCCCAAAAATTCTTAATATCATTGGTGTTTCGAATGGCTTCTAGCTTCCAACTAATGGCTTCTATATTGGCCTGTAATTCAATACCTAATTGATTAATTTGTTGGTAATAGGGTAATAACTCAGCATCACCAATTGTAGAAATTGATGGGGTTAATATTGGATTTCTGTCGGTTCCTTGAAACCAAGATAATGCTAGTTCTAAATTATCAAAGCTGTGGGCCCAACGAACCGCCCAATCAAGATGATTTTGTTGTTCGGTTGATTGATAAAGCACTTTGTCGGCATTAATCAGTGGGATATTGGGTCGACCTTCGGAGCCTGCAAATGTACGCTCTCTAAAATAAGGTAAAAGATAAAAATCAACAATACCCCAATCATTGACGATAGAAAGGTTAACCATTGGTTGGCCTAGTTTGTCTTCATTATCAAGATCTTCAACGGAATCACTTTGATTTATAATATCGACTAAGTGTTGAAATTCGGTAACACCCCAAAAGTCCCGACGTACGCCAACTCGAGTTTCCCAGTTGTCTCCCACATGGATCCAACTCAGTTCTCTAATATCTGCGTGTGTTCTTTCTTTGTCGTGTTGATCTATTCTTGCAGAAGGCACAAATTCAAACAGGTCATCACCATTATTCCAACTCCAAAAAAATTCAGGAACTGCGGCTAATGAACTTTGACTACTGTGTTGTTTTTCATTAGTGGTGTTTTCAAGAAAGATCCTTGATTGAATTTCTATATTGCCTCGCATTTCAAATTCGTTTGCTTCAACGGTTGTTAAGCCGCTTAAAAATAAAGGCAATACAGAGAGTGATAATAAGTTTAATTTAATCATTTTTAGCGGTCTTATCGTGCTCGTTTTAATGCATTTTTGTCAAAGTCTTTTTCATTAAGACCTGTTTTCATTTTAAAATCGGAATAGTTTAAAATGGTACTTTTTCCTGACTGGTGATTAATCATCACAAATTTTTGCGCACGCCAATATTTATCTAAATATAAGTGAAAATTACTAAAGGTTAAGGTTTTTAATAATGAATTTTTTCGATCATAAAAATCAGTTTTTCTTACTCGATATTCTGATTGATCGATCCAAACGATACGTCTTTTATAACCTGAGTATTTATCCAATGGAAATTGTGTAATAACCCAGCACTTTTCACCATCAAAGACTTCTTCTTTTAAATAAAGATAGTTAAATTTTTCTACTTCGAAGGAGGTGAGATCTTCAAACGAAAATTCGCTCCCCATAAAAGAATTAGACTTAGTACGGGTGATTATACTTTTAACTCGTTTTCTTGCTGGCAGATATAACCATTGTTCATCGTTACCAACAGGGTGAGAAAAACTTAAAAAAGCAACACCTTTTATATCTCTAGGTGTATCAAATGTGGTTAAGCTTTTATCGCCATCATTTTCTTGTTCAATGCTTTTTAAACGCATTTTTCTTATAGATGTTTGACCATGTTGATTTTTTAAGATCATTTCAAGTTCTGCTGTTGAATCTCCCCAGCCTTCGTCGCGAGCTTTTGCTTCTTTTGATATTTTAAGTCCTTTATCTTCTGCTTCTCCCGCCATTGGTGCGGATGAAAAAACAATAGCTAAAGTTATAAGGCTTAATGTTTGTTTAAATAAATTCATTTGTTGTCTCCATTTGTAAATTTTATATCATTTGATGAGAACATGTTCCTACTGTTCAGCATTTTTTTTAGCATCAGTTTTTAATAACATTAATAATGGTGGTAAGAATAAAAAGTCTATGATTAAAGCAATTAATATTGTAATGGCAGTTAATAAGCCCATATCGGCGTTAACTTTAAAACTGGAACTTGCCATGACCGCAAAACCTGCGACTAATACGAAGGTAGTCACCCATAGGGCTTTTCCAACGCTTGCAAAGCTGTATCTAATTGCATCTTCCGAACTGAGATTTTTTTCTCTTCTTGCTCTAATATACTTACTTAAAAAATGTACCGTATCATCCACTATAATTCCTAACGTCACTCCCATAACAACGGATAATCCTAAGCCGACTTCTCCAACCGCGAGTCCCCATACACCAAAGGCAACCGCTGCGGGTGTTAAATTAGGTAGCAAACTGATTAAGCCAAATTTAAATGAGCGAAGAGCAAAACCTAATAATATGGAAATTAAAATTAAAGCAAAAGAGGAACCTTTTAGCATGCTATCAATATTAGTTGAACCGATATGTGCAAACATTAATGATGGACTTGCAACGGACAATTTATATGTTGATTGTTGTTCTTTAAAATGATTTTGAATACGTTGCTCAAGTTCTAACGTTTGGTTTGATGTAAGGTTTTTAAACGTTGCAATCACTCGAGTTGATGATTTATCAACATTCAGTTGGTTATTAACATCAAGGCCTTGTGGCAGTGATATTTCATATAAGAATAAATATTGAGCGGCTAGATTTCTTTCTTCCGGTAATTTATACCAACGAGGGTCATCACCGTGCATGTTTTTGTTAAGGCGCTTTAAGGTATCAGTAATGCTATTAATATTATCACTTTCTTCTTGTTCTCTTAACCAAAAAACAAAGTCATCAACAAACTTTAAAAATTTAGGTTCGTTAATGCCGCTTGATTCCGTTGAGTCAAATGATAATTCAATGGTGGTCATTCCTGACAGATGATCTTTCATATAATCTGTCGCTTGTCTAAATGGAACACTTTTATCAAAATATTTCACAAAATCATCGTTTAATTCATTTTTTGGAACGAATGACGCTAGCGTAATAATTAAAACGGACGAAACGGGTAATAGCCATTTTTTGTGACTAATAACAAACTCGGCTAGTTTTTCCATTAAGTCTTGTTTGTGTTTAACCGCGGGTTTTACTTTTACGGGCAGAATCATCATGATCGCTGGGAATAATGTTATTGAGAAAATAAAGGCGAGTAGTACGCCGATAGCAACAATATTTCCAAGATCGCCAAACGGAGGGGCATCTGAAAAATTCATTGTTAAAAAGCCAATAGCGGTTGTTAAACTGGTTAAAAATATTGGTTGAAGATTAACTCTTAAACTGTCCATTAATGCTTGCTGTTTTTGCATACCATGACGTAAGTTATAATAGAAAGTCGAAAGTAAATGAACGCAATCTGCCACGGCCAAGGTCAAGATCATCACGGGTGCGCCGGCGGAAGGTCCTGTTAAGTAGCCACCTAACCATCCCCATATTCCTAACGTTGCCATAATACTGGTTAAGATAACAAAGATGGTTGCTACTGTGCCGGATATTGAGCGTAGCAATCCCAATATTGTTAGAACAACAACAAAAAACATAATAGGAATTAAAATTGATGAATCTGCAATAGATGCTTCAGGAAAACTGGTATTCATCATAATCATGCCTGAAAGCATAAATTTAATATTAGGGTATTTTTCTTGAAAGCGATCACGAATTTCTCTTGCGGATGCTGCGACTAAAGGAACTTCTGTGGTTTTATCAATACCTGGTAATCGAATAGTGACATTAACTACGGCGGAGTCTCCATTTAAGGCAATGAGTTTCTTTTTTAAAATAGGTTCTGATAATGAAACTTGTTTTACTCGAGCAATGGATTGTTGATTTAAATCTTCAATTTCTAAAACTAAATCTTCAACAAACAAATCGTCCTCACTGGCAAAGCTGTATTGAAAATTAGTGATTGAATCAACACGAGAACTATAGTCAATTTGCCAAGATTCATTTGTCAGTTCCCAAATGGCGGTTAGAGTTTCTTTAGTGAAAACATTTTTATCTTTAGGAATAACGATGATCGCAACATTATCACTTTTGCTGTATATTTTTTGCAAATCAAGAAAGTCATTCAATTGTTTATTTTCTTTTGAAAAGAAAACTTTATAATCACTTTTAAAAGTTAATTTTTCGGCTCCCATAAAAGCCGTTCCGACAAAAGCGAAGCATATAAAAATAACTATCCATTTTATTTCTAATATTTTAGTTGCAAATTTGTTCATTATTAAGATTCCTTTTTTTAATGTTATTAGAAAAAATTATATAAGTTAAATATAAATAAAGGGGTTTTTCATTTGTTCTAACTGCTGAATTTCAGGCTCGAAAATTTCGAAAGCGATTTTTTTTATGGATTGATTATAATCCCAATCTTTAGAAAGAGGTTTCCAGTTTAACCCATCTAATACTAAGTTAGTATTGGTCAAAGATTCTCTTTCAATAACCATTGGTCCTAAGTTGGAGCATTCGCTTTTACTCATAATTAAAGCCATAGCTCCCCATGAGGATGACCATAAAGCAAATGTAATTTGTGAAAAACAAAGGTATTTTGGTAATTGTAAATCGCCTGCGGTGATGGCTTTTTCAATTTCACCGTTCATTAAAGCCATTAACTCAATTTCTGATTGGTGATGGGTTTCATTTCTTGCATCAGAACAACAGGCAACAACATTAGGTGAATGAGCCGATAAAACACTAAATAATTGAGATGGATGCAGTTTTGCCCAAATAACATAAGAAACCATCACCGCTAGAATGCGCTCTCGACTATTGCCATTAAACTCTAATGCGCGATTAAACATGGTTTGAATTTCTTTTATACAAACATTACAAATCGCCATGAATAGATCTTCTTTACTCATAAAATGTTTGTAAATGGTGCCTTTCGAATAGTTAGATTCAGCAACCATTTTGTCAATTGTTAATGTGGTTAAACTCTCTTTTTCAACCAAGTCTCGAGCTAAATGAATAAGTTCGAGTTCTCTGTTTAAAAAATCGGATTGGCTGATAATACGTGGTGACATAAAGTAGGCTACCAAAACTTAAATAAGTCCGTTTATATAAATGACGGATCGTCAATTGACGGTTCGTCATTATAAATAGTCTTGGTTAAAGATCAAGTGGA
>CAYZBK010000040.1:10755-24014 GCA_964476655.1 uncultured Kangiella sp. | reverse complement strand
TCCCGACATCCTGCACCCAAAGCAGGCGCGCTACCAGACTGCGCTACACCCCGACTATCTCAAAAGATGCGATAAAAACAGCCATCGTTTGAGAGCGCGGAATAATACTGATTTAAGTCATTCAGGTCAACAAAGAAACGTGATTATGTGTAAATAATTAAGTCCAATACAACACATTGTGGATTAAACCTTAATTGAACCTGTAAAATCATCATATTTGGTATATTTAACTTGGTTATTGCGCTTAAAATTGAGAAAATGACCTCACATCAATTATGACCTTTTTACTTATATGGCTATTTATTCATGACCGCACAATTAATCGACGGCGTTAAAATTTCTGCATTATTAAGAGAGCAAATTAAAAATAAAGTCTTCGCTCGATTAAAAAACGGACTAAGAGCTCCAAGTTTAACCGTAATTTTGGTCGGTGAGGATCCGGCTTCAAGCGTTTATGTGGGCAAAAAAGTTAAAGCATGTGAAGATATTGGATTTACCTCTAATAAGATCATTTTTGATAAGCAAATTAGCCAATCGCAATTATTATTAAAAATTGAAGAGCTTAACAATGATAAAAACGTTGATGGTATATTGGTGCAATTACCTTTACCTAATCAAATTGATGTCAGTATCGTTCTGGAAAAAATTAATCCGTCGAAGGATGTCGATTGTTTTCATCCATACAACATTGGACGTTTAGTGCAAAGGATCCCTGAACTTCGCCCTTGCACACCTTATGGTGTAATGCTTATGTTGAAGCATATTAGCTTAGAAGTTAAAGGACTTAATTGTTGTATAGTCGGTTCGAGTAATATTGTTGGTAGACCAATGGCCATGGAGCTTTTATTGGCAGGAGCAACTGTCACAGTATGCCACAAATTTACGACAAACCTCGCAGAGCACGTTGCATCAGCGGATCTAGTTATCGTTGCTGTTGGTATTCCTAATTTAATTAAAGGCGAGTGGATAAAACCAGGCGCTACTGTCATCGATGTTGGGATGAACCGCTTACCAAATGGTAAATTAGTCGGTGATGTAGAATTTGAAGTCGCAAAAGAACGAGCGGCTTGGATTACCCCTGTTCCTGGAGGTGTTGGACCAATGACAGTGGCAACATTAATGCACAACACACTTTACGCAGCAGACAAGTTAAATAACCTCAACTAGGGATAAGAACTGAGGTTAAATACTCTCAATCAAAAAGAATAAGCTAGCTGCGTTTGGGATAGGTTATCTCTCAAAGGAGCTAAAGAGTCTAACAGCAGGCACTTAATTCCTCGTTCAACCAAACTACCCTTGCGAGAAAAGGTCTCCACCATGCTCCTCAATAGTCTCAAGAACTTTACCTCCACCTCTTGCAACACAAGTTAATGGATCTTGAGCAACTATTACAGGTAAACCGGTTTCTTCCATAAATAAACGATCTAAATCTCTAATTAATGCTCCACCACCGGTTAACACCATGCCACGCTCGGAAATATCAGCAGCTAGTTCAGGAGGCGCTTGCTCTAAAACAGAACGAACCGCACGAATCATTCCTGCTAGCGGATCTTGTAAAGCTTCTAAAATTTCATTGCTATTAATGGTAAATTTTCTAGGAACACCTTCTGCAAGATTACGTCCCCTGACGTCAATTTCCATCACTTCAGTACTTGGAAATGCGGTACCAATTTCATGTTTAATTCTTTCGGCCGTTGATTCACCAATCACCGTTCCGTAATTTCGACGCACATAATCAATAATCGCATCGTCAAAACGGTCACCACCAATTCTGACTGAATCAGATGACACCACACCATTTAACGATAAAATAGCGATCTCGGTTGTTCCGCCGCCTATATCCACAACCATAGAACCTCTTGCTTCACCAACAGGTAAGCCCGCACCAACAGCAGCAGCAACAGGTTCATCAATTAAATAAACATCTCTTGCGCCAGCGCCATAAGCTGACTCCTTAATCGCACGTCGTTCAACTTGAGTTGATCCGCAAGGTACGCAAATCAATACTCTAGGGCTCGGTCTCATAAAAAAGCTTGAATCATGAACTTTACGTATAAATTGCTGTAACATTTTTTCTGTCACTTCAAAATCAGCAATAACGCCATCTTTTAAGGGTCTTATTGCATTAATATTTCCTGGTGTACGCCCCAACATTGCTTTCGCGTCTGCACCAACGGCCGCAATGGATTTATTACCGCCTCGTTCGTGTCTAATGGCAACCACTGAAGGTTCATTTAACACAATGCCCTGCTCTCGCATATAAATTAAGGTGTTAGCCGTCCCAAGATCAATAGATAAGTCGGCGGAAAATAAACCTCTGATTCGATTAAACATAGTAAGTTACTTATTCCCAGTTCTTTAATTCAATGATTATTGGATGATAGCGTTATTCAAATGATTATCGCGCACTTCGAGGTTAAACAGAAGGCTTTGAATTGATTTAAACAGTTATTATCGATATGTTTTTGATTATAGGTTGTTAGATATTAGAAAAATGCGTTTTAACACTCAATAATGTAACTTCACTAAACTACAACCGTCAATATTTTTAAGGGTGTGTAACAAATCATCGGTCGGTTTCACTGACCACTCTCCAGCCGCCACCAACTCGGCAGAGATTGAGTCTTTTTTACAGACTAAACGCACCGGGCATAATCCCCCTTTGTGCGGCAGCAGAGCTTCAATAAGATCATTTGCCAAGGTTGAGCCAAAAGCTAAATCAATTTTAATTTCTAAATAATCGACACGCTTTTCTCTAATATCAATGAGAGGATTAATTTCTATACCACTCATTTTTAAACCGCCAGAAAAGTCATCATTCGAAATATCACCCTTAGCAATAACCACCGTATCTCGAATTAAAAACTCTTTGCTTGCTTCATAAAGTTCACTATAAATCATCACATCAACACGAGCACTTTGGTCATCTAAGCTAACAATTGCCCAATTTAAACCTTTTTTTGTTTTCATTACTCTGACGTTAATAATTAATCCCGCAACGGTGACGTAATCACCTCGTCTAGTGGGTTGTAGCCCATTTAGCCGTAAACTACATAACTTTTTAATTTCTGCTAGATATCGATTAATTGGGTGGCCGGTCAGGTAAATGCCTAACGTTTCTTTTTCACCTTCTAAAACTCGACCTTCTGACCATGGTTTTACTTGAGTGAATTCAATATTTTGCTCTGCATTTTTTTCCGATGGCGCTCCAAAAAGATCATTTTGCCCGAGAGCCAAATCACGCTTGAATTGCTCTGCGCTTTTTATTCCTTTTTCTAAAGAAGCCATTAATACCGCTCGGTTAGGCCCTAAATGATCCATTGCTCCCGCCTTAATTAATGCTTCAAGGACTCGTCGATTGGCCTTTTTTAAATCAATTCGATTACAAAAATCAAATAGATCTTTATATGCACCCGATTCGAGTCTTTCATCAACTATCGATTGAATCGCAGCTTCACCAACGCCTTTTACCGCTCCAATTCCATAAATAATGGTTTTCTCACCATCGATGGTAAATTTGTATGCACCTCGGTTGACATCTGGCGGAAGAATATCCAACCCCAATCCTTTTACATCATCAACATAAGTCACCACTTTTTCAGTATTATCCATATCCGCAGACATAACCGCAGCCATAAATGCGGCAGGGTAATGCGTTTTTAACCATGCGGTTTGATAAGAAACTAATGCATACGCGGCTGAATGAGACTTGTTAAAACCATAACCCGCAAATTTTTCCATGAGGTCAAAGATATGCCCTGCTAATTCGCCGTCAACATCCCGACCGATAGCTCCTTTCATAAAAATTTCACGCTGCTCAGCCATCACCTCAGCTTTTTTCTTGCCCATTGCTCTACGTAATAAATCAGCGCCTCCTAATGTAAAATTAGCTAACACTTGTGCTATTTGCATCACTTGTTCTTGATAAAGAATAATTCCATAAGTCGGCTCCAAAATAGGTTTTAGATCTTCATGCTGGTAATCGGCATGTGGATAAGCAACATCTTGCTTACCATGTTTGCGATTAATAAAATCATCAACCATTCCGGAGCCTAAAGGTCCCGGCCTAAACAAAGCAACCAATGCAATAATATCTTCAAAACTGCTGGGTAATAGTTTTTTAATTAATTCTTTCATTCCTCTTGATTCAAGCTGGAATACCGCAGTTGTTTTTGCCGCTTGTAGCAAACGAAAAACGGCAGAATCCGCTAAATCTATTTTTTCAATATTCACCTTATCTTCTTCGTTTAGGGCATTATTATTAATGGTAGCGATTGCCCAATCAATAATCGTTAATGTTCTTAAACCTAAGAAATCAAATTTTACTAAGCCTGCAGTTTCAACATCATCTTTATCAAATTGAGTAACAAGACCCGCCCCAGTTTCATCACAAGATAAAGCAGAAAACTCTGTCAGCTCGCCGGGAGAAATGACCACTCCACCAGCATGTTTACCGGCATTACGGGTAATACCTTCAAGTTTAATTGCCATATCCCAAAGCGCCTGAAACTCTTCTTCGGTTTCATATCTTGTACGAATTTCAGCCTCTTGTTCCCAAGCTTTTGCTAAAGTCATACCAATTTCAAAAGGAATTAATTTTGAAATTTTATCAACAAAACCATAAGGTTGACTCAACA
The DNA here is from genome assembly GCA_964476655.1 of uncultured Kangiella sp. GTDB lineage: Bacteria > Pseudomonadota > Gammaproteobacteria > Enterobacterales > Kangiellaceae. Next base: position 19,377 of record CAYZBK010000040.1, on the reverse strand, counting down.
CTCGTCCCACATCTTTAATCACCGCTTTTGATGCTAATCGACCAAAAGTAATAATTTGCGAAACACTATTTCGACCATATTTTTGAGCGACATAATCAATAACACGGTCGCGCCCATCCATACAAAAATCAATATCAAAATCGGGCATTGATACCCGCTCAGGATTCAAAAAACGCTCAAATAATAACTCGTATTTAAGTGGGTCAAGATCCGTAATATCCAACGAATATGCGACCAATGAGCCTGCACCTGAACCACGGCCCGGCCCAACTGGTACGTCATTATTTTTACTCCAACTAATAAAATCTGCAACAATTAAAAAATAGCCAGGAAAACCCATTTGGTTAATAACATCTAGTTCAATTTTCAAACGTTCATCATAAGGGAGCCTTTGTTGGAGAAAATCTTTAGAATCCACATCGAAAAGGCTCGACAATCTTTTTTCTAAACCTTGTTCACTTAATTGGCAAAAATATTCTTCAATCGTTAAACCATCTGGAATAGGATAATTAGGTAGAAAATATTCGCCTAAATGCAATGTTAGATTACAGCGTTTTGCAATTTCTACTGTGTTTTCAAGTGCTTCAGGAATATCAGAAAAAAGCGCTTTCATTTCTGCCGTCGATTTTAGATATTGCTGGTTTGAATAATTTTTAACTCGGCGAGGATCATCTAAAACACAACTTTGATTAATGCAAACTCGAATTTCATGTGCATCAAAATCTTCTTGGTTTAAAAAACAAACATCATTAGTTGCAACAACAGGAGTACAAGAGGCTTGCGCAAATGAGGCTATCGAATGAATATAATCACCTTCGCCAGCTCGACCTGTACGTTGTAATTCAATGTAATAACGATCAGCAAAATGCAATTGCCAAAAACCTAAATATTCTGCAGCTTGAGCATGATTTCCAGACAATATAGCTCGGCCAACATCTCCATATTTACCGCCAGATAACACAATTAAACCTTCATTTAATGTTTTAAACCAATTTTTATCGACAATCGGCATTCCACGTTTTTGATTTTCTTGATAAGCCTTAGTAATAAGGATTTTTGCATTAAGATAACCTTGATCATTCATACACAACACGGTAATTCGAAAATTATCATGCTCACCCGTTTCATCATTAACCCATAAATCGACACCAGCAATCGCTTTAATTCCAAGGCTTCTGCATTTTTTATAAAACTTAATCAATCCACAAAAGTTAAGATGATCCGTTAATGCCACCGCAGGCATATCAAATTCAGAAATTCTATCTAAGGTAGAGTTTATTCGGCAAATTCCATCGACCATAGAAAATTCAGAGTGAAGTCGCAAATGGACAAAGTCGGGTTGTTTGGCTGGCGAGTGCAAGACTTCAGCCGAATCGCTTGCTTGCTCGTTACTCATCTCTGAGTTTATTTCATTCATAAATTAATTAACTCAGTTAAGATTTGGCAAGAATTTTTTTAACTGGAGCAAACGTTTTTCGATGTATTTTTGTCACACCTAATTTAACTAATGCTTCAATATGCTTTTTGGTGGGGTAACCTTTATGTTGAGCCAAACCATAACCGGGATAACGGAGTTCCATTTTTTTCATCTCATTATCACGTTCAACTTTCGCAATAATTGAAGCGGCTCCAATTGAATCAATTTTTAAATCACCCTTAACAATGGCTTCACTACTACAACTTAACTCAGGGCACCTGTTACCATCAATTAAACAATGATCAGGAGAAAGTTTTAAAGATTCAACGGCTCTTTTCATCGCAAGTAAGCTTGCTTGTAAAATATTTATTTCATCAATTTCTTCTACTTCTGCACGCCCTAATGCCCAACTAAGTGCTTTCTCTTTGATCTCTATACTCAGTCTATCTCGATTTTTTTCAGACAGTTTTTTCGAATCGGTTAATCCTTCAATGGGATTATTTGGATCAAGAATAACTGCCGCAGCAACAACCGCGCCAGCTAAAGGACCACGCCCTACTTCATCCACTCCAGCAATCAAATTTTTACGTTGACTCATATTAATTCTTTCTTTCTCAAATTATCCATTTAAAAAATAGTGCTCTTAATAACGAGCATTATACTTTGATTAATGAATGCTAATGACTTTACAGTAAAAAACAGTATTTTATAGCAATATCAATAGGTTACGAAACCTAGGTCATGTCGCTACCTTAATAAGCATTATTCCATAATTCCTCAATATATGCTATTGTCCGAGTTTCATAAATTACGACATAATTTCTAAATTTAACAACCTAGCAGAGAAAAATATCAATGAAAAAAATACGTACTGCCGTGATAGGTGTGGGTTATTTAGGAAAGTTTCATGCTCAAAAGTATGCTCATTTAGAAAACAGTGAATTAATTGCCGTCGTTGACCGAGATATTAAAACGGCAGAAAAAGTCGCCCAAAGTTTCAATCAAAAAATAGCCGTTCGAGCGGTTACTGATTATAAAGAATTACTCGGCAAAGTTGATGCCGTAAGTATTGCCTCGCCAACCAGCTTACATTACCAAATTGCAAAAGATTTTCTGGAAAATGGCTCTCATGTCCTCATAGAAAAACCAATTACTGTTAAAGTTGAAGAAGCCGATGAACTGATTGCTCTTGCAAAAAAAAACAATTTATTAATTCAGGTCGGTTTTTTAGAACGCTTTAACGCGGCTATTTTAGAATTAGATAACCTACTGACAAAACCGTTATTTATTGAATCTCATCGTCTTGCGCCTTTCAATCCAAGAGCAACCGATGTGAATGTGGTTTTAGATTTAATGATTCATGACATTGATATCATTCTAAATATTGTTAAATCAAAACTCGTCGCTATTGCGGCATCAGGTGCAGAGGTTTTAACTGAATCAAGCGACATCGTTAACGCTCGTTTGGAATTTGAGAATGGATGTGTAGCCAATGTCACAGCTAGCAGAGTTTCTGCAAAATCAGAAAGGAAAATGCGTATCTTTGAAAAAAGTGGCTGTGTCACAGTCGATTTTCAAAACAGAGAATTAGGCATTTACCAAAAAGGTGATGGCGTTGATCAATCCGGCAACCCTGAAATTGTTAGCCATAAAAAAATCTTTGAAAATAATGATGCTTTGCAAACTGAAATTATCGCGTTTCTTAACAGTATTACATCCAACACGCCAACATTAGTGAGCGGTGAAGATGGTAGAAATGCATTAGACACGGCGATAAAAATATCAAAACTATTAGAGTAAGTCACTTTGTACCCCACAACAAAATGATTCATCACGAAATAAAATTAAAAATGAGACAATGCCAATGAATATTCCAATGGTTGATTTAAAACAACAGTACCTAGAAATAAAAGAAGAAGTGGATCAAGGAATATTAAAAGCAATGGAAGCCACTCAATTTATATTGGGTCCCAATGTATCAGCATTTGAAAAAGAAGCCGCGGAATACCTAGGCGTTAAACACTGTCTTGGTGTGAATTCGGGTACCGACGCTCTGCATTTAGCCTTAATTGCTGCGGGTATAGGCGAAGGTGATGAAGTTATCACGACACCTTTTACTTTTATCGCAACCGCAGAAGCAATTAGTTACGTAAAAGCTAAACCAGTTTTTGTCGATATTGATCCAAAAACATTTAATATTGATATTAATCAAGTTGAAAAAGCAATTAGTAGTAAAACAAAAGCGATTATACCTGTTCATTTATTTGGTCAGCCGGTTGATATGCCTCGCTTAGTCAACCTATGCCAATCTCATCAAATTAAAATAGTTGAAGATTGCGCCCAATCTTTTGGTAGCCATATAAATAACCAACATACGGGAAGTTTTGGTGATGCCGGAGCTTTTAGTTTTTTTCCCAGTAAAAATCTTGGCTGTTTTGGTGATGGAGGCTTAATCAGTACAAACTCTGATGAAATATTTGAACAGTTAAACATTCTTAGAAATCATGGAATGAGTGTTCGATATCATCATACTCAAATCGGTTACAACAGCCGCTTAGATGAATTACAAGCCGTGATCTTACGAATTAAACTGAAACGAATTGATCAATATAACGATAACCGCCGTAGAGTTAACCAACTCTACAAAAAATTTCTTACCGGTACAGATATCATAACGCCGTATGAAGATAATATTGGCAAACATGTATTTCACCAATACACCTGTCTTCACCCTAATAGAGATAAAATAATGAAAGCATTACAAAACAAAAATATTGCTTGTGCTATTTATTATCCCATCCCTCTTCATAAACAAGATGTTTATCAAAAGAACTATCTTGATATTCAATTAAAAAATGCCGAATCCGTCGTTGAACAATGTTTTTCGCTTCCTGTTTATCCCGAACTTGAAGAAGAAAAAATTGCTTACATTTGCGATACCATGAAATCAGTAGTTTAAGATAAATAAATGAAAAAAAAGATTCTTATAAGTGCTGGAGAGGCCTCAGGCGATCTTCATGCGGGCAATCTGGTTAAAGCACTCAAGCAACTGGATCCTCAGCTATCCATTTTGGCTATGGGCGGTGATAACCTCCGAAAAGCGGGAGCTAATGTCATTATCGATTGCTCAGACATTGCCGTGGTGGGAATTGTTGAGGTTTTAAAAAATTATCGCAAAATAAAAAAAGTATTAGATCAATTAATCGAAATAGTCGTACAACAAAAACCCGATCTCCTGATTTTAGTTGACTATCAAGAATTTAATATGAAGTTAGCTGCCGCTGCAAAAAAAAATGGCACAAAAGTTCTTTTTTATATTGGCCCACAAGTTTGGGCTTGGCGACCGAATCGTGTTTATAGCATACGCGAAAAAATTGATATGATGGCAGTGCTTTTTCCTTTTGAAGTTGATTTTTATTCAAAGGCAAAAGTGCCGGTTCAGTTTGTAGGAAACCCCTTAGTCGATGAAGTTAAAGCCGATAAAAAAAAGAATCAACTACTTCAAGAATATCATTTAAAACCCAATGATAAAATTATTGGGCTTTTTCCTGGAAGTCGAAATAGTGAAATTAATAAAATTTTGCCTATTCAGTTAGAAAGTGCACGATTACTAAAAAAGAAATACCCAAGCTGCCAATTTATTTTAGCGGTAGCTAGCACTCTTAATAAACAATCATTAGAAAAATTATGTGAGGATTATTCAGAGTTGGAAATTACTTTTTTAACGGACAGCTCTTACAATGTTATGAGTGTATGTGATTCAATTATTACCGCTTCTGGAACCGCTACGTTAGAGATTGGCTTGATGGGTATACCTTGTGTTATTACCTATAAAATTTCAGCTATTTCATATGCTATATTTAAACGAATGATTACCATCGATAAAATTGGCTTAGTCAACATTGTTGCAGAAAAAGCGATTGTAAAAGAGTTTGTGCAACATCAAGCTCAACCGCAATTAATTGTTGAAGAAGTCAGTAAAATTCTTGAGGATAATCAATATAGAAAAAATATGATTGCAGAATTAAAACAAGTCAAAAAGAAATTAGGTTTAGCTGGCGGTTCAATGAACATTGCTAAACTGGCTTATCAGATGCTTGAAAATTAACGAGCAATACCGCGAGTTGATTGCTGAATAAAATCATACATTAATTTAACCGAAGCACAACTTTTAGAAGACTCTTCTAATTCACACAATATTTTTTCTCTGTTTAATGAACTTCGATAAAAAAGTTTAAATGCACAGCGGATGTTTTTGATCGTCTCTTTGCTGAATCCTCTGCGTTGCAAACCTCGGCTATTAATCGATTTAGGGGATGATTCTGCATACATCACAAAAGGTAAAACATCTTGTGTCACTTTACTTTGGATCCCTATCATTGCATGAGCGCCAATTTTACAAAACTGATGTACTGCAGTAAAACCACTTAAAATTGCCCAGTCATTAATTTCGACATGCCCGGCTAAATTAGCGCTATTCACAATCACAATATGATTACCTAAAATGCAATTATGACCAATGTGAGTATGAGCCATTAATAAATTATCATTGCCAATTCGAGTAACACATTCATCCACCTCAATCGCTCGATGTATACTGACATATTCTCTAATACTATTTCTATCACCGATAATGAGTTGCGTTTTTTCTGTTCCTTTAAAACCGATGTCTTGAGGAATGTCGCCAATAGAAGCAAAAGAATGAATGTGGTTATTTTCACCGATAATCGTCGAGCCTTTTATAACAACATGAGGATCAATATGAGTGCCTGAACCTATTTGAACCCCTGCACCAACAATGCTATAAGCTCCTATAGTAACGTTTTTTGCAATGATCGCGGATGGATCAATGATTGCTGTAGTATGAATCATTTGTCTAATTTCTGTTAAGTGATTGATGCTATTTAACAGCACCACGAGCTAAACCTCGTTCTGAATGATTAATAAAATCAACCATTCGTTGTACTGAAATGTTTGATGGACTAAGTTGAGATAATTCAACTTTTGCTTGCTCCAGAGAAAAGCCTTTTCTAAAGATAATTTTATAAGCCTTGCGAATTAAGGAAATGTCATCGGCACTAAAATATCTTCTTTTTAAACCTTCGGAGTTAACAGAGCGAACTGCCGAATCAGCATATAAAACAAATGGCATAATATCTTGAGTCACAGTACTTCTAATGCCAATAAATGCATGTTCGCCAATTTTACAAAATTGATGTATTCCTGAAAAACCACCTAAGATCACCCAGTCACCAACAACCACATGACCGGCTAAATTTGAGCTGTTGGCAACAATAATATGATTTCCTAACTGACAATCGTGAGCTATATGAGTATAAGCCATCAATAAATTGTCATTACCTATTTTTGTTACCTGATGATCTTGAATTGTGCCACGGTGAATAGTACAAGACTCTCGGATAATATTATTATCACCTATCTCAGTCCTTGTTGGTTCGCCTTTGTATTTTTTATCCTGATTTGCTTCACCAATTGAGCAAAATTGATAAAAATGATTGTTTTTTCCTATTGTAGTATGACCATTAATCACTACATGCGGACCAACTACCGAGCCTTCACCAATAACCACATGCTCATCAATAAATGAAAAAGGTCCAACTTGCACACCATCAGCAATAACCGCTGAAGGATGTATAATCGAAGAGGGATGTATTAACGGTGATGAATCAGTCACTAAACAATATCCTGCTTAGAACACATTAATTCAGCCGAACAAACAACTTTTCCATCAACCAAAGCTTGCGCATCGTATTTCCACATGAGCCGTTTGCGTTTAATTAATTGAACTTTTAACTCTAATTGATCACCAGGTACAACGGGTTTTTTAAATCTCGCTTTATCAATACCAACAAAATAATATAATGAATTATCATCAGGTAATTCTTTCAATGTTTTAAAGGCTAAAATTCCAGTCGCCTGTGCTAACGCTTCTAAAATTAATACTCCAGGCATCACCGGTCTATGAGGAAAATGCCCGGTAAAACAAGGTTCATTAACGCTCACATTTTTAATCGCGTTGAGATACTCACCTTCCTGATAGTCAGTCACTTTATCAACTAATAAAAATGGATAACGATGAGGTAAATGCTTCATTATTTCATGAATATCCAAGCTGTTTAAAATTTTATTTTCATCACTCATTAGCTTTTATCACCTTGTAAACTTTTGACTTGCTTCTCTAACAAACGTATTTTTTTTGACATTTCATCCAGCTGTTTAAATCTTGCTACATTTTTTCGCCATACTTTATTTTCTTGGACGCCTGTGCCTGAGGAAAAAACCCCCGCTTGCTGATTTGATTTATTAACGATTGTACCTGCCGTTAAATGGGTCCCATCTGCAATATTCAAATGGCCTATTGCAGCGCTTCTTCCGCCAAAAGTACAATATTTACCTACCTGAGTACTCCCGCCAATCGCGCTACAACCCGCCATTGCAGAATGTTCACCAATCGTGACATTATGGGCGATATGGCATAAATTGTCGATTTTAACGCCATTACCAATAATAGTATTATTAAGCGCACCACGATCGATGGTTGAATTAGCCCCTATTTCAACATCATCACCAATAATTACACTACCAGTTTGAGGTATTTTAACCCATTTTCCAGAATCGTTAGCATAACCAAAACCATCACCGCCTATCACCACACCTGAGTGTAAAATACAGTTAGCGCCAATAGTTACCGCATGATAGATAGACACGTTAGAATAAATTATCGTTTTTTCAGCAACAGAAACACCTTGCCCTAGATGACAATTAGCTCCAATAGAAACATTGTCAGCAACCTTGCAGTTTTTTTGAATCACGACACCAGCAGCAATATTAACATTTTCACCAATATCCGCAGAAGGATCAATAACGGCTAAAGTTGAGATATTATCAGCGGGAAGCGGTGTTGAATCAAAGACTTTAGCTATTTGAGCAAAAGCTAAATAAGGGTCTCTACATACAATAGCAGTATTTTCTATTGTTTTTTTATAACCTTTAGAAAGCAAAACACAACCCGCTTGGGTTGTGTTTAACTCAGACTCAAACTTAAAATTACTTAGAAATGAAATATCCTCTTTACAGGCTATATTTAAAGGCGATACTTGACTAATTATAAGCTCAGAATCACCGATAATTTCCCCATCAACTATCTTTGCAATCTCAGCAACCGTTAGTATTTTTTTTTGCAA
>CAYZBK010000040.1:0-10655 GCA_964476655.1 uncultured Kangiella sp. | reverse complement strand
TTTAACTCGTCAATTCGATCTTTAAATTGAGCCTGCAATTTACTGTCAATTAATTCCGATTGAGGTATTTTTGACAAAACCAAACGTTCATTAAAAACACCTATTTTCAAATCAGCCGAAAATACCGTTGAAGAAAATGTAATCAAAAATACTACTAAAAATGATAATCGTTTAAACATATTTTTTGCCCTTATTTTACTTAGTTAAATTTAAAAAGTTTGCCCTACATTAAAAGAAAATGTTTCACTTTCATCGCTGTCTTCTTTTTCTAGTATTTTAGAAAAACTAATCGATAGTGGTCCCATGGGTGACAGCCATTGTAACGCTAAACCTGCTGAAGCTCGAAATGTATCCGAATCAGAAGCATCCAGAATATTAGGTGACGTTGCATATTTAGCAATATCAAACTTAGTATTCCATAAATTACCAATATCCACAAAAAGGCTTGTTCTTAATGAATTACTTTTTTCTGCAAAAGGAATTGGAAAAATGAGTTCTATACTACCAAGAACTCGAGCATTACCACCAACAGCACGATTTTGAGTTCTAAAAGTATCGTATTCTACAGGCAAAGAAATAGGAAAAGATCCATCAAAAGAATCAACTACTGAATCGCTATTGGTAGACCCAGAAATTCTTTGAATAACTCTTGGTCCTATCGTATTTTTCTCGAAACCTCTAACTGTTTGTGAGCCACCCGCATAAAAATTCTCAAAATAGGGTAATGATTTATTTTTACCATACCCATCACCATAGGATAACTTTAATCGACTTAAAAACGACCAACCAGGAGCTATTGGTATGTAATTATCAATTTTATAATCAATCTTATAAAACTCTAAATCACTTCCTGGAACAGAGCCACTAAAAGATAATACCTGACGAGTTCCACGGTCAGGAAAAATCCCACGGTTCAAACTATTGGTAATGAAACTAGCACCAAATTTCATTAAATCATAAGAAATATCAGAATCCTCTAAAACGTTTTGACCATTCTCGGCGAAAAAATCAGATATTTGCTCAGTAAGCGTACCATCGGCACTTAAATCATTAGCCTGAAAACCTAAAGAAAAATTTAGTTTAGACACTTCGCTTACAGGATAACCTATACTAAAATTAATACCTCGGCTATCTAACAGTGTTGCCGCTATATCAACCTTGCCAAAGTCTGTTGATTGATAATTCAAAGATGCTCCGGCACTAATTCCATCTAAAGTAAAATATGGATCATAGTAGCTAAGCGAATAATTACCTGTAAATTTATTTTTATTCGCTGAAAAACCAACAGTTTTTCCCGAACCTAAAAAATTATTATGGCTAACACTGGCATTTACCGATAAACCGTATGTTGAACCATAACCGACCCCACCGGATATAATACCTGCGGATCTTTCTTCAATGATGTAATTAACGTCAACTCTATCATCCGAATTTTCAACTTTAGGTGTTTCAACTTTAACGTCTTCCACAAATGTTAATTGTTGTAATCTAATTTTACTTCTTTCAATTTGTTCAGTTGATAAAGCACCTCCTTCCATCAATCTTATTTCTCGACGTAGAACTTGATCATTAGTGGTTTCATTACCTTCAAAGGTAATCCGGTTAATGTATACCTTTTTACCGGGATCAATAAATATTTTTAAATTAACTTTATGACTATGGGGTTCTACATTTGGCACCGAGGTTACCTTTGCAAAAGCGTATCCAAAGTGCCCCAAATTTTCTTTAATTTGTTCTTCCGTAAAGGAGATTGCCGCAGCTGAATATGTATCACCTTTAGTTAAAGGCATTAATTGCTTAAGCCGTTTTTCAGTTAAGATTAAATCACCACTAAAAGAAATATTGTTAACCTCAAATTTTTCACCTTCATCAACATTAATGGTAACAAACATGCCTTTACGATCAGGAGAAATACTCACTTGTGTTGATGTCACCAAAAACTTTAAATAACCTCTATCCATATAATAAGAGCGTAATGTTTCTAAATCGCCAGAAAGCTTTTCTCTTGCATACTGATCATCGCTAGTAAAATAAGAAAACCATCCGCCTGTAGAAAGTTCAAACTGCCCAAGCAATTCCTCGTTCGAAAATAATTTATTTCCTACGATATTGATTGATTCTATACGAGCAGGCTCGCCTTCTTTAACATCAAACTGAATTAATACTCGATTACGAGAGCGCAAAATCACTTTGCTAATAATCTTTACTGAATACTTACCATGCGAAAAATACTGTTGATTTAAGCCATCAATAATATGCTTAATAGCCGCTGGATTATAAACCTCACCTTTAGAAAAACCAGCACCTTTCATAGCATCTAATATTTGATCTGTTTTGATGTCTTTATTGCCGTCAATAACAATCTCAGAAATAGTTGGCCGCTCTACCACATCAACATAGAGGATATTACCTTCTCTAAACAACCGGATATCATCAAAACTATCCGCAGCAAACAATGTACGAATAATTGTTGGTATTCGACTTTTTTCTAGTTTTTCTCCGACTTGCAGAGGTAACATGTTAAAAAAAGTGCCAAGCTCCATACGTTGTAAGCCGTCAACTTTAATTTCTTCAACAATAAAATCGGTTTCATTTTTTGCGCTAGCCGTTAAAGAATGAGTAAAAAAAACGAATAGCAGAAGTAACTGACCAAAACGAACTAATGACTGATTATTCATGTAAGACTTCATATTTACCATATTTAATATACTTCTTAAAATCATGTTTATTGTTAATGAATCACTATGTCATTGTAAAACGCTATAGCCATCAGCGCAAAGACCAACATCATACCAATTTGTAGACCAAATTCCTGCATTTTTTTTGATAATGGTTTGCCTTTTATTGCTTCAATAACAAAAAACAGTAAATGCCCACCATCCAACACCGGAACAGGTAATAAATTAATAAATCCGAGATTAACACTAATCATGGCTAAAAAGCTCAAAAAAGCGACCAAACCATAACTAGCACTTTGACCAGCCCCTTTTGCAATAGAAAAAGGCCCACTGATCCCTTTATATGAAATATCTCCGACTATCAATTTATAAAATAGTTTCGCTGTTAATTGTATTTTATTATATGTTGTTTCAATAGCTAACAAACTCGCACTTAAAAAACCCGCTTTTTGGGTCACAATATAAGGAGCAGGATTAATCCGTTTAGGTCCAATGCCTAAATACCCAATAGTTCGTTTTTGCATTTGACGTGAACCAATCAACACGAGCAATTCAATTTTTTTACCACTTCGGTTAATTTGCATAATAACCGACTGATTTGCCAATGGGTGAATAACATCAACAAGCTGTTGCCAGTTATTCACCGCGACTCCATCAATCATTTCAATTACATCATTAACTTTAATTCCAGCCATTGAAGCCGCTTTACCCTCAGCAATATGACCTATTTGGTGAGTAAAGTTTTCTATTGGGTGAAAAAGTCCTAACGAATGTAAAATTTGTGGTTTTTCATCATCCACATGCCAATTTTTTAAATTCAACTGAAGATTTTTGGTTTGAGTAAAACCTTTTCGCTCAACTGTTAATTGTAAAAAATCTTTATCGCCCAACCGCTTAGCAATGCTTTCAACTAAATCTAATCGATTCTTTACAGTCTGGTTATCAACTTTTACGATAACATCTTGTTTTTTTAACCCGGCTATAGCGGCTATACTTTCTGTTGGCACTGTACCCACAACAGGCTTTAAGCCTTCCGTACCTATAATAAATATTACCCAATACAAAACAATGGCTAACAAAAAATTAGCCACCGGACCAGCCAAAACAATTGCCATTCTGGCCCATACTGACTTTTGATTAAAAGCAAAAGGTAACTCTTCCTTTGTTATCGGTTGTTCAGATTCTCTCTCATCAAGCATTTTCACATAACCGCCCAAAGGAATAGCCGCCAAAATATATTGCACACCATCTTTGCCTGTTTTTTGCAGTAATGGCTTACCAAAACCAACTGAAAAAGTAATGACCTTAACCCCGAGCTTTCTAGCAACCCAAAAATGGCCATATTCATGAATAGTCACCAAAACACCAAGAGCGACTATAAAAGAAACGGTATTCCAAAGAAATTCAATCATTTAATAACGCCTCTACGATGCGGCTAGCCGTTATTCTCGCTTGTTGGTCGGTTTCAATCACTTGATTAATATCATTCAGCGGAATAAAGGTTGAAGATGAAAGTGTTTTTTCTATCACTTTTGCAATATCAGTAAACTTTATTTTCTCATTTAAAAAAGCATCAACGGCAATTTCATTGGCGGCATTAAGAATACAAGGTGCGTTTTCTCCTGTTTTTATTGCTTCAATAGCTAAAGCTAAACAAGGAAAACGTTCAAAATCGGGTTGCTGAAAAGTTAGTTCGCTCAACTGACTAAAATCCAATGCTTTAACGCCCGAATCAATTCTATCTGGCCATGCCAAACAATGAGCAATGGGGGTTTTCATATCAGGATTTCCCAATTGAGCAATCACAGAACCATCTAAATAAGACACCATTGAGTGGATGATACTTTGAGGATGGATCACTATTTTAATTTTATCTAAAGGCGCTTTAAATAAATAACAAGCTTCTATCAATTCCAATCCCTTGTTCATCATTGTCGCTGAATCAACGGATATCTTTTTCCCCATATCCCAGTTTGGATGCGCGCAAGCTTGCTCAGGTGTTTTTGTTGATAAGCCTTCCATGGGTTCGGTTAAAAAAGGTCCGCCAGACCCTGTTAACAATATTTCATTAACGCCTTTTAACGACGTGATATTTTTTAACGAATCGACAGTTTTTAACGAATTGGCGCCCTGAGATATTTGTTGAGGTAATGATTGAAAAATAGCATTGTGTTCACTGTCTACAGGCAATAATGTCGCTTTATTTTTTATCACCTCTTGCATAAATAAATCACCAGACATAACTAAAGCTTCTTTATTTGCCAATAAAACTCTAAGTCCTTTTTTAACCGCATTAAGCGTTGGCAATAAACCCGCAGCTCCAACAATCGCCGCTACAACAATATCAATATCATGAGCCTCTGCGGCCTGGTTGACGGCTTGTACACCACCTATAATTTGAATATTTAAACCATGTGAGTCGACTAATCGTTTTAATTTTTTAGCTGAATCCTTACAAGCCATTATCGCAATTTTAGGTTGGTACTGTTGACACTGAAGAAATAATTTTTCACAATTTGTATTTGCCGTAAGCACCGTAATACAATAACGGTTTTGGTTTTTAGCGATAACCTCTAAAGTGCTACAGCCAATAGAACCGGTTGAGCCTAATATGCAAACAGACTCAAGCATTGAACCACTCAAAATAACTAAAGGTAAGAAAATAAAATGGGGCAACAGTAACCGTACTGTCAAGTCGATCAAGAAGTCCGCCATGACCCGGAAGTAAATTTCCCGAATCTTTTATATTTGCAGATCGTTTTAATGCGCTCTCAAATAAATCACCAAAAACGGAAATGATCGCTAAACACAATAAAACAAAACAATAGAGACTAAAATTATTGATTTTAAGATCTAATGCAAATACACCAAACCAACCAATCATTAAACTAAAAAACACGCCACCAAGAACACCTTCCCAGGTTTTATTTGGACTAACTTTAGCGAGTTGATGTTTCCCCAAAAATTTACCCGTGAAATAAGCTCCTGTATCTGCCGCCCAAATCATCAAAAACATAAACAACAAAAGAGAACCGCCATAAGTATAATCACCACTGGTATAACCAATATTTCTTATGCTAACAAAGGCAACAAAAAAAGAAGGTAAAAGAGCTAAACCAAACAGTGCTTTAATTAAAGTTGATTGCCACCATTGATTATTTTTTGAATAGGTTATAACAATACTGATTGCTAAAAGAATAAAAACGAGTGAATTTAATAAGATAATAAGAGGTAATTCAAATTGAAAGTATTCAGGCCAACTAATTGAAGGCCAAACCACTAAAGGATCAGAGAAATACCAAAGACCAGCATTAATAAAACTAATTGATAAAGCAAAAAACATTTCATAAAATGGATTATTAAATGACGATAATTTAGCCCATTCCAAAGCCATAAGATAAACAATAATACCAATCAGAGCGGTGAAAAAATTTAGTTCTACGGCAAATAATAAAATAAATACCGCGGGCAATAATAACAAGGCAGTAATGATTCTTTGTTTTAACACTTTACTTACTCCTTTTCTTCTATAATTTGTTCGCCCGTTTTACCGTAACGTCTATGACGAGCAGAAAACTCCTGCAACGCTTTATCTAACTCAACTGAATCAAAATCAGGCCATAATTTGTCACTAAAAAACAGTTCTGCATAAGCCGCCTGCCAAATCAAAAAATTACTAATCCTTTTTTCTCCACCTGTTCGAATCATTAAATCCAATTCAGGCAACTGAGCTGTCGTTAAATATTCGCTCAGCAGTTTTTCAGTTAATGGTTCATCGCTTGCTAAATTTAATTTAGCTTGATTTACAGCATTAACAATATCCCAACGTCCACCATAATTTGCGGCAATGTTTAGTTTTAATCCATCATTTTTTGATGTTTTATTTTCTGCATCCATGATGCTTTTTTGCAATTTTTCATTAAAGGCAGACTTTTCGCCTATAAATTTAAGCTGAACGTTATTTTTATTTAACATTTTCACTTCACGATTTAATGCAAATACAAATAATTCCATTAAATAAGTTACTTCTTCTTCTGGCCGTAGCCAATTTTCACTACTAAAAGCAAACAACGTTAAAGATTCAATCCCTTTTTCCGCACAAGCTTCTACAATTTCTCTGGTTTTTTCAACACCCGCTTTGTGCCCAAATGTTCTTTTTTTATTTTTTAACTGAGCCCAACGCCCATTGCCATCCATAATAATGGCAATATGTTTTGCTACTTTACTAATTTCCATTACCATATATAACCTATAAAACGAGTAATAAAAGCATTAATTTTTGTTAGTAGATCTAACTACAAAAAACAACGACGCCGTATCATCAAATTTGATAATACGGCGTTTCAAATATTCTAAAAAATTAGAATTTATATTTCCATTAATTCTTTTTCTTTAACCGAACTCATTTCATCAATTTTTTTTACATGAATATCTGTGATCTTTTGAACTTCATCTTCGGCTCTATGAAGTTCATCTTCGCTGATTTCTTTTTCGCTTTCGAGCTCTTTCAAGGTCGAATTAGAATCTCTTCGAATATTTCTCAACGCCACTTTTGCCGCCTCAGCTTCACCTCTAACAATTTTTGTCATGTCCCTACGTCGCTCTTCTGTTAAAGCGGGAAGAGGCAAACGAATAACATTACCAGCCGTATTAGGCGTAATACCTAAGTCTGATTCCATCAATGCTTTTTCTACAGGTTGCACCATAGATGCTTCAAAAGGTTGAACGACTAAAGTTCTTGAATCTTGTACCGAGATTGTTGCTGCCTGTGTTAAAGGAGTATCGACACCATAATATGATACCGACAAATGAGACAACAAGCTGGGATGCGCTCTTCCTGTTCTAATTTTTTGTAAAGCAATTCTAAAGGACTCAATACTCTTGTCCATTCGAGTTTGTGCGTCATCTTTTATTTCATTAATCACGAATTTTACCTCGTCGCCGTTATTGTAGTTAAGTATTGATTAACAGTGAATCAATGTTCCTTCAGATTCATTGATTACAGCATCAATCAAAGCTCCAGGTTTATTAAGATTAAAAACACGAATAGATTTTTTGTGATCTCGAGCTAAACAAAAAGCCGTTAAATCCATAATACCTAACTCTTTTGAAAGCGCTTCATTATAGGTTAACGACTCATATCTTGTCGCATCAGGATCTTTATTAGGATCTGCAGAGAAAACACCATCAACTTTAGTCGCTTTTAAGATCACATCTGCATCAATTTCAATGCCTCTTAAACAAGCCGCAGTATCTGTGGTGAAAAAAGGATTTCCTGTACCACCACTAAAAATAACCACTTGAGACTCTTGCATAAAACGAATAGCAAATCGACGATCATAATCTTCACAAACACCCGTCAATGAAATCGCAGACATAACGCGAGTCCCAACTTTTGCTCTTTCTAATGCATCTTGCATCGCTAATGAATTCATTACCGTTGCCAACATTCCCATATGATCGCCTGCGACACGATTCATACCAGCATTCGCTAATTTTTCACCACGAAAAAGATTGCCACCACCAATCACCAAACCAACTTGAATACCTTGCTCTACAATTACTTTAATTTCAGAAGCAATTCTATCCAACATGCTTGGGTCAATACCAAATGACTCTGCCCCCATAAGGGCTTCACCACTTAATTTAAGTAAGATTCTCTTCTTATTTTTTTTAGGTGCAGATGATGGCATGTTTTTTCCTTTTATGGTGGTTCAATCAATCTCTAAATGGCAAAAGTATTATCTCAACTACTCTCCTTTAACTTGCGCCATCACTTCTGCCGCAAAATCATCTTCAGCCTTCTCAATACCTTCGCCAACTTCTAAACGAACTAACCGAGAAACTTCAGCAGAGTTAGACTTTAGCAAATCACCAACCGTTGTCGAAGGATCTTTTACAAAAGCCTGACCCACTAAACAAACTTCAGCCGAAAATTTACGCATACGACCAACAACCATTTTTTCAGCAATTTCAGCAGGCTTACCACTAGCAATCGCTTGCGCTGTAAATATCTCTTTTTCACGATTATACACATCTTCAGAAATTTCTTCAGGTGTAACAAACTGAGGATTTGTTGCAGCAGCATGCATGGCAACATCTTTCGCCAGCTCAGAATCACCGCCCTTAAGTGCAACAACAACACCAATTCGACCACCGTGAATATAAGTTCCTAAAGCTCCATCAACCGCTTCAACTGTTTGCACACGTCTTACTGTAAGATTTTCACCAATTTTAGCAATCAGATTAGTACGAGCAACTTCAACTGTTTCGCCAGAAGCAAGAACTGTTGAGTTTAAAGTTTCAACTGAATCAACTTTATTAACTAACGCTGTATCAATAACCGCACTAGCAAAAGCTTTAAAACTATCATCACGAGCAACAAAATCGGTTTCACTATTAATTTCAACGATTGCGGCAAATTTTCCATCATCAGAGGTCTTAGCAACAATAACGCCTTCAGCCGCAATACGACCCGCTTTTTTCTCAGCTTTGGCCGCGCCAGACTTTCTCATATTATCGATAGCCGTTTCAATATCGCCATCAGTTTCAACTAAGGCTCTTTTACATTCCATCATGCCTGCGCCAGTTCTTTCACGCAATTCTTTTACTAAAGACGCTGTAATTGCCATCATTATCTCCACAAATTCATTAATTTTTAAGTACTAAATTAGGTAAAAAATAGGGGGCAAAGCCCCCTCAGTATAAAGCATAATAAGAAAAATTATTCAGCTGACGCTTCAGTGTCTTCTTTTTTAGCGGCTTTTTTAGCTTTAGGTGCGGCCTTTGCTTTAGGCTTCTCTTCTACATCTTTAGCTACTTTTTCATTCTTCACTTCAACGACTTTTTTCTTTACAACCGTTGTTTTTTTAGGTTTGACCGTTTTTTCTGTTTTTTCTGCATCAGCAACGGATTCTTTCGCGGCTGTAACCGCAATTGATTCACGCGCTTCAATAATAGCATCAGCGGCACTTGATAAATAAAGCTGAATAGCACTAATAGCATCATCATTACCAGGAATGATATGGTCGATACCATCAGGGTTTGAATTACTATCAACTACGGCGATTACAGGAATACCTAGTTTTTGTGCTTCAGCAACTGCAATATGCTCATGATCCGCATCAATAACAAAAAGAACGTCAGGTAAGCCACCAATGTTTTTAATACCACCAATGCTCGCTTCCAACTTAGCCATTTCACGACTTAATAATAAACCTTCTTTTTTAGTTAATTTTTCAAAGGTTCCATCTTCACTTTGTTTTTCTAGTTCTTTTAAACGATTAATTGATTGACGAATCGTTTTGTAATTAGTCAACATACCGCCTAACCAACGCTTATCAACAAAAAACTGTTCACAGCGATTCGCTTCTTCTTTCACTATTTTGCCCGCACTACGTTTAGTTCCAACAAAAAGGACTTTTCCTTTTCTTGCCGCTATTGAACTAAGGTAGTTAAGTGCATCATTAAACATAGGCAATGAATGCTCTAAGTTAATAATATGAATTTTGTTTCGTGCGCCGAAGATATACGGCTTCATTTTTGGATTCCAATAACGAGTGCGATGTCCGAAATGTACACCCGCTTGTAGCATATCACGCATAGTGACTTTAGCCATTTTAATACTCCTAATCTATGTAAGGGTTAAACGTCCACTGCCCCCAAATATCAAACTTAACTAAGCAAGCTTAAGCACCCTGAAATTTGTGTCGAACAGTGTGAGAATTAGGTTAAATCAGCATGTCTACTAATTAGCTAGACATTCTTCATTAACTCGGCGCGCTTTATACCACGAAAGCCATAATTAGAGCAATAAAAACAGTTGGATTTAAAGAATATTTTTTATTCTTTAGTATTTGCCTAAGCACTCATTCAATCAAGTTCTAGTTATCTGACGGGGCATAAAAAACAACTATTGGCAATAAAAGGTGACCCTTTTATTGCCAATAAGGATAAAGCTATTGACGTAAAATATGT
>CAYZBK010000039.1:10037-24213 GCA_964476655.1 uncultured Kangiella sp. | reverse complement strand
ACTTGCATGAGTAGTTTTGTTTAAGTTGAGTACCACATAAGTTGCTTAAAAAGCTAAAAATATGGCTTAATTATTTGCATATATCAAAACAAATAATGGCTATCTGCATTTTTGATTATTGAATGGATGGAATCATTTTATGTCGATATAACCAATTGATTTTATTAATGTAATAGAAATCGCATCTTTGATTTTTTTGCATCTATTAAAATAGAGATTAAATTTTAAGGCTGTGTATAATACCTGCCGCAGTCGTATTTTTATATATAAATGGAGTAATAATGTTAGAAATAATGAGTAAAAAATTAATACTTATAAGTTCACTAGTGTTGATGTGCATTACGTTCACCATCGTGATGTTTTTTGCAAACCCTCAAATTGATGGAGCAGATGGTTTGGGCGTTATCGAGTTGCAGTTGTCATTTAATAAAGAAGCTGGGATAGGAATAATTCAAAATTGGGGTGAGTCTGGAATAGCAAATTTTAGACAGTGGATTTTTACTGATTATATTTATGCTTTCGCATATTCAGTATTTTTTGCGTCGCTACTCTCAATGCTTATTTTAAAGAAAGGTAAAGGGAGCTCATTAAATTACACATGGGTTGTTTATTTGGCATTTGTTGCAGGGATCTTAGACTGGATGGAAAATACCATGGAGTTGATCTTTTTAAACAATCCCATTGATTTTTCAAGCTCTTTGTTTTTTTTCCATTCTATCGTGGCTGTATTAAAGTGGTCGGCAGTTCCTATTGCGGTGGCATACATTGTTATTTTGTTAACAAAAACCAATGAAAGCCGTGCATGAAATAGTGAATAAACTGCCGTGTTGGATTTTTATTCAGTGTTAAACATTGAAGTGGTTAAAGCATTGCTTGCGGATTAATCATGTAACCATTCATTACGGCATTTGTAATTGCACAAAATCAACAACCGTTTCAACTGATTCAAATACCTCAGCTGTTAGTTCATCATCAGCGGAGGTAAACCCATAGTTTTCTTCTAATGCGGTAATAACCGAAACAATTGCCATTGAATCAAATTCTGGAATATCACCTAATAATAAAGCATCATTTTCCATTTCGGATGGGTGAATATCTAACGAAAGGGTGTCTATCAATAATTGCTTAACTTCAAGCGTGATTTGAGCGTTTGTCATGTTTGTGCCGAGTACTAACGAATTGTCGCGAATTTTAACAATAAATATAGCCTAATGCACCTTCCTTTTATTTCTTTTATAGCTAAAGACAGCTAATTTAAGAGTAATTAAGTGTAATTACAGCGTAAAATGAGGTGTCATTATTCATTTAATGATTGTTTGTCATAAAAGGGTCATAATTTTTATAGACACTGCATGGGTCTAGAACAAAATGAACCTCAAATAGTTAAATTAGAGTTAAAGCAATGTCTATAAAAATCATGTTGGTTGAAGATGAAGAGCCTATTCGAGAAATGCTTCGTTATGCGTTAGAAAAAAATAGCTACCAAGTTATTGAAGCTAAAAATGCAATGTCGGCACGCAAAATTTTAATGACAGAACGTCCTAATCTTGCAATTGTTGATTGGATGATGCCAGAAGAGTCCGGTGTAGAGTTTATTAAACGGTTAAAGCAAGATGAGGTATGGGCTGATTTACCGGTGATAATGCTAACGGCTCGTGTTGAGGAAATGGATAAAGTCAAAGGTTTAGAAAGTGGCGCCGATGACTACATGACAAAACCTGTGGCAATTAAAGAATTACTCGCTCGAATAAAGGCATTATTAAGACGCGCGGCTCCTAACCAATTAAATGAAACAATCGAAACGTTAGGGATTTCAATTAATTTGGCAACACGGCAATGTTATCTTGATAATAAGCTCTGTACGATTGCTGGATCAGAATTTAATTTATTAAACTTCTTTCTCACACATAAAAATAAAATCTATTCGCGTTCTCAGTTGTTAGATTTTGTCTGGGGACAAGGTGTTTATTTAGAAGAGCGAACAGTGGATGTGCATATGTTGCGTTTGAGAAAAATCTTAAAACCGGCAAACAAAGGCAAATATTTTACGACCGTTAGAGGCATGGGTTATATGTTTACTGATACTGACGTGCCGACTGATACGGAATAACTTTAATGGATTATTATGAATAACGCTTGGTCAATAGAGCTATTAAGAATTTTATTGGTCATCGTTTCAACTTTGGCATTTGGCTTTTCTTCGGGCTATTGGTTATTTTCAGTGGTTTTTCATTTTTTGCTCTATATTGTTTGGATCATGATCCAATTAAGAAGTTTTGAGCGATGGATAAGAAATGGAGCACATTCAAAAAATGCACCAGATACTAGTGGTATTTGGGAACTAATTGTACAGCATATTTATAGAACACAAAAAAAGAACATTGAACGTAAAAAAAGCTTAAGTAGTTTAGCAAAGCGTTATCAAGCAATAATGAAAGCTTTACCCGATGCGACCATTGTTTTAAATGAAAACTCTGAGATTGAATGGGCAAATCAAGCTGCAGAAGACATATTAGGCGTAGATATTGGCCGCGACACGGGTCATCGTGTTGATAATATTATTCGTGATTTATTAATTCAAGAACTATTAAATGATAGCTCATTAAAATCTTCAGTTGAGATGGTTTCCCCAGTTGATCAACAAAAAACATTAATCTTAACCAAGGTCGAATACGGTGATAATCAAACCTTATTAACAGCAAGAGACATTAGCCAAAGGTTGGCATTACAAAAAATGCGTAAAGCCTTTATTGCTAATGCTTCTCATGAATTACGCACACCACTAACGGTTATATCGGGTTATTTAGAAATGCTTGACGGTGATAAAGATTTACCAGAATCAGTAAATAAAATGATTTTTAACGCCTATAAACAAGCTAACAGAATGGATCAAATTTTAAATGATTTATTGTCATTGTCCAAATTAGAAGAAAAGCGTAGCTCCGATAATTTAGACGACATAATTAACGTCGCTGAATTAATTGAAAAATTGGTGGCTGATTTTAATAAAACCACAGCCAAGGACACTCACCAAATACAACTCAATATTAACCGAAGTTTGAAAATAAAAGCGGTTGAGGTTGAATTTTTTAGTGTTTGTCAAAATTTATTAAGTAACGCCATCAAGTATTCTTCGAATGGTTCTTTGATTAAAATTTGTTGGGATCTAGCAGATGATGGGACGGCTTTGTTACAAGTTTCTGACAATGGTGAGGGTATTGCACTAGAGCATTTATCTCGATTGACAGAAAGGTTCTACCGAATTAATGTTAACCGTTCTAGAGATGTGGGTGGTACTGGTTTAGGGCTTTCAATTGTGAAACATATTATGGAAAACCATGGTGGTTATTTAGATATTCAAAGTGAATTAAACATGGGTTCAACGTTTACTGCATATTTTCCAAATTTTCGTATTTGTAAATTTCAGTAGTTGACAATATTTATTGAAATTAATTCAAAACAAATGTTGTTGTCATATTTCTGTCAAATTTGATGATTAAAATAGTGACCGTTAAAACAACAAATGAAAGAAATTTAGAACTTAACTTTTTATAGAGAAATTATAATTATTATTTGGAGAACAACAATGAAATTATTTAAATCAGTGATAACCGTTTTATCTATGGCGGCTATAAGTGGCAGCACTCTTGCGGCACCAATTGATGATAACTGGGTCGATGTTTACGGTAAGGTTATGCTGACGTTAGAAGCTGTTAATGAAGACAATGGGGATGATCAGTGGGAACTGAATAGTAACGCGACTCGTTTTGGAGTAAAAGGATTTGGCGACTCTGGCGTTGAAGGCTTAGAGGTTTTTTATAAAATGGAATGGGCTGTAGACATTACCGATGAAAGTAAAGAAAAAAATCTTAGTTCTAGAAATCAATATGTTGGATTAAGAGGTAGCTTTGGTGAGGTGCTAGCTGGAAGAAGCGATACACCAACAAAATCACTAGTAAAGAAAGTTGATTTATTTAATGATTACCAAATGGAATTTAAAACCAGTTTTAATGGTGAAAAAAGAATGAATAATATCATTCAGTACAGCTCACCTAAACTGAATGGTTTTAAAGGTAAAGTTGCATTTGTTCCAGGTGAAGAGACCGATGTTAATGATGGTTTGGCTGATGGGATTTCAACCTCATTGGAGTACAAGGCTGGTGATTATACTTTTGGAATTGCTTTTGATGACGGTATTGAAGGCGAAAATGTGACCACTTTTCGTGGATTAGCTATATTTAACCGTGATAATTGGCAAGTGGGATTAATGTACCAAAACACAGATAACGACGGCGATTCAGTCGATGGTGCAGTATTGGGCGCTCGATACAAAATGGGTAAAAACTATATTAAATTGCAAGTCGTTGAGTCGGATGTTTGGCAAGCTGGAGTCAGCTCAAAAGTAAAATACAGTTCACAACAAATGATTGGCTGGGATTATAAAGCGAGCAAAAAAACAACGTTTGTCAGTTATTTAACATTTAGTGAAAGAGGCGCAACAGGCGATAATGATACTGTTGCCGGTATTGGTATTGTGCAAAAGTTTTAACTCTATTTCGGACTGTAAAAGGGATTACAGCAATGTAGTCCCTTTTTTTGTGAATAAATAAACGTATTTTGTATGTTTGTCATATAGCGGTCATAAAGTTTTCATATAATCGTCACAATCAAAATTTATTATATATTTGAAATTTAACACAGCAGCGTAATTTTAATTTAATCAAATGTATATGGGAAAACTAATGAATAAAATATTATTAACAATTAGCTTATTAAGTACATCTTTTGGAACTTTTGCCGGTGGGCGAGACACGATTAATGTTGTTGGCTCTTCAACGGTGTATCCTTTTTCAACGGTTGTTGCTGAAAGGTTTGGTAAATCAACAAAATTTAAAACACCAAAAATTGAATCAACAGGTACGGGTGGTGGTATGAAATTGTTTTGTGCCGGTTCTGGTATTAACACACCCGATATGTCTAACGCATCGCGTCGTATGAAAAAAAGTGAATTTGATAAATGTCAAAAAAATGGAGTTAAAAGTATTACTGAAGTACTAGTGGGTTATGATGGAATAGTTATTGCAAATTCAAAAACGTCTAAGCAAATGAAAGTGACTCGCAAAGAATTATTTTTGGCTTTAGCAAAAGAAGTTCCTGCCCTAGATGGCAGTGAAAAACTAATTGCTAATCCCTATAAAAATTGGAATGAAATAAATCCTAACTTACCGGCATTTAAAATTGAAATTTTAGGGCCTCCACCAACTTCTGGTACACGTGATGCATTTGCTGAATTAGTTCTTGAAGGTGGTTGTAAACAATTTTCATGGATTAAAGCGATTAAAAAGAAAAATAAGAATCAATATAAGTCTATTTGCCATGGTGTGAGAGAAGATCATGTTTATATTGAAGCCGGTGAAAACGATAATTTAATTGTTCAAAAATTAATTGCCAATCCAAATGCTTTTGGTGTTTTTGGTTTTAGTTTTTTGGACCAAAATTCCGATCAATTACAAGGTTCAACCGTTGATGATAGTGAGCCAACATTTGAAGCAATTGCAGATGGTAGCTATCCTGTTTCGCGTCCGCTATTCTTTTATGTGAAAAATTCACATGTTGGAAAAGTCCCAGGTATTTTAGAATTTTTAAAAGAGTTTACTAGTGAATACGCCATGGGTGAAGAAGGATACTTAACAGATAAAGGGCTTATTCCTTTAGGTGAAGAAAAATTGAAAGCCGTCAGAGAATCTGTTCTTTTGTTAACAGAACTGAGATTGTAATTATTTTTTTGAGTTAAACTAAAAAGGCTAAGCCGTCGTTGGAACTTCTGATTTTCAATGGCGGTTTAACTGATTTTGCTAATTATTTTATAGGGTTTTATTTTAGGTTTTAATCCATGAATTCATCGACATTAATTTTTGTTATTTTGTTATTGGCACTATTTAGCTATTGGCTTGCTATTCAAAAAGCGATTAAAGTTGCTGGTGGAAGATCTAAAGTTAAATCGTTAATTTCATTACCAAAACAATTTGGTTTGTTAGTTGCTTTTTGGTGTGGGATCCCTTCGTTATTAATTTTGCTGGTATGGGTAGGATTTGAATCCAGCGTAATTGATTCCTTATTACTTTCAAGCTTACCAGAATCAACTCATCAGTTATCGGCTGATCAATTAAGTCTATATTTAAATGATATTCGATTAAAAGCGAGTGTTTTTGAGATGCTTGTAATGCCATCAGTTGAGCAACCGGTAGAAAGTGAAGCGGTTAAATATTTGATTTCATTGCAGACAAATGCGGCTTGGATAAAAAGTGCTTTAATTGTATTAACTTGTTTAGCCAGTGTGAGTTATATCCTAAGTCGATTTACCATTGAATATCAATCTCGAATTAAAATGGAAAAAATAATTGCTAGAATTTTATGGGCATGTTCGGGACTCGCCTTAATCACAACCCTAGGAATAATTCTATCAGTGCTTTTTGAATCTATTCAGTTTTTTGAAGCGGTACCGGCTTGGGAGTTTTTGTTTGGTACCGAGTGGAGTCCTCAAATTGCTATGCGTACTGATCAGGTTGGAGGTTCTGGCGCGTTTGGTGCAATACCATTGTTTGTTGGCACCTTATTGATAACCGCAATTGCAATGATTTTTTCAGTGCCCGTTGGACTTATGATTGCAATATATTTATCGCAATATGCTTCTTCTAAATTAAGAAATATCGCTAAGCCAATGTTAGAAATTTTAGCTGGTGTGCCAACGGTGGTCTATGGTTTTTTTGCAGCATTAACCGTTGCGCCATTAATCAGGGATTTTGGTAGCTGGCTCAACCTAAGCGTTGCCTCAGAAAGTGCTCTAGCGGCAGGATTGGTTATGGGGATAATGATTATTCCTTTTATTTCTTCACTTTCTGACGATGCAATTAATGCAGTTCCTGATTCTTTAAAGGAGGCTTCGTTAGGTTTGGGCGCTACCCCCTCTGAAACGATAAAAAAAGTGTTGTTACCTGCCGCCATTCCTGGATTAGTGGGAGCAGTATTATTAGCACTTTCTAGGGCGATTGGTGAAACAATGATTGTTGTTATGGCTGCGGGAATGGCGGCTAATTTAACCGCAAATCCATTAGAATCTGTAACCACGGTAACGGTACAAATAGTCACGTTATTAACCGGCGATCAAGAATTTGATAGCCCTAAAACTTTGGCCGCTTTTGCATTAGGTTTAATGTTATTTATTACTACATTAATACTAAATATTGTGGCATTAAAAGTTGTTAGAAAATATCGAGAACAATATGATTAATCAAACCAGTCTTAAAAAAAAATCTGAATGCTCTTCACCGATTTCGACTACTGATAAAGTAATCGCTAGCTTATCAAAAAGACATAATAAAGAACGACGTTTTAAAATATTTGGTTTGCTTTCTGTATTGTTAGGATTTTTTTTAGTGATCGCTTTAATTGGTGATATTTCTTATAAAGCGATGCCAGCTTTTCACCAGCATTGGGTAAAGCTTCAAATAAATTATAATCAACAATGGCTATCTTTTAAGCGAGCTAATAATGAGAGTTTTAGTGTGAGTCAATTAGACGCGGCTAATTACCGTAAAGTTTTGAAGCGATCGCTTTATCAAATGTTTCCAAATGTAAAAGGACGAAAAAACAAACGTAAACTTAATAAAATGATCAGTAGTAATGCTGAGTTCACGATTAAAGAATTTTTATTGAATGCTCCAGAAAAAATTGATAAACAAGTCGATGTTTGGGTACGTTTAGATGATGATGTTGATAGTTATTTAAAAGAAAATATAAAATTGGGAATGGCAAGTTCTCGAATTGATCAAATGCAGGCAGACTGGATCCAGTCTTTAGCTGAAAAAGGTTTTATTGAAAAGAAATTTAATATCAGTTTCTTTACTCATAGTGATTCAAGAGAGCCAGAACTCGCCGGAGTGAAAGGTGCGTTAACAGGGACCATTTTAACCATGTTAGTGACTTTAGTTTTGTCGTTTCCTTTGGGGGTTGCAGCCGCTCTTTATTTAGAAGAGTTTGCACCCAAAAATAGATGGACTGATATTATTGAAGTTAATATTAATAATTTAGCAGCAGTACCCTCAATTATTTTTGGCTTGCTTGGTTTGGCCGTTATTATAAATATTTTTGGTTTGCCTCGCTCAGCACCGTTAGTAGGAGGGATCGTTTTAACATTGATGACATTGCCAACAATTATTATTGCTAGTAGGGCATCAATTAAAGCGGTTCCACCTTCAATTAGAGAAGCGGCAATGGGAATTGGCGCGTCTAAAGTGCAAACTACTTTTTCTCATGTTTTACCAATGGCAATGCCCGGCATTATGACCGGTGCGATTATTGGGCTAGCCCAAGCGTTAGGGGAAACCGCACCATTACTGATGATAGGTATGGTGGCATTTATTGTTGATGTACCTGCTAGTATTGCGGATCCATCAACGGTTTTGCCGGTACAAATATTTTTGTGGGCAGATAGTCCAGAGCGTGCTTTTTTAGCAAAAACATCTGCCGCAATATTAGTATTGTTAGGTTTTTTATTAGTGATGAACTTGAGTGCGGCATTATTAAGAAAGAAATTTGAATAAGGGTGATTGGTTGGATGATTAGTGTAAACAGTTGCGTTCAAATGGCTTAATTATAAATAATATGTTCTAAACAAGTTCGTATAAATAGTGCAGTTTAAATAGCACGGATTAAATAATACAGGTTAAATAAAATGGTTGATATTTCTTCAGCAGAAAGTTTACTTTCTGAAGATACTAAAATTGAAGGTACTGTTGGAAATTGTTTTTCTGATGATGCCAAAATGAAGATGAGAAACGTTAATGTTTTTTATGATGAAAAACAGGCAATTAATAATATCAGTTTAGACCTTGCGCGCAATCAAGTGACGGCTTTAATTGGGCCGTCTGGTTGTGGTAAATCAACTTTTTTAAGATGTATGAACCGAATGAACGACACCATTCCAACTTGTCGAGTTGAAGGTGAGTTTACCTTAGATAATCAAAATGTGTATGCTAAAGATATGGATCCTGTTTTGCTTCGCGCCAGAGTTGGAATGGTTTTTCAAAAACCTAACCCTTTTCCAAAATCAATTTATGAGAATGTGGCTTATGGTCCTAAAATTCATGGTCTAGCTTCTAATAAAGCAGAGTTAGATGAGATTGTAATTACTAGTTTGCAAAAAGCTGGTTTGTTTAATGAAGTGAAAGATCGGCTAGATGATTCAGGCACGGGTTTGTCTGGTGGGCAACAACAAAGATTGTGCATTGCTCGCAGTATTGCGGTTAGCCCAGAGGTTATTTTAATGGATGAACCAGCTTCTGCCCTTGACCCAATTGCTACAGCGGTTATTGAAGAGCTGATTGATGAGCTTAAAGAAAAATATACGATTGCGATTGTTACGCATTCAATGCAACAAGCGGCGCGAGTCTCGCAAACAACGGCCTATTTTCATTTGGGTCAACTAGTTGAAATGGGGTCTACATCAAAAATTTTTACTAACCCATCTCATAAATTAACAGAAAATTATATTACAGGAAGATTTGGTTAAACATTGATACTCAAATTTAAATGTAAATATAAAAGTAATTTAGAAAGCAGAAAACAAAAATATTTTAGAGGTGAATTTTATGGAAAATGATCTTAAATTATCGCAACATATTTCTAAGCGATTTAATCAAGAATTGGAAGAAGTTCGAAATCAAGTATTAAAAATGGGCGGTTTGGTTGAACAACAAGTATCTGATGGATTAATTGCGTTATTAGAAGCTGACCAAATTTTAGGCAATAAAGTAGTAGAAACCGATGCTCAGGTTAATGCGATGGAAGTCGAAATTGACGAAACTTGCACAGAAATTTTAGCACGAAGACAACCCGCAGCAAGTGATTTACGGTTGATGGTTAGCATTATAAAAACCATCACGGATTTAGAGCGAATTGGGGATGAAGCCGAAAAGTTAGGCGTGAACGCCATTATACTCTCAAGCAAAAATAATCATTCTTCACAGTTTGCTGAACTGCACCATCTTGGTGAAAGTGTAAAAAAGATGCTGAATAGAGCTTTGAATGCTTATGCACGAATGGATGTGGAAGAAGCGTTAGCGGTTATTGAAAGTGATCAAATCGTTAATAAGGAATTTGATAATATATCTCGTTTGCTAGTATTAAAAATGATGGAAGATCCAAGAGAAATTAAAAATGCACTTCGTATTTCTTGGTGTGCTAGGGCACTGGAGCGGATAGGTGATCATACAAAAAATATTTGTGAGTATATTGTTTATTTAGTGAAAGGAAAAGATGTGAGGCATACTAGTTTTAAAGAGATGAAAAAGAAAATTGAAAGCTAATTCGTCTTCAAAATTCTGATTTTTTTCGTATTTATATTTAAAATTATGAACATAGCGATTAAATTGTGCTGATAAGGGTGTATAATTCTTAAATCTTTTCAGCATTTGTTTGTTTCTTGAAATAATATTTTTCCGGGCATAGCTGTAGTACCTGCTGATCTAATCATTCAAATAATAATAAAACTGCTATTGTTAAATGAAGCATTTTATTTAAACGATAGTCAATTTTACTGTAGGTACTTACATGGCCTTGATTAAAGAGCCCCTTATTCTTCCTCATAATATTCAAAACGACCCAACTTTAGTTTGGTTTGTTTCTCAGTGCCACAAACGACGGTATGCGGCTAAATCAACCATTATTTTTGCGGGGGACAAACCTGAAACGTTATATTTTATTATTAAAGGATCGGTGACGGTTCTGATTGAAGATGATGAAGGCAAAGAGTTAGTGCTTGCTTACTTGAATGGTGCTGATTTCTTTGGAGAAATGGGTTTGTTTGATGATGAAAATAATCGTAGTGCCTGGGTCAAAGCAAAAACAGAAGTCGATATTGCCGAAATTAGCTATTCAAGGTTCCAAGCATTAAGCCGTGAAAAACCAGAAATTATGTTTAAGCTGGCAGAGCAAATGTCCCTTAGATTACGTAAAACTAGTCGTAAAGTGGGTGATTTAGCGTTTATGGATGTAACGGGCCGTGTGGCAAGAGCCTTGCTTGATTTGGCTCAAGAGCCCGATGCAATTACTCACCCCGATGGCATGCAGATTAAAGTGACTCGTCAAGAACTTGGGCGAATTGTTGGCTGCTCCCGTGAAATGGTTGGTCGAGTTTTAAAAGTCTTAGAAGAGCAAGAGCATATTAGTGTTAAAGGTAAAACAATGGTGATTTTTGGAACTCGTTAAGCTTATTAACCTCAACTCGGGATAAGAGTTGAGGTTACTTTAGAACTCAATTTCGTCACTAGCCTTTTCTTGAGTGTTTTCATCAAATTGATCATATGGAATTTCATCATCCATTTTTTCAGAATATTCTGTTGGCACAAGTTCGACTCTAAACAATTCAAAGTCAGATGTTTTGGTATCTGCACTCGCCAATAGCCCATTTTCTAAATCAATTTTGACATCAACAATACCATTGGGTCTGGGCAAGTTAAACTGTTGACGGCCTTTAAGTGCTTTTTCCATAAATTTTTGCCAAATCGGCAACGCAGCTTTGGCGCCAAATTCTTTCTTACCTAATTTTTTACTGTGATCAACAAAACCAACCCATGCAGAAGCAACAAATTGGCTATTGTAACCAGAAAACCAGGCATCTTTATATTCATTGGTCGTGCCGGTTTTTCCTGCGAGATCATTTCTTTTGAGTAGGGGGCTTTTACTGTTGTATAAGGTTCTCCAAGCTGTTCCTCGATGTATAACGTCTTTTAAAATGCTATCGATAATGTACCGATTTCTAGAATCAATCACACGAGTTGCGATTTTTTCTTTTGCCACTTGTAGCCGAGGGAGGTTGTGAAGTGGTTTTTCTTGATTAGGCTGCAATGGTGGTTGCTGTATTATTTTTTCAACCAAATCGGTTTTTTTATCTGAATCTGAATTTTTAGAAATTATCGCGGGTGCTTTATTTTTGGAAGTCATTAATTGTTCTTCCTTAAGCTGTTCAATGCAGCTTTCGCATACCTCAACGGGTTGTTGTTCAAATAACACTTGTCCAT
The DNA here is from genome assembly GCA_964476655.1 of uncultured Kangiella sp. Classification (GTDB taxonomy): domain Bacteria; phylum Pseudomonadota; class Gammaproteobacteria; order Enterobacterales; family Kangiellaceae. The sequence goes on along the minus strand of CAYZBK010000039.1, from coordinate 12,133 downwards.
TGCTATCTTCTATCCGTTCAATATACCAAGGAATAATTTTATAGCCACCATTCGCTAATACGGCGTAACTCGTGGCGACTTCAAGTGGAGTAAATGAGGCAGACCCTAGGGCTAAAGATTTATATGGCTGCATATGTTTGGCTGGGAAACCTATTTTAGTTAAATATTTTTTTGCATAAGCGGCACCAATTTTTTGTATTAACCTAACCGATACAGTATTGACCGACCAGCGTAAAGCATGCCTTAATCTCATCGGCCCATGATAATTTTCACTATCATTTTCTGGTCGCCAAAAAACATCTGCGGAGGAGTCCCAATCAATGATTGGAGAGTCATTGATTAACGATGCGGCAGTAAAATTTTTGTTAAGTGCTGATGAATAAATAAATGGTTTAATGTTGGAGCCAATCTGCCTACGCGCTTGGCTTACCATATTAAATTGATTTTTTCTAAAATTAAATCCACCAACAAGCGCTTCAATTCCGCCATTATTAGGGTTAAGAACAACAAATCCGCTGTTAGCATCAGGGATTTGTGAGAGTAAATATATTCTTGGTTCAGTATTTTCTAAAAGTACCGTTGAAGCGTTTGACGTGTTTTCACCTGAGGGTGTTGTGTTAATTTTTTGTTCAGTCGGTTTAATCTCGGGATCTTCTTGCTCCGTAGGTAGCACACGAATAACATCACCTACGGTGACTATTTGTTGAATGTTTTTTAGTTTAGTGAAGTCTCGATGGTTCTCATCAATGTATTTTCTCGCCCAAAGAGAGTCTTCAAGTCTAATTTTTCCATGGCTACCATTGGCTAAGAGTATTTCCGCGCTCGTTTTTTCTGTTTTTAATACTAAGGCCGGGGTGAGTTCTTCAACTTTTGAAAAATCGCTTAACCACTCTTGTTGGTCAATTTCTTCATCAGCTAAATTATCAGAATAATGAGCTTCTACGCCTCTGTATCCATGACGTTGATCATATTCTAATAAACTGCTAATTAGCGCTTCTTTAGCATAACGTTGGAGTGTTGAATTAAGACTAGTAAAAATCTTTAAACCATCACTATGAGCCGCTTCTCTACCAAATTTTTTAATAATGTCGGTGTGAACCATTTCTGCTAAATAAGGAGCTTTAACTGTGATTTTTGCACCATGACGCGAGGTTTTTGTAGGTTGAATAATTGTCTCTTGATACTGTTGTTGAGTGATGTATTTTTCTGAGAGCATTCGACCAAGCACATGGTTACGACGATTTTTTGCATTATCAGGATGGCTGATCGGATTAAAAATTGAAGGCCCGTTAGGAATACCAGCTAAAATTGCTAGTTGAGATAAATTGAGCTGATGGAGTTTTTTTCCATAATAAACTTGTGCCGCAGCCCCTAAGCCCGCAGCACGGTGGCCAAATGGTATTTTATTAAGAAAAAGTTCGAGGATTTGTTTTTTAGTTAAAGCTGATTCAAGTTTCCAAGCAACAAACATTTCAGTGAATTTTCGCGAAAATCTTTTTTCGCGTGAAAGGTAATAGTTTCTGGCAACTAACATGGTAATCGTACTGGCTCCCTGGCTTTTTGTGCCAGTCATTGCAAGTTTAAACACGGCACGGAGCACGCCTTTTAAATCGACTCCTGAGTGTTCAAAAAAACGCACATCTTCGGTTGCAAGTAATGCATTAACGAAATCTTGAGGTACATCATCTAAAGTAATAGGAATACGACGTATGGCTCCAAATTCATTGATTAATTGACCATCTTTAGCATATACGCTCATTGGTGTTTGTAATCGAATTTGACGAATACTGTCAACCGCTGGAAGGTCTGGCCCCACCGCAAGATATAGGCCGGTAAAACCCATGCACGCCATTAGTGTGAACAGTGTCACTATATAGAGAATTTTTGGGGCAAGCTTTGTGAATCGTTTCATACAGGTTAGTCAAATTAGTTGCTATAGTGTATTTTGATGACGGAGTATAACGGTATTCTCTCAAGGCTTTAACCTCAAAGTTCATGTTCTGTGATTTTTTCACTCAAACAGAGAATATTTTTTTAAGTAAAATAAGGCTGAAATAAACTAAAATAACGGTTATATCAGGCTACTCTTTTTAATA
>CAYZBK010000039.1:0-9937 GCA_964476655.1 uncultured Kangiella sp. | reverse complement strand
GAATGTACTAATTTTAAGATTTGAATGTATCGATAGAGAATGAAGGCTTGACAATTAGCTAAAATAACGCCAAATTGCACACATAAAAATAAAAAAAAGGTGAAATTTCTGATAGTTAGAGCTATTATTTAAAGTGAAAACACACTTTTCGCCTGTAACTGGATAAAATGATAGGAAAATTTGAATTATGCTGGCTAATATCTTCGGCCCAAAAAAGACAGCTTTAATCGGAATTGATATCAGTTCAACTTCATGTAAATTGATTGAACTTGGTAAAGTCGGTTCCCGATACCGTGTAGAAAGCTATGCGGTTGAACCTCTACCTCAAGAAGCCATGGCTGACAGAGATATTCGTGATCCAGAAGTGGTTGGTGAAGCGCTAAAAAGAGTTATTAGTCGATCGGGTACTAATGTAAAACACGTGGCCGTTTCTGTGGCAGGCTCTTCAGTTATTACTAAAATCATTCAAATGGACAAAGATCTCAGTGAAGATGAGATGGAAAGTCAAATTGAAGTTGAAGCGGATCAATATATTCCTTATCCGCTAGAAGAAGTGGCGTTAGATTTCCAAATTTTAGGTGAATCAGAAAAAGTACCCGATAAAGTAGACGTTTTATTAGCCGCATCACGGTCAGAAAATGTTTATAGCCGGGTAGATGCTCTAGAACTCGCAGGACTCACGGCAAAAATCGTTGATGTTGAAGCTTATGCAATTGAACGAGCTTTTAAATTATTAAGTAATCAATTACCTGATCAGGGTGAAGGACAGATCATCGCAATAGCTGATATTGGAGCAACCAATACTAGTTTAAGTGTGATTGAAGACTTCAACACTATTTACACACGTGAACAAACCTTTGGTGGTTCTCAACTGACTGAAGAAATTCAACGTCGTTATGGTTTGTCTTTTGAAGAAGCCGGCATGGCAAAAAAGCAGGGCGGCTTACCTGATGATTACGAACCTGAAGTTTTAGAACCTTTTAAAGAAGCGGTCATTCAGCAAATAAGTCGTTCGTTGCAGTTCTTTTATGGTTCAAGCCAATACGGTGAGGTGGATCACATTGTCTTAGCTGGTGGTTGTGCTGTTATTGATGGTCTTGAAGAAATGATTGAAGAACGACTTGGTACAACCGCTTCAATTGCTAATCCTTTTGCTGATATGTCACTTTCCTCAAAAGTCAATGCGCAAGCTTTAAGTGCAGATGCCCCATCGTTGGTCAATTGCTGCGGCTTAGCATTAAGGAGTTTTAGTTAATATGGCTAATATTAATTTACTGTCGTGGCGTGAAGATGAACGTGAAGAACGGCAAAGACAGTTTGTGAGCATTTTAGGTTTAGTGGCAGTACTTGGTGTTGTTGTGATGTGGTCTGTCTATCTTTATTATAATGGACAAATTGATAGTCAACGTAATCGTAATAACATACTACAAAAACACATCAGAAATTTAGATACAAAAATAAAAGAAATAACCACCTTGGAAGCTGAACGAAAAGAGCTGGTTGACCGAATGGAGTTAATTCAAAATCTTCAAAAAAGCCGCCCACAGATTGTTCATATGTTTGATGAAATTGTACAAAAAATGCCTGAAGGTATGAACCTAATTGAGATAAAAAGAGTTAACGAACAGTTATTTTTTACTGGCGTTGCTGAATCTGCCCCACGAATTTCAAATTTTATGAGGAATTTATCGGGCTCTCAGTGGATTACTAATCCTGACATTGATGATATTCAAGATGATAAAGATTCTGGATCCGGTAGAAAATTGTTTAAATTAAAATCCAAAATCACATCCCCTAATGCTGATAACAAGGGAGCTATGTAATGGATCTTAGTAAAATTAATGAAATAGACCTTAACTCTATTGATTTTAATAATATGGGTTCTTGGCCGAGTGCTGGTCGAGCGTTTATGGCGACGGCTGTTTTTATTTTGGTGCTTTTTTTAGGTTATTATTTTTTCATTGGAGACCAAGCGGATAACTTAGTTAAAACTGAAAGAAAAGAAAGCGATTTAAGAAAAGAGTTTGAGCGAAAGCAATCTAAAGCGGTTAATTTGGATGCTTATAAACGCCAAATGCAAACAATAAAAGATAGTTTTCAAACACTTTTACAGCAATTGCCAAAGGCCGACCAAATGGCTGAATTGCTCGATGAAATTTCTTATGCGGCAACCGGTGCGGGTTGCGAAATTACCTCAGCAAGTTTTAAAAAAGAAAAAGAAGCTGAATTTTATACTGAAAAGCCTATAGAAATACAAGTTACAGGTGGATACCATCAAATTGCTGACTTTGTTAGTCGAGTATCTCGACTACCAAGAATTGTTACTTTGCATGATTTTTCTATCAGTATTGGTGATGGCGAAGTGAGTAGTTCCCCAGGTGAGAAAATTCTGAATATGAATGTGTTAGCAAAAACGTATCGTTCGGATTCGGGAGAAAAATAATGAATTTTAATCGCAATAAATTATTTCTCGAAACTTTAGTCTTAAATTTCAAATTCTCAAAGCAGATGTCGCGCGCTACGCTGCTTTGTTTATTGAGTCTCTTATTGATTTCTTGTGGTGGTAATACCGATGATTTAGATGATTGGGTAAACACTATCAAAGCAAAACCGGCTGGGCACATAGAGCCCATGCCTGAAGTGAAAGTTTATCAACCTCATGATTATTCTTCAGCGATTGAAAGAAGTCCTTTTTCTGCCATGCAACCTGAATTAGAAGTTGCGCTTCAATTATTGCACGATGGTTGCGATGAAGCGATTAGGCCTAATCCAGATAGACGCAGAGAAGATTTAGAGCGGTATTCATTAGATTCAATGGAAATGGTCGGTACGTTAAATAGTTCCGAGAAAGAATGGGGTCTAATACGTATGACTGCGGGGCCAATTAGCGGCAATGTCGTTAAAGTGCAAGAGGGTGAGTATTTGGGTATTCATCACGGTCAAATTCAAAAAATTAATGATCAAAAAATAGAAATAACGACATTAGTGCCAGATAGCAAAGGCTGTTGGGAAAAAAGAATTGTTTACTTAACACTTGCAGAAGGCTAGTAAGCACTAGGAGATTTTATGAGTATTCGTAACATTAAACGAAATTATTTAGGAGTAAGGGTCATGTCAGCCCAAAAGTTTAAACGGTGTATTGTTGTATTGTTGAGTTTTTTCTTTGTTTCAATTGCTCAAGCAACACAATTGACTAATCTTGGTTTTAATGTGTTACCAGGAGATAAAGTTGAAATTCGGATGACCATGGACGCACCACCTCCAGCATTTAAAGAATTTACCACGGTCAATCCCGCACGTATTGCGATGGATTTTTCAGGGGTGACTAGCATCATTAAGAAGAAAAGCCAGAATATAGGTGTTGGTGTAACTCGTAGTATAACCGCCGTCGAAGCTGGAGGTCGTACACGTTTGGTTATTAATCTCGTTGAAATGACACCTTATGCAACTCGAATTGATGGCAATGATGTAGTCATTACGATTGGTCGCAATATGCAAGAAAACCTGAGTGATCAAGCTAATTCTATTCAAACTGCTCAAGCGCCAGTAGCGCAGAATTCAAATAATGATATTACAAAAATTGATTTTCGTCGTGGAGAAGGTGGAGAAGGACGAATTGTGATTGACTTAAGTAATACCAATATTGGTATTGATTTAAGGAAAGAAGGACGAACCGTTTTAGCTGATTTTATTGACGCATCTGTTGCAGATGAATTAATTCGGAAATTAGATGTGATTGATTTTGCAACACCTGCAAAACTGATTTCTACTAGCCGAGTAGGCAACAATGTTCGTGTAGCCATTGATACTCTTAATGAGTTTGAATATTTAGCTTACCAAGCAGATAATTCGTTTATCATTGAATTAAAACCATTAACCAAAGAAGAAGTTGAACGAAAAAAATTGCAAGCTCCCGTTTATACTGGAGACAGGTTATCACTTAACTTCCAAATTATACCGGTTCGCTCTGCGCTTACTATTTTATCTGAATTTACCAATATTAATATGATCACCAGTGATACGGTTTCTGGATCAATTGCTTTGCGCTTAAATCAAGTCCCTTGGGATCAAGCGTTAGATCTTATTTTGAAGACAAAAGGTTTGGATAAACGACGCAATGGTGATGTGATGCTGATTGCACCTGCTGAAGAAATTGCAGCAAGAGAAGCTTTAGAGTTGCAAACAGAAAAGCAAATTGAACAATTAGCGCCATTACAATCTGAATTTATTCAGGTCAATTACGCTAAGGCCGCTAATATGTCGGAGTTGATTTTGACCAAAGGAGCAAATTACCTGAGTGCTCGAGGCAGTGTTTCAGTTGATGAAAGAACCAATACTTTATTAGTTCAAGATACAGCAAAAAAACTCGATTCGATTCGTCAAATGGTGAATCATCTTGATATACCTATTAGACAAGTACTGATTGAGTCAAGAATAGTTGTTGCTGATAACGGTTTTTCTGATGAGCTAGGGGTTAGGTTTGGTGTGTCAGATATGGATAGCCAAGGCGCAGTGTCAGGTAATCAAACCGGTAGTAATGCGTTGCTTTTTGGAGCTAATCCACAAAATAGAACATTGCAAGTTAATTTACCCGTTTCTCAAGCTGCAGGAACCATTGGTTTAACTTATGCTCGATTAGCCGAAGGGACCATTTTGGATGTAGAATTATCGGCTTTAGAAAGTGAATCAAGAGGTGAAGTAATTGCATCACCACGAGTTTTTACCACTAATAATAATGAAGCTTACATTGAGTCTGGAGAGCAAATTCCTTATTTACAAGCCAGTTCAGCGGGTAATACGACAATTACTTTCAAAAAAGCGGTTTTAAGTTTAAAGGTTACTCCACAAATTACTCCAGATGATCGTATAATCCTAGAGTTGCAGATTAATCAAGATACTCGTGGTGAAGATACGGTATTTGGTCCTGCAATTAATACTCGGGAAGTGGGAACCAGAGTCTTAGTAGATAATGGAGAAACGATTGTTTTGGGTGGTGTATATCAACAAAGGATTAACCGAGAAGTAACAAAGGTTCCTTTGTTAGGCGATTTACCAGGTATTGGGGTTTTATTCCGTTCGACGAGTGAATCTTCTGCAAAACAAGAGTTGTTGATGTTTGTGACACCAAAAATTGTTAAAGAATCAATACAATAACAAAATCAACTTTTGATGGATAACCCGCTATTGCGGGTTATTGTGTTTTTAAATAGGACTAAACTCTTTAATCAGTCTCACGTTGCTGTTTAACTATAAGAAAATTATTTTATGAAAGGCAAAAGAAATATCTTTTTGGTAGGCCCTATGGGGGCAGGTAAAACCACTATCGGAAAACAACTCGCAGATTTACTTCATCTTGAATTTGTTGATTCGGATCAACAGATTGAAGCGCGTACCGGCGCACCGATTGATTGGATTTTTGATATTGAAGGGGAAGACGGTTTCCGTGTGCGAGAAAAAGAAATGATCGCCGAACTATCACAAAAGCAAGGCATTGTATTAGCAACAGGCGGAGGCGCAGTGGTAGCCGCAGAAAACCGAACTTATCTAGCTAGTCGGGGAATAGTTGTTTACCTAGAAACTTCGATTGAGCAACAGCTTGAAAGAACACGAAAAGACAAACGCAGACCATTGTTGCAAAAGAGCGATGATCCTGAGGCAACCTTAGTTGAATTGCACAAAAGTCGCGATGCTCAATATCGAGAAATTGCGGACATTATAGTCGCGACTAATGAAAATTCGATTAAGTCAGTTGCTAATAAAATAGCCCAACAAATTAATGAAAATTAGATCTGATTTATGCGTGAACTTCATTTACCCTTAAAAGATACTCCCTATACTATTCATATTGGTGCGGACTTATTCTCAGATCATCCGCTTATTCAATCTTATTGCCATGGCGACAAAGTTCTTATTGTAAGCAATCAGGTTGTCGCCCCTTTATATCTAGAAAAAATAGAAGCGGCTCTGAATAAAAAGACGTTTAACGTTATTATTCAAGATGGTGAAATTCATAAAAGCCGAGAAAATTATTTTAAAATAATCGATTTTTTAGTAGAAAATAATTTTAGAAGAAACGATACTTTGCTAGCATTAGGTGGTGGCGTTATTGGTGATTTATCAGGGTTTGCGGCCGCAAGTTTTCAAAGAGGCATGAATTTAATTCAAGTTCCAACCAGTTTACTTTCACAAGTTGACTCTTCTGTCGGTGGAAAAACAGCAATAAATCATACTTTAGGTAAAAATCTAATCGGTGCTTTTTATCAGCCTCAAGCTGTCATTATTGATATTAATACTTTATCTTCATTGCCCGATAGAGAATATTTTTCTGGTTTTGGCGAAATAGTAAAATATGCATTATTAGGCGAAAATCAGATTAAGGATCTGTTAGAAAATAATATTGAAAAATTACTTAATAGAGATAAAACTTGTTTAGAAGAGATCATCTTTTTGAGTTGTCAAAAAAAGGCAGAAATTGTAGCAAAGGATGAAAAAGAAAAAGGAGAACGTGCGTTATTAAATTTAGGACATACCTTTGCCCACGCTTTAGAAACACTAACTCAATATAAGCATTATTTACATGGAGAAGCTGTTTCTATCGGTATATTAATGGCGCTGACACTCAGTCATAAAAAAGGCTTAATCGAACAAGCAATGATTGCGCAATATGAACAGTTATTTATAAAGTTAAAATTACCGACAAGCATTAATATTAAGATAAATACTCAAGATTTTTTAGATGCAATGAAAAAAGATAAAAAAAATCAGTCTTCATCTTACCGCTTGGTGTTTGCAAATAACCAAGGTTGTATTATTCAAGAAGAAAATGATACGAATTTATTACTCAATGTAATAGAAAGTTTTATTGATTAAAAACACCAAAAGTGTGTTAAATTATTTTAGTAGATAAAATTCAGCGAAAAAAGGATATGGCAATGGAATGTTACATTAGCCAACAAAAAAATCAGCTGTTAGATTCATTAGAAAATCAAGTCCGTTTTTCTCAACTTGTTGCAGTTCTAGTTGGTGCAACAGGGCTTGGTAAGTCTTTTTTAATTCAAAAATTACAGCAACGACTTTCCCAAGATGTAATCATGGTAAATGTTGACGCTAGTCTAGCAATGACTCAACAACAGCTAGAGAAAACCATAAGTCTGCAATTAGGATTAAGCTGGGGTGATTCTTCAACTAATCTTGCGGTTCAAATTAAAAATGATTTATCGCAGAAGGTTCTAATCACCGTTGATGATGCGGATCTCCTATCTATTCAATGCTTAAATTACATTCTTCAGCTGAATCAAGAGCAGCAAACATTTCAAGAATCAGTGTTATTTGTTTTATTAGTTGGTGCAGATAAACTTGCTTCACATGTTAGCGATACAGAAATCTTCAAACAACATCAAGATATATGTGTTGTTTTCCAAATTGAACCCATTTTACAAGAAGAAACTCAAGCGATAGTTTCAGCATTTAATGACCATACACTTAATGGTGTCGTCGAACCTTGTGAGGATAAAAAATTAAGTTATTTGTGGCAACTTTCAAAAGGAAATCCGGGAGAATTAAATTATCATTTATCCCGATGGCAAGAAAAGTTTTTACCAACAGAGGTTGTTGAAATAACAGTTGATGACAAAACTTCTTATATTAAAGCTTCTTTGTACATATTATTTGCTGTTAGTTTGTTAATGGTTTTATTTTATCAGCAGGAAATTAATGGTTGGATTAATAAGCAAGAAAAGACACAGGAATATTCTATAAAAGAAATTGTTAGTAAAACAGAAAAATTATCTGATAATAAAAAAACAATGGCTAAAAGAAAAATTGCTAGCGAAAGAAATGAAGAGTCAATTTTTAAAAATAAGCATGATAAAACAAAAAAAATCATTGATAATGTGGCATCTACACAAGTTAAGTTAGAATCAAATGATGAAATAGGTGAATTAATTCAGACTATTGAAATGGAAGAAAATAAAAAAATAGAAAGTAGTAAAAAAATTGCCAAGATAGAGAATACGAAAAAAAAATCAGTTAATACAGATTTATTAGATGGTGATCTATCAGATAGGGATTTGCCAGATTCGAATTTACAAGATTTAGACTCAGAGCTTGAATTAGAATTAGAAACTGAAATAGAAAAAAATATACCGATATTAAGTGAAGATGAGATTTTCTTGCAACAACAAAGTGATAATCTATTTATGTTGCAGTGGGTCGGTTTGAGTCAGCTTGAGGCGGCTAAAAAATACAAACTAAATCACTCCCTGAATCTTCAGCTTTATGTTTATCGACGTAACAACAATGACAAATTATTGTATCTGGTTATTAGTGGCCCACATCCAACACATGCAGCCGCAGCTAAGGCAATAAAAGAATATAAATTAAAAGGGTATAAAAATACGCCTTGGGTTAAATCAATGAAGGCAATAAAAAAAGAAATCAAAGATTTTCAACAATTGAATAAACGGTAACTTAAACCTGTCTCGTGAAAGTTAAATCTGATCATTATAATCACCAGATATTCTATCAATCCAAGCTAGCCTCAGGTAAAATTCGATAAATTTCACTACTTTAGATCTATTCTATGCTTAAAAATGACCGATATATAAAAGCAGTCCTTAGTCAGCCTGTTGATAAAACTCCTGTATGGATGATGAGACAAGCTGGTCGTTACCTTCCTGAGTATAGAGAATTAAGGGCTCAAGCAGGCGATTTTATGTCACTCTGCACAAATCCAGAATTAGCTTGCGAAGTAACCCTACAGCCGTTAAGAAGATTTAATCTTGATGCGGCAATACTCTTTTCAGATATTTTGACCATACCAGATGCAATGGGTCTAGGTTTACATTTTAAAACTGGAGAAGGCCCTGCATTTAATAACCCAGTAAGTTGTGTAGAAGATATCAATAAGCTCTATGTTCCTGATATTTTTGACAAACTAAAATACGTTACCGATGCGGTAAGCACAATAAGAACAAATTTAAAGGATGAAACGCCATTAATTGGATTTTCAGGCAGTCCGTGGACTTTGGCAACTTATATGGTAGAAGGTGGAACAACTAAAAACTTTGGTAAAGTCAAAGGAATGATGTTTTCTGAGCCACAAGCAATGCATCAAATGCTCGACATTTTAGCAAAATCTGTAATCGCCTATCTTAATGCTCAAATTGAATCTGGCGCGCAAGCGGTGATGATTTTTGATACTTGGGGTGGCGTGTTATCAACTCGAGATTATCAAGCCTTTTCATTAAATTATATGCAACAGATTGTTGATGGACTTATTAGAGAGAAAAATGGCATAACGATACCAGTGACTCTCTACACTAAAGGCGGAGCAGGTTGGCTCAAACAAATGGCAAGTACTGGAGCTGACTGTATCGGCTTAGACTGGACTATTGATATTGACCAAGCTAGAAAACTGATAGGAGATAAAGTCTCACTACAGGGCAATATGGACCCTTGCATACTTTATTCAACACCTGAACTGATAGAAAATGAAGTGGCAGATATTTTGTCAAAATTTGGTCAAGGTTCTGGGCATGTCTTTAATTTGGGTCATGGGATCCATCCAGGAATTAACCCTGACAATGTTAAAGCTTATGTCGATGCAGTACATCAACATAGTGAACAATATCATTCAATTTAAAATGAATGTTATGTAATCTAAAAATCATATCATGCAAATTAAAAAGTATTATCATCAGTTAAAGAGATAATAATAAAAAAGCCGATAAGCAATTATCGGCTTTTTTGTATTTAAAATTGAAGTAAATATGGGCTACTGATGTTTTGTTATAGCGTGATTATTTCAAGCTTGACGTAGAAAATTCTAGGGTTAGTATGTACCAATCAAAATGCTGCTTTTTATCCATTTAAAATTCCTGCATCATGAATGATAATAGGTATAAGTTTACTTTTAAGCATAAAAATAAATATATTG
>CAYZBK010000038.1:19602-24363 GCA_964476655.1 uncultured Kangiella sp. | reverse complement strand
CAAATCGCTACAGGGCTGATACTACTAGGGGGGGGGTAAACGCGTCAAGAATTACTTTTGTTTTTAATACAAATAATCGTTTATGATTCTTTACGACATACGCACTCATTAAGATGTAACATTATGCAAAAGACAAGGTCAATTAAACAAACCGATACAATTTTTGGATACACAAATAACAATGAAAGCATTAAAATATTCTTTAGCCTTTTTAATGGCGTTTACTCTTTCTTTTGCTAATGCGGCGGGAAATGCGCAAGGTGATTTTGCGCCCGATTTTTCTATTAATCGTTTAGATGGTTCTAAGTTTAAATTGAGCGATTACCGAGGTAAAAAATCGGTCTATTTAGTCTTTTGGACGACTTGGTGCACTTACTGTATTAAGAAGATCCCTAAGCTGCAACAGATTGAGCAAATCTATGGAAAACAAATAGAAATAATTGCGATTGATACGAGTGTTAAAGACTCCTTCAAAAAGGCATTAAATTTTCAAAAGGATCGCCAAATAAATTATCCATTGGCTTTTGATTTTGGTAAAAAAGTAACGGATTTATATGGTGTGTGGGGCACGCCAACAGAGTTTATTATTGATATTAATGGCATTATAAAATATCGCGATAAAGTACCAAATTTAATCTCTGAACATTTAAGTGATTGGAATATGCTTAACTCGCGCAAGTCTCAATTTCTTTTAGCTGAAAAATCAAGTTGTAATAAGGCGGTGTTACATTGCTAAAAGCTGGAGGAAATTTCATGCAACAAAAGAATGAAAAAAAATCATCCGTGGAGCGGCTTGAATTTATTCCTGCGTTAACCAGCGGCTTAAATCGACGAGCATTTTTACAACTGACTAGTTCTTCAATTTTGTTAGTGAGCTTAGCTGGATGCAAACCTGAAAAAGGTCAAACAACTCAATCTCAAGCAATTGAGGAAAAGAGTCAGAGCAAACTGTCATCTAAAACTTATTCATTTACACAGCCGCAAAAAGATTCCATTTTTCAAGTTCAAATGCATCTTTTTCCTGACGATGGAGATGGCCCATCTGCACAACAAATCAATGCATTAAGCTATTTACAATGGGCATTAACCGATCCTGATAATAATGCAGATGGTGACGGTGAATTTATAGCTAAGGGAGTCGGCTGGTTAGATGCTTTGTCTGAACAAACACAAGGCAATCAATTTATAAAACTATCTAACACCCAACAAAATAAAATATTAACCACCATCAGCCAATCACCCGCAGGTGAAAACTGGTTATCGTTATTAATTTATTATTTAATGGAGGCGTTATTATTTGATCCTATTTATGGCGGCAATCCAAACGCGATAGGCTGGCAATGGATACAACATCAGCCGGGATTTCCACGACCAGAAAAAAACAAAACCTATCGGAATTTTATATGAGCAAAATGATAGAATATGACTGCTGTATTGTGGGCAGTGGCGCAGGGGCTGGCCCTATAGCTTTTGAACTATCGAAAGCAGGATACAAAGTAGCGGTTTTAGAAAAGGGAAAATGGTATAACGAAAACGATTTCCGTAAAGATGAACAACTTTATCGTCATAGTGTTTTTCGCTCAAAATTAAATGAAGAGCGACATGTGTTAGTTGAGCCTGACGGCGAAAATCTCAATGAAACCACTTGGTCAACCAGTAAAACCTCTCAATTTTGGGGAGGTAATATTGTTGGCGGAGCTTCAAACTTTATGAGTGCCTACTTTCATCGTTTAAAACCTGAAGACTTCCGCTTGGTGTCTACCTTTGGGAGCATTGAAGGTGCCAATACCGTTGATTGGCCGATTAGTTATGATGATTTAGAACCTTATTATGCTAAAACAGAGCAAGTTATTGGCATTTCGGGAAAAATAGTTCAACACCCATTTTTAGAACCGCGATCAACCGCTGACTACCCATTACCGCCAACCGCTGAACATCCTATTTCATCGTGGTTTGATAAAGCCTGTCATTCTATGGGTTTACACCCATTACCAATGGCTCGTGGGATTTTGTCTAAACCTTTTAATCACCGTTCAAGCTGCCAATATTCAGGATATTGTGGCAGTTATGGCTGTGTTTCTGGCGCAAAAGCCAGTTCAAGAGCGGCATTATTAGATCAAGCGGTTACCACGGGAAACTGCGATATTATCACTCAAGCAAAAGTTTACCGGCTTAACAGTGATCATAAAGGGAATGTAACAACTGCGGATTATTACGATAAAAATCAACAGACTATTCAAGTAAAAGCCAAAATATTTGTCGTGGCTTGTTATTCAATTGAATCGGCACGATTACTACTTAGCTCGCCCGGTAACAAGCATCCAAATGGTTTAGGTAATAACAATCAGCAAGTTGGTAAAAACTTGCATTGTTGCGCTGGCGGAACCGGTTATGGAAATTTTAAATTTGATCACTTTACCGAACAACAAGCTCAACAGCTAAAAACTCGGGGACCTTTTTTTAATAGAGCACTTCAAGATTGGTATTTTATTGACGATAAAAATGTTTTTAACAATCCAGTCAAAGGTGGCACCATTGATTTTGTTTTTGATCCACCTTCTCCTACCAGCGATGCAGATTCTCAAAAATGGCAAGACGGAAAACTCATTTGGGGAACCCCTCTTAAACAAAAAATTAAATCTCATTTTACTCAATCTAAAGAGTTTAAATTTGAGGTGTTTTGTGACTGGCTAACTAACGATCATTGTCATGTCAGTTTAGATGCTAACGAAAAAGATAAATGGGGTTCTCCAGTTGCAAAAGTGAAAGTAGGCGCTCACCCACATGACTTAAAAGTCGGCCAATATATCGTTGATAAAGGCAAGCAAGTAATGAAAAAAATGGGCGCTCAAGAAGTAAGAGGCAGTGCATTTTCGTCACCAACTTCTAATCTTATAGCGGGTGGATTACGCTTTGGAGATGATCCTAAAACCTCAGCTTTAGATGCTGACTGCCGAGTTCATGGTACCGACAATTGTTTTGTTAGTGATGGCAGCTTTATGCCAAATGGCGGCAGTGTTACCCCAACTTTTACTATATATGCCAATTCTTTTCGAGTGGCAGATAAAATCAAAGCCCAATTGACGAGTTAAACGGGCTAAAAATTGTGTTGATCCGCAAGATTTCTGCTATATTTTTAGATAACCTCGTTAAATCTAGAAATAACATTGAAGAAATATATTTTTCATTCATTCCTTAAGTTGCTAGTGCTAATCACTATTAGCCTAAGTGTAATAACGACTAATAAACTTCAATCACAAGAATTATCCGAACTTAAAGAAATAAAAATTGGTATTCTCTCAAAACGTGGAGCAATGAAGGTTCATTATCACTGGTCTGAAACAGCCCAATACCTTCAGCAAAAAATACCTGAATATCAGTTTAAAATTGTTCCATTAAAATTTGATGATATTCTCAACGCCATAGAAACTAAAAAAATTGACTTACTGTTGACTAATTCAGCGATGTTTGTCGATCTTTCATTCACTCATCAGCTCTACCCTCTGGCAACAGTTAAAAGAAAAATACTAGGTCAAGCGTTTACAGAATTTGGTAGTGTGGTATTTACACGCACGGAACGAGACGGCTTAAATTGGTTAACGGATTTGGCAGAGCAGGATGTTGGCGCAGTCAATGAACATTCTCTTGGTGGTTGGATTGCCGCTTTAAGAGAGCTCGACTCCATAGGCTCTAAAGTAGAAGACTTTAACTCACTTGAATTTTTAGGCACTCATGATGCGGTTGTGTATGCGGTAGAAAATAGAAGTGTTGATGTTGGAATAGTCCGCACAGATACTTTGGAAAGAATGGCAGAAGAAGGAAAAATAATTTTAAGTACTTTCAAAATATTAAAAAACTCAACAACAAAAATAAAACCGAAAAATAACGATTTAAACTTTCCTTTTTTTATTAGCTCTCAACTTTACCCTGAATGGCCGATTGTCAGTCTAGAACATGTTCCAGATACTTTATCAGATAATATTTCTTCTGCATTAATCATCATGTCAAAAGATTCAAAAGCGGCATCCCAGGCTAATATTATGGGATGGACAATTCCAAAGAATTACCATGAAATTAGACTCGCATTTAAACAGTTAAATCTGAGTTTTTATAAACAAAAAAATGAATTATCATTACAAATGCTTTTTAACAAATATTGGCTAGCATTGATATTTATATTAAGCGCAATAACGCTCTTCATTCTCTTAATTCGATATATATTCTCTCTAAAAAATACCGCTCAACAATACAAAGATAAAGCATTAAACCTTAGGCAGTATGATCCATTGACTAAACTTCCCAACCGCAGGTACTTTTTTGAGAAAGTCAATCGACATTTGTTTATTGCATTGCGTGAACATAGAAAATGTATTTTACTGATAATTCATCTAGAGAAATTAGATAATGTCAGTCAAAGATTTGGTTATCACATTACCGATAGAATTATTCAAAGAGCATCAATTAGAGTATTAAGAATATTGTCTCAAAATAATTTTATGGGAAAATTATCTGACCGAAATTTTGTTGTTTTACTTTCCGACGAATACAGCGTTAATCATGTTGAAAGTTTACTTCAAGAAATCATTAACGAGATTAGTCTCGCATTTGTTACCAAGAATGGTTTTAATGTTGAGATAGGCTGTTGTATTGGCGCAAGCACTTATCCCAACCAAGCGACTACGCTCAAGATTTTACTAAAAAAGTCGAATGATGCATTGCTTAAAGCTAAAAAAAGAGGACCTAATAATTTTGAAACATATA
>CAYZBK010000038.1:0-19502 GCA_964476655.1 uncultured Kangiella sp. | reverse complement strand
CTTCAACGCTGTAAAACGTATTGCAATATCAACTCATTGATATTGCAATAACTAACCCAATAAAAATTAAAATTGTACTTTGAAATATGCTTGCAGCGATATTGCCTTTTTTAATTTCTTCAATAAAATCAATTTTTGTAAAAACATATTTATCAATAATCACTAATGCTAAAACACTGACAAATAATGTGATTAAAGCATATGCCAAATTAATACCTAAAAATGTTAACGTTTGTTGCAATGAATTAATTTCCATTTTTTTACCCTCTTAATTATTATTTATTTAATTTCTAGTTATTTTTCTAATACCTTAAACGGTGCATCAGGTGGTTTTTTTAACCAACCTATTGCATAAGCGGTAATGGGCTCTACCTGACTATTTATTAAGTTTTTACTTTGATAATTCATGATATCCGTTACGGCGTAATTGTTAGCTTTTTTAATATTATAAAGATCTGCTGCACCAAACACATGCATCATTTCATGAGCCTGAGCGTAGTGCATTTTTTGCCATTGATTACGTTTAACATTTTCCATTAACATGACATATTCATCCTGACAGGTTGAAATCATCTTTGTTTCATAACGGTTATTACGGAATATTTTTTTACTGTGTGTATAAGAGCATCGATGAGCAAATGAGCGTTTATCTAAATTGGTATGTAAAATAACAACCCCTTGATCTGCTCCAGACTTTTCCACTTGTTTCTTAATAAAACTGCCGATACTCTTTTCAGATAGACTCTGTGCGATATAATTAACGTAGCGATTAACATCCTGACTAGAACTACCAAATGAAACCGACTTTGGTTTTTTAAGATAAGGATTTCTACTAACAACAAAGGTTTTATTAATAAAATCAATCTCTTTAATTTGATATTGTTTTGCTTTCTCTTTTTGCCACTGCTGAACTAAAGCCAAAACTTGCTGAGTTCTTAGTTTATTCTTTTTGCTCCAACGTGTTTTTATTCCATCGTCAACAAAAACATATGCGACTAATATTTTTCCTTTAAATGTTTTTGCAGGGCCAGAATATTTTGTTGCAATATAATCATCATACAAAAAACGTTCGGAATCAGCCTTTGATAAATATTGTTGTAGATTTAGCATCTGTTGCTCAACAAATTTATCATAGATGAGACTTTGAGCTTTTTTGTAACTGTTTATCGCATAAACAACGTGCCAACGTGAACGATGAATATTTGCGGATAATATATGCAGGTACTGTAATATTTTTTTGTCTTGAATGTTATATTTTTTTGCAATACTTAACGCATCAACTATTGCAGACAGTTTTTTTGAATTATCTTTTTGAGAAATAACTTTTTTGTAAGCTTTTTCAAATTGAGAAAAATATTTATTCGTCGCTTGCTGAGATTTTGGCTTTGGAGCTGGCTTGCTTATTTCATATGATGAGGTTGTTTGATATTCATTTTGACTGCCCGCAAAAATAAATATATATAAACAAAAAGAAGCTAAAGCAATAAATGTTTTAGAAATACCCATGAAAAACCAAATGACACAAACTCATACTTATAAAGAAACCAGACTTATAAAAAACAGTGTATCATATAGAACTTATTTGAACATGCAAAAACATTATCCAGAAAAAATATTGCCCACTAAAAAAATGGTTAGTGCTATTTTTCTCCAATGGCAGTCCTTTAAGCTCAGGAATAACTTGTTACCTGAGTAGCAATAAGGGTTTATTAGTTGCTGCTAGCATCTTAGCAGTAAAACTTCCGAGTAGAAGATCTCTAAAGCGGTTATGACTAAACGCGCCCATTAATGTTAGCTCAATATCATTATCTATTTGATATCGAACCAAAACCTCATCCGCGGCTCCATCAAGTTGAACACAAGTGACTTCAATGCCAACATCTTCTAAAACACTTTTAGCTTCTGCTAGCAAAGCTTCACCTTGATTGCCAACATGCACAATATGACAAGGAATATCTTTAAACAATTTACTTGAAGCAATCATCGCCAGCGCTTTTTTACAGCTGGTACTTCCATCGTAAGCTAGCATCGTTTTTTTAGGCTCACTAAATTCTTTATTAACAACTAAAACCGGTTTGTGCATAGAGCGAATAACCGACTCTAATTGATGCCCAATACCTTTAGATTGCTCTTCGTGTTGTTTACCTCTAATGCCAATGACGGTCACTCGAATATCATCTTCTAATTCAATCAAAGACTCCATTAACGTGCCATGGTGTTGATAGATTTCGATTTCTGTTATACCAAAATTTTCAACGCGTTGTTTAGCGGCGTTCAACATTAACTGACCTTTTTTAATCAATAAACTTGATCGGTTTTGCTCTACATTCGTTAACTCATTTAATAAATCTTGCTGACTACCTAAACCTATGGCACCTGAATAATCCGCAACAGCGGCATTATGATGATGTTCAATACTGTGGATCAGCTTTAGTGGTCGTCCCACTTTTTTGGCGATCCATGCCGCATAGTCACACACGGATTCGCCCACGGCTGAACCATCAAGACAAGCTAAAATGACTCGACCATTAAAAAGTTTATTTGATAAATTATTATTCATTAGTGGCCTCCTAATACTTTGTTTATCTCTTCAGGTTTATCATGTACACCAAATCTGTCGACAATGGTTTCACTTGCCTCATTTAAACCAATCACTTTCACTTCAGCACCTTCGCGTCTAAACTTAATCACTGCCATATCTAATGAGTGTACCGCAGTAATATCCCAAAAATGCGCTCGACTTAAATCAATCACTATATTTGAAACCGCTTCTTTAAAGTTAAAGTTAGCTAAAAATTTAGCCGATGAATTAAAAAATATTTGCCCATGAAAAACATAAGTTCGAGTGCTTGTTTGTTCATTTAAATTATTTTCTGCATACATAAAATGACTAATCTTATTGGCAAAAAATAATGAACCTAACAAGACACCCACAAACACCCCATAAGCTAAGTTATGAGTAAAAACTACCACAACCACCGTTGAGATCATAATCACGTTAGCCGAAAGAGGATGTTTATTGAGATTTCGAATAGATCCCCAATCAAAAGTACCAATTGATACCATGATCATCACCGCCACCAGTGCCGCCATAGGAATTTGAGCAACCCATTGATTTAAAAATACCACCATAATCAACAACACAACTCCCGCCACCAAGGTTGATAACCGTCCTCTACCGCCTGATTTTACATTAATAACTGACTGCCCAATCATAGCGCAACCAGCCATGCCGCCTAATAATCCTGCGCCAATATTAGCAATTCCTTGAGCTTTACATTCTCGATTTTTATCGCTTGATGTGTCGGTTAAATCATCAACAATGGTTGCTGTCATTAATGATTCCAGTAATCCTACTACGGCTAAAGCAATAGAATAGGGAAAAATAATTTCTAATGTTTCAAAATTAAGTGGTACGTCAGGCCATAAGAAAATCGGTAAGGTATCTGGTAGCTCGCCCATATCGCCCACGGTTCGAATATCAATGCCCATAATCATCGCTAATGCGGTTAATGACAAAATGCACACCAGCGGTGATGGCAGTAACTTGCCAATAACGGGTACATAAGGAAATAAATATATAATCGCTAAACCACCTGCAGTCATGGCATAAACATGCCAAGTAACATTGGTTAATTCTGGTAATTGCGCCATAAAAATTAAAATCGCTAACGCATTAACAAAACCAGTTACCACAGAGCGTGAAACAAAACTCATTAAGCTACCAAGTTTTAAATAACCCATCACAATTTGAATTGCACCCGTTAGTAACGTTGCCGCTAATAAATACTGTAAACCATGATCTTTAACTAATAACACCATTAACAATGCCATAGCACCTGTTGCCGCCGAAATCATCCCTGGTCTGCCACCAACAAAGGCCGTTATAGCAGCAATACAAAAAGAGGCATACAAACCTACTTTAGGATCAACTCCGGCAATAATAGAAAAAGCAATCGCTTCAGGAATTAATGCTAACGCGACAACCAGCCCAGCAAGCACGTCTCCGCGAATATTGCCCAACCAATCTTGTTTTGTGGAATGCAGTAACATAGATGACCTCTCAGTCTTTCTCTTTAATAAACTACTCTTATTTATAGTCGTTTATTCAAAAATAGCCTGATTAAATAATTTATCCAAACTTAAAGGACGCGGAGTTTACCGAAGCTGTTCAACGGATACAATCAATAACTCTTTGTTATTAGCCTGATAGTGCCAAGGCGCAATATAATAGATGTTTCACATATCTAATCATTTCATTAATCGGTTAACAAGGTGTAAAATAGCAAAATTATTAAGCCCTACCGATTAACGCAATAAAAAATTATTAATTATGAATATTTCTCAAATTCGTCAACAAAGTCTAATTACTGCGATCAAAACCCCGTTTAATGATCAGGGTAAAATCGACTTAAATACTTTCGATCAATTAGTCGAACAACAAATCCTATTTGGTGTCGATGGTCTTATTATTGGCGGAACCACCGGTGAAGGTCATCTATTAAACTGGGAAGAGCACTTAATGCTAATTGCTCACTCTGCCAAGCAATATGGTGATCAACTATTAATTATTGGTAATACTGGCAGCAACAATACTCGTGAAGCAATTAAAGCCAGCAAAAGTGGTTTTGAGTCAGGCATGCATGCGGCTTTGCAAATTAACCCTTATTATGGAAAAACCAGCCCCAAAGGTGTTCTTGCACATCTTGAAGCAACATTAAATATTGGTCCCGCTTTTGTTTACAACGTGCCGGGGCGTACTGGACAAGATATTCAACCAGAGATTATGTTGCAACTTGCCAAACATGAAAATTTTGTTGGTGTTAAAGAATGCGCGGGTAACCAGCGTATTTCAGAATATGAAAATCAAGGCATAGCTTGTTGGTCTGGTAATGATGATGAAAGCTTTGATGGTCGCCATTCACATAATTCTCATGGTGTTATTTCAGTGACCTCAAATATTATTCCAGGGTTAATGCGAAAATTAATGAACGATAAAAGCCAAGGTGCTCTTAATCTGTCTCTTCAAGATTTTATTAATTGGTTGTTTTGTGAACCAAACCCCATTGCAATTAACACCGCACTGGCAATGACTGGCGCAGTTAAACCTGTTTTTCGATTACCTTATGTGCCTTTAGATCGACAAGCAAGACAAACGGGCTTAGATTTATTAAAAGCAATTGATCCCAAAGAAATTATTGGCTCAAATTTACAATTATTACAAGATAGTGATTTCGATATTCTCACTTAGACACAGGACAAAACAGCATTATTCTTGCAATCAAGCATTAGCCGCTGTAAAATCCGCCCTCCATTAAATGTGTATGGTATTTGACCAAATCATTGGCTCATTTGGCGATACACAGTGATATAGAGAAAACACCATGAAAACAGATATACACCCAAATTATGAAGCAATTACTGCAACTTGTAGCTGTGGTAATAAAGTTGAAGTCGGTTCTACGCTTTGCAAAGACATTCATTTAGATATATGTTCTGAATGTCATCCTTTTTATACTGGTAAGCAAAAAACAGCTGAAACAGGTGGACGTGTTGATAAATTCCGTCAACGTTTTGCAGCTCGCTCACTTAAAAAGTAAGCCGCTACGTCAAAGAAAAAAGGTGCTTTTCAGCACCTTTTTTATTGCCTGTAATTTTTAATGACAAGCTCTTTTATTGCTGGCTTTATTGCTAGCCTTTTTAACCTGCTTAAAAAGAAGTTCGGCGATACTGCCGATATTCAGGCAACCAAAAATTATTTTTTATTCGACGGTTTAATTTTTCATCCGAAATCTGAGCGGCAACCTCCTCAGACATCGCTTGTTTTGCAACAGCAATGGCAATCACTCGGCTGACTTTTCTTATCTCATTCAAACTAGGTAACAAGTCATCACTTTCACCTAAAACTAACGGTGAACAACTGGCTAAAGCTTCACTGGCTACCATAAACATTTTTTCAGTGACTCGATGTGATTTAGCCGCAATCACGCCTAAACCAATGCCTGGAAAAATATAACTATTATTACACTGCGCTATTTTATAATACTTTCCTTGATAGCTCACTGCATCAAAAGGGCTACCTGTCGCCACTATCGCCTTACCTTCTGTCCATTTAATGACATCCGCGGGTTGAGCTTCAACTCTTGAGGTCGGGTTAGATAACGGTAAAATAATCGGTTTTGAACAGTTCTCAACCATTATTTTAATAATTTCTTCACTCATTAATCCTGGCTGACCCGATACACCAACAATAATCGTTGGTTTAGCTTCTCTAACAACATCAAGCAAACTAATTTTACCGCTATCATCACTAGCCCAAGATGCGACATCTTCCTTATCTTTCGCAAATCTTGTTTGAAAGTCTCTTAACCTATCCATATCTTGAGTTAACAAACCTTGGCTACTGGTTAAAAATATTTGGCTGAGAGCTTGTTGTTCTGTTAAGCCTTCTTTTTTCATGTGGGCAACAATTTGTGAAGCAATACCACAGCCAGCAGAACCTGCACCAACAAAAACCACACGCTGATCTTTTAAAGCTGATTTTTGAGAATGGCATGCCGCTAATAAGGTCCCAACGGTGACACAAGCGGTGCCTTGAATATCATCATTAAAACAACAAATTTTATTCTGATATTTTTCTAGCAACGGTGTCGCGTTTCCTTGAGCAAAATCTTCAAATTGAACTAGAGCATGCGGCCATCGCTGTTTTACCTCTGTAATAAATCGATCAACAAATTCAAAATATTCATCGCCTGTGATTCGCTTATGTCGCCATCCCATATACATTGGATCATCTAATAATTCTTGATTATTGGTTCCAACATCAAGAGTCACCGGCAAAGTATAAGCCGGGCTAATGCCCCCACAGGCCGAATATAATGCCAATTTTCCAATAGGAATTCCCATGCCTCCAATTCCTTGATCACCTAAACCCAAAATTCGTTCACTATCAGTTACCACAATCACTTTTACATTTTGTTTAGTTGCATTTTGCAACATATATTCCATACGTTCACGATCAGGGTAAGGAATAAATAAACCTCTTTTACGGCGGTATATTTTTGAAAACATCTGACAAGCCAAACCAACCGTTGGGGTGTAGATGATTGGCATCATTTCTTCTAAATGACTGGTAATTAAGCTGTAATAAAGAGTTTCATTGGTATCTTGAATATTTCGAAGATAAATATGTTTATCCAAATCCTCTTCAAACTGAGCATATTGACGATAGGCTCGACGAGTTTGCTCCTCAATGGTTTCAATATTATGCGGCAATAATCCCTCTAAATTGAATTCTTGTTTTTCCGTTTGAGTAAACGCACTGCCTTTATTCAACAAGGGCGTTTCTAATAAAACAGGGCCCGCATAACGAAGATATAAAGGACGTTTGTCAGAGTTTGGTGATGACATAAGTAATCGCTTGTTTTGTTATTTGTAATCAGATAGTTAGAGTTTAGCCTAAAGCATGCTGGTTGACCAAAAAACTTATTTTAAATAAAACAAATATCTTATGCTGAGCAACATTAAGTTCAATTATAATTTCAAAACAAAAACAAACAATGCAAAATATTTATCTCTACGTTATTAAAATATTTTCATTTAACCAAAAATCATGTATAACGACGCAATGAAATTTCCAAAACGAATCCAACCTCTGGTCGATGACGGTATTGTCGATGAAGTAATTAGCCAACTCATGAGTGGCAAAGAAGCCACGGTTTACGTGGTGCTTTGTGGTGAAGAAGTCCGCTGTGCCAAAATTTACAAAGAAGCGAACAAGCGCAGCTTTAAAAAAGCCGTTCTTTACCAAGAAGGCCGACGCGGCCGAAATAGCCGAAGAGCTAGAGCGATTGAAAAAAAATCGAACTTTGGCCGTAAACAACAAGAAGATGCTTGGCAAAATGCCGAAGTTGATGCGCTCTATCGGCTCGCACGAGCTGGAGTAAGAGTGCCTGAGCCTTTTGGCTGCTTTGATGGCGTATTATTAATGGAGCTTGTGACCGACGCTGATGGACGTGTTGCACCTCGATTAAACGATGTACTGTTAACCAAAGAACAGGCGCTTGAAGATCATGCCACCATGATGAAGTATGTTGTTCTAATGCTTCATGAGGGTTTAGTTCATGGCGATCTCTCAGAGTTTAATGTGTTATTAGATGAGAATGGCCCCGTTATTATTGACTTGCCTCAAGCGGTTGATGCGGCAGGTAATAACAATGCTAAAGACATGTTAGATCGCGATGTGAACAATATGAGAGCTTATTACGGTCAATACGCACCAGAATTACTGAAAAGCCAATATGCGAATGAAATTTGGGAACTCTATGAAAATGGCGAGCTCAATCCAGAAGTTGAACTCACAGGGCTGTTTAAAGAAAACACTGAAGAAGCCAATGTGGATGAAGTGTTAGAAGGTATTAAAGCCGCTTTTGAAGAAGAGCAAGAGCGACAGCAACGAAAACTTGAAGCTGACACATTAAATTAAAGCAATCCCTGTAAAACAAAATTGGCTTTATTATATAACCATTCACAATGGGTAAGAATATGAACCGCAAACAAATTATTAACATTCATTTAATTTTAGCCACCTTTTTTGCACCGCTTTTACTCATTATTGGCATTTCTGGCGGGCTTTATTTAGTGGGCATTAAAGGCGAAATTAAACAACAAATCATCTACCAAGACAGCAATCAAGAGTTTGATTTTGCAAGCAAAGATAGGTTACAACAAATTCAACATTTTTTGAAAAAACAAAAGATCAACTATGATTTTGAATATGCCGTTAACGACTGGAATTACGCTAAAACTCGTCCAACCTCTAAAGAATATTATGTATTTAAGTTAGACAATGAATTATTAACTGTTACCAAACACAGTCCTAATTTTATTGCTTCACTTGTTGAGCTTCATAAAGGTCATGGACCAAAACTATTTCGGATATTACAAATTTTATTGGCAATCGCTTTATTTTTTATTTTGTTAAGTGGTATTTCTCTCGCATTACTTTCTGCAAACTATAAAAATAGAACCATCTATATCAGCGCTTTATCAAGTCTATTTTTTGTTTTAATTATCTTGCTTTAAGCCAATAACAGTCCATTCTGCTTGTTATCCTATACTGCTTAAGTCAAAATGCTGACAATAAACCATTAACCTAAAAAGATTACTTGAGTCATCGCCAGATAACAGATCAAACGACCGCAATAACAATTCCAACTCAGGATTGTGTTTATCTGCATGTGGCGATTAATGTGCCGCTTCGTCGTTTTTTTGAATACAAAATTCCATTGCCACAGCCTTTTGAGCTTTTACCGGGTATGCGTGTAGAGGTGCCATTTTCAGGTAAAAATCGTATTGGTATTATTGCAAAAGTTAGCACTCACTCCGAATATCCTGCTAAAAAAATAAAATCAATTATTCAACTTTTAGATGACGCTCCATTGATTAATCAATCAATGGTTAAATTAGCCGATTGGATGGTCAATTATTATCACGCACCAGCTGGTGAAGTTTGGCAAACCCTGTTACCCACATCATTAATGAAGGGTGAGCCCTGTAAAGCAAAACGAGTTAGTTGTTGGCAAATCACTCCGCTTGGTTCAACCAGTTTAGCGGAAAACAAAATTGCAAATAATGCCATTAAACAAAAACAGGCCATGCAGTGTTTGCAACAAAATCTCCAAGGCATTGCCCATGATAATCTCTCAAATTATGGGCTCAACCTTGCAACCTTAAAATCTTTAGCGGGTAAGCAATGGGTTAGTAGAAATTATCAAACTGAAGAGAAAAGCCTTCCATTAAAAGTTAATACTCCTGAACATTTACAATTAAATCAGGCTCAATCTCAAGCCATAAATTCTGTTTGTAAAAAATTGAGCGAATTTCATTGTTGGTTATTATTTGGTGTAACAGCAAGTGGTAAAACCGAAGTGTATTTACGAATAATTGAGCAAGTTATTCAACAAGGAAAACAAGCGTTAATTTTAGTTCCAGAGATTGGTTTAACCCCTCAAACTGTTAGTCGTTTTCAACAAAGATTTAATACACAGGTTGAAACCTTGCACTCTGGTATCACTGAACAACAACGTTTACAGTCATGGTTAAAAGCGCGCTCTGGTCATGCAAAAATCATAATTGGTACACGCTCTGCTCTTTTTGTGCCACTTAAAAATCCGGGTATTATCATTATTGATGAAGAACACGATCACTCATTTAAGCAACAACAAGGTTTGCGTTATTCTGCTAGAGATATTGCAATGGTGAGAGGCAGTATCGAAAATATTCCTGTATTACTGGGAAGTGCATCACCTTCTATTGAAACATTGATGAATGTAGAAAAGAAAAAAATCACCCAGTTATCATTACCTCAAAAAGCGATGACAACGCAGACTTTAAATTATCGAATTATTGATTTAAAAAAACAACCCATTAAGCAAGGTTTGTCTTTTGCATTGATTGAATCAATTGCTCATCATTTAAAAAAACAGGGACAAATTTTATTATTTTTAAACCGACGAGGTTATTCACCTGTTTTGCTTTGCCATCAATGTGGTTGGAGTAGTGCTTGTGATCGTTGCGATAGTCACTTTACTTATCACCACCACCACCAACATTTACAATGCCACCATTGTGGCTCTAATCGAAGAATTCCTAAGCAATGTCCACAATGCTCCTGTGATGAAATGATCCCTGTCGGACTAGGCACGGAACGATTAGAAGAAACGATTCGACAATTATTCCCTGATGCCAATGTTTGTCGAATTGATCGAGATACTACTCGTAAAAAATCAGCAATGAATGATTTTGTTAGTGATATAAAATCGGGAAAATACAATATTTTAATTGGCACTCAAATGTTGGCAAAAGGGCATCATTTTCCAAATGTCAGTTTAGTCGGTTTAGTGGATATGGATGGTGCGCTTTATAGCAGTGATTTTCGCGCACCAGAATACGCCGCACAATTAATTACTCAAGTATCAGGCAGAGCAGGACGCGCAGAAAAATCGGGCGAGGTATTTATTCAAACTCATCACGCCGATCATCCAATGCTACAACAATTAATTCATCATGGTTACGAAACATTTGCCGCTAGCACCATTAAAGAAAGAATTGAAGCTCACCTGCCGCCCCATACTTACCAAGCTGTTTTTCAAGCCGAAGCAACATATCAAGGACATGCCAAAACTTTTTTGCAGGATGTAAAACAAATCTTAAAATCGGTGAACCTACCAAGTGTAGAATTGTTAGGCCCGGTTCCAGCAGTGTACACAAAAAAGGCAGGAAAATTCCGTTATCAACTTTATATAGAATCAATCAATCGAGTGACTTTGCATCAATTGCTTAATCAAAGTTTAACCGACGTAGAAAAATTAAAATCCGCGAGTAGAGTAAGGTGGCGTATGGAAGTTGACCCTATTGCTGATTAAAATCATGCGCTCTAATATCTCACGCAGTTTTAATATAAAAATTTGTAACATTTAACACTGCAAGCTTGTCAAAAGGGTAAGTTACCCTATTTTATAGATAAGTAGAAAATAAATGCTCAACAGCCAATTAGAAATACTTGAACAAGGTCAAAACTACCTAAAATTAGTTTCTAAACCAGTTTATACGGCCATTATTTCCCCTAATTTTATGAGTTGCTCTGGCTCACATATGAGGCATATTATTGATCATTACCTCGCAATCATCTCAGGCTTTCCTGCAGGGATCATTAATTACGACTTAAGATTACGTGGAGATCCCATAGAAGATCATCCAGAACTCGCGATGAAAAAATTAACAGAAATATCACAATGGCTTCAACAACTCTCTGAGCAAAATATCAATAAAACATTATTGCTCTCCACAGAGGTGTCTATCATCAATAAAAAAGTGCAAACCGTGCAAACAACATTGGCCAGAGAGTTAGTTTTTGCTGCCAGCCATGCGGTTCATCATTACGCCATGATTGGCCAAATATCTTGTGCTCAAAATATTTTACTCGATCCTACTTTTGGCTTAGCGCCCGCAACAGCAACTTTTTTAAGGCAACAAAACTCTTTTAATAAAAATACAGCGCAACTTGCCGCTCAAAATTAAAGTGTGCACCTTAACCTATTTACTTCATGATAACGGTTATGAATTATATTTTAATCGCGATGAACAATTATCGAGAAGTATTGCTATACCACCTCAATTTAATCATTTGATTAAAGCCATTTATCCTGTAGATCCTCAAGGCGGAGGTACTTGGCTTGCGGTTAACCAACAAGGTTTGTCATTAGCGCTATTAAATAATTATCAAGTTTCAACGAGTGAAACTAAAAATAGCCTCAGTAGGGGCAAACTTATTTTGTTATTATTACAACATAAAGGTTGCCTTATAAAACAACTAGAAACAATGGAGCTAAAATTTTACCGACCTTTTCAGCTTTGTATTTTTCCAGCAGATTTATCAATCCAAAACAATAATATCGGTTGTGTAAAATGGGATGGTAAAAACCTTAAAAAGCATAACCATGACTTACCGATCACCTCATCTAGCGTTGATTATTTTAATGTTAAAAAAATACGTCAACTCAAATTCAATCAGTTAGTGGATAGCAAGATTATTACCTCAGAACATCTAAGAAGATTTCATTATTCAACTGAAAAAACAGGAAAATATTCAGTCAATATGCAACGTAATGATGCTAAAACTGTCAGCATTAGTCATATTACAGTTAATCAGCAAGTGAGTTATCATTATTTTGATCAACACCACAATAAAAATTGTACCGTGACCAAATCTAAAAACAATCACCATTAATTGTGAAAAAATTAATAACCCATTAAACAGTCATTGCAGTTTTCTTTTGCTCACAGGCGGTTTGATGATAATTTAAATATTCATCTTTTGACGAACCAAGATAAAGTTTTAATAATTTTTCTGGCGCTTTTGGTAAATTGACACTTAATAATAAACCAGGTGTTTGATTAAAATTCTCATCAATCGCCATACCATGAAATTTTGCATCCAATTTATAATATTGCTTTAATAAAACAGGAATATCTTTTCCATCTTTTTCAATTCCCATGACAAGTTCAGATAATTGATTAAGGTTTAATCCATAAGAATTAATAAAATCTTTTACTTCTGGATGCAATTTCCCTTTAAATGCGGATTTTGCTTCAACACCCGTAGGCTCTGTCACAATGGCTTCATTAACTAAAGCCACTGACCGAGGATCGTATAATTTACTTAATGAAACTGTACCGTACAAAGTTCGATAACGAGGATTTTTACAAACAAAGGCTCCAATACCTTTCCACAACAACAACAATCCGTGAAAACTATTTTGATGTGCTTCTACAATAAAAGAACGCCCCATCTCTAAGCAGGGTTGTTTTTGATTAATAAAATCTGCTTTAAAATTAAATAATTGGGACAAGTAAAGCTGCGACGCATCATCTTTCGCACACAAAAGATCGGTTTGACCAATTCGGTAAGCACCAATAATCTCGCCATTATTGTTATCAAAAACAAATAAATGTAAATAAGTTGCGTCAAATTTATCCGAATCGCAAGGCTTTCCACTGCCTTCATCAAGACTACGAAAAGTAATTTCTCTTAAGCGAGTAATTTCTTGCACACATGCCGGTATTTGTTGCTGATAACCGTAATAAACAGAAAAAGACCTAAAATCTAATAAGTGTTGTTCTTTAGGTAGTTGAGATAACTCCTTTTTCATTAATCCTTTATCGACAGCAGGAATAACATTTTGAAATAATACTGTTTCTTTATCAGTTGTCCAAGGCTGATAATAATTTTCATCATTTAAATAACATTGTAGTCGTGTAAAATCATTCATCATTTTAATCCCTTTAAATCCTTTGATTTGTTTTAATTCAACTAATTTATTTGCTGTTAATTTTATTTTATGATTTTTTAACTTGAACATTTCATGCACTAACATCAACAATCGAAAACGATAATACAAAGCGCCCATACGATAAAAAATAGGGCTATTATGACCTGAAATAAAAACCGGCAATATTGCTGCATCTGTTTTAAGTGAAATTTTAACCGCGAGGCGGTTCCATTCCGCATCAGCGATATATTTTTTAGCGGATTGAAAAAATGAAACCCTACCCGCAGGAAATATCACCAAAAGCTTGCCACTATTTACATGCTCAAAACATTGCTTTATCGCAAAAGTGTTGATGGAAGCTTTAGGCTTTAATGGATTAGCAAAAATAAAATAACCACTAATCTCTTTAAATATTTTCAAACCGACATTAGCCAAAATTTTAGTATCTTGACGGAAATCCGTCAGTAAGTTGGCAAGGATTACACCTTCAATCATACCGTAAGGATGATTACAAACGATGATACACTTCCCACTTTTTGGTATTTTAGAAAGAACATTATTTTCACCAGAGATACGAACTCCTAATCCGGCCAATAATTTTTTTGAAAAATCTTGTTTGTCTAAACCTGATAGCTCACACGAGGTATATATTTTTCGTAATTTATGAAGACCAAGTAAACGATCGAGCGCTGGACTAAATATTTTTAGAAGGGTTCCCAATAAGGTATTTGGCATCATTGATGAAAATTTTAGATCGGAAATAACAGTATTGGTATTTTTCATAAACAATTAAAATTCTATAAACAAAATAATGAAACAACGAGATGAGCTAGCTTTTAAATTAGATAAAAAAATGAGGCCAGCGTTACAAAATAATATAATGAAAATGAATTTAATGCTTATGCGAAAAGGTATGAGTTTCTTTTACTTTAGGTAACAACTTTAAAAACTGACTAAAGACTTGTTCGCTTAAAATCAATGATCGAGGCATATTTTCTAATGTTTGCTCCCAAATAGTTTCCACTCTTTCTTTTGCTTTATCTAAACCCAGTTCTTGTAGATGTTGAGGCAACTCTAACCACCTTTTCACTAGCGCTAAACTGGCTTCTAAATGAAATTGAAAAGCATAAACATTTTTATTCACTCTAAACGCTTGGTTGGCTAACTGCTCACCTTTAACAATTAATTTTGAATCTTTTGGTAGTGAAAAAGTGTACTCATGCCATTGAAATATTTTTTCTTGGGGATTAAATACACTCATTAATGGATCTTTTTTGCCTTCATTGGTCGCCGCCATGTTATACCAACCAATTTCTTTTTTAGCGGCTTTAGTTACTTTAGCACCCAATGATGAGGCAATTAACTGTGCCCCTAAGCAAATACCTAAAATAGGAATATCCAGTTTCATCGCTTGTTTTATAACATCTTTTTCAGTGATTAAATGAGGATAATCATTCTCTTGCCCTATGTTCATTGGTCCACCTAATATGATTAAAGCATCATAACCATCAATATCAGGTTTTGCATCAGGGTTACGACCAAAATTTATGTAACGAATACGATGCCTTTGTGAGCGAACAAGCGGATCTAACGTGCCTAAAGGCTCGTAAGGAACATGTTGAAAAACCATTATTTTAGCCAAAATACAACAACGGAGGGTGAGTGAGTCATGTTACTAGTGTACAAAATAACACTAAGAATAACATTGAAAAATAGTGACTACCTTAAGAAAAATCGAGTCTTTTATTTACAGGCAAAAGAAAGGGCGATAAATCGCCCATATCTCGTTCTTCATCCTTTGAAAAAGTTTGCTCCTTGCAATATCCCTATTTATCGAATCCTTGATACGAGAATCCTATCTCGCTAGTCCTTTAAATCAAGCAAAGTCCTTATCGCTTGTTAACTAGAATACGTTGTTATGAGTTTGCCTCAAGCTCGCATAAAGCAGTTTTTTTTACCTTAAAAATGAGATTAAATCCAACTTTAATAAAATCAACAAGTTAAACAGATCATATTCCATAAAAGCAGAAAAGATTAGTCAGCTAATAGCAATGCGCCATACAACTAACAAGAAATAACTGATAGCCATAATGGACAATCTCTTACAAATTAATACCCGTTTCATTAATTTAATGAGCATTATTCGTCCATCATCACTCAAAATGAGTATAAAAGCACTTGACTCAAGCTACTTGCTTGAGTAGTATTTGTGCAGATAGTGTAAAGGAGAGATGAACATGTTACCACTTACAACATTAATACAAGAAAATTCTTTAGAAATGCAACAAAAGAAATTAATTATCGCCTTAAAAAAGCACTCCAAAAAACGTCAGATGAGCGAAGAAGCATGCAATCAAATAATCACATGGGCATTACGCTTTTTACGTTTTCACAATAATCAGCACCCAATTAACCTCAATCAGCGCGATGTTGAAACCTACCTTTCCAGCCTAGCAACTGAAAAATATTATGCGCACAATACTCAAAAAAAGGCGGCAAACGCCCTCGCTTTTTTATATCAAAGCTTTTTAAAAATTAAATTATCTCAATTACACTATATTAAAATAAAATCAAAAAGAGGTTTTTTAGAACGTTATGGGCATTCAAAATGCCGCTCTGTTCTTAGTCATATGCAAGGTTCTAGTCTAATTATGGCTGAACTGGTTCTTGCTGGAAGGTTAAAATTGTCTGAAGTTGTTAATTTAAAATTGAGTGATGTTGATCTAAAAAAGAACAAAATGACCGTTAATCATTCAAATAAAAATGCCTCCTTTAGCTTTAACATTCCTTATCGGCTTATTCTCGATATAAGAATTCAATTAATGCGAGTTAGAAGGTTAGTACAGGTAAAAAACCAACAATTTAGGCATCAGCCGAGCCAATCGTCAATGGGTACACAAAATGAATATCTGTTTCCTATCGCTAATATTGAAAACCCTCATATTTCATCTAAATCGATGCAGTTATCATTATTTAAAAACGAAATAAAAATGGCTTTTGAACGCCATTTAAAAAGCTCAGGTTCAACTATAAAAATCCCTCCGCACATTAATAAAAAAATAGCTAAAAACTCACAAATTAAAAATGGCGTGTATTATCCTCAGCAACGCCGACAATCTCAACATTTTAATCTCTCTACGTTAAACAAAGCTAAGCATTTGCAACTAGGTGTCGCCTAACTCAAATATCCCCCACTTTTGAGCTTTCTCTACTACACTTAGTAAAATATTTCTTTAATAATTATTATTAAAAATAATCTGTCGCTTAAAAAAGGTGTGGTGTGTACCCGTATCAAATGCAAGCTCTTAACAAAGCACTTTACCCTAATTTAGTAAAATGGGTAATTACGATTCTATTGTTCATTTTTACCTCAAACATTCAATCAGAAAAATCAATCACTAAGCAAAACATTAAAGCGCTATATATTCCTTTAGCCGATCATTATGCCGCCATTGTCGCTTACGAAAAATACGGCACTCAAATGAAACATGCCAATTTTCAAATTAAACAGATGAAAAATTGGGACTTA
The DNA here is from genome assembly GCA_964476655.1 of uncultured Kangiella sp. Lineage (GTDB taxonomy): Bacteria > Pseudomonadota > Gammaproteobacteria > Enterobacterales > Kangiellaceae. The sequence continues at coordinate 2,141 of CAYZBK010000038.1, read as the reverse complement.
CTAAGAGCCTATTTTCAAAATAACGGTGCTGATATGGCATATGTAATGAGTCCATTAGCATTGGATATGTATCACGAAAAAGCCCACTTTAAATGGGTAGGGCTTATGCACAGAGATGGTAATGCATTGGCGATTAACGATTTTTTACTCAATAAAATCAATTTAGCAAAAAAGCGCATCGACCGAAAACCAGATCATCAAGTCGCTAACGCGATAAAAATAGCGCACCAAAACGCTCAACGCTCCGTTGAAATAGCTTTACCTCATTTATTAGCCACGCATACTGTTATTCTTTATAAGTACCTTAAATCTAACCATATATCGCTTACACTTAAACCTAACAATCAATCACAAGTATTAGCCATAGCAATTGCCCCACCAAAATCACCAGTATTTATAAAAATAAAAAACCGTCGTTCACAAGCAGCAGCGTTTGAACAATCTTTACCCTGGGCTGATGTAGTTGAAACTGGTGGCTTTGGACACATCGCTTGGTATTCAAAAGATGTGCTTCCTTGGGAAAATGGTCACGTTGAATGTATTGCATTAGCAACAAACAAAGCCATATCAGCCAAGTTTAATGCAACAAAAGAAGTCATGTTTTATATACAAAAAGCAGGAAAAGATATTGAACAAGCTAGACTAAAAGGCGGTGAACAACTCAATGAAATTGTTAAAATCATTCGTAAACATATTCCCGCTCATACTAAAGAGGCAATCATAGCCAGCTTAGATTCAAAGCTAAATGTAATTAATTATAAAAATCTCAATATCGATAAAGAGGGGCTACGCATTATCATGGATATTGCATTAGAAGGTGGTATTTTAAAAAATAAAGTTGATATTAATGAGTTTTCAGATGAACGATTTAATATCAACTTAGATTAATTTTAAGATGAATATATTTAATTATAAAAATACTAATGATAGTTCTGATCCTCATATTGATGCACCAAACAAAAAACGTGGCTCAATAAAAAATCAGTTGATTATTTGGTTTATCACTATAGCAATAGTACCTCTATTTATTTTGTCATCGTTAACCTATCAAGAAAGTTCTAAAGGTTTAACCAATACGGCAATTGAACAAATTAATCACTCCGCCATAACAAAAACAGACTTTATAAACCATTGGTTCAACTATCGCTTTAGAGACATTGAAGTTCAGTCTCAGTCAAAAAACAATGTACAATTTATTGAACAACTGATTGATAAATATAAACAAAGCAATCAACCTCTAAAAGATTATGTGAAAAGTTATGAATGGACTAAATTAAGCAACCAGTTTGCAAATCAAATTATTAATTTAACTCGTCACTATGAATATATTTATGATGTCATTTTAATTGACCAATCAGAAAATATCTTATTTACTATCTCTAAAGAAAATGATCTAGGTACAAACCTAAACACCGGAAAATATTCAAGAACATTATTTTCTAAAAGTGTAAAACAAACCATACAATCAGGGAAAATCAATTTTTCTGGTATAGAACGCTACCAGCCATCTGAAAAAAGATTATCAGGTTTCTTAACTGCCCCTTTTATAGATGAAGACGGAACACTAATTGGAGTGATAGCTCTGCAACTGAATTTAGAAACCGTCTTTTCAATAACGGCTAACGAACATGCAAAATCATTAAAACATTATTTTATCGATCAAAATGGGTTATTACAAACACCTATTAATTCTAATTTGGATACGGTTCTTAAACAAAAAATTAATACCAAAGCATTTAAGTTGTGGAATAAAAAAAATCATAATAAAAATGAATTCCTATTAAAACATGAAAAAGAAAACTCTTCGGTTTCAAAATATAAAGGCCCAGATGGAAATGATGTTTTGGGTGTTCACCATGAAATTAAAATTGGCGATGTTGAATGGTTGCTTATTAGTGAAATTGATGCAGACTACGCATTAAAAAACTCTATTAAAATAGCAAAAACATCCAGTTTAATATTTTTTGTCACTATTTGTATCGTCATATTTATTGCAATTCTCCTATCAAGAAAAATAACTTCTCCTATTTCTCTACTCGCTAAAAGTGCGTTAATGATTGCCAGCAATAAAACTAATAAACTCATTAGCATTGACAGTAACGATGAAATATCTTTTTTAGCTGAATCATTCAATAAAATGT
>CAYZBK010000037.1:0-24961 GCA_964476655.1 uncultured Kangiella sp. | reverse complement strand
AAACTAGAAGTCATAGCAAGAGCTAATATTGAAAACGCAATTAAAAATTTATAAATTACATGTCGGTAGTCAAATTTTCTAAAATAGCCCAATATTCGAAAAAGGAAAATCAATATGAAAATAGTTAAATCAGAAGAAGTCTCAAGGATTATAAATTCATACCCTAATAATGCTAAAGAAAAATTATTATTCTTACGAGGCTTAATTATTGAAGCCGCAACCGAATTAAAGATAATAAAAATAGAAGAAACATTAAAATGGGGAGAGCCAAGTTATATAACAAAAAACGGAAGCACTATTAGAATAGACTGGAAAAATAAACACCCTAATCATTACTCAATTTTTTTTAATTGCAAAACGAAATTGGTAGATACATTCAGAGAATTATACAAGGACCAATTAACCTTTAAAGGTAATAGAGAAATCATTTTTAAAATGGATGAAAAGATCGCCGTCGAAGAATTAAAACATTGTCTAAAACTGGCTCTTACATACAAAAGCTGCAAAAACTTACCACTATTAGGAGCATAAAATGCACAATGAAACACTCAAAGCAAACATAAAAATACAGTTACTAATTCCTATATTCCTAATTCCTAATAATAAAAATAGTTCTATCGCTAAATTAACAATTCATGAAAGCAGTAGCATGGGTAAAATATGGCACTCCTGAAGTTCTTAAACTTAAAGCATATTTCTAGAATGGATAAAGCGTGTACATAGCCTATTTTATATTATGAACCATAATCAGAATGGTATTTTGTATTACCCCGTCAGTTAATTTTTCAATTGCTCAGACAATATATGTGCATAAAAGAATTTACTGAGCTTTAGCGAGACTCAAATGCCGCCAATTGCTCTGGAGTTGCTTTAGTTTGATAGTTTTCTTTCCATTCAGCATAAGTCATTCCATACACAATTTCCCTAGCACTATCATAATCAACGGACTCACCAAGCTCTTCTGCCGCTGCGCTGTACCATTTGGACAAGCAATTACGACAAAAATCTGCCAATATCATTAAATCAATATTTTGCACTTCTTTATGATCGTCCAGATGTTTTAAAAAACGCCTAAAAACGGCCGCTTCAATTTCTGTTTTTGTTGATTGTTCCATTTTTACCACCTTACTACTGAATAATTTAATCCAATAATCTACGTTAATTACGGCCGTTCAGCAAGCGTATTATTACGGCCATATTTTCGAGGAATATAACGCTAAAAGCTCTCACCTAGTTGCTTCTTTCTGTTATTATGCAGCGATTGAATTCACCAAATAAAAAGCTAAAAATATGCTCACAGTCATTTCTCCAGCTAAAAGTTTGGATTTTGAAAACCCACTACCTACTCATAAAACATCTCAGCCCCGTTTTTTGAAACAGTCACAGCAATTAATTGACCAAATCAAACCTTTAGCACCACAAGATATCGCTAGTTTGATGAAGTTAAGCGATAAATTAGCTACTTTGAATTACCATCGCTTTCAAGACTTTAAAACGCCTTTTACCAAAAATAATGCCAGAGCCTGTATTTTTGCTTTTCATGGTGATGTTTATCAAGGGTTGGATGCTATTTCTTTAACACAAGACGATTTAACTTTTGCTCAAAAACATTTACGAATATTATCCGGTTTATATGGCGTGCTTAGGCCGCTAGATTTAATTCAAGCCTATCGATTAGAAATGGGAACAAAGCTTGCTAATTCATTCGGCAAAAATTTATATGAATATTGGGCCGACAGTTTGCACCAGTCAATCAATAAAGAATTGGACAAAAGCCAATCTCAAGTATTAGTCAATCTAGCTTCTAATGAATATTTTAAAGTCCTTAAAGCTAAAAAATTCATTTATCCCGTTGTAACCCCAGTATTTAAAGATTATAAAAATGGCCAATATAAAATCATTAGTTTTTTTGCAAAAAAAGCCAGAGGTTTAATGAGCCGGTATATTATTGAAAACCAAATAGATAAAACTGAAGGATTAAAAAGTTTTAATTGTGCAGGATACCAGTTAGACACTAAATCAAGTCAAGCAAACGAGCTTGTTTTTACCCGAAAACAAGCATAAATAGATAGACAGTTTAAGGATAAATTTATAGACTGTCTCCCCAAATAGAGTGATTGAGCACAAACATGAAACCACAGGTCAAACCAAGCAACCCAAATTTCTCTTCAGGCCCTTGTAGTAAGCGTCCTGGATACAATGTTAACCAACTAAATATTGATACTTTAGGTCGTTCTCACCGTTCGGCTATTGGTAAAGAAGTACTGGCAAAAGTATGCCAAGACACCGCATCTATTCTAGGATTACCAGAAGGCTATAAAGTCGGAGTTGTTCCAGGTTCAGATACTGGTGCTGTAGAAATGGCTCTTTGGTCTCTATTAGGCGAAAGAGGCGTCGATGTTCTAGCTTGGGAATCTTTTGGTAAAGGTTGGGTTACCGACATTGTTAAACAATTAAAAATTGAAAACACTCGCACTTTTGAAGCCGATTACGGCCAATTGCCCGATTTTAATCAAGTGGATTTCAATAATGATGTTGTTTTTACTTGGAACGGTACCACTTCAGGCGTTAAAGTCGCTAATGGTGATTGGATAGATGATAACCGTGCAGGTTTAACTATTTGTGATGCCACTTCGGCTGTTTTTGCCATGGAGCTACCTTGGGAAAAATTAGATGTTGTTACTTTTAGTTGGCAAAAAGCCCTTGGCGGTGAAGGCGCTCACGGCATGTTAATTTTAAGCCCAAGAGCTATTCAACGATTAGAAAGTTATACCCCAAGCTGGCCAATGCCTAAAATTTTCCGTTTAACTAAAGCAGGAAAATTGATTGAAGGTATATTCAAAGGTGCAACCATTAATACCCCTTCCATGTTATGTGTTGCCGATTACTTGGATGCACTTAACTGGATTAATGAAATTGGTGGTGTCTCTGGCGCAATAAAAAAATCGGAAGCAAACTTAGCGGTTGTAGAAAAATTTGTCGCTGAGAATGATTGGATAAACTTTTTGGCGACAAAAACTGAAACCATTTCAAACACCAGTATCTGTTTAACATTGAAAGCCGATGCCTCTCAAGTTAAAGAGATTGTAAAATTACTTAATAACGAAGGTGTTGCTTTTGATATTGGCGCTTACCGAGATGCTCCTGCTGGAATTCGGATCTGGGGAGGAGCAACTGTTGAAGCCTCTGACCTAGAAGCGCTTATGCCATGGATGACTTGGGCTTATAATCAAATTGTTAATAAATAGCTTTAAACGATTAGTGACTACTCACTTAATTATTTAATTACTCACTTAATTTAGAGATAAAGGCGAAATAATGTACCAAATACGTACTTACAATAAAATTTCAGATAAAGGCTTAAGCCGCTTCCCGACTGACCAATACACCGTTTCAGAAGATAGCGCATCACCTAATGCCGTGGTATTAAGAAGCCAAAAACTTCACGACGAAAACCTACCTGAAAGCGTTATTGCTGTCGCTAGAGCGGGCGCGGGCACTAACAATGTTCCTGTTGAAGACTATACGGAAAAAGGCATTGTGGTTTTTAATACTCCAGGCGCTAATGCTAATGCAGTTAAAGAATTAGTTGTTTCAGGTATGTTATTAAGTTCTAGAGGCATTGTTCAAGGTAGAGATTATGTCAACACCCTTGGCGATATGAAAGATGCTGATGAAATGGCAAAATTACTAGAAAAAGAAAAAAAGAATTTTGCCGGTAGTGAATTATCAGGTAAAACTCTCGGTATTATCGGACTAGGAGCCATTGGTTCTTTAGTTGCCGATATCGCATTAGCTCTGGGAATGAATGTTGTTGGTTTTGATCCTGCTCTGTCTATAGATGCCGCATGGAAACTTTCTAGCCGAGTCTCTAAAATGGAATCTTTAGAAGCTTTATTATCTCAAATTGATTTTTTATCGCTACATATCCCAGCAATTCCTGCGACTAAACATTTAATTAATGCTGAACGCTTAAAATTAATGAAACCAACAGCAACCATATTAAACTTTGCTAGAGCCGCCATTGTTGATCAAGAAGCCGTAGCAAAAGCTTTAGATGCTGGAGAGTTAAACCAATACATTTGTGATTTTCCAGAACCTTGCTTAATTGGCCATTCAAAAGTCATTGCACTTCCTCACATTGGCGCAAGCACCGCTGAGGCAGAAGAGAACTGCGCAGTAATGGCTGTTGATCAACTTCGTGATTATTTAGAAAACGGTAACATCAAGAATTCAGTAAACTTTCCACAAACATCAATGCCTGCGGGTAATGCGGCTTGTCGTATCACCTTTACTAATAAAAATATCTCTGGGGTATTAGGCGACTTGTTATCTATCTTTGCTGATAATAACGTCAATATAATTGATATGGTTAACAAAAGCCGTAATGATATTGCTTATAACATTTTAGATTTAGGCTCAAAGCCATCGGATGATATTATTAACTTACTCAAAGCTGTTGAGCATGTTTCTAATGTAAGGCTTTTGTGCTGCTAGATTAGACGTAATCAACTAATCGTATTTAAACGGAGATAAAGTATTTTATCTCCGTTTTTTTTGCATTGCTCTTTGTAATAGAGCCAAGCTTAATTTTAAAATTCTGACTTTTAAGGCATCCATTGATAAATCAATTTTTGCAGCTCTCTGGCAAGGATGGGTTTACTTAAAATAGCATCCATTCCCGCCTGCTGACATTTTTCCACATCTGTTTTTGTTACCCCAGCCGTTACAGCGATAATAGGCGTTGTGATATTTAAATCATTTTTTATAATTCTTGTTGCATCAAAACCATCTAAAATAGGCATTTGCCCATCCATAAAAATAATATCAAAATTTGAATGTTTAACTAGATCAACCGCCTCTTTACCATTATTAGCAATAGTCACTTGATGAGAATGATGCTCTAACATACGCTTTAATACTAATTGATTAACCAGATTATCTTCAACAATTAACATACTTCCTGATCGCAATATTTTTTTCTTATCCGCCTTAATTGACTGTTTATCTCCTTTGCTCTCAATTTTACCCTTTTGGCTCACCAACTTTTGAAAAATATTAAATTTAAACTCTGTTCCTAAACCGACCGTGCTTTTAATAGAGACTTCACCGTTAAGTGATTGAATAATTTGCTGGCAAATAGATAAACCTAAACCAGTTCCTTGGTTTGCTCGAGTGCTTGAATCATCCACTTGATAAAAAGCTTCAAATAATCTAGGAATATCTTTTTCAGGTATGCCAATGCCTGAATCTTTGATGGTAAACAATAATTCGATAACGCAATTCTCATGCATAACAAAGTCAATCATAAGATCAACGCCACCCCGATGAGTAAATTTTAAAGAATTTCCTATAAAATTAAGTAACAATTGATCGATCCGCTTTCCGTCACCAAATAAGCTCTCAGGCAAATCGTCATTAATTAGATAAGTTAGCTGTAAAGCCTTGCCATGAGCTAACGGACTTAAATTAGAAATGATATTTTGCACATTAAACTTAAAAGGATAAACAGACTCTACAAAAGAGATCTGATCACTTTGAGTTTCTGTGAGATCTAAAATGTCGTTCACTAAATTTAAAAGGTGACGGCTTGAATAATCAATGGTTTGAATATATTGCTGAATATGAGAAGGAACGTCTTCATGCTTAAGCACTTCAACTAAACCAATTATACCATTTAATGGAGTCCGTAATTCATGGCTTACATTGGAAATAAACTTTGTTTTAACTTCACCCAATTCTCGTTCTTTAAATAATGCGGTACGAGAAAGTCCATAATAAGCTGCCGCCACAGCAAATATTAATGGTGCAACAACTAGCATTGAAAGGTAAGAAATAAACTGATGCTTGTCTAGAGGAGTTTCATTAATAAATTGTACCCCCATATTTTCAGCAATTTTTAAGCTGATCAGCAAACATAAACTCGCTATTAGAGCAATTATGCCAAAACGGATCCCCATGCTATTTAATGCTAATAAGGGCAGCATTAACATCCAAATCAATCCACCAAAATAGGGACCATTATTTAAAATGCTAACGGCAATATACATTAAGTAAAGACCAATGATAAAAATCAAGGAGGAATTTCTAATATGGGCGGTATATTTGAGAGTAAAAACACTTGCCATTGAAAACACAAAACCAAAAAAGATGGCCAACGCGGTTTTGGGTGCCCCGATCATAGCCACAATAGCCACCATCACTGGACCCCAAATAACTGTAGAACTAGCATTAACTACTAAGAATTTTGCTTTAATCTGTTCATCTTTAGATAGTTGTTTTAAGCTCTCGGGTAAAAACCATTTGTGAAATTTAATCATAAAGTGTCATTACATCTTTCTTGAGGATTTAAATAAATAGATGCTAACTCAATTAAAGCATATATTTAGCCATTTAGAGCAGTAATTCATAATATTCGACAGCTCAATTCATTCAACGGTTAAATAGCTTTAAAATAAGCGATATAATAACTAACACTTATTTTTCACATAAAAAGACCTCGTATTCAATGATAAAAACAATCACTAAATTATTGCAATCTATATCGGCAAACCGTAAAAAATCAACAAAGCCTTATTCTATTGAGCTTGCCGTGTGTGTATTATTTATAGAAATGGGCCATATGGACGGAGAAAATTGTCAGCGTGAAATTGAACAACAAAAACAATTGTTGAAACAACACTTTAAACTCAAAAATCAAGAAATTACCGACCTATTAATCTTAGCTCAACAAGAACTCAATCACTCAACCGACTATTATCAATTTACCGCTATTATCAATCAACAATTTACGCCTGAAGAAAAAATCAATATTATTGAGTCTTTGTGGAAAATCGCTTTTGCCGACAATCAATTAAATGCCCATGAAGAACACTATCTAAGAAAAATATGTTCTTTATTGCACGTTTCTCACAAACATTTTATTCAAACAAAAATTAAAACAAAACATTCTGATTCTATCAATTAATGTTCGTTATCCAGCTATATTACTGATATTATTTCGTTTCATTTTGAAGTGACAAGTTTCTAATATGCTCTATAAAGACTGCAAAAAAATTGTTATCAAAGTCGGTTCCGCACTTATTGCCCCAACAGGCAGTGGCTGTAGCCCTCAATTTACTTTGCCTATTTCACAGTTTATCAATCAATGCTTTGCAGACGGTAAGCAAGTGATTTTAGTCTCATCTGGTAGCGTGGCGGCAGGCAAACAACATATTAATCACAGCAATAAAAAAGCCACCGTTGCACAAAAGCAAGCTATGGCAGCTATTGGACAACATGCCATGATGGCAAACTGGTTAGAATCAATCAATAGACCTTGTGCTCAAATATTAATGACCCATGCGGATCTACGAGACAGAGAAAGCTACATTAATATTCGTAATACTATGAAAGAATTACTTAAAAATGGCGTTTTACCCATTATTAATGAAAATGATTCGGTCGCTATTGAGGAACTAAAAGTGGGTGACAATGATCGCCTTGCAGCAATGGTCGCCATTTTAACGGGGTCAGATTTATTTTTAATCTGCTCGGATGTGAATGGTTTATACTCTAGCGATCCTAATATTGATAAAAATGCTGAACATATCGCTGAAGTAGAAGAAATCAATGCTGACATTATCGCTTTAGCAGGCGACACCACAAACCAATTAGCAACAGGTGGTATGCGGACAAAAATAGAAGCCGCTATCAAAGCGACTAGTAATGGCATTGCCACCATATTATTTAAAGGCAGTTTGGTTCAAAATTTTTATGACTTTACACATGGAAATTCAATAGGTACTTTATTCAAAGCACAATCAAAATCTTTATCTGAAAAAAAACATTGGATAAAGCACACGTTAAACCCTAAAGGCTTAATAACCATTGATGATGGCGCTGTTAGCGCAATTACCTTAAAAGGTGCATCATTACTCAGTGTCGGCATTCACAGTGTTTCAGGAAGGTTTGAACGAGGCGATGCGGTTGATATTCAATCTTTAAGCGGCAAAAAAATTATCGCCAGAGGTATCTCTCAATATAGTCAAAGTACCGTTGAACAAATCAAAGGGCATCGAAGCGAACATTTCGAACAGATCATCGGTTATATTGAAAGTGATGTCATTGTTGAAAGAGATGATTTAGTTCTATTGAAATAAATGTAAATTCATTGTTAACTATTTTATAGACTATACTGAGTAATACCTTCTAGACATAAATGATTCTCGGTATCCTATGTTTTTTTTCATTGATTCATTTGACAAAATACAACCCATCGAAAGCTTTCCAACGCTAGAAAAACTCGCTCGTCATGTTCTCAGCAAATTAGGTGTTAGCATAGAGTTAGGCGCAGATCCCATTCAACTGGCAAAAAAAAGTTTAGGACAACGTGGAAAAGTACTCACCTTAGCAGGCGCTTTTAAATTGATTGCTTCAACCGAAGATGAAAAAGCTCAACAACTTGCTGAAGAATTTAAACTCGCTGTTGAACGTTATAAGCAGTAAATCTTTTACGAATGAACTCGTATTTCATAAGAAGTAAACTTTCGGATATTAATCACACCCGTATCAAAAATTAAATACTGCCCTTTTATCCCCATTAAAGTTCCTTCAACAATATTATTTTTATCAAAGTTGTGGGATTTTATTTTTATCGGAAATTCTAATACCGGATAACGAATTGATGTTATTGTATTTTCTTGCTTTTCAATATCACCTGTAGGAGCTGACTGTATAATAGAGTCAATTGAAGCCGTTAATTTTTCTTTCAACTGATGAGCTTCTGAAAGCAAATCTCTATCTGGCTGATTTTCCTTAAGCATGGTTCGCCAATTGGTTTTATCCGCAATTAAATCTTTAAATGCCATTTCCACCAAACCTGATTGTTGGCGAGTATTCACTTTAAACATAATGGTTGCTTGAGTCGCCCCTTGATCCAACCAGCGTGTCGGGATTTGACTATGCCTCGTTATACCCACCTTCAATCCAGAGGTGTTCGCAAGGTAAACATAATGAGGCACAAAACAATTAGCTTCTCCCCATTGAGGCTCTCTACAGGTCCCCAAATGAAAATGGCATGTTTCTGGTTTCATAATACACATATCGCATCGAGCTAGTTTTTTCATGCAAGGAAAACAATAACCTTGAGAGAAACTTTTTTTTGTTTTTTTATCACAATATGAGCAATTAATTTCTCCCAAAAACTCTAACTTTAAATATTGACCAATGTAAGGGTTCATGGCTAATTCTTGTTCGCCTAATGGTAAAAAATATTTGACATTAGAGTCCTTATTGATATCCCCTGTATCAGTAATTAACTCAGTACGCATTTTTTTTAATTGTCCTGAAATCATAATTAGGTTTCTCTTTCTGAATGATTGTTATATTTTTCTATTATAACGGCTAACTCTTCTAATTGATAAAACTGTTCAACTGAAATAGCTTCAGAAAAATAATTACCTTGAGCAAATTCACAGCCTGAAGAAAAAAGTGTGTCTCTTTGTTCTTGTGTTTCAATTCCTTCTGCAATCACCATTAAGTTCAACTTATGAGCCAAACCAATAATGGCTTCGCACAAAATCATATCATCTTTATTAGTTAAGCTTTTTAAAATAAATGAACGATCAATTTTCAAGAAATCAAAATTAAAATCTTTTAAATAAGACAATGAAGAATAGCCGGTACCAAAATCATCAATCGTGAATGTAACACCTAACTCTTGTAAGCGATTAAATTGTTGTTGATTTTCACGATTTTTTTCTATCAGTAAACTTTCTGTTACTTCAAGTTCCAAATAAATAGCATTCAGACCTGCCGATTTTAATGCGCCAATAACAATCACTTCTAAATCGCCTCGCCTAAACTGAATTGATGATAAATTGACCGCAATACTAAAATCAGTTAAACCATTATTTTGAAATTCTTTACATTGTCGACACGCTTCATAAAGAACCCACTCACCAATATCAATAATCAAACCGGTATTTTCAGCGATAGGAATAAAGTCATCAGGTAAAATGAGATCACCATCAGCCTTTTTCCATCGTATTAATGCTTCAGCTGAAAATATTTTATTATTTCTTAAATTTATTTTTGGTTGATAATAAAGGACAAATTCCTTGTTCGTTATTGCATTTCTTAGTGAATTAATGCGGTCAATATGCGCTAACATATCAACATTCATTGCCTCATCATAAAAAACAAACGTATTTCTACCGGCTTGTTTAGCGCGATACATTGCCATATCTGCTTTTTGCCGAAGTCCATTAAAATCATTGCCATTATCAGGATAAATTGAAATACCAATAGAACAGCTTATAGTTAAAGATTGCTCCTCTATAAGAATAGGTTTTACCAACTGCATTAAAATTTCATTTGAGATTTCAGAAATTTCAAAGTCGTCATTCAATTCATTAAGAATAATAAGGAATTCATCCCCCCCTAAACGACAAACCGAATCGCCTTCTTGTACACAATTTGCCAGTTTTTTTGCGACATGTTGCAATAGCTGATCGCCAATTTCATGTCCAAGAGAATCATTAACGGTTTTAAAATTATCTAAATCTAAAAAAAGGACGGCTAATTTTTTTCCATTTCTGTGTGATTGATGTATAGACTGTTCAAACCTATCTTCTGCTAACATTCTATTGGGTAGCCCGGTAAGATAATCAAAATGTGCTATTTTTTGAAATTCTTCTTTTGATTCATTCGCCTTTAGGTTTTCAATTTCTAAACGGCTTAATGCAAAAATTAAATCTTTTGCCAATGTCCACACCGCATAGCTTATAATAGCGAACATTAATATTAAATCGAATGTAATCCCCCAATCAAAAGGGTTTTTAGAGTAATCAATCCAGTTAAAATGATTAATAACAGCAATTGATAAAATACTGAATATAATTGTAAAGGTAAGAATAATAAACTGTTTTTTGTTACCGAGTAATGCGGTAAAAACCAATATGCCTGCATAGCCAATTGTAGCAGGATCTCTTAATCCTGAATTTGTTACTAATAATAAGGTAATTGTAAAGTAAAGTGACCATAATAATATGTTGGCTCCTAATTCAACTTTTCCTCGATGAACTAAAAAATAGCTTCCAATAAAAATACAACCAGAAAAAATAAGTATGTTACTTGTCCAATCACTTTTTTCATTAATTAGGTTATTAATAAAACCAAAAACGATTGCCACAATAACTATAATAAGTAATTGTTTTGTTCTTTGTCCGTTTAATTGAGAAATAGTATTGGTTGGATTGTCAAAATCCTTTATTTCATTCTGAACTATTTTGGAATTGATAATTGACTCTTGTTTTATTTCGAAATGCATTTCACCCGATGAAAATTTACTTTTATCAAAATAATTATTTGAACAATCATTTTTTGCAACGGAAAGATTTTCATCTGAAGATTTCATGGGTTTATCTAAACGTCTATTTGAAATAACCGGCTCATTAATAAAGTATTGCTCAGACAAAACTTGACTATCAGCCTTATCTTTATCCCTATTTGTATTTTTAACATCCATTATTAGATTCAACTAAAAGTAACCATAGTCGCATTGTATCTAGGGTTACAACACTTTTCTGCAACTAATCTCTCATAAATGACTAATAACCATCAATAATTTATAAACAAAAGGAGCTTTCAAAATAGTGTTTTTTTCCATTAATTGGATCAATAAATTCTATAGACTTTGCTAATAATTGTAATGGGTTAGTAAAATCATCCGATTCTTTTTTAATAAGTTTCGGGTAAAAAGAATCATTGATAATTCCTCTGCCTAACGCCGCAAGATGAACTCTTAATTGGTGTTTCTTACCGGTGATAGGTTTCAGTTCGCAAAGAGTACAATCACGCCTGTCTTCTATTTTTTTTATTCTTGTTTCTGAATTATGACTACCAGCGACTTCTTTCATTCTAAAAAAAGGTTCACCTTTCATTAAACGACTTTTTCTTTCCTGAGGCAATAATTGGCTATTTTTTATTATTAACGCATGATAGGTCTTAGCTATCTTTTTTTCTGCAAACAAAGCATGATAATGAGAACGAGTTAATGGTTGCTTACTTAATAAAACAAGCCCTGCGGTTTCTCGATCTAGTCGATGGCAAAGCTCCAAAGAATCTAGGTTTAGTTGATTTCTTAACCTAACTAACAAAGTTTCTTGTAAGTATTGGCCTGTTGGAGCGACAGCTAAAAAGTGTGGTTTGTCTGCGATAACAATCAAATCATCTTGATAAATTATTTTTTCTTTAAAGGGAATTTTAGTTTCATCAACCAATTCTCGATAAAAATAGATATGTTGCTTCGATTGATAACGGGAGGTGAGCGATAAGATTTCACCTTTAGCGGTAACCACTTGATTATTATCGAAGCGTTTTGCACATTCTTCGGGTGCTAAATGTGAAAACTTTTCTAAGAAAAAATCGTATACGGTGCTCCAATTCCCATCGGGGAGCCATAAAGCATTTGGTGAAACACCGTATTTTACCGGTAAAGGCGGTGTGATTTTTTTCATGAACAATACAACTAAATTGATTAATTACGATTCTTTGTTAATGTTATTTTACCTCAATTGCTGCTTTAATAATGATCAATTTTTGTTTAGGTGTGCCAGAGCGGCTACCTAGCGCTTCTAATTTTTCTAACGTAGCGAATCCTTCAATAACTTCACCAAAAATAGTATGTCCTCCATCTAAATGAGGTGTGGCAGCAAAGGTAATAAAAAACTGGCTTCCGTCGGTTCCAGCACCAGCATTTGCCATGCTGACCGTTCCAGCTTTTGAATGAGATAAATTAGAAGAAAATTCTCCCATATAATAATAACCAGGTCCACCAATTCCAATATCAAGAGGGTCACCACCTTGAGCCATAAAACCAGGTATCACTCGATGAAAAGTCAATTGATCATAAAAACCAAGAATTGTTAAATAAATAGTGCTAGACACATGCATTGGTGACTCTTGAGCTTTAAGCTCTATGTCGATATTGCCCTGATTAGTTTGAATATGCCAAAGGTATTTTTTATCTGCGCTAAACTTCACCATCGGTGGTTTAATTAGGATTTGTTTCCAACCACTTTTTGAATTATTAATATGGTTTTCAGAAATAAACTTTTCTATTGATATAATCGCTGGATCTTTTTGTCCACAGCCTGTCAATAGCAATGAAAAGACTATAAATAATAAACCCAAATTAAATTTAACGACTGAATTAAACACTTTACTCATGCTATGCCCTTTTGCTTATTACAGTAAAATAACAATTTTCACACAACAAAAACTAACTCACTTTTTTTAATTCTACTTCATTTCCTATCTGCTTTGCTAGAGTACTCAATAAAACTTCTATTCTGATAGGTTTTGCTACATGGGCATTCATGCCTGACGCAATTGTTTTTTCAATATCGCTTTTCATGGCATTAGCAGATACGGCAATAATGGGTAAATGCTTCAACTTTAACACATTCCTAATATGATTGGTGGCTTCAATCCCACTCATCACTGGCATCTGAACATCCATTAATACTGCATCAAAAATTGATTTTTCAATTGCTTCTACAGCAAGCTTTCCATTAACAACTGTTTCAACTTCAATTCCAGCGTTCGTTAAGATTGATTTAGCAATGGTTAAATTAATTTGGTTATCATCCACTAACAACACTTTTTTATTTTCAAGTATCGAAAGTTCGTTAGCGATTGGTTCTTTAAATTGAGGTGGTTCTTCCATCATTTCTTTTGCAGTGTATTGGAAACCAACGGTAAAATGAAAACAACTACCACCACCATCTCGACTTTCCATCCATATTTTTCCGCCCATTAATTGACATAATTTTTTACTTATTGTTAATCCCAAACCGGTACCGCCATATTTTCTGGATGTCGATTTTTCAGCTTGATCATAAGCATAAAAAAGTCTCTTTTGTTGGTGACTTGTTATTCCTATGCCAGTGTCAGCAACACTAAACTGAATTTTTATATTATGCTCTGTCTTAATAAGAATTTTACCGCTTATATCAATAGCTCCTTGTGCAGTAAATTTAGCCGCATTATTCATGATATTAAAGAGTATTTGTCCAAAACGAACCGCATCGCCAGTGAGTATTTCAGGCAGAGCATCATCGAGAGTAATATTTATTTTAACGTCTTTTTTATTGATTAATACTTCCGTTTGTTTCGAAATAGTATTGATTACATTTCGAATATTAAATGAAGATGACTCCAACTCTAAGCAATTAGCTTCAACCTTCGATAAATCTAAAATATCATTAATAATAACCAGCAACGATGCGGCTGAAGTGTTTAAGGTATTATTGAGTTCTTGCTGAGAAGGATTAAGATCTGATTCACTTAACAAATGAGACATACCAACAATAGCATTCAAGGGATTGCGTATTTCATGGCTCATATTGGCCAAAAACTCATCTTTATTGCCATTATTTTTTTCTGCTTGCTCTTTCTCTTTTGCCAGCCGTTGATTTTGTTTCATTAATCCCAAAAATTGCCGCTTTTGTTTGTAAAAATTTATCAATAGAAAAACAAAACCGAACAAAAAAGCGCTTATCACTATCATGCTAATAACATCATTTGTCATTAACTGAATGAAATTTGTAGAAGATGCTGGCTTTAAAGTGTATTGAGTTTCCTGATTAACGGCTTGGGAGAGCGCATAAAAAGGTAAAAGATTCAGCATTAAAATAACGAATGATTTTGTAATGAGTTTCATTTTAGACGCAGCCGTTCATTTTATATATCCATTAAGAATAGTACATAAAAACCACTTACACTAAAAACAATTGCTATTTCATTGCCCACCTTAAAGGGAAAAATTTTAGCCAAAATAAACAGCGATGCTGATAAACTAGATTGGGTGAAGTAAATCAGTATTTTCCGTTGGCATTTTGACAACATACACTGAATAAAATTTAGCAATAAAAAAGGGAAACCATCGTTTCCCTTTTTTATTTGTTTTTATTATCAAAGACTTAAAAGTTGTACTTCACCTCGATGCCATAGGTTCTTGGCTGTCTTGGGGTATTAACTAAAGTACCAAAAAATTCACGAAAGCTATCAACAGCTTCGTCTTCATCGGTTAAGTTCCGTCCCCATAAATACAACTCAAATTCACCCAATTGATCAATTAAACCAATTCGACCATTCAATATTGTAGTTGCTTTTATATGTCCAAATGGCACTGTATTTAGCTGAGTTCCTGCCCCTTGGTAATTTGCTAGATCTAAAGCAAAAGTTAATGGATGTGTCGCAGGAACTAAATTAGTTTTTACATTATTAATCGTGGTGTAATAATCTCCCGTGTGGGATGCATCAAGCCTCAATAATATATCCCATCTGCTATTGATACTCTTATAATATTGAATACCTAATGCGGCTGAAAAATCTGCCGCTAGTGGCAACTTATTACCATCAGCATCAACCGTTAATCTAGCCGTGGCTCCTGTTGGTCCTATAATTGTTTCAGTTGCACCACCTGGATAACTATTAAATGTTGCATCAAGAAAACCTAATGAGCCATTAACAGTAAAGTCATCCGTCACTTTATATTTAAATTCCACTTCTAAACCACTTGTATCAACCTCTGCTGCATTTTCAATTCGAATTGAGGTTATTTGAGTTCCGGTTGTTTGATCAAAACCTAGATTAAAAAATTGATTAACTTGATAATCTTGATATTGAGAATCAAAGTAAGCCACATTAACACTTAAATCATCGTCCAGTAGGCTAGTTTTCACTCCAATTTCATAACTCTCTACAGTTTCTTTATCAAATTTAAAGCGCTGCTCTAAAGCCTCTTGTGTAATATAATCAAGGTTAAATCCACCCGATTTAAAACCCGTTGAATATTTTGCATAACTGTTTGTCCAGTCATTAATGATGTAGTTGATACTAATAGTAGGTGAAAAATTTGTATCAGTTCTTGATTCATCTAAACCACCTGCTGGCGTTGAGCCAATACGAAAGGCTCCAGAATTTGAGCCGTCTAAATTCCATAAAACATCTTTAGTTTCTGAAGAATATCGACCACCAAAACCAAGCTTCCATGCTTCATCAATTTGATAACTGCCACTAATAAATACAGCATAGCTGTCAGTATCAACGGTCCCTTCATTAACTGTAAGTCCAGTTACCGAGAAAAAACTTGCCGCCGCACCATTAACTGCTGAGCGATAAGTACTAGATTCTTGATTGTAATAATAAAGCCCTGCGACATATTTTAAATCAGCGTTGTCTGGTGAAATTAACTGAAACTCTTGAGTGGTTTGTTTGTATTCATCCTTATAATCTAAATATAAAAAATCTAATGGTGAATAGTCGGTATCATTACCATAAGCTAATTCAGTGCTTCTATAACCGGTAATAGAACGAAGCGCATAATCGTCATTTAAGTCATAATCGACATTAACACTCAGACCAAAAATATCTTTGTTCTCACCACCATTAAAACTCCAGTTGACTTCATTTTTACTGCTATCAGCCCAGTTATTAGGGGTATCGCCAAATGTTGAGGTAATCGCAAGCCCTAACACCGGGCTTCTTTCTGAGGTCAATCCATCAACCGCAATGTTAATATCTAAGTCATCATTCGGTTGAATTCTTAATTGCGCTCGAAAAGATTGTGTATTTTGGTTGTTGAGATCATCACTGGTATCTGGTGGCGTTAAAGTTTCAATCCCGAAAGGCAAGGGAATACCAAAAATAGGAACGCCTCCTTGCACCGTATTTAATGTAGTTGGTAGTTGATTTTCAGTGTAAATATTTGTTATGTAACCATCACGAGTCCGTGATGACATGGCTATTTTAGCGCTTACAGTATCACTGACTTCAAAATCAACACTAAACTTAGCCTCAACCGCATTATAATTACCAATATTAATAGTACCTGTGCCTTCAAATTCACCACTTGGTTTTTTAGAAACTAAACTCACCGCACCAGCCACCGTATTTTTACCAAAAAGTGTTCCTTGTGGACCTCTAAGAACTTCAACTCGTTCTAAATCAATTAAATCTTGGTTCACTGCAGGGCCTTGACCTAAATAAACGCCATCTAAATAAACCCCAACTCGTGAGTCAAAACCTATATTACGGCTTGGGGCTCCTACACCTCGAATAAGAATCCGAGAATTAAAATCAGTACCCTGTGTTACCGTCATATTAGGAATAAAGTCGCCTATTTCTCTTAATTCTTGTATTCCAGTTTGATCAATAGACTCTGATGGAAAAACAGAAATGGCAATCGGTACCTCAGTAATACGTTCTTTACGTTTTTGCGCCGTCACTATAACCACTTGACCTGCGCTCGAATTCTCTTCATTTGTTTCGTCTTCAGACAGCGGTTCTTTTTTGTCGACCTTTGAGCTCGAGTTAGTAGCATCTAACGAGTTTTCTTCAGCCAGTAGATAATTGCTGCACAATGTAAAACAAGCAGCAACGAAAATTAACAATTTCTTTTGTTTTTTCACGATTCCATCTCCCAAATTTAGCGCTAATGTTATTTCAGCAATATTGCTTAGTTCTAAGGTGAAAATATTTTCCATATCTTAGCTAAAGATTAGTTTGCCAGATATTATGTTTCAATTTATTGAACACAAGTCAACCTAACCGCTAATCAATTAATCCTATCATAACCAGAAAATAACTCATAATCTACTGATTCATATCGCTTTAAATAGCGTTATTTAAGGATTTCTTTGATTTAGTAATTGCCCTTTATAACTTCAACTAAAAATTAGACTGCATTTTGTAATAAGGAGCATGTTAAAATAAGACATATTTATTAAAGATGGTCTTTAAATGCTTAATTTACTTTTTCAAGGCGAATACGAACAATTCATTTTGTTGCTTATCGCTATCATTATATCGCTTTCGTTTCATGAATTTGGTCATGCTTGGACGGCCAAAAAATTTGGTGATAATACCGCAGAACTAATGGGGAGGTTAACACTCAATCCCATCGCCCACATCCATCCTATTGGACTATTAATGGTTGCCACCGTTGGCTTTGGCTTTGCTAAACCCGTTCCGACTAACCCGCGAAACTTTAATTCTTATTATGCTTCAGCATTTATTTCTGCCGCTGGTCCGGGAATGAATTTGTTATTAGCTTTTATCTGTATTAATTTATTAACCGCAGGGCATTTTTTTGAGGTTCAATATTTAATACAGTCTGGGCCTAGTTTGTTTCTTTATTATATGGCAATCATTAATATGCTATTAATGCTGTTTAATTTACTCCCCATAGGTCCATTAGTTGGTCACTATATTCTGCCGTATTTTTTATCCAAAAAGAATGCTTATCACTATTCTCGATTAAATGCGCAGTACGGTCATATGCTTTTAATAGGGTTAATCATGCTCAGCTTTTTAGGTGTACCAATTTTTGGTTATTTGTTGCAGTTAGGAAATCAAATGGCTCAAATGATGAGTATTTTTTAATTATTGTTGATCATTTCAAATCGTTTAATCAAATGGCCATCAATTTGAATAGTTTCATTAAACATATTATAAGGACGAATCCAAGTATGCCCATTACCATAGAGCGGTTTATATACCACCATTAATGCTTCAGTTTCACTATCAATGGCTAAATCTAAAACCTCGTACTTACCACCTTTATAGTGACGGTAAATTCCTTTTTTCAAGCTTTTAGCATTGATCGTCACGGTACTAGTTTTCACTCGTGAAGGCTCCCGATAGTGCGGTTAAATAAATGTTCAATACGAGAATATTCATCCAACCAACTTGAAGGTTGCTTAAAACCATGAGACTCAACAGGATAAATAGCCATTTCAAAATATTGAGTCTTTTTAAGTTCAATGAGTTTTTGCACTAATCTAACACTATCTTTAAAAAATACATTATCATCAACCATGCCATGACAAATTAGTAAGGGCTTTTTTAACCCTTTAGCAAATTCAATAGGTGAACTACGTTGGTATGCTTGAGGATCAACTTCTGGTGTATTAAGAATGTTAGAAGTATACTGATGATTATAATGACTCCAGTCCGAAACAGGACGTAAAGCCGCACCCGCAGCAAATAAATCAGGCTCTTTAAATAACGCCATAAAAGTCATAAAGCCTCCATAAGAACCACCGTATACAGCAATTCTATCCCTCGCTATATTGGCATTATCGACCAACCAATTTACACCGTCTTTTAAATCGTCTAACTCAGGCGCCCCCATATTTCTATAAATAGCGGTTCGCCAATCACGCCCATAACCTTTTGAAGCTCGGTAATCCATATCTAAAACGGTATAACCTTTGGCGATTAAATATTGATGAAATAAATACTCCCTAAAATAAGACGACCACCCATAATGTGCATTTTGCAAATACCCTGCACCATGAACAAAAATAACAGCGGCTCCTTTTATTTTATTCTGTAGTTTATTTTTATTCTGTGATTTATTTTTTCCTTGTGATTTTATATTTTTGTTTAACTTAGCCGCTACTTTAATCTTAGAGCGACGAGTTTCGCCTTGATCTTTAGTCTCGATTGGTAAGTAAAGTCGGGAATAAATTGGGCTTTTAACATGACTAGAGTTTATCTTTATAATTTTTGGTTGCTGCCATAAAATATTAGAAAACTCTTCAGAAACTGTTTCGGTAAGTTGTTTCGCTTTAGTCGAATCTAAAAGAACTTTTAGATAGAGTTCAGGTTTATGCGTTAAGCTTGAATGAGTGATTAATAATTTTTTTTCATCTGGCGATAAAATATAATCATTCATTCCACCCAAATCAGTAATGGCAAAACTTTGTCTATTAATTAAATTTAAACCATAAATCTCATAAATTCCTGGGTGATTTTTGTTCGCTTTATAATAAATTTTTGTTCCATCTAAAGTCAGAGAAAGTTGACTCACTTCAAAATCGCCTTGAGTTAATTGAGTGGCTCGTCGTTTACCTTTTTTTAAATAAATATGTGAAAATCCTTTTTCTTCTGATAAATAATATAAAGTTTTATTATCCGTTAGCCAGCCAAACTCATTAAATGCCCAGTCATTAACCCAAGCATCATCGGATAACCAATGGGCGGTAGTTAAAATCTCGTGTTCAACATCATAGCTAAGGATCCAACGATCTTTATTATCATAAGAAAAAATCATCAACGCGACTTTTTCACTATTACTACTCCATTTCACTCCTCGGTTATCTTCTGCTTTATGCGCATAAACCGATCTTATTTTATCTGCTTGCTTGTTATTAACATTGTTGCTCGATAACCGTCGAATCGATTTCAAAGGATCATCATGAATACCTGGCAAATTAGCTAAATCGAGTTTTATTTTTTTATGCTTAACTAAATCAATCAGATAAAAACTTTCATTTAATGCTTTTGATGTGCCAACTAAAGGCCTAACCTTAGTATCATTCACATAACCATCACCCGTAACATAATCAGCTATTTTATCATTAGCCGCTATCACAGAATATTTAACAGTTCCTAATAAAAGCTTTTTTGTATCAGGTGAAAGTTGAAAAGTGGTAATTTGAGTATTCTCGCCTAAGTACCAAATTTTAGATGACGGTTTCATTTGCGATTCACGTCTTTGTTTTTGAAACTTTTCTTCCGCACCCGTTTTTTGTAAATACTGACTATTTCTAAGTTGTGACTGTTGTAAATAATTAGGCTTTTCGTCTTTGTCTGGAGATGCAGACAACATAAAACTTGCAATTTCTTGTTCTAAATGCGTTTCCAAATGATATAAAAATATCTGGTAATTAACCAAGTAACTAATCGTCTTATCATCAACAAACTGAGCATTTGTTTGAACTCTCTTATCTAACATAACTGGCCAAACCTTTTTGCTTAAAGGTTCAATCAGGTAAACATCATCTTGATAAATAAAAACGCCAAGGCTTTTCGCTTTATTAAAGCGCGCATGATCACTAGCAATTAACAACTCATCATTTTTACCAACAACTGTCATGTTAAATGTTGTTACATTCAGCTGTAAATGATCTTTATGATTATGACCAATGCTTTTTTGTTTAAAATCAATCGATTGACTATCATACGACCAGAGAGGTGATTCTGGGCTATTTCCCATCCAGTCAGAATTAGACATCAACTTTTCTAAACTCAGTTGTGAAACAGTTATTTTAGACCTGGGCTGTTTTATCGCAACGTTTAAAACAGGCTCCACCAAAGTTTTTTCAGCTGAGGGAGTTGAAGTTAGTTCCTTATTTTCGGAAGCAACTCCAGTTAAAGAAAATACTAGCGAAATCACCAAGCTAATATAAATATGATTTCTTAGTCGCATGTTTTACCTCAAAATGGTTTAATAACGAGGGATAGATTGTTACTAATAGAGTAAAGAATAGAATAGCATTAATTACTGCTTGGTTCATTGCTTTTTCTATTTTGATTAATCTTGTTTAGCAGTATAAAATAGTTTTTATTGTTCAGTTAGTTAAGCACAGGGCATCTCTTGCAAAATTTACAAAATCCAGATCAGCAACCATCCAATGATGAGCCGGCTAAACAACCAGCTTCAACTCATCAAGTAAGCTACCGTACAGTGAGCGCTAACAGTGGCTCTAAATGGCTATTACAAGCAAAAGAAATGTTTATCTCGTCGCTAGGTGGCTGGTTTGCAATAACGCTATTTATTTCTATATTATTAATCATTCCAAAAATCAATTTAATTTTTTCTATATTAATGCCCGTCATTATTGCTGGCCTAATGCTCGGATGCCAACACGCAAGTGAAGGTAATCGTATTAAATTTGAACATCTATTTGCTGGTTTTAAAGCGAATAAAACCGGGTTGTTAAGGTTGTCTCTAATTTATGCCTTACTATCAATTTTTGTGATGATCATCGCAAAATATATCTTGTTATACCTTGGAATCAGTTTGCAAGAATACTTTCCTGAAAATATCAATCAAATGAACAATGCCCAACTCAACCAATGGTTCATAGCTCTGGATAAAGAAAAATTCATACCCGATCTGTTAATTAGTCTAATAATTCCTTTAACTTTAATGATCCCAATATTTATGGCTTACTGGTTTGCGCCAGCATTAGTTGTCATAAAAAAAATGCCTGTTGTACAAGCTTTAAAAACAAGCTACATGGCTTGTAAAGATAATTATATTGCGTTTTTATTTTATGGCTTGATTTTGTTTTTGTATTTAATCGGCTTCTTATTTATTCTCTCTACTATCAGTTTATTTATTCCCCCTTTAAGTCTAATTGTGATGATGTTAGGTTATATTGCTTTTTTTGCTATTTCTATTATTTCAATTTATACCAGTTACATTGATATTTTTGATGATTCAATACCAACCGATAAAACAAATACAAACAACGCCACAATGGTCGCCTAAAATGTTTTTTCACACCAGTTAATTCCATGTTAAAAATCAAACATTTTTTAACCCTAATCATACTCTTTAGTGTCACTTTGTTTGCGTCTTTTAATCTATTCGCTGCGCAGTTAATTGATAAAACACCATCGCCTTTAATTGAAAACTGGTCTGTTTGCATTAATTATCATCAAAAAGAAACCCTTTGCAAAAAACAAAGTACGCCTTACATCAACGACCAAATAGATGATCAAGTTTTTCGTTTTACTTATGAAAAAGAATTTATTGTAAGCAGTGAATTAAAAAATACAAAACTAGGAATTTCATTAAATGTTATTGACGAAGTTGATGAAGTACAAATAAATGGCCACATCATTGGAAAAACAGGCAATTTTCCTCCGCAATTTTATGGAGACTTTCGTACCAAACGATTATATTTTATTCCATCAAACATTATAAAATATAATCAATTTAATTATTTAAAAATAAAGACTTATAGCTCCATAAATAAACCGGGCATAAAACATCAAATTATCACCATCGACGATTATTTCGAACAGCTTTTTCAACAACAAAACAACGACAAAATAATTACCGCTATTTTCTCAATTTTACTTATTCTAGCCTTTTTACAACTGTTTTATTATTTCATGCTTAAAGGGAGTGTTGACACACTTTACCTCTCATTCTACTTTATTTCATTCGCCTCAGTCTGCTTTACTCGCTCACAAATGCCATTACATCTTGGTTTAGATTTAACCGACACCTTTAAAATTGAAATATTTATGATTAATCTGGCTATTGTTTCCTTCTCATTTTTCATCTTCCAATTTTTCAATTTAGAACTCAGAAAACCTTACATAATTGCTATCGTCTTATTGTCATTTCCTAGCCTTGTAAACATCATTTATCCGAATACATTACAAGTAAGACTGCTTGCAGATATCAGTTATTGGATGACTTGCATAATGATATTTTTTACTGGTGGAAGCGCAATCATTATCGCATTACATAAAAAACTGAGATACAGCTGGTTGATAGGTACGCTATGTTTTTTTGGGTGGATAATGCTCTGTTACGACATGCTTAGCTTTACCAATATTTGGTTTCATTCAAAACTACCTCTGTCACCACAACTATTATTAATATCAACCGTGATTGTTGCTATTAGTACCTCACTAACCATCACTCATAAATATTGGCAATTATTTAAAGGCGGAACTTACGATCACCTTACGGGCGCCTTATTACGTCCAGCTTTTTTTCAGCGGCTTACAGAAGAGATACAGCGTAGCCAAGTAGAAGATCTACAGCTTTTAGTTGCCATTATCAATATTCAAGAAGTAAAAACAATCAGCGAAAACTATAATCTTGGCGTTAAAAATAATATCTTAAAAATGGTGAGTAATACACTAACTAAAAACCTTAAACCCTTTGATTTAGTCTGTCATTTTAGCGAAGATGAATTTTGCATTTCCTCCACGTTAGACTCATCTGAGCAAGCAAAAGAACACATAAAGAAACTTCATTTTGCATTAACAAACGCGCGGCAAGAAATAGGAGGTGAAACGGCATTTTTTATTAGCGTTAAAATTAGCGCCGTCATTTATGATATAGATAAACACCTTTCAGTACCTCAACTACTACAAGATGCAAATTACGGTTTAGCTAAAATAATGAATGAAGATGATACAAACTACATCCTATTGAATACACCTCCAATAATATAAATCGTTTGCTCACTTATTCTGCCAGGCTAACATTCACAAAATCACAAACACAGAGCAACCTTAAATTAAATCAGATTAATCTCTAAAATTGTTATATTGCAATGGCCACTCTAAAGACTCAGCTTTAATCAACGAAATTGTTTTTTGGAGATCATCTCGTTTTTTTGCTGACACTCTTAATTTTTCTCCTTGAATACTGGTTTGAACTTTTAGCTTATCGGCTTTTATTAATTTAATAATTTTTTTCGATAAAGATTGCTCTAAACCTTCCCGAATACCAACATGCAAGTGCACTACTTTTCCATAAGCTTGTATCTTACCAATATCCGCGCACTTAGGATCAATACTCCGCTTAATCAGTTTGGTAATTAATATATCTTTAAGCTGATTCGCTTGAAATTCTGCATCGGCAGTAATTTTTACTTGTTTTTGATCTAATTCAAATTGAGCTGAACTGCCTTTTAAATCAAAACGAGTGGTAATTTCTCTGTTAGCTTGATCAACAGCGTTACGCAACTCATGAATATCAATCTCCGAAACAATATCAAACGATGGCATAGTTATTTCCTAGTAGTTACTTATTCTAATTGGGCTGGTCTTGGGAGGATGAAAACTATATCAGAGGTTTGTACATATTACCCCCTGTTTTTTATTTCATATAATCAATCAATCACTCATTCAAGGATAAGGGTGGTTAGCTTGGTACGAGGCTAACGTTTAAAATTATTTTGTTTGCTTTACATTCAAAATTGTTCCGTGGCGCTGCGCTTTTCCACGGCTTACTTTTTCCAAGAGCTGAAAAACTAAGGAAAAAAGCCCTTGACGTTACCACTGGGGAGATAAGACTCCATGTTCTGACCTTACTATTTTTACCTGCGATATTTGATGTCTTAATGTTAAGGTTTTTAAATTGGTATTA
>CAYZBK010000036.1:0-25671 GCA_964476655.1 uncultured Kangiella sp. | reverse complement strand
TGCCTCAGTTTTCTGGATATTTTATTATTTTTAACCGTATAACTACTACTTCAATGAAGTAGTCCAGCCTCCTAAAGTAAAAAACATGGAAGATGTTCCAATTAATGTAGCAACAGATTCGCATCGGTTTGTTGATCGTCTTAGACTATTTATAAGATCAAGGAATCTAGCTTACGCGACTGAAAAAACCTATGTTTCTTGGATTTTACAGTTTATTCGTTTTCACAAAATGAAGCACCCTAAAGAGATAATCTTGGTGAAGTTTATCTCCCTTATGCAAGTAAATTATCCAACGATCATCAAACCAACACGCCTAGACGACATCATATTGATGAATTTATTCTTAGAAAGTTTATAAAGAAAGCGATTACCACTGCTATTTATACCCATGCAATAGAGCTTGCAAAAATCACAAGCCCTATTGATTCATCGTTACATTATAATAACTATAGCGCCTTCACAATAGCATCCACACTAGCTTTAGCATCACCAAATAACATGCTGGTATTATCTTTAAAGAACAGTGGATTTTGAACACCTGCATAACCAGGATTCATCGAGCGTTTAAAACCAATCACTTGTTTAGCATTCCAAACTTCTAACACTGGCATGCCTGCTATAGGACTATTCGGATCGTCTAAAGCTGAAGGGTTCACTGTATCGTTTGCGCCAATAACTAAGACAACATCAGTCTCTGGAAAGTCATCATTTAACTCGTCCATTTCTAGCACAATGTCATAAGGAACTTTGGCTTCGGCTAATAAAACATTCATGTGTCCAGGTAGTCGCCCTGCAACTGGATGAATACCAAAACGTACACTGATCCCTTTGTCTCTTAATCGTTTGGTCAATTCATAAACAGGATATTGAGCTTGAGCAACTGCCATACCATAACCGGGCGTGATAATAACTGACTTTGCATTGTTTAACATTTCAGCCACTTCTTCTGCATTGGTTTCAGTGTGCTCTCCGTAATCGTGATCCACATTAACCACCACAGCAGTACCAAAACCCCCCGCAATTACGCTGATAAACGATCGATTCATGGCTTTGCACATGATGTAACTTAAAATGGCGCCTGAAGAACCTACCAATGCGCCAGTCACAATTAATAAATCATTACCTAATAAGAAACCTGCCGCAGCGGCTGCCCAACCTGAGTAAGAATTCAACATGGATACCACCACAGGCATATCTGCGCCACCAATGGATGCCACTAAATGCCAACCAAAAAATAAAGCAATCACGGTCATAATAAGCAACGACTGTGTATGACCTTGCTCTTGTACAAAATAAACCATCAAAGCAATGCTCACAACACCGGCTAATAAATTGAGTTTATGACGATGAGGTAACATTAATGATTTACTGCTTAAAAAGCCTTTGAGTTTACCAAAAGCAACCACTGATCCTGTAAAGGTTACCGCACCAATAAAGACCCCTAGAAAAACTTCAACTAAATGAATATTTAACATCACGCCGACCATCGGTTGGTGCTCTAAATAACTATTATAACCAACCGCAACGGCAGCCAAACCAACAAAGCTATGTAACAATGCAACCAGTTCAGGCATTTGAGTCATTTCAACACGAAGCGCGAGCCAAGTACCAATAAATCCACCAATTACCATCGCAATCAAAATATATTGCATGTTAGTTACTGAGGGGTTAAAAATAGTTGCCGCTAAAGCAATGGTCATTCCAACAATGCCATACCAAACTCCATGCTCGGCTGTTTCTTGTTTACTTAAACCAATCAAGCTGAAAATAAATAAAATAGCCGCAACAAAATAGGCTCCGTTAGTCCAAGGCAAAGCGACTTCAATCAGCCCTAGGTTTTCTCCGGTTTTTAAAATTAATTGATTAAACTGCTCAGCCGCAGAACCGCTGGCATTAAAATTGATTAAATTTGTCTGTAATAAGCTCATGGTTTATCCCTCCTTCCTAAACATCTTCAACATACGTTTGGTCACCACAAAACCGCCCACCACATTAATAAAAGCAATTAATACTGCAAAGGCTGAAATCCACGAGACTAATTCATTGTCACTGGAAATTTGTAGTAAGGCACCAACAACAATGATGCCACTAATAGCATTAGTCACACTCATTAATGGTGTATGTAAAGCATGAGATACATTCCAGACCACGTAATAGCCAATAAAACAGGCTAAAATAAAGATGCTAAAATGCTGCATAAAATCAGCAGGGGCAACTGTAGACATCCAAGTAAAAAGCCCTCCACCTAATAACAACATAACCGCTTTGCCTAACCCAGACGAAGGTTTTTCAGGCGCTTTTACAACAATTGCAGGCGCTGGTTTTGCTGCTGGCGCTGCACTCACTTGCACAGGAGGAGGTGGCCAGGTGATATTGCCTTCTTTGGTTACTGTTACATTTCGAATGATTTCATCATCAAAATTTAAGACGATTTTTCCATCTTTTTCAGGACATAATAATTTAATTAAATTAAGAATATTGTTGGAGTACAAATTACTGGATTGCGTGGGTAAACGTGACGGCATATCGGTGTAACCAATAATCGTTACACCATCCACGTCTACGGCTTTACCCATTTCTGTTAGTTCACAATTACCGCCACCTAAAGCGGCTAAATCAACCACAACACTGCCGCGTTTCATTGATTGAACCATTTCTTTGGTGATCAGTTTTGGCGCAGGTTTTCCGGGGATCATGGCGGTGGTAATAATAATATCCACATCTTTCGCTTGGTCTGCAAAAAGCGCCATTTCTGCATCAATAAATGCTTTGCTCATGACTTTAGCGTATCCATCACCGCTACCGGCTTCTTCTTCAAAATCGAGTTCTAAAAATTCAGCGCCCATGCTTTCTATTTGTTCTTTTACTTCGGGGCGTGTATCAAAGGCTCTAACAATCGCACCTAAACTACCCGCCGTTCCTAAAGCAGCTAAACCCGCAACACCCGCACCAATAATCATCACTTTTGCTGGAGGTACTTTACCAGCAGCGGTAATTTGCCCAGTAAAAAAGCGGCCAAATTGGTGAGAGGCTTCAATCACCGCTCGATAACCGGCAATATTAGCCATAGAGCTTAATGCATCCATTGATTGTGCTCTTGAAATTCTTGGTACAGAATCCATCGCCAGTACGTTAATTTTTTTATCGGCTAACTTTTGCATCAGCGATTCATTTTGAGCTGGCCAAAAGAAACCGATGACAGTGGCCCCGCTTTTTATTTTTTTAACTTCGGCATCTTGGGGTGGATTAACTTTAAATAAAACATCTGACTGCCAGACATCTTTTGATGGAAGTATTGATGCACCTGCACTTTCATAATCAGCATCAGAAAAACTCGCGGCAACGCCTGCGCCAGCTTCTACAGCAACGGAAAAATTAAGTTTAAGTAATTGAGTAATACTAGAAGGAGATGCGGCGACTCGTGATTCATCCGCCAGTGTTTCTTTGACAATACCAATTTGCATATGCTTAACCCTATTTTGTTGAAAACCAAGGGTCAAATAATAAAGCGCCGTTGATAACAAACCGTATTAATCACTCGATGCAATTAACACAGCTGGAATTGAAACAACCAATAAGACCCCAAATAACGAACAACAAACTCAGTTTTATAACTAATATTACTCTGAATATTAGCGTTAATTGAGTTAATTCATCGATTTTCGTTTTTCTCATTTGCTTCAATTTCAAGCAAATAGGCGGATTATATAATCGCCCACGAATAACCGAACTGCTTAGAATTATTGTGCCCAGCCAAAGTACAACGTATAGCCGTGAAAAGCAATCTTCGACTGGCATTTAGGTCATATTGAACGTTTCAGTCTCTAAAATAGCCACAGCTTCTCAATATACTTCACTAAGGCTTTAATTCATCTTGCTATGCTCGAAAAGGGGTGATAATTTATTCATTCAAACTAAACTCACATCTACTGCAAGGTTTTATTTATGGCACAAACCAGCCTTATTATTGAAACACTTAAAAGCTGCTTAAAAGAAAACAACCTGACTTATGTTGATGTGGCAAAAGCCTTAGATCTAAGTGAAGCCAGTGTTAAACGAATATTCGCAGAACAAAATATTTCACTCCAACGGCTCGACATTGTTTGCCGAATGCTTAACCTAGAAATTTGCGATCTTACTCGCCGTGCAGAAAAACAACATGAAGAAATTAAAGAGCTAACAGAAGAGCAGGAGGCTAATTTTGTAAAACAACCTAAGCTCTTATTTATCGCTTATATGCTGTTAAATGATTTTGATTTTTCAGCAATCATTGAAAATTATAAGATTGAAGAATTAGAAGCCGTTCAGTTACTTGCTCACTTAGATCGGATTAAATTTATTGATTTATTACCAGGCAATCGAATCAAGTTGCTCACTTCTCGTAATTTTCGCTGGCGAAAAAATGGGGTGATTGAACGTTTATTCAATCAACATATTCGTAAAGAGTTTTTTCAATCGAACTTTACTAAAAGTGATGAATGTATGAAGTTTTCAGGGGCAATGCTGTCTCGATCTAGCATGTTAATTATTCACAATAAAATTAAAAAACTTATTTTAGAATTCAATGAGCTTGCCAAACAAGATGCGAACCTACCTTATAAAGAACGCTTAGGCTGCAGTTTAGTGGGCGCAATAAGGCCGTGGGAATTTAGTTTATTTGCTCAATACCGTAAATAATCTAAACTAAGTCAAAGACCTAACTTAAAAAATCAAACGCTAAAAATAAAATAGGAAAATAACGTGGATACCTCTTTACTAGAAGACTTACTTAACTTACTGAGTTTAGAAAAAATTGAACAAGGCATTTACCGTGGAAAAAGCCAAAATTTAGGTTTACCTCAAGTGTTTGGTGGGCAAGTCATTGGTCAAGCATTGTCAGCAACTAAAGATACCATCGATGATCTTCGACCGGTTCACTCGTTACATTCGTATTTTTTACGCCCAGGCGATGCCTCTAAACCGATTGTATATGATGTAGAAAATTTGCGTGATGGTCGCAGTATTTCAACTCGTCGAGTTAAAGCGATTCAAAACGGTAAACCTATTTTTTATATGACCGCTTCATTTCATGTCGAAGGAGAAGGATTAAGCCATCAAGCAAAAATGCCGGATGTAGAAGGGCCCGAAAACTTAATTTCTAGTCGAGAGCAGATTATTCAATTAGCGGCGGCGGCCAATATCCCTATTCCCGAACGGTTTGGCGCAAAAAGTCCTATTGCAATACGACCTGTTGAATCATTTAACCCAATCGATCCAGAAGCTTCTAAACCTATAAGGCATGTTTGGATGAAAACTCGTGGCGCTTTGCCCGATGATGCAAGGGTACATAAATATATGTTAGCTTACGCATCAGACATGGCATTTTTACCTGTTGCAGGACAGCCTCATGGCATTTCATTTTTTTCAACAAATTATCAAATGGCCACCATTGATCATAGCATGTGGTTTCATCGTGATTTTAGATTTGACGATTGGTTGCTTTACCAAATTGAAAGCCCATCGGCGAGCAATCAACGTGGTTATGTACTTGGCAAATTCTTTGATAGAGAAGGACGTTTGGTTGCCAGCACAGCTCAAGAAGGCGTTATGCGAAAGAAGATGCCTTCTAAATAAACTCAGTTCGGGATAAGAGCAGCCGTCCAGCACAAGTATTTAAGCTACTCCGCTATGGCTTGCTTATACTTTAACCTCACCAAAACCACAAACAAAATAAGCCACACGACGGTTCGCATAGACATTGCACGAAGGCTATCAATGGCAACTAAATTCCCTTTTAAGTATAAAAAATAGATCATTGCGAGCGCCACTAGGTTGAGAAAAAATATTATAGCCGCCAGATTCATACCTTGCTTGATGTTGCGCCAAATAGTAATACCCGCGACAACATATACAATTCCCATTGTGGTGTTAAATATTAACAGTGGCTTAAATACAACATAGCCAGGATCTGAACCGAGAAGAACTCGCGTGCCGACAAAGACTGTTAATAAACCAAATACGATTGCTGTACACGCCAATACAATTTGAATGATTCTCATTTTCTTAGTACCTATTTATCTATTATACAAATTAGATCAATACCAATTTCAATGCTCATGCACCTGTTTTTTAGCAATAAAAGATGGAAATTTATGTGTGGCAAATTGGCTATGGCAACTAACACAACTTTCGCTCATCTTTGAAAAATAGAAACCGACTAATTCGGTTTTTTTCATTGTTGCCGCATGTGCTAGCATTCCTGCTAGATAATGAAATTGTTGATCAAGTTCTATAAAATTCGCCGGCAGTTTTAAATGTAATTCATGCATTTGCTCTTTAGTAAGCTTTTGTTTCAACAGGTAACTGTTTTTCATTTTTTTAGCAATTGGGACAATTTCAGCCCACTTTCCAGAAATATACAATGGATGGATTTCTATCATACCTTTTTGTAACTCACGCATTTCTTGAGACAACAAATCACGCAAATTAGGCGATAAATCAACGACGTCTGAATGGTCACTCTTTACCGGGGAATGATGAATTTCTTCTGCGTTACAAAATAAAGGAATAAGCAACGCTAATAAAACGATTTGAAAATATTTATTCATCTGAATTTTCCATTTTAACTAAAACAATAGCATACTGTTTTTTAACAATTTTTCAAGGCAAGAGCATTATAAATTAATATGCTATTAAAGTTACCGAATATTGTCATCTCCCAAGTCTTTTATTGACGATCTCATGTTTTAAATTATCAATATCACCTCAACTTTAAGTATTGACTGAAATATTGATAAATCGCTGATAAAACAATTCTAAAATAACCGGATTTTGTAGTAAAATGCTTACCAATAAATATTTTTCTTTGTATATAGATCCATTATGACTTTACAAAAATTAAAACATCAATTTCAACATAATCCGAATATAGAATTTTTGTATTCTGCCGATGAACTCATTCAAATTACCGTTAAAAGCGTTTTTTCAACGGCGATTATTCATTTACAGGGCGCACATGTCTCTTTGTTTCAACCGAATAATCAACCAAACGTTTTATGGTTAAGTCCAACCGTTATCTATAAAAAAGCTACCTCTATCCGAGGCGGCATACCTATTTGCTGGCCCTGGTTTGGCCCACACAGTTCGGACTCATCAAAACCCGCGCATGGTTTTGCTCGTGTTAGTCAATTTGATGTTGATAAAATATCTGAATGCCCTAATGGGGAAATAGAAGTTCAACTAAAGCTTGAGTCCAATAAAAAAACCAAAGCGTTGTGGCCAGTTAACTTTGTATTGCTAGTAAAAATCACCATTGGAAAAAGCTTAACCGTTAGTCTGATGAGTCAAGTTGATGAAGATCAACCCGTCAAACTAACAGAAGCTATACACAGTTATTTTGCTGTTAACGATATAAAAAATACAACCCTCAAAAACCTTGAAAATACCGAGTATTTTGATGCTATAGCTCAACAAACTCATGTTCAAACATCAAATAACTTAACATTTACAAAAGAAACTGACCGTATCTATAAAAATCCAAACGACCAATTACTCATTTGCAGCAATAACAAAAATTTAGTGGCGCTAGAGCAGCAAGGCGCTAACTCAACTGTGGTGTGGAATCCTTGGAGTGAAAAGGTAAAAAGTATGGTTGATTTTCCAAATAACGCTTATCAGAATATGTTATGTGTAGAAGCCGCAAACACCGGCCTTGAAACATTTATAACAAAAAAACAACAACATGTTATTAGCCAAAAAATCACACCTGTTTAGCTCTTTTGCTAGATTCTTTATCTGAAAATTACGTATAATTGCTAATTATTTTTTAACTAGGTTATTTCAATGAATAATACATTTGTCGCAATTTTAATGGGGTCTGATTCTGACTGGCCGTGCATGAAAAACACCTTACAAATTCTAAAAGATTTAGGCATTAAAGCGGAAGTAAAAATAACCTCTGCTCACAGAACCCCTGCAGCGACACATCAATATGTGAAAGATGCGGAATCAAGAGGTTGTGCTGTTTTTATTTGTGCTGCGGGTTTAGCGGCTCATTTAGCGGGCGCAGTTGCGGGAATAACCACTAAACCCATTATAGGTGTTCCAATGGATGGTGGACCTTTAAACGGTCAAGATGCTTTATTATCAACGGTGCAAATGCCTGCAGGTGTTCCTGTTGCAACGGTTGCTATTGGTAAAGCTGGGGCTAAAAACGCCGCTTATTTAGCCGCCCAAATGCTCGCTATTGCTGATCCCGTTATTGCTAAAGCCGTAGCCGATGATCGCGCCGCAAACGCACAAGCGGTTATGGATAAAGATGCTCAATTGCAAAAAACGCTTTAATAAGCGCTTTTCCGTAATAAGGATTGTTTTGTTATGAACCATTGGCAAAACAATCTTGCCGTCAAGCTTTTAAAAAGAGGCGGCATTATTGCTTACCCGACTGAATCCGTTTATGGCTTGGGCTGTGATGCCACTAATCTCAACGCAATTGCTCAATTATTATCAATAAAAAACCGTCCTCAAGCAAAAGGCTTAATTATTCTTGTTAGTCATATTGAACAAGCTTTTGAATTTATCGCTCCGCTTAACCAACAACAAATTGAAACAATCAAACAACCTAACATTCGAGCGACCACTTGGTTGCTTAATAAGTCCTCTCATCTCTCGCCCTTATTAGTCGGTAAACATGATAAAATTGCGGTTAGAGTAACCAGCAATCCTGTTGCAAAAAATCTCTGCCAATTGCTAAATAAACCATTAGTATCAACTAGTTGCAACCTTTCGTCAAAACCAGCTTCAAGCCATGTTTCAATTGTAAGAAACCAGATGAAAATGAAACTTAATTTAATATTAAGCGGCTCTTGTGGCGGCCAATTACCATCTCGAATTGTTGATTTACAGTCTTCAAGAATCATTAGAGAATAAGTGTTTCACCTCAAAATGAGGTAAATTGTCTTTATAAGAAACTCTTCTTATCGAAAATTTATCGAATAATTTGGAGTTATCGTGTAAAATTGCCGCAATATTTTTCTAATTTGCAGTATGGGTAACAATCCATAAGTTAGATAGCATTAAGTAATGCCTTATCTGCAAACTAGAATTTTCATTTTTTATTCCAAATAGGTGAAAACATTGGAAGCAGCATCTTCTGAATTATTCCGTCAAGCCGCCACCCTTATGTTGGTTGGAATGGTCTTTGTCTATGGCTTTTTAAGTCTATTGATTATTATCATAAAATTCTTGATTTCACCTATTGCTTCTCGATACCCCGATACCGTTTCGCAGCCAACAAAAAACCCAGCTGCAAATGTAACGATGAACGGGCATCCGGCTTCTGTAGTGACCGCTATCACTGTCGCTATTGACCGATATCGTAATAAACATCGATAAAAAATTTCTAAGGAACCATTGCATGTCTACAACAGAAACAAACAATACCGCGCGGGCTAAAGATAACTCATCAAAACCTCTCGGCATTACCGAACTCGTTTTACGCGACGCTCACCAATCTTTACTTGCTACACGCTTACGTTTAGAAGATATGTTACCAATTGCACCGTTGTTAGATGAAGTCGGTTTTTGGTCAATTGAATCTTGGGGTGGAGCTACTTTTGATTCTTGCATTCGCTATTTAGGAGAAGATCCTTGGGAGCGTATTAGAGAACTAAAAAAGGTAATGCCTAAAACTAAGCAGCAAATGTTGTTTAGAGGACAAAATATTTTAGGCTACCGACATTATGCCGATGATTTAGTCGAAAAATTTGTCGAAAGAGCCCACGTTAATGGGGTTGATGTTTTCCGCATTTTTGATGCCATGAACGATGTTAGAAACATGCAAACTGCTATCAAATCTGCAGTAAGAGTGGGTGCTCACGCACAAGGTACATTAAGTTATACCGTTAGCCCAGTGCATAATACTGAAGGTTGGCTCACCATGGCGAGACAGCTTGAAGATCTTGGCGCTAACTCACTGTGTATTAAAGATATGGCGGGGTTATTAAAACCTTACGTTGCCTCTGAATTAATTTCTAAATTAAAACAAACGGTTTCTCTACCAATTTCTTTGCATTGTCATGCAACCACGGGTTTAAGTGTTGCTACACATATGAAAGCAATTGATGCTGATATTGATGTGATTGATACAGCGATTTCTTCTATGAGTATGACTTATGGTCATTCAGCTACCGAAACCATTGTTTCCATCGTGCAAGACACCGCTCGCGATACAGGGCTAGATCTTAACAAACTGGCCGAAGTCGCCACTTACTTTAGAGACGTAAGAGAAAAATATGCGGCTTTTGAGGGCAGTTTAAAAGGCGTTGATGCCCGTATATTAGTTGCTCAAGTGCCTGGTGGTATGTTGACTAATATGGAGAGTCAATTAAAAGAGCAAGGTGCAGCAGATCGCTTAGATGAAGTACTTACTGAAATTCCTAAAGTCCGTAAAGACCTTGGGTTTATTCCATTAGTAACGCCAACCTCTCAAATTGTTGGTACTCAAGCGGTTTTAAATGTATTAACAGGTGAAAGATATAAATCAATTACAAAAGAAACTGCCGGCGTTTTAAAAGGTGAATATGGCAAGACGGCTGCACCAGTTAATCAAGAGCTACAACAGCAAGTATTAAACGGTGGCCAAGTGGTTACTTGTCGCCCAGCAGATTTACTAGAACCTGAGGTTAATGCTCTAACTATTGAATTACAAAAATTAGCCAAAGAGAAAGACATTACTCTGGCGGAAGAGGTGATTGATGATGTGTTAACTTACGCACTCTTTCCTCAAATTGGCCTAAAGTTTTTAGAAAACAGAAACAATCCAGATGCATTTGAGCCTAAGCCTAAAAAATCAGATGTGCTTAAAAGCGATGCAAATGCGGTAGAAAATTACTCTGTTGAGGTTGATGGCAAAAACTATCAAGTTATTGTTTCTCCTTGTGGTGAAATTCAGCAAATATCTGAAGGCGCACAATCTTCAAATTCAACAAACGCAGCAACGGCAAGCTCTTCTTTAGAAGCCCCATTAGCGGGTAATATTTTTAAAGTGATTGTCAATATAGGTGATCAAATCGCTTCTGGCGACGTTGTTGTTATTATGGAAGCGATGAAAATGGAAACCGAAATTCGCGCAACTAAAGCCGGAAAAGTAACCGCAATTCATATACAGCAAGGCGATAACGTTAAAGTCGGCGAAAACTTAATTAGTTTGGCTTAAAACACAATAAAACTCTCTGTTGATCAAAATATTTAGCGAAAAAACATTATGGAATTATTAGATAAACTGTGGCTATCAACCGGACTAGCCAATTTCGAGCAAGGCCAAATCATCATGATGTTGGTCGGCTGCCTCTTATTGTTTTTAGCCATTGTTAAAAATTTCGAGCCTTTATTACTCGTGCCTATGGGTTTTGGCGCCATTTTAACCAATATCCCAATTGCTGGTTTTACAGATGCTGGCGGTTTATTGCATTACATTTACGATGTTGGTATTAGCACTGGTGTTTTCCCACTAATCATCTTTATGGGTGTAGGGGCAATGACCGATTTTGGCGCTTTAATTGCCAATCCTAAAGTTTTATTGTTAGGCGCGGCGGCGCAGTTTGGAATTTTTGCCACCTTATTTGGAGCGATTGCTTTAAACGCTCTTCCTGGTATTGAGTTCACCATTCAGGATGCTTCCGCCATTGCTATTATTGGTGGGGCGGATGGTCCAACCGCTATTTTCTTGGCATCTAAACTAGCACCCGAATTGTTAGGTGCGATTGCTGTAGCCGCTTACTCATACATGGCTCTTGTGCCAATTATTCAACCACCTATTATGAAAGCTCTAACCACTGAGGCTGAAAGAAAAATCGAAATGGCTCAGCTTAGACATGTCACCAAAGTTGAAAAAATTGTTTTTCCTTTAGCCGTATTGTTATTAACCATTCTATTTTTACCTACCGCCACACCATTAGTGGGCATGTTTTGTTTTGGTAACTTAATGAGAGAATCAGGTGTTGTTGAACGTTTAAGTTCTACATCACAAAATGAGTTAATTAATATCGTCACCATCTTTTTAGGTTTAGGCGTTGGCTCAAAACTAAGTGCCGATAAATTTTTAAATGTTGAAACACTCGGTATTTTAGCTCTGGGTGCTGTTGCCTTTTCGATTGGTACCGCAACCGGTGTGTTAATGGCAAAACTAATGAATAAGTTCTCTAAAGAACCTATCAATCCACTCATTGGAGCGGCTGGAGTTTCTGCAGTGCCAATGGCGGCACGAGTTGCCAACAAAGTTGGGCTAGAAGCTAACCCTCATAATTTCTTATTGATGCACGCGATGGGTCCAAATGTAGCGGGAGTGTTAGGCTCAGCAGTTGCTGCGGGGGTATTGC
Source organism: uncultured Kangiella sp. (assembly GCA_964476655.1). Classification (GTDB taxonomy): domain Bacteria; phylum Pseudomonadota; class Gammaproteobacteria; order Enterobacterales; family Kangiellaceae. The sequence continues at coordinate 13,315 of CAYZBK010000036.1, read as the reverse complement.
TTGCTTTAGTGGGTCAATAAACAGCTTAATTAACTTTACAAAATGGCTCTCAACCCTAAAATTGACCCTGCAAATAATTTTGCTCTGCTTCAACAATTATTGCTGAATTAATATTTCTGACCGACTTGCGCTACTTTGCTGTGCAAAATTGATCAATTTGATCACATCTAATGCCTGATCTGCGGTGACAGTGAGAGGCTTGTTCTGTCGTAAGTGCTGATAAATATTCTCATAAAAACCACTATAATTCCCATTAACCGATTGATATTGTTGCTGTTTTTTCATACCTTCGCCTTTTATGTAGCCCCAGTTTTCCTCAGGTTCATCTGCCCAATTGGTACTGCAAGGTAACAAACCAGCGCTAAGCAAAGACTCTTGGACATCAATGGTTTGCTTATTAAAAGAGGCTTTTGTGCCATATAATTGATAAGCAGGCTGCGGAAAATGACTCAGTAAAGTGGCACTCAAAACGGCTTTCAAGGATCCGTATTGGGGATGCTGATAAAAACATTGAATATCAAAATAATCATCCACCTCGCCCAACTCTCTCATACAACGAATATCAGCATACAGCCTTTCAGGCCAACCAAATAACGTTAACATTTCATCAATTTGATGAGACCCTATATCATATAAAAGACCAGCCCCTTCATTTGCCTGCTCCTTCCATTTTTTAGGACCTATCTTAGCTCGCCATCGATCCACATTAGTTTTAAATAATTTTAATTGTCCCAATGTTTTTTCTGACAGCAGTTTTTTAACGGTTAAATGTCCTGCCTCCCAACGACGGTTATGGTAAACAGATAACATCTTATTTTCATTTTTAGCTAATCTAATCAGTTCTTCTGCTTCTGCAACAGTAGGAACAAAAGGTTTTTCTACCACAACATGTTTACCAGCCAATAATGCTTGTTTTACCATCGAATAATGCAAATTACTTGGTGTGTTCACTACAATTAATTCAATTTCTGGCAGCTCAATTAATGCTTTATAATCACGGACAATGCACTGATTTTTATTTAGCCCTAAAGACTTGCTTTTTGTTCTCTCTAGAACGGCGGTTAATTCAAATTGTGGATGGCAATGCAAAAAAGGTGCATGAAAAACTCGACCCGATAAACCATAACAAGCGAGACCAGTTTTAATGATGTTTGACATGCGCTTATTCCCTAAAGTTTAATTAATCAATGGTTGATTATATATTTATAACCTTTCAAAGGTTCACTTTCAAAAAGTTTTTTTAAATAAACTCCGTCAACTCCTCATTTCAAACATAAAAAAACCTGCATAAAGCAGGCTTTTTTAAATATTAAAACGTCATTTTACTCAACGATTAAGGTTCGCCCTTTACGAATACCATTGGCCGCTATTGCTCTTACTTCAACTTGACCACTCACCGCCACTTCACCCGTATAAGGCTGCCAGCTTCCGCCTTGACTACGGAATTCAATGCCTAAACCAGGAAAAACAACATTAGCCGATAATTTCCCTTGTTTAATTTCTGCACCGACTGTTGGCACTCGGTAAAACACATTAAATAAATCAAGTTTAGCTAAGGTTTTTTGGCCTATCACATTAGCAAAACGGTTAAATTCTGCATCTCTTCTTTGACGTAAATCATCGGTAAAAACGCCGCTTTCGTGATTATAAAGTGCACCTTCATAATTATAGTCAACTTCCCAATCGGCTTTGTGCCAAGCACGCTCTGCCAAGGCAAAAAATCGTGGAAAAACCATATACGATTTTTGATTATCCGTGCGAATGGATTCACTCCAAATTTGTCCCTGCATACCGGCAAAAGTAATCCCTGGTTTTAAGGGTGAATGAGTCACTGCACCATTTTCATCTTTTTGTAAACGATCATCTGCTTCGTAATCTCCACCACTGCGGTTAGGCCATATTTCAGCCATAATCGGTAAGTTTTCAGGCATAAAGTTAAATACTTTTTCACTATCACTAGCACGTGATGCCCAATAATAACCTCGCTCTTTTGGATCCGCTTCATACGGAAAATCAAAATAGAGTACATCTGGTGTTGAGATCACCATTTCCCAACCTCTATTGGTCAACTCGTTAGTTTTCGTAATTCCCCAAGCTAAATGCTCCCAACTGTTAACTTGTACTTTTTTAGGCATTTGCTGTTTGTTAGTGAGGCTCATACCATCACTCCAACCACCGGCAATAATTCCACGGTCTGATAAGATTTTAGCAACTCGTCCAATAAAATAACTGCCCAAGTCTTTTACCTTAGGATTTGCGGCAATAAATTTTTCACAAACCGGCGATTTATCCCACGCATGCTCAGATTCATCTGCGCCTATGTGATAACGCACTAAAGGCTGACCCGCGTCTTTATGCATTGCCACCATTTCATCCATTACTTTTTCAATAAAATGATAGGATGAAGGCAAACAAGCATTAATTGTATTATCGTCATAATATTGCACCGTTGAATATTTACTGATGTTGTAGAAATCTGTCAGTAAATATTCTGACGCTTCGACTTCTTTACCTTCAGCGGTTAAACGGTGATACCTAGCTTGCATTGATTTAACTGAAGAACGCGAGTGACCCGGCATATCGAGTGAAGGGATCACCTGAATATGGCGCGCATTAGCATATTCGACAATTTGAATATACTCATCTCGACTAAAATATCCACTGGCAGGAGAGTTTGCGTCAGGGCCATGGCCTAATTGAGGCAATAGACAAGTGCGCTCTTCTAAGTCATGACATCTTTTAGAGCCAATGTCTGTTAGTTCAGGTAAACCTGGGATCTCTAAACGCCACCCTTCATCATCTGCAAGATGAAAATGAAATTTATTTAATTTATACGCAGCCATTTGATCAAGAATATTAAAAATAAATTGCTGGCTATTAAAGTTACGGGCTACATCAATATGCATGCCTCTAAAATCAAACCGAGGAGAATCAATAACTTTCATCAAAGGAATATCACTTTGTCCGACAGTCAGTAAACTCGCAATGGATTGCAGTGCATAAAATGCGCCTATATCATCCACTCCAACAATTTCAATTCCTTGAGCTGAAATAGTTAACTGGTAGGAACCTGCAGCTTGGGCTTGATCAGCCACCACGCTAATTTTTGTTTCAACGCCTTTTTCATTCAATTTAATGCCTAAACCAGTCAATCGTTGTAACGCGGCATTCAACGCAGGCATTTCAATGTTTTGTGTACTCACTGCCAATCCAGTAGATAAATCTAAACGTGCTGTAGAAGGGTCTACAACAACACTTTTAGGGGTAGGAATAATGGCACTATCAATATGAGTGGCATCTGCGCTAATTTTTTGATTATGACGATAAAGGTTATTGGCGGTTGCCCACTGGGTTTTATCATCCGCTGAACGTTTAAAATGCGCTTCTGGATCACTAAATGATGTCACATTAGGACGCAACTCTAAACCGGTTTCTTGGTCAATCCGAGGCTGAGTACTCACTATCACTTGAGGGTGAAGCCCTTTTGCCGTGATATAGTAATTTGGCATCACGTCGGATTCCGATAAATGCCACAAGCGAGAAATGAAGTTAATTTCAATACTTTCTCCCGCTTTAAAGCCTTTAAATTTTTCTGTAGGTGTTAACCGGTGTAAATCGCCTTTTATATGGCTAATCACAAAATTATCATTTTTCACTTTATAGATTGGTTGTATTTCAGAAAAATAAATTTCCCAACCTTTAACTAGCATCTCTTTAGAACTAGTTAATTTAATTTGCCCCTTAAAACAAAGACCACCTTCAATGCTTTTATCGCAATGATCTCCGCTCCGATTATCAACAACGGTGTAATGCAGATCTAAAGCATTAGCCAAATTGACAATATCCGCTTGTGTAGCGTTTTTTAAAACAGAAGCTTTCTTGTCACTGCCACAAGCTGCAACAACAGTGACCAATGCGAGTAAAATAGCGATTCTTTTTATCATTTATGTTTCTCTCTTCTTGAATGACGATGGGTATATAATAGACCAAATTCTTACTGACGACTTATAATTTTAGCTCTCATTTTATTACTGATAACAGGTTGAAGCATTTTATTTTTTATATATAATCCTAGGACTGTTTATTACTAATTAGCGCAAAAGAGAGTACTGAACTCTTAAAATTAAATCAAATAAAAAGAAAAATAATATGAAGGTTCATCAAATATATACCAATAACCAATTAAGAAACTTTAATTATATTATTGAACTTGAGGATCAATCTGCCATTGTTGTTGATCCATGGGATGCCTGTGAAATAAATAATTATCTTAATGAAAGACATTTAATACTAAAGACAATTATCAATACCCATGAGCATTGGGATCATGTTCAAGGAAATTTAGCTTTAGTACAAAAACATGGCTGTGAGGTTTGGGCACATGAAAATGCGGCGCATTCCATTCCGGGCTTTACTCACAGCTTAAAAAATAAACAAATTATCAATCTTGATGATAATAATCAATTAATCGTATTAGACACTCCAGGACATACTTTAGCGCATCTCTGTTTTATGCTAATAAGTGATGGTCAACAAAAAGCCATTTTTACTGGTGATACATTATTTAATGCTGGAGTAGGGCATTGCAGATTAGGTGGAGAAGAACGTTTACTCTATAACACTATTATAAAAAACTTTTACCCTTTAGAAGATCAAATAATAATTTATCCTGGGCATGATTATTTAGAAAATAATTTAAGGTTCACTTTAAAATTTGAACCCAGCAACCAACAGGCAAAAAAGTTATTAGAAAAAGTAACGGCCACAGATTATGTTCCAGGTAATATTCAAACTAACATAGCAGAGGAAAAACAGTTTAATCTGTTTATGCGATTAGACAATATTGACGTCATTAACAATCTGTCTTTAAACCAACCAATTGCTGAACAAGTTTTTATCGCTTTACGCTCGCAAAGAGATAAATGGTGAAAACTTTCTTAAAAAGTCACACAAAATAATCATTATATTAATAAGCGAAATTCTACATTTTACGCGGTAATGAAATGGTTACAAAAGTCCCATGACCTAATTCCGAAGCCAATTTTAATGTTCCTCCCATAGCAATCACTAACTCTCTACTAATGGCTAAACCTAACCCTGAACCTTGATTATCTCTAGCATCACCATTATCCACTTGCTCAAAACCTTCAAAAACTCTTTGTATTTTATCTTTAGGAATACCAATACCACTATCAATGATCTTAATTTCCATACGTGTTTCATCAATCTTACTATCAACTTTAATACAACCTTCATCGGTAAATTTTACTGCATTGCCTATAATATTAAACAATACTTGCTGTAATCTTTGCTGATCCTGAGAAATAATTTGTTTTTTATCATCCTCTTGGTAAATCAATTCAATACATTTTTCATTAGCCGATACTGAACAAACCGTTACAACATCCTTGATTAATTCAACTAAATTAAATTGTTTGGGTTTAATAACAATCTTATTATTTTTAAGTAATGACATTTCTAAAATATCATTAATAACCAATGATAATCTTTCACCCGATTTTTTAATTAAACTAATTAATTCTGTAGTTTCTTCATCAAGAATTTCTTTTTTATCTCTTAAAACAATATCAGATAAACCGATGATTCCGTTTAAAGGGGTTCTTAATTCATGAGAGGTATTGGTTAATATTCTATCTTTAATACCGTCGAGTTCTAATAGCTGTTTATTAGCTTCCTTTTGTCTAATAATTTCTTTTCGACTGTTAATGCGATAATAAATAAATAGCAATAACATAAAGATAATAGCAAAAGATATTATCCAAATAACTTGAGTATTTTTTTGTTTTTCAACTCGTAATGCAAGAATTTTTTGTTGTTGTTGCGAACGTCTTAATTTCTCTTCTGTTTCAAAAACTTGACGATCAATTTTTGTTATTGCAGCCAAGTATTGAACTTTTTCACCATTAAACGTTTCACTCAATTGGTTAGCCATTTTATGATGATGTAAGGCTTTTTTGAAATCTTCTTTTTTTTGATATATCAACGATAAAAGTTTATGTGCGGACAATACCTCTGCACGAGATTTTAGTGATGTAGCTTTTTTTAAATTATCTAACCCTAATAGAATAGCTGAATCATATTGTTTATTTAAAAAATAATACTTAGCTAGATCTGTTTGACCACTAATCGTGAGGCCTTCAAAATCGTTCTCTTTGGCAATTGAAATGGCTTTATTTGTTTTTTGTAATGCGACGGATAAATTGCCATTAATAGATGATAAATGTGCTTCCGAAAATAGTACAAAAATTTCTAAAAAGGGCTCTGGTGTTTTAAGAATTAATTTTCTTGCAATGAGATTATATTTTTTTGCTAACTTTAAATTTTTTAACGTTGAATAAATTCTTGATAAGCCGACATAGGCAACTAGCTGTTCCTCTTGATTGCCTGATAAAAGACTATGCTCTAGCTGAAGGTTTCTAAATTTTAGTACTTCTTGATAATTTTTAAGATGATCATAAATAGTAGTGATATTGTTTAAGGCTCGACTCGTGCCCGCTAAATCTTTAGCCACTCGGCTTATATTTAGTGATTGATCATATAATTCGAGTGCTTTTTCATTATTACCTAAATACGTAAAATTTGATGCTAAATTGCTTAAAGAGCGCGCTAATTCCTGTTGATTGTTTTCTCTCTTTGAAATCGCCAGAGCTTGCTTTGAAATCTTGTATGATTTTTCGTAATCGCCTTGTTTTAATGCTTCATAGGCTTTAGCATTTAAATCTGCCGCTTTAGATAGCTTTTGAGTTTCAGTGATTGAATATGTACTGAAGAGCAATAGAAACAAAATGGTAACTGCCAATTTTATCCAATACATATTCTATCAATATTTCCAAAATACCTTGTTTATTTTTTATAGGCTCTAATAATATGGTGAGTACTGACTTTATAATTAGCCCCTAATAAATCTTGTATTTCAGAGTATTTGTTATTGACCACTAAGTCAATATGTTCATCACTCAAGCCTTGAGCTTTCATGGTGCCTACCCGATCATTGTCGTAAGCATTAAAAAGATCGTTATCTGTTGATAATTGAGTTAAAAAATTGGCTAATTTATCTGACATGTGAATTCCTCTTAAGTTATATTTAATAGTAAATGCTGGTCTGTGACCAATTATCTGATCAGTCACAACAACAACAACGACCGCCAATTAAGTATAGTCGGAAATTTAAGAACTATAATTATAATTGAGAAATATCAACATTCCACTTATTACAAAAAGCTAAATCAAGCGCTGGAGCTGATAATGGCGGCACATACAGTGTGGTAATCGTTTTAACCTCAGTTACGGCTAACTGTGAAAGAGTGATCTCTTCAATTCTTGGTTGCATGATTGGCAGGGTGCTGGCTTCATATAAAGTAATTTTATGATCGGCCGGATAAAGTGTTAGCAACTTTTCTTGTAACATTGTCAATCCATATTCTGACGGTTCTAGCTTAGTTAGCGACACATCACCAACAACGCCTATTTGCCACAGAATTAACGCCGCATGAGTATTAAGAGAATGTTGATAAAACATATACTGTGAGGCTTCATACGCCTGACAACCTAAATCACAAGGATCCACACCCAAATCTGCAAACAAACAATCTTCTGCAGAAATGGCTGGTAACATTTGTGCTTTGTGTCCTTCTTCTTTGGCTTTCCTTATACACTCATGAGAGGGATAAACAAAAACACCTGGATGACCATAAAAAATCGCGCAGACATTTTGACCTAAACGTACACTCTCTAAAATCGATTCAACCATCAAATTATAAGCTTCTAAACGGTTTGAACCATTTTTACCTGTATTACTATCAAAGTATAATTCAGCAAGATTTTTAATATTACTGTTGAGTTTCTTGATAGTTAATAAACCTAGCGCATCGGGTACTAAAACATGAACAATATCCGCCGATTCGATACGATTAATTGATTCCTGAGAAAGATGTGCAGGAGTAATAATACCTGTTCCAACAATGGATAAACGACCTTTTTTCATATTAATATTTAACACCCGCTAATGATTGAGTAGATTAATAAGCTTAGCACAATCCTTATCAAGTAGATGATTTTCTAAAAAAGGAGAAAAATGAATAAAATGGCAACCTGCTCGCTCTGCTGTTCCACCGTCATCAATCAAGCTATCGCCAATATGCAATATTTGATTAGCATTAAACTTAAAGTCGCAGGTCATTTGATTTAACATTGCCGGATGAGGTTTTGCTCGATAACCCTGAGTTGCAGAATAATGTTTTTTAAAGAGTCCTTCAAAATTCAAATTATCAGCTTCACAATTACCATTTGTAGCACTTACTAAAATGTAGCGCCGATTAAGCGCTTTTAACATGCTGATAATTTCATTAGGAATAATAATTTTGTGACGGTATTCTATAAATAGTTCAAATGCTCTTTGAGCTACCTGAGAGGTGTTAGGTAAATTTTGACAATATTTTAATAATACTTTTTGCCTCAAAAAGCTTAAATTATTATACTGAGAGTCTTGATCATCTAGTAAGTGCTTTTCTGAATCAATTAACTGCTTTCTATAGTGCAAAAATTGATCAGGATTAAACCTTTGTTGATGTTTGTTAAACTCTTGATGAAGATATTGCTGACTTTTTTCTTCCGCTAATTTGATCACAGGCTCATTATCGTAAAGCGTATTATCTAAATCAAAACTAATTAATTTTATATTTCTATAAGGCATTTATTTTAATCTTTTATTTCTAGCTCTAGGATGTGTTTTATCATAAACTTCTGCTAATTTTTGAAAATCTAAATGGGTATAAATTTGAGTGGTCGACAAATTTGCATGACCTAATAATTCTTGCACCGCTCGAATATCTCCGGATGATTCAAGTACATGTGTTGCACAAGAATGGCGAAATTTGTGAGGATGAAGACTCGCATTTAAACCCGTATATTTTCCCCAGTGTTCTATTCTTTTTTGAATACTTCTTGCGCTTAGTCGTGTTTTACGTTGACTAATAAATAAGGCTTCCGTTTCTAATTGACCGAGCCAATTTATTCTCACCAAAAACCACTGTTCAATCGAATCTATCGCTTTACGTCCTATTGGAATAATGCGTGTTTTATTGCCTTTTCCTGTCACAGTTATTAATTTTTGTGTGAAGTCTAAATCATCCATATTGCTATCAACTAATTCTGCTAGACGTAAACCACTCGAATAAAATAATTCCATTATGGCTTTATCTCTAATGCCTATTTCTTGTTGAGTATCAACACTTTCCAATAACAAATTTAACTGGTCGACTTCTACGGTTTTAGGTAACCTTTTTTCACCTTTTGGTGGTCTCACATTTTTTGCAGGATTAACAACCATGATGTTATGTTCAATTAAAAAACTAAAAAAGCTTCGGCAAGTAGACAGGAGCAATGCAATTGATTGAGCCGATAAACCTAACCGATTTTGTTGTGCTGACAATTGACGAATATGAATTGGTTTAATGAGTTGCCATTGTGACAAATTTTGTTGATTTAAAAAGTGTAATAATGTTGTTAATTGTCTTTGATAATTTTTATGTGTTAAAGGTGAGTATTGTTTTTCTTCTAAAATAAAACGTAAAAAATCATCAACTTTTTTTTGTAAAAAATTGTCTATCGGAAGCTTTATTTTTTTAGAACTGCTCATAAGGTGTTATTAATGCACAAACGTATTTTGCAATTAATTCGATAAATAAGGTGCCCATTTCTGGATCGAAACGAGCAGGGTCATTACTAGCAAGTGCAATGAGTCCTTTTTCACAACCTTTACCTAAGGGAATTAATGCACAAGATTGATATTCGTCTGAAAGCTCTCCAAATAACGCTAATTTAGATGCCTGACTAAGCCGACCGCATAATGGTTGATTATCTGGAAATTGACAATGCAATAAATCTTTTAATTGCTGGGAATTTTCTACAGTTTTAGCGGGTGCATAATTTTCAAAATACCCTACTAAAATTAGTGTAGCGGCATCTAAATCAAATAATTTTTTAAGTGAATTAATAATATTGGCGGTTAAGACGTTTAAATTTTTACACGATAAAAGATCCAACATAAACTGATTACACAAATTTAAAAGCTCTTCGTTAGCATGAGCCATTTGTAACATTTCGATTTGCTGGCCTTGCAAATGACTATTTTTTTCTCTTAATGTTTTAACCTGACGCTCAACCAAAGAAAAGGTATCTTGTTGCTCATAATTTAATTCTATATGACTGAGGAGTTCTGGATTTTTTGTTAAAAAATCGGGTCTATCTAACAAATATTGCTTAACTTTAGCGTCTTCCATCATCTCACTTAAGCGAGCTAGATTTTTTTTGTTTTTTTTAGTCACTAATACTTGCGGCTGAGATAATTTCATATTTCTATATATCCGTGATAAACAAATTCTGCTGGACCAATCATTTTTAAAGGTCGACCTTCACCAAGCCAATCAATATGCAAATGCCCGCCAGGTAAAAAGACCTTCACTTTTTGTTGCAGTTTTTGTTGCAACCTTCCGACGACCATACTAGCACACGCGCCAGAGCCACAAGCTAAAGTTTCACCAGCACCTCTTTCAAAAACTCTTAACTTAACTTCGTTATCAGAGATAATTTGCATAAAACCAACATTCACTCCTTCAGGAAATAAAGCATGTTGATTAAATGCCTGACCAATCGATTCTACAGGAGCAACGGTAATATCTTCAACCGTTATAACACTATGTGGGTTACCCATTGAAACAGCGCCAAAGTTAATATTTTGCTGATTGATATCAACTTGGTAATCTATCGATTGTTGCTCAGTCACAAACGGAATTTTTGCAGGATTAAGTTCTGGTACACCCATGTTAACACTAACAAGCCCATTTCTCATCAACTGCAAATCCATCAAGCCAGTATTAGTGCTAACCCGTATTTTATTTTTCCAGGTGAGCCCCATTTTACGAACAAAACGCGCTAAACAACGAACGCCATTACCGCACTGACCCACTTCACTGCCATTAGCATTAAATATTCGGTAATGAAAATCAACCGTAGGCTGGGTAGGCGCTTCAATCATTAACAGTTGGTCAAAACCAATACCCGTATGGCGGTTAGATAATTTTTTGATTTGGGCTTCAGTAAAATGAATGTTTTGAGAAATCGCATCCACCACCATAAAATCATTGCCTAAACCATGCATTTTAGCAAAACTGACCATCATAATAAGCTTTGCTCCAGATCAATGCCTTTTTGAGATCCTTGCTCATTAGCCATATTTTTCTTGGTGGAATTAAATGTGTTTTTTGACTCTTGATCAGGTATATACAGATCACCTTTAGAGCCGCAAGCGGATAGGGTAAAAACAAAAATGAATGTCAGTATTTTTTTCACAATGGCCTATTAAAGTTTAATAGTAAATAACACCACTGATTCTCAACAATTTCTATAAGAAAATCAAATAATTATTTACCATTAAATCAATAACAGCTTCTCAAAATTAAATTTTGATGAAAATCCTTTTTTTATATAATGCCCAAGAAATCACCCAAAATAGAACCACATGAAATAAAGCGAAACTATGGGAAGCCCAGTAGTTAGCGTTTCCATCTCGTCCAAAAAAATTAAAAAATAACTCAGGCAAATATTCACCCAAACTAATTTCAACACCATTATAATTAATTGGGATAATCCAATAAGTTTCCATCCAAACCCAAGATAATCCATAGATAAATAATGGGTTGCTACCATAAATTTGAAAAGGTCGCGCAATCTTCAAACCAATATTTGATCCACAAAGTGAGATAAGCGCACCTAAAATAACTAAAGCCCACCCCGTTGTAACGACAACATAAGAGCTAGTCCAGATGCTTTTATTAATCGGTAACACCAACTCCCATAAATGACCAAGAACAATTAATCCCACTCCATACATCAACATCTTTTGAATTTTAACGCTGTTATTTGGAAGGGAAACAAGATATTTCGTCGTAAGAAACCCAGCGGTCACATTGGCTATGGCAGGTAATGTACTCATTAAGCCTTCTGGATCAAAAGCGATTCCTTTCCCGTCCCACATATGTGAAGTTCCAAGAATCAGCCTATCTATAGGAGTAATGCAATTCCCTTCTAAGCTATAAGGGTCCACACCACCAGCAACAATTAATATTAACCAATATAGCAACAAAATCGCTACCGTAAATAGAATGACACCTCTGTTTGAAAGGTACAAAACGGCAAGAGCAGCAATGCCATATGCAATGGCAATGCGTTGAAGCACCCCCATAATTCTTAAGTTTGAGAACGGTTCTATAAAAGGATAAGCGTGCAAGAACAGGCCTATGCCAAAGATGATCAATACCCTTTTTAGCAACTTTTTTAATGCATCAGAAGAAGGTTGATAGTCAAATCGGCTTAACCCAAAAAACATCGCCGAACCCGTAATAAAAAGAAAAAAGGGGAACACTAGGTCAGTTGGAGTATATCCGTGCCAATTCGCATGAGCAAGTGGCCAATAAACATAATCCCATGAGCCTGGATTATTCACCAGTATCATGGCCGCTATAGTAAGCCCGCGCATCACATCTAGCGCCACATTACGTTGAGTCGGAGTAGAATTTACCATCGATACATCTTCCAAGCCTTTATTGTTATAGTAAAAGAATAATTAAAATATTGATTTAATCATGCAAAATCACTGATGATTTTAAGCCATGAGAACCAACATTCTGATTAATAATTAAAGTAGACTAACATATAAAATATACCTACTGTCCATTCTAATCTATTATCTATTTGCACTATTCAATCAAATATCATCATAAACTAATACTATTTGTTTCTTTTAGCCGTGAAATCTTCTTTTATGTAGCATACAACAAATCTACATTTAACCAATCAGTGTTGTGCGTTAAAATGCTTCTATTCATTAGCATTTAAAGACAAGTTCATATGCCAAAATCACAAAATCAATTTCAACAAAACAAGCCTGATAGTCGGGATGACGCTTGGATATATGAAGATAAGCGCTATGATTATGATGAAATACGCTACGTCGCCTATGGAATGCTTGAAAAACGCCTACATTTTATCTGTTTCACAGAAACAGACGCAGGTATCAGAGTCTGAGCAATCCCCACGAAATAGTTAATAAAAACAAAGGTATATACGAATAGAAGGAACTTTCATGGTATTTGGTGATCAGATCTATCGCCAAACAAACTTGACCAAGGACATACCATGAAAGTAGATGCCATTTTGAATGATCTTTTAATTGATGTCACTCTGTAATGGTCTAATTAACTTGGAAGGTTTTCTAGCCTATAATCCCCCCAGTAAT
>CAYZBK010000035.1:0-25739 GCA_964476655.1 uncultured Kangiella sp. | reverse complement strand
TATTTTTACCTGCGATATTTGATGTCTTAATGTTAAGGTTTTTAAATTGGTATTAAGGATTTTAACATCCCTCTAATGTGCGGCGGCTTTACCACAGGCACCCTATTATGTCGCAGGAGCCATGGAAGGATGAAAGTTGTTAGCTTGATCCTACTCTAAAAGAATGTAAATTATTCGGACAACTCTGATTTAACATGTTGTAAAAAATTCTTTTCATTTGCAAAAGTTAAATCATATGTACTTGTTAAGCCTTGGGTTTGCTTTTGCTCTAAGCCTGCAATGCATAATATAAAATTTTCTTTCTTAATTTTAAGGCGTTTTCTTAATTTTGTATATTTTTCAATATATGGTCTAAATTCTCCAGACTTGCACTCAATGCAAAATGGAACTCCATTTGCTATAAAGAAAATATCCAGTTCGTTTGTATCATTATTTGGATAAGTTATTTTTAAACTTCTCAAGCAAGAGTTTGAAATTTTATTTAATTTAAAAAATTCCAACAACTTCATAAAAATATACCATTCCATCCAGATCCCATTAAAAAAATTAATTATTTCTGGAGCATTCTGTAACGTCAAATAGACAACCTGCTCTTGTTTTTTAAAAAAATATTTCGTAATAAATGAATACTCATACAATTCTTTGCAGAACTTTTTTATAGTTGCTATATCATTTTTGTTTTTATTTTCTAGAGGTAGTTTTACATTAATATAGCCTTTTTTTTGAATATATTTAATTTTATTACTTACCTCTGATAAAATATCAAATTGATTACCCAGTGATAATGCAATTTCATCAAAGAAACCAGTTGTATCAACAGCATTATGATTAACTTCGGCGATAATTTCTTTCGCTTTGAACCATTTTAATATAGGTTCATATTGTTCTTGTTTTGTTAATGCTTTGGTGTTACCAATGTTTTTTAATTCTACATACCTATCATTTGTTTGAGGTTTTGTTTTTTTATCATCTTTTTTCTTTTCCTCATATTTGGAAAGTTTTGCTTGCTGTAGGCTGTATTTATTTAAAATAGATTCTACAAATAATACCGTATCATGTATTGGGTTAGCTTTTTTGCATTGAGGGCACTTAACAGTCTTTCCAATGTAGTTATTTGATACCACTCTGATATGTGAGCAACTATTACACCTAAAAAGTGCCATATTTTAAATATCCTTCTCTTATTATTGTATTTATAGCAGTGGTTCTAATTCTAACAAGGCTGTAGAAAAAGCCGCTTTAAGACAATAGTTATAAACAACCCATTTCTTACTTAATTTAGATTCACTCTGCCAGTATTTTCGTTCGATTTCAAACTTTTTATTTTTTGCCTTTATATCCGCTATTTACTGTCTATCAATAAATAATTGTTAATCTCGATACGGTTAACCCAATATACGGGATAAGAGCTAACCGAGTTGGTTTCTAATCTCTTTTTATACAAGCTGTTCTTTCACTCATTCTCAACAGCTTATTCTAACCTAATTATAATTTTGAACATTCTCTATAGGTTGTAGATTTATCCAATCGGCTTATTACCTATGCTATAATTCTTCAAAATCAGAGTAAATCATATTCTCTTTTTTAATTGAATATTATGCGCTTAATTTAACCCATTTAATAATATTTTGTTCGTTAACTATTGATTGAAATTTAAAACATGCCAGCCTTAGATAAACTCGAAAAAGAACATAACAGCAACCGACTAAGTCAGTTAAATGATGCGTTGGAAAGTGGGATGTTTTTACAAGTTAGGACAATGCTAAATCAATTGCCAACGGCAGATATTGCTCACATGCTTGAGTCAACGCCACCAAAAGCACGTAAAATTTTGTGGCGATTAGTTGACTCAGACAAAGAAGGTGAAGTCCTTCAGTTTTTAAATGAAGATCTATTAAATGCTTTTGCTGTAAAAATGCAACCGGCTGAACTGGCTGCTGCTACCGCTAAATTAGATACTGATGATTTGGCCGATATTTTAGGCGATTTACCCAATAAAATTACGCAAGAGGTTTTAGCCTCTTTAGGCACTCAAGACCGTACTCGAATAGAGCAAGCGCTACAATACCCAGAAGATACCGCTGGCGGTTTAATGAATACCGATACAATAGCGGTAAGACCAGCGATTACCATCGAAGTGGTATTACGCTATTTACGTGTGCAAAAAAAGCTCCCTAAAAATACTGATAGTATCTATGTGGTTGATACCCATGACCGATTAGTTGGCTCTGTATTTCTATCAACTTTAATTACCAGTCAACCCGATCAAATGGTTGACGAAGTTGTTAACCAACAAATTGAGGCGATACCTGCGGCATTGCCCGATACCGATGTGGCTAGCCTATTTGAGCGTCATGATTTAGTCTCGGCTCCTGTGGTTGATGATCAGGGAAAACTACTTGGTCGAATTACCATTGATGATGTTTTAGATGTCATTATTGAAGATGCAGATCACTCTTTAATGAGTATGGCAGGGCTAGATGAAAATGATGATACTTTTGCCCCTGTTTTTACCAGTGCCAAAAGACGCGCATTATGGCTCGGCATTAATTTAATTACGGTCATGTTAGCGGCATCACTAATAGGTCTATTTGAAGAGACGATTCAAGCGGTTGCGGTGTTAGCGGTCTTACTACCCATTGTTCCAAGTATGGGAGGCATTGCAGGCACTCAATCACTAACGCTGGTTATACGTGGCATGAGTATTGGGCATATCACCGGAAAGAATTTTAGATGGTTAGTCTTTAAAGAACTTGGTGTAAGTCTACTCAATGGGATTATTTGGGCACTTGTGGTCGGTTTAAGTGCTTATTATTGGTATCTTAATACAGATAAATACGAAACCTACGCAATCGGTTTAGGTTTGTCGATTGGTGGCGCAATGATGATTAATTTAATCGCCGGTGCAATATTTGGCGCAATACTGCCAATGGTTTTAACAAAAATGAAAATTGATCCCGCTCTTTCCGGTGGTGTTATTTTAACAACGGTAACCGAAATGATTGGTTTTATCTCTTTCTTAGGCTTGGCGACCATCTTAGTAATTTAAAATGAGTTTGATTTGGCTTATCTAATGCGACGAGTTAAGTTGCCAGTAAGGTGTATCTCCAAAATATTGCGCAAGGTAATTAACTAAGTGCCTAACTCTCAATGATAAATGTTTTGTTTGTGGATAAACAGCATAAGCATTAACACCAGTATCAGTAAGATAATTGGTTAAAATAGGTTGAAGTTGTCCCAATTTAATCGCCTTATAACAAACAAAATCGGGTGTATAGATTAGTCCTGCACCATCAATTGCCGCTTGGCATAAAAAATCGCCGTTGTTAGAGGTTAATACCGCCGGAACTTTAATGCTTAATAGTTTTTTATTTTCATCTAAAAGCTTCCAATTTTCAGGCTGAGTTCGATACTGTAATTT
Organism: uncultured Kangiella sp.; assembly: GCA_964476655.1. Lineage (GTDB taxonomy): Bacteria > Pseudomonadota > Gammaproteobacteria > Enterobacterales > Kangiellaceae. The sequence goes on along the minus strand of CAYZBK010000035.1, from coordinate 22,318 downwards.
CACATGCCCTTTTAATAAGTCTTGAGGCGTTTTAGGTAAACCATACAAATTCAAATACGCAGGACTAGCCGCTAGCACTAAATTAATTTGAGTAATTCGTTTTGCAATTAACGAAGAATCCTCTAAATTTGCTATCCTAATCGCCAAATCAAAACCTTCTTCAACTAAGTCTATTTTGCGATCATTAAAATCAACTTCAAAATGAATATCTGGATGAACCTCATTAAATTTTCGTATCGCTGGACTCAAATGGCTCAAACCAAATGATAATGGAGCGGCTAATTTAATGCGACCAGCTAAGGCGCAATTTTCATTTTTAACACTCGATTCGACTTCTTCCAAGTCTTCAATAATTCGTAAGCATTGTTGATAATAACTTTTACCGCTATCGGTTAACACTTGCGTACGGGTACTACGAGTCAATAAACTAACGCCTAATCGCTTTTCAAGTTCCGACAAGCGCCTGCTAACGGCAGATTTTACCGTATCAAGTTGCTCTGCCGCTTTAGTAATGCTTCCCGCTTCTACAATTCGAATAAATGTACTCATGTCTTCAAAAGGATTCATAACTCACTTAAACCTCAGAAATTGTTCTAAAATTACGAACAGTATATTCTTATTTACCCTGTTTATCTATTTATAATCAACTGTAGAATAACTAACGAATAGGCAAATTACTGTTAGAGATTAACAAAAATTAGAACTCAAGGAGTTTAAAATGAATAAACAAAGCATTTTACATATTAATTCAAGTGGAAGAATAAATAATTCTGTCACTAGAAATGTTTCTCAATTGGTCGTATCAGAATTACAAAATAAACTTGATGGTGCTTCTGTCATCTCTCGTGATTTAATTGCTGGCCTGCCTTTTGTTAGTGAAAACTGGATCAATGCAAACTTTACAGATGAAGAAAAACGCAGCCAACAACAGACACAAGCATTATCGTTATCTGATGGCTTAGTTGCTGAATTGCAAAAATCATCTCACATTATCATCGCCTCTCCCATTTACAATTTTAATATTCCTGCGGTATTAAAAGCTTGGATTGATTTAATTGCTAGAGCTAAAGTAACATTTCAATACACCAGTAATGGCCCAGAAGGTTTGTTAAAAAATAAAAAAGCTTATTTAGTGATGGCATCAGGAGGTGTTCCTATAGGAAGCGAAGGTGACAGTGCAACAAGTTATTTAAAACAAGTATTAGCATTTATTGGTATTACTGATGTGACCGTTATTGATGCAACCAAAATTGACGAAAGTAATCAGAATTCAGTTTTAGAATTCGCAACAATAAATTAAAAATCAGCTAACCATATTTAATTGAAAGAAGATAAAAACTCAATCGATAACGAGGTGAATATTATGAAACAGTTAAGGCAAGTTAAACAAGTCATTAAAGGGTTAAGAACTAGTGATGGTGATGGCGTTCAATTAACTCGAATTATTGGTTCACATGAATTAAACATGTTAGACCCTTTTTTATTGCTGGATGCTTTCGGAACCGACAAACCTCAAGATTATATTGGCGGTTTTCCTGCTCATCCGCATCGCGGTTTTGAAACAGTCACTTACATGTTAGCCGGAAAAATGCGTCATAAAGACAATACCGGTAACTCTGGCGTGATTGAAGCTGGCGGCGTTCAATGGATGACCGCAGGTAAAGGGATCATTCACTCAGAAATGCCTGAACAAACTGAAGGTTTGTTAGCAGGATTTCAATTGTGGGTTAACTTGCCCGCAAAAAAGAAAATGATTGATCCTTATTATCAAGAATGGGGAAAAGAACAAATTCCTGAAACCACAAATAAAAATGGTGTAACAATTAAGATCATTGCAGGAACAACCAAAAATGGCGTTCAAGGCATCATTAAAAACGATGATATTTCTCCTATTTATTGGGATGTTAATTTACCAAAGGACACTGATTATTTAGAATTAATTCCTCAAGGTCACAATGCTTTTATTTATGTCATCGAAGGAAATGTATCAGTTGCAGACTATGAAAATAAATTATCTGCAGGAGAATTAGCCGTTCTTGAACAAGGAGATGAGGTAAAGATTCAAGCTCATGAAAAAAGTCGTTTGTTAGTTATTGCTGGCAAACCTTTAAACGAGCCCGTTGCTAGAGGTGGACCTTTTGTTATGAATAGCAAAGAAGAAATTAACCAAGCGTTTCTTGATTATCAGTCGGGAACATTTGCTTAGAAAAACTAATTTCCGATTAAACCATTAATGTGCGCAACAACACTGCGACCAAGCGCTCCTAGTGAATAGCCACCTTCTAACACGGATACTGTTCGGCCGCTGCAAAATTGGTTTGCTAGTTTTTTAATTTCTTCACTGACCCAACGATAATCTTGTTCATACAATCTAATTTGCGACATATCATCTTCTGCGTGAGCATCAAAACCCGCAGAAATAAGTATTAACTGAGGTTTGAATTTCTTTACTGCAGGTAACCAATTTTCAACCACGGCATTTCTAAATTCATCGCTTGAAGCCGTTGCATCAAGAGGCGTATTAATAATATGCTGTGGGTGTTCACCGGTTCCACTATGCGGATAAAATGGATGTTGAAAAATTGAACAAAACAAAAAGCCTTTTTTATCAGTCAAAATATTTTCAGTGCCGTTACCATGATGCACATCAAAATCTAAAACGGCAACACGATCTAATTGGTATTTTTTTTGCGCATAAAGTGCTGCGATTGCCACATTATTAAAAATACAAAAGCCCATCGACTTGTCTCTTTCTGCATGATGACCTGGCGGCCGAGTTGCACAAAAAACACTGGTCAGCTTATCTTGCATTACCATATCAACCGCATTAATAGCCGCACCAGCGGCCAAAAGTGCCGCATTTAAACTGTGTGGGTTCATAATGGTGTCTGAATCAAGTTGATAGCTGCCTTCTTTAGGCGAATGCTTAAAAATAGAGTCTACATAGGATTTATCATGCGCTAACTCTAGCAAGTTTCGATCTATCGGATCGGCATCAAATTGTCGAACCGCATATTCTAAACCGCTACTAATCAACTGATCTTGTATAGCGGCCAATCTTGCAGGAGACTCTGGGTGTTCATCACCCATATTATGATTAATGCAATCATGATGACTAATAATGCCTACAGGCATAAGGTTCTTCCTTTGTTATTTTTAAAAATGAATAAACCTTTCATTAAAGAACAAGTTGTAGATGAATTTCGTCTATCTCATCAGATGCTTGTCGCTTAAATCCAGCATACTCAAAAACTTTAAGCATGGGTTTGTTATCACGGCGCACACAAGCAACTAATTTAGCTAAGCCTCTAATTTTAGCAATCGCTATCATTTCAGATAATAATTTTTTTGCCATGCCTTTGCCTCGTTTATTTTCTCTAATCACAAAAGCCACTTCACAACTATTGTTGGCTTCAATCAAATAATATCTGGCGACAGCCTGAATAGATTCTCCTGACTGGCTTTTTTCAGTAAAACATAATGCTAAGTCTTTATGTTGATCCACACTGACTAAATTGCAAGATTTTTCTCGGGACATATGAGTTACATGATGATTATATCGCATCATTAATGTTTCTTTATTATGAGAATAAAAAAACTCTTGCAATAATCTTTCATCAGCAGGTCTTAAAGCTCTAAGGGTATATTTTATATTATCAAAAATAAATCGCTTACTTTCAACTTTACCCAGCTCTGGCACAGAAGTTGGGGTGTGTTCTTGATATTCAGGAACCCAATAATTTTTTCGTACATTTTTTAATAACTCGTCCCTAAATTTTGGATGAGCAATTCGAATTAATTCCAGCGCTCTTTCTCGAATACTTTTTCCTTGCAATGATGCAATTCCATATTCAGTGACCACATACGCCACATCGCCACGAGAGGTAACTACCCCGCCACCTTCAGTCACATGAGCAACAATTCGAGAAATTTTTCCATCTTTTGTTGTAGAAGGTAGAGCAATAATGGGTTTACCTCCCTTGCTTAAAGAGGCTCCTCGAATAAAATCGACCTGCCCGCCAATGCCGCTGTAAAATTTATAACCAATAGAATCCGAAACCACTTGCCCTGTAAGGTCAACTTCAATGGCACCATTAATTGAAACCATTTTGTCATTCATCGCAATATTAACGGGTGAGTTCACATGCTCAGAGGAAAAAAATTCGACATGAGGATTACCATCAACAAAATCATAAAGGCGCTGACTACCCATGCAAAACGTCACAATCGACTTATCTTTATGAAATGTTTTTAATCGATTGTTAATCACGCCTTTAAGCATTAAATCAATCACTCCGTCAGAAATCATTTCACTGTGTAAACCTAAATCTTTATGGTTGCCTAAATAACGTAATATCGCATCTGGAATTTTACCTATGCCCAATTGCAATGTTGAACCGTCATCAATCAACATTGAAACATACTGACCAATTTGTTCCGTTGTTTGATCAATTTCTTTTGTCAATAATTCTGGAAGCGCTTGGTCTTTCTCTAGGTAAGCATCAAACTGATCAATATGAACAAAACTGTGTCCATTAGTGCGCGGCATTTTTCTATTAATTTGTGCAACAACGGTTTTAGCCGATTTAATTGCGGCGGATACCACATCAACACTCACACCCATTGAGCAATATCCATATTCATCAGGCGGACTCACCATAACTAATGCGACATCTAAAGGTAGAATATTATGAGTAAATAATTTAGGGACTTCAGATAAAAATGTCGGGGTGTAATCCGCCCGACCTTCCGCGATAGCGGTACGAATTTTCTCACCGCCAATAAATAAAGCATTCACTTTAAATAAATCTTGGTGTTGAGGTTCAGCCCAAATATCATCTGATAAGGTTAATATATGTACCACTTCAATATCATGAAAGTTCGCACTATTAGCAATTAAGTCTTCGATTAATCCATTAGGTACAGCGGCATTAGAGCCAATAAAAATTCGCCCACCAGATTTAAGGATTTGATCCCAATGAATGGGACGGGTATCACTTGTTTTAGTCAACATTCTAAATAATGCCTATTGAAATAATATTACGGTTGTTAATGATAATGAGTATATAGCCAACACCAATCAAGATGCCGATTTTACCCATTTAATAAATGCCTACATCATGAATGATAATAGGTATACATAATCAGCTAATGATTTAGATCAATTATAGTTTGCTCAGTTAAAGATGGCTATAACCTTATTGTTATTCAGTTAATACGCTACCATTTAATCAGCTTTCTTTACTTTTTTGTAACTAGCAATCAGCTAATTATTGACTATACTAAAACACTCAAAAGGTCGTTTCAGACAGACGAGGCAAGCCAGTGAGCGATGATATTATTAACAAATTAAAGGCATTAGTCGTTGATGATGATTTAGACGCGATAGAAATCTTAACTAATATTTTAGAAAGTACAGGCATTATTGATTGTGAAACGGCTAAAGATGGTCAACAAGCAATTGATTATTTTAGCCAACATAAACCTCATATTACTTTTCTAGACATTGATATACCGGCACCGAATGGTATTGAGACCCTTAAAATCATAAAAAAAACAGATCCCAGTGCCAAAGTGGTTATGGTGACAGGTTCAAGTGATATTAATACCGTTAAAGAGGCGGTCTCTTTAGGGGCCTATGGGTATGTGGTAAAACCATTCGAACCACAAAAAATTCTTACTTTATTAAAAAAAATGAATGGATAATTCGAACGATTTGAAAGTGTTAGTGGTTGATGATAGTGAAACCAATCGCTTAATGTTATCTTTTATGTTGCAAGATATGGGTTACCGCGTTGACGAAGTAGAAAATGGTGAAAAAGCGGTCGAAATGGCATTAGAATATCGTTACCTTGCTATTTTCATGGACATTAATATGCCGGTAATGAATGGCAGCGAAGCAACAGAAATACTGCGTAATTTACACTTTGAAGCACCAATATTTGCCTGCAGTGCTGAAGATTCACAAAAAAAAATTAAGCAGTTCCTAACAAAAGGATTTACAGATTTTATTGCTAAACCGGTAGAGCCAGAACAACTCAATCATCTTCTTCAAAAATATCCGTTTCAACAATGCATTAATGAACCATCTGATGACCTTGCCTACTTACAAAAATTAAAGCAATTAAAGCAACGATTTATCGATAATATTCCGGTTATCATAAACAAAATTCATTTAGCATTAAAAAAAGAGTCGTGGACAGATTTAAAACGGATTGCTCATAAATTAAAAGGTTCCGCCTCTCAATTTGATTTTGACTTAGTCACTAAAATTAGCCGAGATATTGAGCTAGCAATTAATAAAAACAAAATTGATTTCGCTTTAGAAAAAACCGAATATTTATTAACTGAATTAAATAAAATCAAAATGCTTTAAGTATTAAATTGAAGCTAAAATTAGCTTACTGCTAGTTACAAACATCAACTCAATTTCATGATACACTGCGCGCCATGATTATTCTCTCCACTCTTAATGCAAAATATATCCATGCCAGTCTTGGTTTGAGGTACTTGTTTGCCAATTTAAATGAATTACAAAAACAAACACAAATTTGTGAATATACGATTAACACCAGAGCAATTGATATTGTTGAAAAATTATTAGAGAAAAAACCAAAAATCATTGGTTTTGGTGTTTATATTTGGAATTGTCAGGAAACATTAGCAGTAATTTCACAACTCAAAAAAATAGCTCCTCAAGTAATCATTATATTAGGCGGCCCTGAAATTAGTTATGAAACGGAAAAGCAATCTTTATTTGAAGTCGCAGATTACATTATTACGGGTGCCGCAGATAAAAGCTTTTACCAACTCTGTAAAGACATTCAATCAGGTAATCAACCTTCAAAAAAAATACTCAACTCTAAACCGATTACATTAGCTGAATTAACGCTTCCTTATCACTTATATACCGATGAAGATCTCAAACAACGTGTTATGTATATAGAGGCGTCTAGAGGTTGTCCTTTTAAATGTGAATTTTGTTTATCGGCATTAGACAAAACCTCTTACCCATTTGATTTAAATTTATTTCTAAATGAAATGGACAAACTTTATCAACGAGGTGGAAGACATTTTAAATTTGTTGACAGAACCTTCAATTTAAAAATAAAAACCACTTTACAAATTTTAGATTTTTTTCTAGAACGATTATCTGATGATTTATTTTTGCATTTTGAAGTCATACCAGACCATTTACCCGATAAACTAAAAGATAAGTTAAAATTGTTTCCTGAAGGTAGCTTACAATTTGAAGTTGGTATTCAAACCTTTAATGAACAAGTTCAAAATAATATTAGTCGAAAACAAAACAATATAAAATCTAAAGATAACCTGATATGGCTGCGTGATAATACCCATGCACATATTCATGCAGATTTGATTTTTGGCTTGCCTGGCGAAACGCTTGCCACATTTGCGGATAGTTTTAACCAACTCTATCAATGCCGTCCTCATGAAATACAAATGGGTATATTAAAAAGATTAAGAGGTAGCCCTATCATACGCCACACTCAAACTTATGATCTTCGATTTAGCCCTATTCCTCCTTATAGTATTTTAAGTACCAATAGCGTTGATTTTTCGACCATGCAACGAGTTAATCGATTTGCTCGTTATTGGGATATGATTGCTAATTCGGGTCGATTTTCAAAAAGTATCCCTTACATTTTAACCGATCAACCTTTTGAAAATTTCCTCAAACTAACCGATTGGTTATTTAATACAACCGGGCAAACTCACAAGATTAATTTAAAACGCCTGTATGAACTGGTCGCCCAATGCAGTGAACAATTGTTTCCACAAATCCACCAAAAACTAATCATTGCTATGCAAGATGATTATAAACGCTCAAAACTAAAAGGCTCTTTCGATAGATTGGCCTTAACAAAAAATCAATTGACCAAAGAGTCCAGCAAAATCAAACATTCTCTTAGACAACAACGACACAGTTAAGCTGGGTAGCCTACTAAGTTGATCTATATCAAACTCGTTCTACTTAATTTGTAACATAATGACTAATCTTTAATCATCTATCTATCCTGACAAATACTAACTTGATTGATTATCATTTTTTGCTAAACTCATATTTATAATTCAAAAATAGACTTTACTATGAAACGAATCCGTTATATTGCCTTTATATTTGGCTTTTTATTAATTCCTAACGTTGTATTATCGGCGCAAAATACCACAAAAAGTATTGATCACTTGTTTAAAATAGAGCAATACCAAGGAAAAGTTGTTTATTTAGACTTTTGGGCTTCTTGGTGTAAGCCTTGCCGCAAATCTTTTCCTTGGATGAATCAATTACAATCTCAATATTCACAAGATAAATTAGTCATTGTTGCCGTTAATCTCGATAAAGACAAATCCCTTGCCGAGAATTTTTTAGTCAAAAACCCCGCAAACTTTAAAATAATTTACGATCCTAATGGACAGCTTGCTAAATACTATAGAATTAAAGGCATGCCAAGTAGTATTATTTTCGACAAAAAAGGTAAGGCGATTAAAGGTCACTCAGGTTTTTTTGAAAAAAATATTGAAATATATGAACAAGAAATTAATCATGCGATTAATGGAGATAATTAATAATGCTAAATCAATTAGTTAAAAAAACATTCGTACTAGCCGGACTAACAACAATTTTACTTGGTTGCTCATCAATGGGCGTTGACCCTTGGGATCGCGATTTACTTGCTAAGGCTGAAATGGCGGTTAATTCATCTCCTCTTGATCAATCAATAGACGACCATATTTATTTTAGTAAAGAAGCCTCTAGTGGCGGTAAAAGTTTTGCAGGAGGAGGATGCGGATGCAACTAAAAAATAACAACAAAATAAAAAACATGTCATTAGCCGATAAATTGACAATTGCGGCGACTGCGCTGATTGGTAGTGTTAATAGTCTTCAAGCTGAAGTAAATGATGGCGAATGGAATTTCTCTGCATCAACGCTTTTATATTCAGAACCCGATAGAGTTAGCGCCGCAGAATTTATCGTTAATGCCAATAAAGAATATGGCGACTCATCAATCTTTAATTTTAAATTAGTGGTTGATAGCTTAACGGGGGCATCGGCTAATGGCGCTATTGAACAAAGTACGCCACAAACTTTTACTCGACCTTCTGGTAATGGGCAATTTGTGATTGATGCAAATAACACGCCTCTTGACGATACTTTTAGAGATAGCCGTATACAAATTAATGCATCCTGGAGTGATCAATTCACCGAAGAGAGTCGTTATACCATTGCCTCAAATATTTCAAAAGAATATGACTTTTCATCATTCAGTGTTAATGGTGAAATAGCAAAAGATTTTAATCAAAAAAACTCGACTCTTTCTGTAGGATTATCTTTTGGGCAAGATGAATATAGCCCAGAGGGTGATTTACCTATTGCTTTTTCTTCAATGGTAATTGATCAAGGACAATATTCAACTCGCGATGACTTTTGGACAGCCTACCATGCTACTCGTGGCGATGCTTCTGATAGCATTAGTACCTCTGAAATTCTTTTAGGCTTCACTCAGGTGATAAATCGCCAAGCATTAATGCAATTTAATTATAGCTATTCCAATGCTGAAGGTTATTTAACTGACCCATTTAAAATATTAAGTGTGGTCGACACCACAGGCAATACACAAAATCTAGTTTATGAAAAACGTCCAGACTCTAAAAAACAGCAGTCTATATTTGGTTTGTTAAAATATCATTTAGATCAATCTATTTTTGATATTTCCTATCGATACTTAACCAATGATTGGGAAATAAAATCGAGTACTCTTGATATGCATTGGCACTTTTTTTCAGATGACAATAGTTTTTGGGAACCACATGTTAGACTCTATCAACAAGATGCAGCTGATTTTTATACTCCCTATTTAACGAATACAACAGCACTGCCTGAGTTCGCCAGTGCCGATTATCGCATTGGTAAAATGTCCGCTTATACCGTTGGGCTAAAATATGGATTCCAGCTTAGTAACGAAGATAAGGTTGAAATTAGGTTCGAATATTATAAACAAACACCCGAGCAAGCTAACCAACCTCAGGGAGTATCAGGGCTTAGTGAGTTAGAGCTTTATCCGGAAGTGGATGCTTTAATTTTACAAGTTAATTATTTTTTCTAAAGATGAATTAAAAGTCAGTAAAATACTTTGCTGACTTTTATATAATGCTGAGGTTAAATTAACTAATGACAGCGCTGGAACAGTTCACATCGCGTTACTTCACTTCACATAATATAATATTAACAATGCCTGACTATCAATTAACTCAATATAAGCACTATACAAAAATATCCTTTAGTGCAATGGCAAGCCCTTGCGAAATATTGGTTAGAAACCTTGAACCAACATTTTGTCGTCAACTCGCCCAGTCCAGTTATCAAGAAACTAAACGTATCGAATCAAAATATAGTCGTTATATAAAAAATAATTTAATGGATAAAATAAATAATAGTCATAATATTTCAGTGACCATTGATGAAGAAACATTTAAATTATTAGAATACTCCAGAAATTTATTTGAATTAAGTGATGGCCTTTTTGATATTACCTCAGGAATTTTAAGGAAAATCTGGCAATTTACTAAAAATGCAGTACCGCCAAAGCCGTCAGAAGTAAATCAATTACTTTCTAAAATAGGCTTTAATAAAATTCAATATAATCAAAAAGAAATCATTCTACAAAAAGGCATGGAAATTGACTTTGGTGGGATAGGTAAAGAGTATGCAGTTGATCAAGTGACCCACAAACTACATGCCATATGCCAAACAAAAAAGGCCAGTTTTTTGGTTAATTTTGGCGGTGATATATCCGCAGTAAAATTTTGCGAAAATGATCCTTCCTGGACTGTTGGATTAGAATCGGCAACAAAACAAGATACAACTGAATCAATTCTTAAAATAAGCCAAGGAGCGGTTGCAACCAGCGGTAACAGTAAACGTTTTATTCAATACCAAGGAAAAAAATACGGTCATTTATTAAATCCAAAAACGGGGTATCCCGTTGATAACGCACCTCTTTCTGTCACCACTTTTGCAGATAACTGCATACTTGCAGGTAGTTTTAGTAGCTTAGCGATGCTAAAAGGAAAAGAGGCTGAATTGTTTTTAACAGAACAAGCGGTAAAAAATTATTGTATACGGTAAATAAAATAACTAAAAAAAATCTTAGCATAGATTATTTTTTTTCAACTGGTATAATTGAACTGGTATAATTTATATATTAATATTTAACTAACATCCACTAACATAATCAACCAAAGCCTTAACACAATATTATTATGAAAAATAAAATTTTAACACTCTCTAAATCACTTATTTTTGTTTTTAGTTTATTTAGCTCTCTGAGCTTCGCTGAAGATAACTCCAAAACAATACAAACAAGTCGTCAGGCTGATCAGTGGTATTTTTCGTGGGGCTGGAATTCGGCTAACTATTCCAATAGCGATATTCATTTTAAAGGTGATGATCATGACTTCACTTTATATAACGTACAGGCAAGTGATCGTCAAACACCAACCACAGGCGGAGGCTGGTATGATTCTTACCTGAATCCAGGACGCATTACCATTCCTCAAACTAATTTACGTATAGGTTACTTTATAACTAAAGATTTTTCCGTTGAATTTGTGGTTGATCATATGAAATATGTGATGGATGCTAATCAAAAAGTGAAAATTGATAATAATATTTCTAATCCTAATATCGACAACCGAATTGTTAATGGCGAAATTGTTCTATCTGAAGATTTTCTTCAATTTGAACATACTGATGGTTTAAACTACATTGGCATTGAAGCAAATTATTATCAATCGTTTTGGCAACCTAACAAAAATGTTGATGTTTCATGGCTTGTTGGTGGTGGCATTGCGGTTCTTTACCCTAAATCAAATGTGACATTACTCGACAGAGAACGAAATGATGATTTTTACGTTTCAGGAAATGGTTACAATGTGAAAGGTGGTATTGAAATCAGTTTTTATGAAAACTTCTTTTTTCGTACAATGATAAAAGTCGGTCACATTGATATGCCAAAAGTCGTGACCAGCTCAGTAGGAGATAGGGCATCTCAAAAATTTGATTTTACTGAGTATTACGGTATGTTCGGTTATCGGTTCTGAATTAAGGAATTTTAATTAAGAGATTCTAGTTAATAGGCTCTAATCAAAAAATTAATCAATTGATTGTTGCCAATATTCTGGGAACCAAATAGAGAGTTTAGTTTTTAATGTTTGGCGGTTAATCGGTTTAGTCATGTAATCATCCATGCCAGCTGCTAAACATATAGACTCCGTATTTTTCATTGCATTAGCGGTCATAGCAATAATAGGTAGCTCAATATTATTTTCGCCCGCCTCTCCTGCTCTAATTTTTTTAGTTGCTTCGACGCCATCTAGTATAGGCATTTGCATATCCATCAAAATAATATCGTAGTCATACTCCAATAATTGTTCCAAAGCTAATTGACCATTAGCTGCAATGTACACAGCTTCAATGCCTAAAGCTCTAAGCATGCCTTTTGCAACAATTTGATTAGTCAAATCATCTTCGACCACTAAAATTTTAAGTGGTATTTTACTCTGCTCTATCGCACTATATTTTGTCACAATACTATTTTCATCAGCATTTTTGGCAATATGATTTCCAAGAACTAATGAGAGTATATTATACAATTCATTTTGACCAACAGGTTTCGATAGGTATCCTGAAAAACCAATATTTTTGAGTTCTTTAGATTCGCCTCGATTTCCAACCGATGTTGTTAATACAACCGGTACATCCTTAATCAATCGATCGGCTTTAATAATTTTGGTGAGAGAAACACCGTCAAGAATAGGCATTTGCATATCAACAATAACCATGTCATAAAAATCACCTTCGGATAAAGATTGATGTATTTTGTATAGTGCTTCACCACCACTTGCAACGGTTTCAATTCTCACGCTCCACTGTGATAATAGCTTGGTTAAATAATCTCGACTAACAGCATTATCATCAACATATAAAATTCGTGTTCCTTTGATATCTGCGGCAATGTGAATATTAGATTTTTTATCCGATTTTCCTAATTTAACACTAAACCAAAAACGAGAGCCATGCCCTTGATCACTTGAAAATCCAATGTCCCCATCCATTAGTTCAGTTAGCTGTTTCGAAATAGCTAAGCCTAAGCCTGTACCACCGTATTCACGAGTGATTGAAGTATCTTCTTGAGAAAAACTTTTGAATAATTTTGATTGGTTATCATCAGCAATACCAATGCCAGTATCTTTAACGACAAACTTTAATAAAAATTCACCTCCCAAATCCTGTTCAACCTGTGTACGAACCAATACTTCACCATGCTCGGTAAATTTAATGGCATTACCGGCTAAATTAAAAAGAATTTGTCTAATTCGACCAGGATCACCTACCGCAAAATAGGGCACATTTGCAGATGTTGTACAAACAAACTTTAATCCTTTTTCTTTGGCATTAAACGCCATAATATTAGAAAAATCTTTTAACAAGGAACGAACATTAAATGTAACTGAATCAATATCCAGTTTTCCGGCTTCAATCTTAGAAAAGTCCAAAATATCATTAATCACCGACATTAAAGATTCTGAACTATCCCTAATAATATTCGCACATTGTTTTTGTTCATCGTTTAATTCGGAATCTAATAATAATGAATTCATGCCGATAATACCGTTCATTGGTGTTCGAATTTCGTGGCTCATATTCGCCAAAAAATGAGATTTTGCAATATTAGAAGCCTCTGCAGCTTCCTTTGCTTTTTTAAACTCAACGGCTTTATTTTTTTCCTCAGTATGATTATGACAAATGATTATTAGCCCAGCTACGGTACCATCGTTATCTCTAAGCGGTAGTTTATTAGCAACCACCCATTCGGTTGTACCATCAGATAAAACATCTTCTCCTTCAGTTGACTGGCTCTCGCCCGTACTCATAATTAAATCTTCCCTTTTATGCCATTCATCAACATCTTTTTTAGGAAAATAATCATAATCAGTTCGACCAATAGGATTACCGGGCTTTATATTTTCTAAATATTTTTTGTGTGATTCATTAAGTAAAATAAAACGATGCTCTTTATCTTTAACAACAATACGTTCCTTCGCATAATCTAATAAAGCTCTCAAAAAGCTTTTGTTTTTACTTTGTTCTAGCTGATCTTTTATTACGTTTGTTATATCTTTTGAAAAATCTAACGTTCCTACAATATCACCCTTATCTGTTTTAATCGGTAGCATAGTCGTATTTAAATAACTTTCTACTCCACTTTTATTAATATTTTTCTCAAGATAATTGATTTTAGCGATACCCGATTTAACAACTTGATTTTCAAGAATTATTTTTTCTTTATCAATGCCTGAGTTGATTAAATTCGTATTAATTAATTCACTTTCATTTTTTCCAATAATGCTTGTAGCATCACTAATGCCAAACTTTTGAATTGTAGAATGACTTACAGTAGTAAAATGGCCTTGTTTATCTTTAAAAGCTAAATGGTCTGGAATGTTATCTTGAAGTTGTCTGAACAATTTTCTCTCATCAAACAGGTCATTTTCTGAATATATTTTTTCATCAAAAATACTGAGTCTAATTTGATATTGGTACTCTGGCTTATCTGATTTAATAATGTGAACATTGGCATGTGTATTATTTTTATGTGGCGATATTAACTTTAAATTGGATATGTAACTTTCTTTTTCATTATTAGATAAGGAAACTTTAATGTTAGCGGCATTTAAAAATAACTCTAAAAAATGTGTTCCTATTAAATTAGATTCTTCAATTCCAATAATATCGCTTGAGTTTTTTGATGATTCAAGAATAGCTAAATTCTTATCTACAATTAAGAATAGCGTTTTAAATTCGGCAAGAAGATTATTAAGTAAGTGTTGTTTCATAAAAATTATATCAAGAAAATATCATCCAATATTTAACCATTAATAGACCAAAATAAAATTTTAACTTCTTGAATTAAATTGATTTTCGCTATTAAAGGCATTGCTATAACTAAATTTAGCATAGCTATTAGAATCTTGCTGAATATTTACTAGTCTTTGCGCAATGAAAACGGATAATCATCGGCGGGAGGGATTCAAATTAATTATCTAAAAATGTCACTATAAACGAGTTATTCACGATGCTTTTCAGCCGCAATCACCGAAATTTCAACCAATAAAGCCTCGCGAGCCATACTTGCCGTTACACAAGCTCTTGCTGGTGCATAGCCTTCTGGAACCCATTGATCCCAAATTTCATTCATTTCAGCAAAATACTTCATGTCTTTAATATAAATAGTGGCAGACAATATCTGTTGACGGTCACTGCCTGCTTGGATTAATAAAGCATCGACTTTATCTAACATTGTTTGAGTCTGCTCTTGAATACCTTTTGTCGCATCGGCACAAACTTGCCCACATAAATATACCGTACCATTATGTTTTACAATTCGACTCATTCTTTGTTTTGTTTCAATTCTTTCAATGCACATAATGCTCTCTTATCAATTTTGAGGCTAAAAATAACAAAAGACCAATCAAAAGCTTTATTTATTGACTGGAAAACGTTTAACTCGAATATCTTTTCCTACAGCTTTAACAATTTTTTCAACCAGTCGTTCTTGTTGTGGACTTACTAAAGAAAAGGCGTGACCTTGAATGCCTCGATGAATATTTTTTTTGCCGTGAGGATTTTCGTTCAATTTTCTTGGATTAATCTTTTTATCAGCTTCTGCGGCTATAGTTTGATCAGAAATACCTTTGCGGGCTGTTCTTCCTACACGATGAATATAATCATTAGAATTAACAGGCAAATCATAATTAATCACGTAAAAGAGATCGGCAATATCTAAACCTCGTGAAGCGAGATCAGTCGCCACTAAAAAGCTGAACTTTTTGTCCTTAAAATCTCGCAAAGATTGTTGTCGTTTTTTTAACGGAATTTCATTGTGTATACCTTCACTCACAAAGCCTTGCTCGTTCAGTTTTTCTGTTAATAAATTAACATCTATTTTTGTTCGAGTAAAAATTAAAGCTCGCTCACAATCGATCATATCTAACAACTTAAATAAGTTCTTACGTTTATCATCTCTTTTACATCGGTACATTGTGTGAGCAATTTTATCGAGCGCTGGTTGATTTCTTTCTGCTGAAAGAAACTTCTGATTACTCTGATTTTCTTTTGCAAAAATATTAAGCGACTTTAGATCGGTTGCTGAAAATAAAATGATTTGTTTACTTTTAGGCATCGCCTTTAAAATTTTATTTAAATCACTAGTAATCCCCATGCTAACTAATCTATCCGCCTCATCCATCACAAAGTGTTTAACTTCTTCTAGAGAAAATACCTTCAATTTAAGTAAATCGACCAATCGTTTTGGTGTTGCAATTAAAATATCAGTACCACGCTTGAACTTCTTTTTTTGCGATTCAATACGTACACCACCAGATATTGTAATAGTTCTTAATTTAAGGTCTTTGCCATAATGGGATATAGATTCTTCTAACTGATGAGCTAATTCACGCGTAGGAACTAAAAATAGAGCCCGGATAGGTCTAACTTGATCTTTAGTATGATCCGTTAAGCTTAACTTTTGCAAAATAGGCAAAACATAAGCCGCTGTTTTTCCTGTGCCCGTTGGAGCAATGGCATAAACATCATTACCTGATAATACCGTGCTAATACATTTCTGTTGAATTTCAGTTGGTGCTAAGTAATTTAAATGCTTTAAATTAGACTGAAGAGTTGCATTAAGACCAAGAGCAGAAAATTTTGACATTATGATTTAATCAGATAGAGTGGAATGGCGGCATTATACGCCTGTTTGCTTAAAAAGTGACAGCGTTTCCTCACTAACCTGAGTTAAGAATATATAAGCTTAATTAGCCGCCAATGCTTAAAATAAGCTTAACGGCAAAATATTTAAGCTTATTAGAGCTTTAAACAAGCTGATAGCCATTTGCCAATATCGTTAATTTGTTGTGGACAAACAGAATGTTCCATTGGGTAGTTTTTCACGCTGACTAAGTAATGCTTCTCTCGCAAGATTTTTTCACTTACTTTGCTCAATGAAATGGGAACAACTTGATCAAATTCTCCGTGCTGTATTTCTATAGAGATCGACTGGTTCTCTTTCGATAAAACAATGCTGTCTTTTGTCGCAAAATAAGTCGACATTAACAATAAACCCGCTAATTTCTTTTGATAACTCAATGCTGCCTCAATCGCTACAGCGCCACCTTGAGAAAAACCAGCAATGATTATTCGTTGGCTTTGGATCCCACCTTTAATTTCATTTTCAATAAAATCAATAATCGCTTGAGCTGATACTTTTAATTGCTTTTCATCCACTTCACGGTCAATGCTCATTTCTAAAATATCGTACCATGCAGGCATCACATAACCACTATTAATTGTCACAGGAATTGATGGAGCATGAGGAAAAATAAATCGTATTTTTGCATCACTTGGTAAACCGAGTTCAGCAACAATGGGTTCAAAATCATGCCCATTGGCACCTAAACCATGCAACCAAATAACCGTTGCATCAGGATTAGGATTTGTTTCAACTTGAATATGTGGGAGCAATTTGGACATGATGAATTAATATAAATGATAAGATAATTTATATTATCATAATGATACTCATTCGGTGCTAATTAAATCGACCACGCTTCAATGTTTTATATGATAATATTTATTTTATGGTTTATCTTTGAACATATATTCAGCAGTCACCATTGATTAAAGTATTAGCTGCTGATTTAAGTAAATAGAAACAATTCAAACATAGAATTGTTTCTAATTTTTACGACAATCTAAATAACCGACTTATTGGAAATCTCTTTATTAGATAACATTAGCAGGTTGATTTTTGAGTTTCGTTTTTTCATGATGGTTTTAAATTCTCCCGAAATCCACTGTTTTTCAATACCCCAATAATCATCACGTTGCTTACCATCAATAATGGCATTAGCCGCTAACGTAAGTAAAACCGCTTGCATCTTTTGAGTTTTATATGACTCTGTAGATATTCCAGCCCAATCAATAATGGTATCAACTTCATTTCCATTAACATCAAATTGAAATGGTTCATAGAATAGTCGATCTTTACTCTCATAATTTCTTATACTCTGATGATTGTATTTATCTAAGACATTAATCGATTTTTTTTGGCGGTATATCACGGCAAACAAAGTAGCTCCATCTCTCTGCGCGGTATCAATACTGGTTAAATAATAATGAGCATAATTATCAACGCCATAACTTTTAAGTATTTTTTGCAAATAACTAGAAGCGTGCTTCATACGACGAAACCGATTATTAGTTTCTCCGTCATTCGAAACGTCACTAATTCGTTTTCCGTATGCGGATTCATAAGTATCATCTAAAGTAATTTTTGCCTGTGCGTCTTCCAACCCCTTATTAATTTTGTGCAAGCTGGTATTGGCATAATAGGGAAGCGATGCAACACCTTCCATTAAACCTGATGCAATTTGTAATGGTGATAGCACCAAGTGAGCAATACCTTTTAGAAAACCATTTAATCCATGCTTACCATTTGAATTTTGTTCAGGGTTATGACTACATCCAGCAATTAAACAAACTGATAATCCCGTTACTATAAGTACTTTTTTCATTGCATTCTCCTTTTGAGTTTTTTAGTTAATCACTAGAAAACTCATTTAATTTTAAAGTTATTTTTCAGTAGCATATTAATATTGCTTGCTACTGCGGAGAGTATGAATTGCTAATTCATAGATTGTTAACCTAGCGAAATAAGTATTGATTGCTGCGACTTAAGGTACACTTATCTATGACTTTTAAAATGTAATGTCCAAAATTAACTAACCGTTGTTGTTATTTTTCATTCGTTGATATATAAACCACAAGATGTTAACGTTTAAAACTTTCCAAAACTAAACGATTCTAAAATATCAAAAATGAAAACGATTTCACTCCTGATTTTTTTCATATCTTCCACGATCTCTCAAATTCTTCTTGCAGAAAGATTTTGTACATACACAACCTACAAATGGAACACCCTAGAACGTAAAGCGGTAGATTTCAAACAGGTTAAGCACCTATATTCACAACTAAAAGAATACGAAATTGATAAAGTTACAGGGTGTACTGTTTGCCAAGAAGATCAAATTGAATTAAAGATAGGCACACTAAAATTGACAAAAATTTGTCATATTTTTTCAAGAGAATTACAGCAACAATTAAGCAAACTTTATTCTCAAGGTTTACCTATTTTAAAACTTGTTGGTTACAGAGTTGGTATGACAAAAGGTGAAATTGATTCTTTTGGAAACCGAAGCCAATTCAGTAATCATTCCTTTGGAATTGCGTTAGATATTAATGATGAGCAGAATGGTCTATACGACCAATGTATCCATTTTAATCAACAATGCAGATTAATCAAAGGCGGTGAATGGAACGCCGATCAAATAGGTTCACTTTCAGCCGATAGCGAAACGGTTCAGTTGATGAAGCAACTAGGCTTTAAGTGGGGTGGTGAAATCCAAGGTAAACAAAAAGATTTTATGCATTTTTCACCAACTGGTTATTGAAAATACAAAACAAAAGAGACAAAATTTTACAAAACAATCTATTTATCAAAATCTTATCGAAGGTAATAAACTTTGCTGAAATGAGTTCTTTGGTTTATTTTAAATATTTGCCTGTCTGCTATTAGTTAGTCCGCGCGGCGTGCTTGGACTTATTATGGGATTTAGATATAGTATTTAAAATAAAAAAGAACTAACGGAAGAATACTTATTAAAGCCGTAATACAAATACCTACTTTACCAGCAATGATTAAAAAACTTTTTCTCGGTTTTTTAGGATTAAAAAACACCTTAATCTTTCCGTCAGGAAGTTGTTGAACAGAAGACATTTGTTTTTTTAAAACAAATTTAGCATTATGGTTGACCACGACAACCCAAGGAGAAACTCTAGTTCCTTCATAATTTACACCAGAGACATTGTACTTATACAATGCATTGGAGACATAATCTTGGTTCGATTTCACCCATTCTGTTTTTCCAAACTTATCAACGCCAATTTCAATAAGCACTCCTTCCACGAAAGGCCAAAATCTGGTTTTAACTTGAAATATTATAGAATACACACAAAGAACAACGGTATACAGTGAAGCAAAAAACCAAATACCTTGGGCTTTTCCTTGAACGGCAAGTTGCCACATTTCTTGAAAATAAATAATCAACTCAATTCCATCACCTTGCTAAGCGGCATAAAATGGTTAGCTATACTTGCGAAGCATGAGCATCACCAACCATTTTATATCTGTTTGAGCAACTTGTATGCAGCTTGTTGCTCTAATCTTTCTACTAACCAAACTTTAATAATAGACTGACGTGTTACGCCGATACTACTTGCCTCTTTATCAAGAGAGTCTATTACCCAAATAGGGAAATCAACATTAACTCTTTTTTGAGTTTGATTTGGGCACGATATTGTTTAATCCTCGTTATTTCGCTTCTTTAAACCGCAACATCAAGAGAAACGCGGAGACCTAAGCGGATCGCAAAATCAACTAACATATCTAAACGAAAATCATTTATTTTACTCTTTCGTAATGCTGAAACTCGCGGCTGTGTTGTCTCTAAAATTTTAGCTAACTCCACTTGTGTAGATCTTCCTGTATCAATATATTCGTTAATTTCAATCATTAAGTGAGAACGTATTTTTAGATTCTATTTTTTAATAGGAACATCTTCTATTGCATCCCAAACACTCGTGAATTTTGTCATTTCATCTGCTCCTGAATTAATTTTTTTAATCTTTTCTTGGCTATGTCTAAATCGGATTGTGCAGTTTTTCTGGGATAACAGGTCAGGTCGCGTTATTAATAATATATTTAATAACACACTCAACCTCCTTATTTAATTCAATATTATCTCTTACAACTGCACGAAAATTACTGGTCACATAGCTCTTTAAATCTGAATGACTAAAACCAAAATAATCAGCGCTATCTTTTAGTTTATGATCTAAATGCTGACAAAGAAACACCGCAATCTTTCTAGATTTTGAATGGCTATTACGCCCCTTTTTGCACCTTATCATTAATCAAGCGACCTGATCCGTTATTTCTTATTTCCCTGGTTATTCTGTTTCTAATATGGCATTCAATATTGCCAAAGATTCTTCTAAAATTTCACTTGGAGCTTGCTCTATTCTTTTAGCTTTTCTTGCTTTTAAATCGACCATTCTAATTCCACTCAACAATACAACTCCTTGAGTCGCAGAACCGCATCCCATTAAATTAACTGTAAAGCCTTGCACTCTGGCAAAGTCAGCACCTTGCGAAATAGGCGCTATTAGAGTTACACCAAGACGGTTAAACGCTTTAGGTGATAGAACTAAGCAAGGTCTAAAATCACCTTTTAATTCTTTTCCTTCTGTTGGATTTAAGCAGACTCTTATAATATCGCCCTTGTTAAATACAGCCATTACAGTTCATCGCCTACAGGTTTAACGCTATCCCATTCAGTAATTATTTTAGGCATTGGCGCTGAATCATCACATTTTTCAAGTAACGAGCTTAGTGTGTATTTTTTCTTTTTAGAAACAGGCTCAAGTATAAGTTTACCTTTTACCACTTCACCCTCAAAAAAAGCATCTACACCACTAGTGTTAAGCTGTTGTAATAGAAGAGCCGGAATTACTATTCCTCTTGAGTTTCCTATTTTTCTTATTGAGAATATCATTTTTATATACCTGCGTTATAACAATGTAGCTACTATATCACACTTGAATAATGTATCAACAATGTAATAACATTATTTAACTTTCCCATGCTTGCATGACAAGCTTTCTTTTTTCCTTACCAACCGCCTGTAAGTAGATTTCAGTTGTTTTTGTTTATGTATGACCCATAAAGCGGCATTAGCCTATCCCCTGCGAGCATGGGGATCCAAAATCCGTAACGCAAACCTTTACTTGTCGCTTGTTTACCCCCTAGCCATGACTCTTTTAATATTTCTCCAAGCAGTAGCCCTGCTAATGCTCCATAATAATTTTGTATTTTCTGAATGTTTTTTCAAACGCTTTCTAAGATGAAAAATTAGGTCAAGTTCATGAATAACAAATTCTGGTACAGGTATATGACGATGCTTAGTTTTTTTTAGATCGCCTTTGCTACCATATTTCCTTCTTTTAATTGTTCTTAGAACTATCTCTTGTTCTTTGAGCAATATTCTTTGCCTGTCAATTCTTGTTATTTTGGTTCTTTAGTTCCATCTATAAGTAAAGCCGCTTTATCAAACGT
>CAYZBK010000034.1:0-27525 GCA_964476655.1 uncultured Kangiella sp. | reverse complement strand
AGACGGCTAGAAAGAATGTTAATGCAAGTTGCTTAATCTTTGAGAGTAAAATTGGCTTTTCAATCTCATTTTTCTGTTGGGTAACTTGCTTTATTCCATGCCAACATGCCGCCTTCTAAGTTGAAGATTTTTGTAAAACCAGTATCTTGTGCTTCTCTAGCAGCCCGAGCTGAGCGGCCGCCACTGCGACATATAAACAAATATTGTTTAGATTGGTTTAAATGTTTAATATTACTTTTGAAGTTTTCATCAAGCGTGATTAATTTTGCACCTTCAATATGCCCCAACTCATCACAATATTCATCTTGTCTACGAACATCAATTAATTGAAATTGATGATCTTTAATCATTTGTTGTGCCTGTTTAGTTTTAATATTTACAATAGGCGCGTTTTCAACCTCACCAATTAAATCTGATATGAGGCCATTAGTCACTTCAACTTCATTATTCAAATTATCAGAATTATGTGAGAGTTGGTCGCTAGAACTGGTTATATCCGCCGATATTTCTGTTAGTTGGCTAAAACTATCAATTAATTTTTGAATATTAACTTCCTGAGTTAATGATTTTTGTTGATCCGTTTGGTGATTAGAATATATCGCTTTCAGTTGCTCTATAGCCTCATGCGACTCCTTAATATCTTTTAAGCCCGATTCAGCGGCACGTAAGCTATCTTGAACTTGAGCCTTAATGATTTTCGCTGTGCTATCAATAGTAGAATTAATATCTGCCGAGGCATTTTCTGTTGTATTAGCCAATTTTTTCATCTCATCAGCAACAACCCTAAAACTTTTTCCTGCAGCGCCAATTCTAACCGCTTCAATAGTCGCATTTAAAGCCACCATTTTCGACTGAAAAGCCAGTAAATCAATCGTATTAGTTGAGTCTTTAATGTCATTAATAAGTTGTTGAATATTGTCCAAAGAACGAGCTTTATCAACTAAGGATTCAAATAATTGGGTTAAATTTGTATTAACCTCTAGAAGATGCAATACCGAAGATTCAAGAGAACTGTTAATCTGATTGGCATCGTTTAATGCGGTCGTAATTTTAGTGTTTTGAGATTGAGCTAAAATTTGAAGTGTTTTACTAATATTTTTAACTTGAACTGCAGACTTTGTACTCGATTGAGAACTTGCCACCAAGTTATCACAAACACGAAGCAAAGACTTGTTATCAGAAGAATCAGCCATTCATTTACTATTTACTCAAGAAGAATACAGCCAAGTATAGTCATAAATAATAAAAATAACCTTTCAAAAAATACAAAGCCGACACAACAGCAATTATCGCTGTGTCGGCATTAAGCCTTAAATTTAGTTTGTCATACCATCCCAAAAGGTTTTAACACCATTCCACCAACTGTTTGATTTTGGACTATGTTGTTTTTTACTGCCTTTAAGGTAGTCGTCAAATTCTTTAAGTTTCGCTTTTTGTTCTTTATTAAGCTTAACCGGTGTTTCGACAACAACTCGACATAATAAATCACCGCGCATTCCGCCTCTCATTGGGGTAATACCTTTTCCACGAAGTCTGAACATTCGTCCAGTTTGCGTTTCATCAGGGATCTTAAGTTTAACTTTACCGTCAAGAGTCGGCACTTCTAGTTCGCCACCAAGACAAGCGCTCGCAAAGCTAATTGGCATTTCACAATAAAGATTATCGCCATCTCGTTCAAAAATTGCATGCTCTTTAACATGCACTTGAACATACAAATCACCCGCAACAGCGCCTGGACCACCGGCTTCACCTTCGCCTGATAAACGGATCCTGTCACCCGTATCAACCCCTGCTGGAATTTTAACCGATAAGGTTTTTTCTTTACGGACACGGCCTTGACCAGAACAACTACTACAAGGATCTTTAATCACGGTTCCTTGACCATGACAGCTCGGACAGGTTTGTTGTACAGAAAAGAAGCCTTGCTGCATACGAACTTGACCGACACCTTTACATGTATCACAAGAGGTTGAACTAGAGCCTTTTTTTGCACCACTTCCACTACAAGGTTCACAATTAACATACGTTGGGATTTTAACAGTCTTTTTTACCCCTTTAACTGCATCTTCAAGGGACATTTGCATATTATATTGCAAATCTGCACCACGTCGCTGGCGTGTTTGACCGCCACGTCCGCCACCGCCACCACCAAAAATGTCTCCAAACACGTCACCAAAAATATCGCTGAAATTTTCTGCGCCACCACCACCTTGGCCAAACCCTCCTTGACTCGGATCAATACCCGCATGACCATATTGATCATAAGCTTGACGTTTTTGAGGGTTGTTAAGGATCTCAAAAGCTTCTTTTGCTTCCTTAAATTTATCTTCCGCATCTTTTGAGTCGGGGTTTCTGTCAGGATGAAATTTCATCGCTAATCGACGATAAGCTTTTTTAAGCTCTTTATCATCAGCCGATTTTTGAACACCTAAAATTTCATAATAATCACGTTGGGACATATTACATTCTCTATAATCTTCAATATATTGTGTAAAAGCTAGATACAGCTACGCGGGGAAGTCCCCGCGTAGCATCAATTATCAAATAGTTAATTTACTCGATAATTATTTTTTGTCGTCTTTTACTTCTTCAAACTCAGCATCAACCACATCATCATCAGCGTTAGAGCTTTCATCGGCTTGTGCTTGCTCAGCTCCACCTTCTGCTTGACCCGCTTCAGCTTGCGCGGCTGCGTACATACGCTCAGCCATTTTTTGAGATGATTTAGTAAGTTCTTCTGTTTTGGCAACAATTGCGTCTTTATCATCACCTTTTAGCGCTTCTTCTAAATCACTAATTGCTTTCTCAATGGTTTCTTTTTCGCCATCTTCAAAAGTAACTTTTTCTTCACCCATGGTTTTCTTAGTTGCATGAACTAATCCATCGGCTTGATTGCGTACTTCAACCATTTCTTGGAACTTTTTATCATCTTCAGCATGTGCTTCAGCATCTCGTACCATTTGCTCTACTTCTTCATCGGATAAACCAGAAGAGGCTTTAATCACAATTGATTGCTCTTTACCCGTCGCTTTATCTTTAGCTGAAACATTTAAAATACCATTCGCATCAATATCAAAACTCACTTCAATTTGAGGCGTACCACGAGCGGCAGATGGAATGTCTTGTAAATCAAATTTACCTAATGATTTATTTTGCGTTGCCATTTTTCGCTCGCCTTGACAAACATGCACAGTCACAGCTGATTGGTTATCTTCAGCCGTTGAAAATACCTGGCTAGCTTTTGTTGGAATAGTGGTGTTTTTGTCAATTAAGTTAGTCATCACGCCACCCATTGTTTCAATCCCTAGAGATAGAGGTGTTACGTCTAACAATAATACATCGGTTACATCACCAGCCAATACAGCACCTTGAATTGACGCTCCCATAGCAACCGCTTCATCAGGGTTCACGTCTTTTCTTGGCTCTTTGCCAAAAAATTCAGTCACAACTTCTTGAACTTTTGGCATACGTGTTTGACCACCCACCAAAATCACATCGTCAATATCCGACACATTTAATCCTGCATCTTTAATCGCCATTTGCAATGGTGCGATAGTACGCTCAACTAATTCTTCAACTAGAGACTCTAATTTTGCTCGAGTTAATTTAATATTTAAATGTTTAGGGCCTGATGCATCAGCAGTGATGTACGGTAAGTTAACATCTGTTTGAGAGCTTGAAGACAATTCAACTTTTGCTTTTTCACCCGCTTCTTTTAAACGTTGCAATGCTAATGGATCATTATGTAAATCGATACCGCTTTCTTTTTTGAATTCTGCCACTAAAAATTCAATCACTCGCATATCAAAATCTTCACCGCCTAAAAAGGTATCGCCGTTTGTCGCTAATACTTCAAACGTATGCTCACCTTCAACTTCAGCAATTTCAATAATAGAGATATCAAAAGTACCACCACCTAAGTCATAAACAGCGATAGTCTTGTCGCCTTTTCCTTTGTCCATTCCATAAGCAAGAGCAGCAGCCGTTGGCTCGTTGATAATTCTTTTTACTTCAAGACCAGCAATTTTACCGGCATCTTTAGTTGCCTGGCGCTGTGAATCATTAAAATACGCAGGAACGGTAACAACGGCTTCTGTGACTGTTTCACCTAAAAAATCTTCAGCCGTTTTTTTCATCTTTTTAAGTACTTCAGCACTTACTTGTGGTGGCGCAGTCGCTACGCCTTTTGCTTCTACCCAAGCATCGCCATTATCTGCGGCAACAATTTTATAAGGCACCATTTTAATATCTTTTTGCACAACATCATCTTTGAATTGACGACCAATTAATCGTTTAATTGCAAATAATGTATTGTTTGGATTTGTAACAGCTTGTCGTTTAGCCGATTGACCCACTAAAATTTCGCCGTCTTCAGTGTATGCAACAATCGATGGCGTTGTTCTTGTGCCTTCTGCATTTTCAATCACTTTTGAATTTTTGCCATCAAGTACAGCAACACAAGAATTAGTTGTACCTAAATCTATACCAATTATTTTACCCATTTTATTTCTCCTCTTTAACTCGCTGCTAATGCTTACTTATCGATTTTACTAAGTTTTGCTTAACAGGCAGTTTGTTTCAATTTGTTTAAAAAATTTGTTACTCGGTTGATCTTTATTTGGGGGCGGTTGAATTTATTTCAAGCGCAAAATGATTATTTTTTGAACAATCACTTACTTTTTAAGCTTGCTCATCAATTGTTGGCGATTTTCCTTTAGCCACAATGACTCTAGCAGGTCTAATTAAACGACCATTCAGTTGATAACCAGCTTGAACAACCATCATCACACTATTAGGTTCATGCTCTTCACTTTCTTGCATCACCATCGCTTCATGTAATCCAGGATCAAAATTCTCTCCAAGTGGCGAAATTTGTTGGATAGAAAATTTGTTGAGTGTATCGAGCAATAACTTGTAAGTTAATTCAATCCCTTCATGCATTGCCGATTGTTCATTGCCTTCTGCAGGTTGCTCTAAAGCTTTTTCTAAACTGTCCACTACAGACAAAATTTCTTTAGCAAAACGTTCTAAAGCAAATTTACTGGCATTAGAAATCTCACGCTCACTACGGCGACGAATATTGTCGGCTTCTGCTTTTGCACGCAATGCCGTATCTTTATGCGTATCCGCTTGCTTTAATGCTGAGTCGAGTTGCTCAGTCAAGGCTTCGACTTGTTGCTCAAAAGTTAAATCTTCAGCTTGCTCACAATCTGCCACAGCTTCGTTGCTTGGCTCTTCTGTTGATTGGTTATTTTCTTCACTGCTCATTTCAGGGACTCCTAAATATTAATCAATGGGGATCATACCCACCTTTTTCGTGTTTGCATTGAATATGGGGTTAAGTTGCTAAGATTCAAGCATGTTGATGCGAATTTTATTCGCTTAATTGGTTTTATTATCTAACGCGGAGGAAAGCATTTTGGCAGTAACATCAACAATCGGAATTATTTTATCATATTGCATACGAGTCGGACCAACAACAGCAAGAACGCCAACCGGTTTACCCTGATGTTTATATGGCGCGGTGACAATACTGCAACTGCTTAAATCTTGACTGCCTGATTCTTCTCCAATAAAGATTTTGACTCCTTTAGCTGAAATGGAGCGATCTAATAGACTCATCATTTGTTGCTTTTGTTTAAATGCTGAAAAAATTTGGTCAATATTTTCAAGTTGCCCATGGGAAGCCATCGACACTAAATTGGTTTGACCCGATAAATGAAAAACATCTTCTTTTTGCGGTGACAAATTGTCAGCTTGTTGAAAGCCTTTAGCCGCAATATCAACAGCGTTTTGTAACAAACTATCCAACGTTTGTTTTTCTTTCAGCATTTCGCCTAATAATGCTTTTCTTGCTAAATTAATGTCTTTACCAACTAAACGTTGATTTAAAAAATTAGACATTTGAGTCAGTTCATCTCGCTGATACTCTCTATCAACAGTAATAACACGATTTTGGATTTCATCATTTTCTAATACCATAACCACTAATAAACGTTGCTCAGACAGTGGTACAAAATCAATATGTTGGAGATTATTCACCTTACTGCAAGGTATTTGCACCAAACTCGCCATTTTTGTCATGTCGGATAATAAATGCGACGCATTGCCGATCAGTGCTCTGGTTTCTTGTTGAGGGTTTAAATTGTTTTTAACGTGTTCAACCACGTCCGACCTGAGGTTTCTAACTTGAATAATTTGATCAACAAAAATTCTTAAACCTTGCGTCGTTGGAATTCTGCCGGCTGAAGTGTGAGGTGAAAGTAATAAGCCTTGTCGTTCCAGATCAGCCATAATATTACGAACAGTGGCAGGGCTAACGGAAAGATGAGACGATTTTAATAACGCTTTTGAACCAATTGGCGTGCCTTGTTTAACATAAGACTCGATCAACGATTTCATTAAAATTAAATCACGCTCTTTCATAGAGAATTTCTTATTTTTTCCTAAAATTCGATTATAACGGGTATAATGATAGTTATCTTATAGCTATTAATGGGACTAAAAAACCAAAATTCAATAGCTAAGTGTTGTAATAAAATTGGAGCTTTTATGCCTCATTCAAAAGCATTTAATAAAATTGGCGTAGTTGGTAAACCTGATAGTAAAGCGGCTCAAGAAACCACCGATGTTTTATGTGAATTAATTCTTGGTTTAGGTTTAGAAGTCTTTTTACCACAATCGGATCAATTTAATTTTTCTTCTGGACAAGGCGAAACCATTCCTTTTAAAAATTTAGGCAGTCACTGTGACTTAGTTATTGTTGTTGGTGGTGACGGCAGTTTATTAAAAGCCGCCAGAGATTTAATTGATAGCCAAGTTCCACTGTTAGGAATTAATCGAGGTCATTTAGGCTTTTTGGCCGACATTAAACCAACTGAAGTGGAAAGCCGCGTTCCTCCAATTTTAAAAGGACAGTACACCTTAGAAAACCGTTTTTTGTTACATGCCGAAGTCTTTAGAGGCGATCAATCAATTGGTTCATCTAATGCCGTTAACGATATTGTGCTTTACCCTGGTGAAATTGCTCGAATGATTCAGTTTGAGCTATATATGGATAGGCAGTTTGTTTATAGTCAACGATCCGACGGTTTAATTGTATCTACACCGACAGGATCTACGGCATATTCATTATCCGGCGGGGGCCCTATTCTTGCTCCTCAAACAGATACCATTGTGTTAGTACCGATGTGCCCTCACACTTTAACCAGCCGCCCAATTGCCGTTAATAAACAAAGGGTCATTGAGATTGTCATATCAGATGACAATCCGCATATTCCTAAATTAAGTTGCGATGGACAAGTTATTATTTCTTTGCAGTCTGGAGACCGAATTCGGATCAAGCAATATCCGATTGAAATGCATTTAGTGCATCCTTTAGACTATGATTATTTTGAAGTATTAAGAACCAAATTAGGTTGGGGTCAAAAACTTTAATCGTTTTTGATGTCTGAGGACTTAATTCACAAACTTTTTGCTTTAGGATAAGAGCCCATTATTTTCACTTTATTGATTTTACTAATTTCATCTAGCGCCTGCGATACCTTTAGCTCACTAAGATGCCCATCAAAATCAATGAAAAAATGATATTTACCAAATTCATGTCCCGTTGGTCTTGAAGCAATTGAGGTTAAATTAATATCTCTAGATGAAAATGACGACAATATTTCTTCTAATAATCCCGGCCTATCATTATCATCAAGTACAATAATACTGGTTTTATAATCGATATTTTGTTGGTAACAACTGTGCTCATTAACACTAGAAAATATTAAAAACCGGGTTTGATTATTTTTGTAATCATTAATATTTTCAATGACCAATTGAAATTCTTTATTCTCAAATGATAATGCAGGAACAACTGCGGCACTATTTTCTTCTTTTGTTCGCAACATTTCTAAAGATTCTATATTGCTTTCTGTGGTCACAATTTCAACATGACCCAAAGATTCGATAAATTCTGAACATTGCCCTTTTGCAACAAATTGAACAAATAATTTTTCTATTTTATTCAGCGGCTCAACTCGACTGACCAATGAAAACTGAATAGGTAAGATTAACTCACCAATGATCGCAAGATCCTTATCAACCAAATGATCTAAAACTAACGAAACAAAACCTTCCGATAAATTCTCTATTGGCAAAACACCGTATTCGCAATCACCACCAATAGAATTTAAAGCGCTCTTGATGGAATCAAAATACTCAACAGAACAATCTAAACCTTGTGAAATAATGTATTTAGCGGTAGCCGCATCAGAATAAGTACCTTGAGGACCTAATGTTGCAATTTTTTTTATTGTCATCTCAAAAAACGTCCGCGTTTATTAATTCAAGAATTGTTGCATAAGCTTTTACTGACCACAACTCAAACAAATCTCATATAGTCATCTTGATTGATAATGGTTATAAAACTAACTATTTAACCAAATATCTTCAGCCCATAACCAAATATCTAGCCAAACATCATCGGTTAATTGACCATTTTGCCAAAACTGCACCTCACCAGATTGATTAATACAATAATAATCATCTCTCACTTGGCAAACCACCATATATTCACGAGACAGTCCTTTTGACCAAGCAACAGATGTAACTTCAGGTAAATGAGTATGCGCTCCAGGATCTGCAACGGTAACAGGCTCTAAACTGCCACAAAGAACATCACTAACTTGTAATAAAAATGATTTCATCTCACGAGGGATCGGTAGTAGCATTTCTTCTTCAACCAATACCAAATCATCTTCACTCGGTAACTCAAGATAACTAGCCGTGTTAATTGCCGCTTCTCTTAATTCATCAACTATATGTTCCATTCGATAATTTCAACTTACATGTTAGAGAAAAATTTTAGCAATCAGAATCTTCTTCGGACTGAGGCTCTTTGGTCGGTAGCTCTTCTTCAATCGAAGGCTTTTCAGCTACATCAAAATCGTACCAACCAGCAATTTTATCAATCAGTTCTTGCAAACCTAATTTGCTGGTTGCAGAAAAAATTTGTGTGGTAATATCTTCAGAGATCCGATCTAATCGTTTTTTTACTGCCAATAAAGCGGTTTTACGAGCGCCACTTTTAAATTTATCTGCTTTACTCAAAACCACATGTACGGGAATATTGGCATTTACCGCCCATTGAACCATTTCTTTATCAGTTTCTTTTAACGGGTGTCTAATATCCATAAAAACCACAAGCGCTTTGAGGCATTGCCTTTCTTGCAAATATTTACTTAAGGTTTTTTGCCATTGAGCTTTTTGATCTTTAGAAACTTTAGCAAAACCATAACCCGGTAAATCAGTTAAACGCTTAGTTTCATTCAACACAAATAAATTGATCAATTGTGTTCGTCCAGGCGTTTTACTGGTTTTAGCCAAACTTTTTTGATCAGTGATCGCATTTAAAGCGGTTGATTTTCCGGCATTGGAGCGTCCAGCCAAGGCAACTTCGATACCATCATCTGGCGGTAATTGGTTTAACTTAGCTGCGCCCATCAAGTATCTTGCTACTCGAAAAGGATTGTTTGTTATATTCGTCATCTTTGTTGGATTTTTAAGCCTTGTTTGCCTATAATTCACGCATTCTGATGTAACGGACATTGTTTGGTCACATCAAAAAAACTGGTGTAATTCTTATTCAAAGTATTGCGCTAGTTATATCGGTCGTTAAGTATAAAGAACTCGCTTGTTTTATAGCAAGCTTAAAATAGTGAATTTATTGCTGTAGATAAATATTAGAATTTTCTAACATCCATTTAAAAGGTATAATAATGAATAAAATCATAGGGTTGGCATTGGCTATCATCTTTTCTAGCACAATTCAGGCTGGTGATGCAGCAAAAGGCAAAAGCAAATCAGGTTTATGTGCTAATTGTCATGCGGTTGATGGAAATAGTACCAATCCTGCCAATCCAAAATTAGCTGGGCAAGGTGAAGCTTATTTAATTAAGCAATTAAATGACTTTAAATCTAAAGCTCGTGACAACTCAACAATGTTTGGTATGGCTGGCATGCTTTCAGATGATGATATTGCGAATGTAGCGGCTTATTTTTCTTCACAAAAAGTGCAACACATGGCCGTAGCTGATGAATACATTGCCGTTGCAAAAAAACTTTATCAGGGTGGCGACTCAGATCGTGACATTCCAGCATGTATTGCTTGTCATGGCGCTAAAGGCAATGGCATTTCAACAGCTGGTTTTCCTGCGATTGGCGGACAGCATCCAGCCTACACCTCAGCCATGCTAAAGGCTTTTAGAAGTGGTGCGAGAAGTAATGATGCTAATAATGTGATGAGAGATGTTGTTGCTAAAATGAGTGATGAGCAAATTAAAGCATTAAGCTTCTACCTTGCTGGATTGCACTAAACTTTAAGTAAAAAAACAAGACATAAAAAAAGCGACGATTTAGTCGCTTTTTTTATGCTTAAATTTAATCAATTTTATGCCTATTAAAGTATTTAAGCGTACAATGTCGGTTGTATTTAATCGATAAAATATAACCATTGCAGAGTGATAATTGGCATGACCAAACAACTGATAAAACAAAACCCCATACAAACTATTGCAATAATCGTCATTTCATTTTTTGCCCATGTTGCTTATGCGGCAGAAGATAACAGCATTTTTAAAGTCGGCTCTGATTACCAATTAGTCGAAAAAATAGAAACTCAACAACATCAACAACTCTCAGAATTAGAAACAATCAGCAATATTGAAATTTTTTACTGGTATGGTTGTGAATCTTGTTTTCATGTTGAGGCAGCAATTTTAGAGTTCGCTCAAAATAATCCAGAGCTTACAATACGCCGAACACCATTAATTGCACGCCCGGCATGGCGGCAACAGGCTTATATCCAAGCTTTAATGTCTCAACTGTCCGAAACTGAAGAATTGCCAAGCATTTTAGAGATTTATCAGCAGTGCCTATTAGATTGCGCTGTTTTAAAAAACTTAGATGCAATCATTTTGTGGTTTACTAAAAGAATGCCTGAACAGGACTTCAATTTAATCGAACAAAAACAAATTTGGTCTCAAGAAAAAATATTCAAAAAAAGAAGCAAAATATTTTCAATTACTCAAGTTCCGACTATTATTATTAATGAAAGATACAAAGTAGATGCCAATCAGGCTAAAACTGCTAAACGTTTAGTCGAAATTATGGAGTTTCTACTAGCCAAATAGCTGTAAAAGGTTGGCCAATAAGTCTGTAGCGACTGACTTTTGGAGCAACATATTAATATTTTCAACAAAAACCAACATTTAAAGCTCTTAAGTTACAACTTACAAGTTGGCATTGATAGTCACAGTTATGGTGATTATTTGACCCAAAGTTGGCGACATGTCTTGCCTGATTCAAAACGAAATGGTAATTTGTGTCGTGTTGCCACTTGGTTATCAAACTATGACATAGTCGCACTTCAAGAAGTTGATGCGGGAAGTCTAAGGTCTCAGTTTATCAATCAAATTGCTTTTCTTGCTGATCGAGGCGGATTTCCTCATTATTACCAGCAACAAAACCGTCGTGTAGCCGGACTAGCGGCTCATTCGAATGGCATGCTGTCAAAATTTGCTTCATCTCACGCAATCCATCATAAACTGCCAGGTAGAGTACCAGGCAGAGGCGCATTACAAGTTACCTTTGGATCAGAAGATCAGCAAGTATTAGTGTTATCAGTTCATTTAGCGCTCAGTCATAGAGCTCGTTGTTTACAATTAGAATATATTGCGGAAGTTGTTAAGCACACGCCTTATTTTATTATTATGGGCGATATGAATTGCACCACTGATTTAGTATCCGAAGAATTTAAAAAGCTAGGGGTGAATGTTCAACCAAGCCGTCAAGTCACGCCAACGTTTCCACGATGGAAACCTAAACATTGCTTTGATCAAATTTGGGTGAGCAACTCGTTAAACATTGTTAAGACTGAAGTACTCAATCTTGGAGTGTCAGATCACTTACCGATCGCAATGGAAATTGAAATACCAAATCAATTAAAAGAAAAGGAACTTATTCCAAAAGAATATCTTAATTAAACATTATGACTGATACCAATAAAGAGACTGACAACTACGACAATACAGAAGAGTTACTTAATGTATGCGCTGAACTTAAACGCGGATTATCCCGCTTAAGTTTTGTCGGTATGGGTTTAAGTGAGGAGCTTGATAAACAACTTGCATCACTTCGCTCGATTATAAAAAAAGAAGGTGATCTTAAAGAAATTAAAGGCGCAATAGATCGCATCAGCAAAATCTTGCGCACTTTAGATGATAATGAAGACAATAAGGAAATTGCTAATGTCGACAAACGATTAGATTTATTATCTCAACTCCTCAATAAGCAATTACCTAAGCCGTTAAAAAAACAACTTAAACAAGTTCAAAAAAAATCCCCGTCCGATGATAGCAATATCGTTATTCGCTCAATTGCTAATGTGATTGAATCTTATATTGCTTCTGTTGAAACTGATTTACTCTCAGCTAAAAAAATGCAGTCATCATCGGAATATCCATCAACAGAAAAAAAGAAGAAAGGTTTTTTTAGCTGGCTCTTTTCAAAAAAAGAAAAAAAAGAGGATATAAAAAATCAGCTTCATAATGACAACCTGAATAAACAAACCGCGCAAATCATCTCATCAAAAAATGATCACCATTTGCCTCAAAAGGTGAGAGATTCATTACAATTATTAGTTGACCAATTATCAAGCATGGATGGCTATTCAGAAATAGCCGATTTACTCAATGAAGAAATAGAAAAAATCAATAAAATAGAACAGCTTTCAGCCATTTTAGAAATGATTACGGGTGCATTTATTGAAGTTTCTGATCAAGAGCATGTTCAATTTGAAAAGTTTTTAAAAACCTTAAATAGCCGAATCGTTAGAGTAAATGATTTTATCAGTCAAACCCTCAGCTTTAGTAAAGAAACAAATCAAGATAGTCAGCAACTTAATTTAGATCTCAGCGGAAATATTTCTGATATTAAAGATACGTTGTCAAATTCTGAAACAATCGGTGAAGCAAAAGATGCCGTCTTTTTACATATGGATAATATTATTAATCGTATTAACCGATTTTGTGAAAAACAAGAAAATAATAGTGACGTTTTAGTTTCTCAAATGGATAAGCTAAGTGAGCAGTTAAGAGCAACCGAAGATGAAGCCACTCGTCTTAAAGATGATTTAGCCGAGCAACGTGTAAGAGCACAAACCGATCCATTAACCCATTTACCAAACCGATACTCCTATAATGAAAGACTAACACAAGAATATAATCGTTGGAGACGTTACCGCCATCCATTAACACTTGTTATTGGCGATATCGATTTATTTAAAAGAGTCAATGATGATCACGGCCACGCCTTTGGTGATAAAGTATTAAAAACGATTGCTGCATTTTTAGGTGACAGCATACGTGAGTCCGATTTTGTCGCACGTTTTGGCGGAGAAGAATTTGTTCTATTATTACCTGAAACAGCCATTGTTGATGCAACCAGAGCAATGAATAAAATTCGCTCTGGAATATGCAAATTAGAAATAATGCATGAAAAAGAAAATATCCCTGTTACTATCTCATTTGGTATTTCCGAATTTGAAAGCAACGATACCACCAAAGCGGTATTTGAGCGTGCAGATAAAGCGCTATACAGAGCAAAAGAAAAAGGTAGAAATAAAGTTTGTTGTCAACGCTCAAAAACAACTGGCTAAAGACAGACACCATGAGCAACAAAGAGCATTGGGAAAATGTTTACAAAACAAAGTCATCTGATTCTGTAAGCTGGTTTCAATCACATTCCGAAAAATCGATAAAAATAATTTGTGAACTTGAAGCTGATTTGTCGGCGAAAATTATTGATGTGGGTGGAGGAGCCTCAACTCTAGTTGATGACTTAGTCAACATTGGTTACTCAAATTTATCTGTATTAGATGTTTCAGGCTCAGCGCTTGCTATTTCCAAACATCGCCTAGGAAATCACTCAAAAAATATCAAGTGGATCGAATCTGACGTTACTCAACTTAAAATCCCGAAACATTCTATCGACGTATGGCATGACCGTGCTGTATTTCATTTTCTGACCGATGCAAACAAAAGAAAAAAATACGTTGATGCTGTTATTAGTGCCATTAAACCTGGTGGACATCTCATTATTTCCACTTTTTCATTAGAAGGGCCAGAAGAAGGCAGCGGCCTCACTGTACAACGCTACAATAAGGAAAGTCTCGATAACGAATTTAGTTCCTCATTTCAGCTATTAGATTATGAAAATGAAAATCATATGACCCCTTTTTCTACTCAACAAAAATTTATTTATTGTTATTGGAAAGCCAACATGCAGACTGAGGCAACATGACAAAAGAAAAGAAAGGATTATGGCTCATTAGATTAATTGCTATATTCACCGTAAGCATTTTTTTATTCTCCAATAAAATTCCGCAAAATATTGGCTATCATCATTTTTCTGATACAAAGGCGTTTATTTCTATACCAAATACATTAAATGTCCTTTCAAATTTGCCTTTTTTAATTATTGGGATCTTTGCTCTGTACTCTTTATTTTATAAAAACAAAACATCATACAATATTGTCAATTCAAATAAACTTGCTTATTTAACATTTTTTTTAGGTATTTCTTTAGTTGGTTTTGGTTCGAGTTATTATCATTTGTGGCCAAGTAATAACACCTTAGTTTGGGATAGGCTACCGATGACTTTTGCTTTTATGGGATTATTTTCAATTATTATTGGTGAATATATTTCGGAGAAAAAAGCACGCTTGCTGTTATTTCCATTATTAATAGTAGGAATATTATCTGTTTTGTATTGGTGGTATTCAGAATCTCAAGGCTCTGGAGACTTACGTTATTACATTGTGGTACAGTTTTTTCCAATTATCACTATACCTATCATTCTGTTGTTTTTTAAATCGCAATATAACAATAAATTAGCTTATTGGATTTTATTAACAAGTTACATTGCAGCCAAATTTTTTGAATATTTTGATTTTGAAATTCATCAAACGCTCATTTTTATTAGTGGGCATAGTATTAAACATATCATTCCCTGCATTGGTATTTATATTCTATTAAAATCATATATTAAAAATGATTTTAATAATCACTATCATTTGAAATTAGAAGAATGAGGTTTTAGTCACTTAATTTTTAAATGAATTCTATAATATTAGAATAGCCAAATTTAAATTATTCAAACTTAAAATCAATAAGCGCACTAAAATTCATTGTCATTGAATCTGTGAGATCATAACTTATGCAAAGCGAAATTCATCAATCAAAGCAGACTTATCAAATTACTCAATTATTAGAGCAACAAAAAAAAGCATTTCTACAAACACCTTATCCAACAGAAAAACTACGTAAACAACAATTGCTCGCCCTAAAAATCTCTTTACTAAAACATAAAGAGAAACTCTATAAAGCCGTTTCTGCTGATTTTGGTTGTCGTTCAAAAACGGAAACTCTTTTTAGCGACATATTGCGAGTAGTAGCAACGATTGATCACACCATTAAACATTTAAGAAACTGGATGAAACCAGCTAAACGCTCTGTTTCAATGCGATTTCAACCTGCAATTAATCGTATTATGTATCAACCGTTAGGTGTGATTGGCATTATTAGCCCTTGGAATTATCCCGTATTACTTTCTTTAGGTCCTTTGGTCGAAGTTATTGCCGCTGGAAATCGGGCAATGATTAAACCAAGTGAGCACACGCCTTATACCAATCGTATTATTAGTGAAATATTAGAAGAAACATTTTCTTCTGACGAGGTCTCTCTTGTCAGTGGCGACTCATCATTCGCAAAGTTCTTTAGTGAATTGCCGTTTGATCATTTAATTTTTACAGGCTCATCTGCCGTCGGTAAATTGGTGATGGCCTCTGCAGCCAAAAATTTAACCCCTGTAACTTTAGAATTGGGCGGTAAATCTCCAGTATTACTCTGCGACGATATTGACGTTGAATTAGCCGTTAATCGAATACTCTTTGGAAAATGCCTAAATGCTGGGCAAACCTGTGTGGCGCCTGACTACATCCTTTGTCCAGAATCTAAACTGGATGCTCTAATTAGCGAATTTAAAACACAATTTATACAGTTATATCCTCAAAATGAGAACAAAAATTACACCTCAATTATTAATGATCAACATTTTAAACGACTGCAATCTTACCTTGCAGACGCATCACAAAAAGGAGCTAACGTTATTTCACTGGCGGGAGCATCCACTAATACACGTTATATGCCGCTTCAATTAATCACTCATACTCATAATGATATGGCCGTTATGCAACAAGAAATTTTTGGTCCAATATTACCAATTATCAGCTATCAAAAGCTCTCTGAAGCCATTAGTTTCATTCAATCAAAAGCACGACCTTTGGCTTTTTACCTGTTTAGCAACAACGTTAATATACAAAACCAAGTGCTCAAACAAACTCATGCTGGGGGTGTTTGTATTAATGATACCGTCAGCCATGTTGCACAACTCGATCTACCTTTTGGTGGAGTTGGAGCATCTGGAATGGGGCAATACCGCGCTCATGAAGGCTTTAAAACCTTTAGTGCGAACAAGCCCATTCACAAAAAAAGTCGCCACTATTCTAAACACGCCAATCTCTTTCCTTTCGGTAAAATCTTTTACAAACTGATTTACCATTTTTTTGTGAAATAACCGTCTCACAAATAGGAAAATCTATAAATTCTTGTCTATACTGATTAATAGATCAAATAAGTTACCAGTCTGCAGGATTCGTTTACTTAATTGACAATAAGTATTTACCTGAATAACCTTTGAAATAACTGCATTTCAAATCGCTATAGGGTGTAAATACCTAGGAGGTGCTCGTTGTAACGACACGTTGCCGTACCGTAATGACATTTTACGGATAATTAAAACTAATAAATCACATTAGGTCGTCATGATTAATATTTTAATTTTTGACCAAGGTAGTCAGTATGCCGCCTTAGTCAAAAAGATATTCTCTCAAACAACTGGTCAAACTTATCAGCTTGACTGGCACACAGCATTTTGTGAAAAAACCTTTGTTAATAAAACCTATGACATTATATTAATCCTTAATAATCGCAGTAATGAACTGACTCTGAGCTTAGTTCATCAAATTATAAATATTGAAATACCTTCTCCCATTATTTTAATCAACGCCCATGACGATATAAATTTCGAACATTTATCCATGCGAGCAGGTACAACCGATAGTATTCCAATCAAAGAATTAACAAATCCATTACTTGAGCGATCGATACGTTACGCCATTGGTCGCTGTAATACCGAAGCAAAACTCAGCTTTTTAGCCACTCATGATCAATTAACGGGATTGGCAAATCGTTACTTATTTTACGAACATTTAACGCGCTCTATTAGTATTTCAAAACGTCAAAAAACTCAATTTGGTTTGTTATTTTTGGATTTAGACAAGTTTAAACATGTTAATGATTCACTCGGTCATGATATTGGAGACATGTTATTAATTGAAGTTTCAAATCGAATTAGAGAGGCCGTTAGATTAACGGATATTGTTGCTAGAGTCGGTGGCGATGAATTTACAGTATTACTGGATAATGTTAACAGCACAAAAGAACTTGCACTAATTGCGAGCAAAATTCAGTTAGCTATTGAGCCTGTGATCAAAATTAGGCAACATGATTTATATGTGACCACCAGTATTGGTATAGCGCATTTCCCTGAATGTGGCTTAGAGCCTCAAACATTAATGAAAAGTGCAGACATTGCACTTTATAAAGCCAAAGAACTAGGACGTAATAAATTTCAT
Organism: uncultured Kangiella sp.; assembly: GCA_964476655.1. Lineage (GTDB taxonomy): Bacteria > Pseudomonadota > Gammaproteobacteria > Enterobacterales > Kangiellaceae. The sequence continues at coordinate 9,724 of CAYZBK010000034.1, read as the reverse complement.
TTTTATACAAATGATCTAAATGAAATTGCCCGGCAAAAACTCAAATTAGAAAAAAGCTTACGTCGCGCAATGATTAAAGGAGAATTTGAAGTCTACTTTCAACCTCAAGTTAACGCTTGTGATCATCAAGTTAGTGGCGTAGAAGCATTACTAAGATGGAACCACCCAACCATTGGCTTGGTGAGCCCCGCTGAATTTATACCAATTCTTGAGGATTTGGGACTAATGGTTTCTGTTGAACAATGGGTCATTAAAGAAGTTTGTCACAGCGCAAAAAAAATAACCGATCGGTACGGTAAAATTCGTTTTGCTATTAATATTTCGGGTTCGCACTTTAAATTAGGCGATTTAAAACAAAGCATTTATCTCGCTCTTCAAGACAGCTCATTAGATGCCAGTTTTTTAGAACTAGAATTAACCGAAGATATTATGATTGAACACGTTGAGCGTAATAACCACATTCTCAATGAATTGTCTGATATTGGTATTTCTATAGCGTTAGATGATTTTGGTAAAGGTTATTCTTCATTAAATTATTTAAAAGATTTTCCTGCCAATATTTTAAAAATTGATAAAGGATTTATTGATGATATTTTATCCGAAGGAAAAGAGTCGGCGATTGTAGAAGCGATGATAGATTTATCACACAAGCTCGGAATAAAAGTAGTTGCCGAAGGCGTTGAACATGAAAGCCAGGCAAAATTTTTAAACGATAAACACTGTGATTTTATTCAAGGTTATTATTTTGCTAAACCCATGCCATTTAACTCTTTAAATGAATTTCTTCAACTTCAATTTGATAAAAACCGCGCGGTTGTAAAAAATTAATTTTACAACATCAAAGATTATTCAAAACTCAGCTTTCTGTTTTTTCATTTAATATTTTTTCTAACGCTTCTATTTTTTCACGGGTTCTAGCCAGTACTTTTTTCTGTACATCAAACTCTTCACGAGTCACTAGATCCATTCGACTAATCAAAGACTGTAAAACTTGTTTGAAATTGTTTTCTATATCTTGCTTAAAAACTTTTGCTCCAGCAGGGATGTTTTGACTAAATTTTTCGGCAAGCTGCTCAATTTTACGGCTATCTAACATTGGATTATCTCGTCATTTATTCAAGTTCGAAAAGATTATATCATAGCTAATCTAACAGGCGATTGATCAAATTCATCATTAATAAATAGAACATTTAACAACCAATCACAGCTTTAACTAACGCTGGCTATCGTTAAGCTTAAAATTCAAGGTATAATCCTTTCTTTGTATACATAATTTCTGTGATTTGTTAATGCTGTCAGTCTTTTTACCTCAATTTGTTGTAGGCACAATATCATTCTTACTACATGTTATTAATACCTTTTTTTGGGTATTACCGATATTTTTATTAGCCTTTATTAAAGTATTACTGCCAATAGCCCCCATTCGGAAGTTTCTCGACCGACTATTAAATGCGTGTGCCAGCAATTGGATTTCGGTTAATGGTGGCATTATGAAACTAACCACTCAATTGACTTGGAATATTGACCTGCCCAAAAACTTATCACCAAAAGGTTGGTATTTAGTAGTCGCCAATCATCAGAGTTGGGTTGATATTTTAGTTTTACAAAGTGTTCTTAATCGTAAAATTCCTTTTTTAAAATTTTTTCTAAAACAACAACTTATTTGGGTTCCCGTATTAGGTTTAGCTTGGTGGGCGCTCGACTTTCCATTTATGAGCCGTTATTCAAAATCGTACATTAAAAAAAATCCTCATAAAAAAGGAAAAGATTTTGAAACCACTAAAAAAGCCTGTGAAAAGTTTAAAACAACACCTATCTCAATTATGAATTTTTCTGAAGGCACTCGTTTTACCAAAGAAAAACATCACAAACAAAACTCGCCATTTAAACATTTGTTAAAACCAAAAGCGGGTGGCATTGGTTATGTTTTAACCTTAATGGGAGAAGAAATAACGCAAGTCTTAGATGTCACTATCGACTACCCTAATCACCATTCTCCAAGCTTTTGGGATTTAGTCTCAGGGAAGCTTGATAAAGTTGTGGTACAAGCCAAATTGATTACTATTCCAGAAGATGTTCAAGGTAGCTATATTCAAGACGCGGGACAACGAAAAAAGGTTCAACAATGGCTCAACCAAAATTGGAAGAATAAGGATGAGCAACTAGATATCATTCGTAAAGCCGAATAACTCCTTTTTTAAAAGACTGATTTAAATCAGCTTGACCCGCCTAAAAGTTGGGTCTAAATAGCGCCAAAGCAATAATTGCTGAAACGCAAACAAGCGCTAATAAAAAGGCCATGTTATTCGCTTTTTTACTGGCCGATGCTTTTAATGCAATCATTCCCGCAACAATATACCCGATTAACAAAATGACTTTAAACCCTAACCATGCTTCTACCCAAGGGTAAAATCCACTCATCGCAGATAAATAAACCGCCGCAGATAACAACAAAGTATCATTAATATGTGGCAAGACTTTAACCAACTTTTTATCTAATAATTGATTACCCGTCGTTTTCCAAAAGAACCGTAAAACAAATCCTAATATGGAAAATAACGCCGTATACAGATGAACTGATTTTATGATGAAGTAATAATCCACTCTATTTGCCCTTTCAATTGATTAATTAATGCGGTTTGCAAAGACGCTTTTTGATCCGCGGCAATATTAACAGAAAGCAATATTTTTGTTTGGTAATCAATTTGTAATTGTTCTGTTTGATATTGTTTTAATACATGCTGACAGTCTTGTAATTGGTGATAGTCACACTCAAAACTTAACGGTAAATAGTCAATCTTTTGTTTTACCGCTAATTGCTCAATCACTAATTTGGTCCCGCCACCATAAGCTCTAGCTAAACCGCCCGTTCCCAATTTTGTACCACCAAAATAACGGCTACAGACCACCACAATATCACCCAAATCAGAATGTTGTAAAACATGTAGCATGGGTTTGCCAGCCGTTCCAGATGGCTCCCCATCATCACTGCAACCTATCAACGTGGTTGAATTAGGATCACCAACAATATAGGCCCAACAATGATGAGAAGCATCGGGCGTTTTTTGCTTTATTTTTTTAATAAAGGATTTAGCCGCTTCTACTGTAGCAACGGGTTCAACTTGAGTAATAAATTGGCTATTTTTTATGCTCTCTTCATTAGTTAAGGCTTCTGCTGGGATATAATAATGAGGCATAGCTTTAAATATTTCTTCCGCTCAAATAATTCTATAATTGAGCCTATAGAATTATTTGCGTTATCGCAACTTAGTAAATTATTACGGTTAGGAGTAAATGGATAACGCCACCAACTAAACCAAAATATCATCTAACAAACATCTTTTGAATTACGCTATTTACTCGCTATACTTAAGCTTAATAACATCGATTATATTAACCGTTGTTCAAACGAATTATTATTTCAATTTTTCTTATAATTTAATCTAAAGACAATTTTAAACCTACGGAGCTAACCATGAACTACCAGGGTCAATCTCTTCAGTGTGAAATGCTAGAAAACGGCATTGCGGAAGTCTCATTTGATAACAAAAACGGATCGGTTAATACACTAGATCAAGCCACTATAGATGAACTCGACGAGGTCATTCAACAGTTAAAAGATTCCGCAAATGTTAAAGGCGTTATTCTCACTAGTACAAAAAGCGCTTTCATTGTGGGAGCAGACATTAATGAATTTCTTGCTCTGTTTAGTAGCCCTCGAGAACAAATGCTAACTTGGTGCGCCAATGCAAATGCTATTTTTACAGCATTTGAAGACCTACCATTTCCTACTGCCGTGGCTATTAATGGTTTTGCTTTAGGTGGCGGTATGGAACTTTCTCTTGTATGTGATTTTCGAGTGGCATCAACCTTGGCTAAGGTTGGATTACCAGAAACACAGCTAGGTATTATTCCTGGATTTGGAGGAACAACACGATTACCTCGATTAATTGGGGCAGATAATGCCATTGAATGGATCGCAACAGCTAAACCACAATCCGCTTATGCAGCTCTCAAAGTGGGCGCTGTTGACACGGTGGTTGAACCACAAGCACTCAAAAATGTGACATTACAAATGTTAAGCGATGCTGCAGATGGTAAGTTAGACTGGAAAAACCGTCGAGCATCTAAACAGCAACCTCTAATGCTCAACAAGCTAGAAAGTGCGATGGCTTTTACCGTAGCAAAGGGAGTTGTTGGTGCAAAGGCAATACCGCATTACCCGGCTCCGATGGAAGCAATTCGAGTGATCGAAGAAAGCGCTCAACTCTCTAGAGATGAAGCGTTAAAAATTGAACATGATGCCTTTGTTGATGTTTGCCGAACATCTCAAGCCAGAGCAATGATTCAAATCTTTTTAAGTGATCAAGTATTAAAAGGTAAAGCCAAAAAAGCCGCTAAAGCCGTTACAAAAAGCATTCAATCTGCTGCCGTTATTGGTGCTGGCATTATGGGGGGAGGCATTGCTTATCAGTCTGCTAGTAAAGGCATTCCTGTGATCATGAAAGACATTAACCAACCCGCCTTAGATTTAGGCATGGGCGAAGCGATTAAAATTCTTAGTAAAGGCGTTAAGCTTGGCAAGTTAACCACAGAAAAAATGGCAAAAATTATTTCAACTATTACGCCATCGTTAGATTATGGCGCGATCAAAAATGTTGATCTTGTGGTTGAAGCCGTTGTTGAAAACCCAAAAATGAAAGATATGGTATTACAAGAGATTGAAGGCTACATTGCAGAAGACGCTATTTTAACGTCTAATACTTCAACTATTTCAATTGACTTGCTTGCCACTAATTTAAAACGCCCAGAAAATTTCTGCGGTATGCACTTTTTTAATCCAGTACACAAAATGCCTTTAGTTGAAGTTATTCAAGGTAAAAAAACATCTGATGAAACCATTGCAGCAACCGTCGCTTATGCAACAGCAATGGGTAAATCGGCGGTGGTAGTAAAAGATTGTCCGGGATTTTATGTAAACAGAGTGCTGTTTCCCTATTTTAGGGGATTTAGTTTATTAATGAATGAAGGTGCTGACTTCCGTCAAATTGATAAAGTCATGAGTCAGTTTGGTTGGCCAATGGGCCCCGCATATTTATTAGATGTTGTTGGAATTGATACCGCTCATCACTGCGCGGGCGTTCTTGCGGAAGGTTTTCCGAACAGAATGGCAAGTATTGATAATGACGTTATTAGTAAATTATTTCAAAAAGAACAATTGGGCCAAAAGTCTTCAAGTGGTTTTTATCATTACAGCATTGATAAAAAAGGACGACCTAAAAAAGATTTTGTTGAATCTGTTTTTGACATCATTGATCAACCGACTAAACAATATGAAAAACAAGAAATTATTGAACGAATGATGCTACCTTTAATATTTGAAGTTGTAAGATGCCTAGACGAAGGCATTGTTGCCAGCGCAGAAGAAGCTGACATGGCTCTACTCTATGGAATTGGTTTTCCGCCATTTAGAGGAGGCGCATTAAAATACGCCGATGAAATAGGGTTAAAAACCATCGTTAGTATGGCAGAAAAATATCAGTCCCTTGGCGCAAGTTATGAGATACCAGAGAGCATTAACCAAATGATTGCTGGCAATAAAACCTTTTACACCGCGTCACTCAATCGGGAGAATATAAAATGAAAGATGTTGTCATCGTAGATGCTATCAGAACCCCGATGGGTCGTTCAAAAGCCGGCATATTTAGAAATACTCGCGCTGAGATTTTAAGCGCACGTTTAATTCAAGGCTTATTAGATCGCAATAGCCAGCTTGATCCGGCCGCAGTAGAAGACGTAATTTGGGGATGTGTACAACAAACATTAGAACAAGGTTTTAATATCGCCAAAAATGCTTCGTTAATGACCAGCTTGCCACACAGTGTTGCGGGGCAAACCGTTAATCGGCTTTGCGGCTCATCCATGCAAGCAATCCATAATGCGGCTCAATCAATCCAAACCAATAATGGAGATTGTTTTATTGTTGGCGGTGTTGAACATATGGGCCATGTACCAATGACTCACGGCATTGACTTTGCTCCACAAATTGCCAAATATTCAGCCAAAGGTTCTGGCATGATGGGTTTAACCGCTGAAATGCTAGGAAAAATGCACGGCATTGATCGTCAAGCACAAGATCAATTTGCTTATAACTCCCACCAGCGAGCTCATGCAGCAACACTCAGTGGCGCTTTTAAAAAAGAGATTTTAGCCATGGAAGGTCATGATAATAATGGCGCGGTTAAAATGTTTGATTATGATGAAGTGATCCGTCCTGAAACAACGCTTAAAGGACTAGCCAATTTAACACCCGTTTTTGATCCTCGCGGAACGGTTACAGCGGGTAATGCATCGGCTTTATCCGACGGCGCCTCCGCAATGTTAATTATGAGCGCAGAAAAAGCGGCTCAACTCAGCTTAACCCCATTGGCAAAAATTCGTAGCATGGCGGTTGCGGGTTGCGACCCTGCTATTATGGGTTATGGCCCCGTTCCTGCGGTAAAAAAAGCATTAGCTCGAGCAGGATTACAAGTAAGCGATATTGACTTATGGGAGCTTAACGAAGCTTTTGCGGCGCAATCGTTACCGGTTTTGAAAGATCTCAACCTTTTAGATGTGATGGATAAAAAAGTCAATCTCAATGGTGGAGCAATTGCCTTAGGTCATCCTCTAGGTTGTTCCGGCACTCGCATTAGCGGAACATTATTACGATTAATGGAAAGCAAAGATTCAACGCTTGGTGTCGCTACAATGTGTATTGGTTTAGGCCAAGGCATTGCCACTATTTTTGAACGTGTGTAATATTTCTAACTCAAAAATAAAATTAAAGGAATTTAATGAATCATAATCAGCAAGAATCGGTTTATCGTATTAGCCCTCAAAGTTCGCTTGAACTGATGTCTCTCAATGAAATGAAATGGTTGATTGAACAATCAAAAGGAGAAAAACACGAACTATTACGTCGCTGTGTGCTGGCGGTATTAATTAGCGGCTCAGAATTAGATAACGCCAAAGAAATATTAGAACAATATAAAGATTTTGATGTGAAATTAAGCTGGCAACGACGAGGGATACGTTTTGAACTGATTAACCCTCCCACAGAAGCTTTTGTTGATGGCGAAATGATTTTAGGAATGCGAGAGCATTTGTCTGCGGTAGTCCGTGATTTAATTTATAGCCCATCATTGTTCGAAACCTACAACAATCAAAAAATTTCAGAAGGCAATAAAACCACCGATTATATCTTTAGAATATTAAGAAATGCAGAAACCGTTAAACCAGGCAGCCGTCCAAATTTAGTGGTTTGTTGGGGCGGACATTCTATTTCAGAAATTGAATATAAATACACCAAAAAAGTAGGTTATGAATTTGGTTTAAGAGGTTTAGATATTTGCACAGGTTGTGGTCCAGGCGTAATGAAAGGACCAATGAAAGGTGCCACCATTTCTCATGCCAAACACCGCAAAACCGACGCTCTTTATTTAGGCATTACTGAGCCAGGTATTATTGCTTCTGAACCGCCCAACCCCATTGTTAATCATTTGGTGATCATGCCTGATATTGAAAAACGTTTAGAAGCTTTTGTTAGATTGTCTCACGCGATTGTTATTTTTCCTGGAGGTGCAGGGACAGCAGAAGAGCTGCTTTATTTAATTGGCATTTTACTCCATCCAGACAACCAATCTTTACCTTTAAAAGTCATTTTAACCGGACCAAAATCAAGCAAAAGCTATTTTGAACAACTCAATCAATTTATTACTGATACACTAGGCATTGAAGCCACTCAATTTTATCAAATTATTATTGATGATCCTTGCCGAGTTGCTCAAGAAGTTAAAAAAAGCGTTATTGAACTTACCGAATATCGAATAGACAAGAGTGATTCATTTCACTACAACTGGCGACTAAAAATAAAACCAGAATGGCAAGCTCCCTTTGAGCCCACGCATCAAAGCATGAGTGACCTCAACTTATCAAAAGATCAACCAACTCATGAACTAGCACTCAATTTAAGAAAAGCCTTTTCAGGTATTGTTGCAGGTAACGTTAAGCCAGAAGGTGTTGCATTAATTGAACAATATGGTCCGTTTATTTTACATGGCAGCCAAGAAATTAGTCAGTCATTAGATAATCTATTACAAAGTTTTGTAAAAAATAAAAGGATGACACTGCCGACTAGAAAATACGTCCCTTGTTATGAAATAAAATAGGTATTTAAGCTCAACTCGGGATAAGAGCTGAAGTTATTTAAGCATAAAATCAGTTGGTTATTTTAATAAAATCGCCAACTGATGTTTTGAGACACCAGCTGATAAAAATACATTATCATTAATCAGTTTATTTGCACCAAAACTGAATCCGTTAAAATCTACATTGGACACTCTCACATGTTGAAAAGATAAAGAGGCTTCATCCCATTGAGGTGATTCACTTGCTTCAACAGCTGTAATAGATAGTAATAATGCACTTACTAATAATATTTTTTTCATTTTATTTTAGCCTCCATGCCTAATAAATTGTATAAATTAGATCTCTAGGCAAAAATCTAATTCATAAACTATTATTAGTCAAAATATTGATATTCAAAGTGGTAGTTCTTTTAAAAATTTAAAACATTTTGTAGCGCCTACAGACGCGAAGTGAAGCATTGTTAATGCTTTTCATGTTTTTTTCCGAGAGCCTTCATAATATCTCGCCATGAAACAATCCCTACTGGCTCATTATTTTCATTGACGATAGGAATGCACGAAATTTTATGCTGATTAAATAAATCTACAGCCTGAATGACTGTAGAGTCATCCTTTAAAGATATAGGATCATGAGACATTATTTGATGAACTCTCTTGTTTAGAGTCGCCAAATCTTTCGCTGTAGCAGCCTCACTGTTAACTTTTGGACTAATTGCCTTTAATAAATCTCTGTCTGAAATAACCCCTAATAATTCATTATTTTCTACAACCATCAGGTGGTGAAACCCTTTTTCCTCGAAAATATCTTTTACTTTACTAATCGGGTCGTCCATTTTTATACTAAATATATTAACACTCATCAATTGTTTAATTTTCATAAGATTCTCAAATATACGCTTGCTACATTAACGAAGCTGCAGGGAAACTTCGGTCTCTTTTTTGATTAAATAATACACTTAAAATCGCGCTCCTACATGAATTTTTTCCGTTTGAAGTTCTGGCTAGTTATTGTAAACGCTAGACCTATAGCCAGTTAAAGATAGCCAGTTAAAGACAGTCATTATATAGTCAATCACTGACACATTTTTAAGATATTTCAATCGTGATGGTGTTAAACATGAATAATTAAGATGAGTTAAAAATACTTTAGGATATTCTAGTTTGTTTTAGCCCATTTTCTTAAATGGCAGACAGCAGTAAGTCGCTTAAAACTAAGATTAAATGGTATTGATTTGAATGAAGAGATTTTAACGGTCAACAAGATACAGTTTTTGAACTTGATTTAATCCTTTTAACCGGCATTATCTGGATCAATTAGTTCACACCGTTTAATCGCCATTTATCTTCCTTGATAACAATTGAATGCGTATTATCCGTATCTTTAAATCATAAAACTATCATCAGATTAACTGAATTGATGTGAGCGTTGTTCAGTTGTTTCTGTCAGTGATTGGCGATATAGTGAGTGTCTGTAATTTTTTTGCCTTTATTGGTTAGAATATTATTTATGATGAGCGACATAATCTTTTAGAACA
>CAYZBK010000033.1:0-28153 GCA_964476655.1 uncultured Kangiella sp. | reverse complement strand
AATTTACTCCTAACACGATTTTTTTAAATGATTGTAGGTTATTAATTATCAGGGTAGAATACTACTCAAACAACCACCTATGTAAATGGTTTATTTCAATATGATTGAAACCGATCGAATTATTAGTTCAACCAGCCAAGGATCTGAAGAGCGGATAGACCGTGCAATACGGCCTAAAAGGTTGGCTGATTATGTTGGTCAACAAAAAGTCCATGAGCAAATGGATATCGCTTTTCAAGCGGCACGAAAACGTCAAGAAGCTTTAGACCACGTACTTATTTTTGGACCACCTGGTCTTGGTAAAACCACTTTAGCTAATATTGTTGCGACTGAAATGGCGGTGAACATTCGACATACCTCTGGCCCTGTATTAGAAAAAGCCGGTGATTTAGCCGCATTATTGACTAATTTAGAAGAAAATGATGTTTTGTTTATTGATGAGATCCATCGTTTAAGTCCTGTTGTTGAAGAGATCCTTTACCCTGCCATGGAAGATTATCAACTCGATATTATGATTGGTGAAGGTCCTGCAGCACGTTCTATTAAATTAGATTTACCGCCTTTTACTTTAGTGGGTGCGACTACTCGAGCAGGATTGTTAACTTCACCGCTAAGAGATCGCTTTGGTATTGTTCAACGCTTAGAGTTTTATAACGTTGCGGAATTAACGACCATTGTTGAACGCTCGGCTTCAATTGTGGGGTTACCAATTGATCATCAAGGCGCTTTAGAAATTGCTAAACGTTCACGAGGAACACCAAGAATTGCTAATCGATTATTACGTCGAGTGAGAGATTATGCAGAAGTTAAGTCGGATGGTTCAATTACAGCATCTATTTCTGATAAAGCGCTTAATCTACTCGATGTGGATGAGCAAGGTTTTGATAATATGGATCGCAAATTACTGTTAGCTATTATTGATAAATTTGATGGTGGTCCTGTTGGACTTGGTTCGTTAGCGGCAGCGATTAGTGAAGAGCGAGATACTATTGAAGATGTACTTGAACCTTATTTAATTCAACAAGGTTTTATTCATCGAACGCCACAAGGTCGAGTAGCTACTCAATCGGCTTATCAGCATTTTGGATTAAAAGAAAAAAATAAACAATAATTCTTACATATCTCCTCAAGTACATAATATCATTACCATGTTTTAGGTGATATATTTAAAAATATACTCAATAGCCCAAACTGTAAACTGAAATAATGACACAAAAATTAAGCGACAAAAGTAAATTACTTAATAAGCTTACCATTGATCGCAGCCAGGTTTCAGATCCGGTAGCTACTTCAATGAGTAAGACTCTGACTATTGCGATTTCGTCGGCGTTAGTCGGTGGATTAATCAGTTATTATTTTTTTGATTCGAATAACATTAAAACATCGCTTGATGAAGAAAATAGTTTAATTAAAAACACTTATCAGATAGATGAGCAAGCCAATAAAAACACTCTGAATAAAACATCATCTTTAACTAAAAAACTTTACACAAAAGAAACCTTAACAAGAGTCGTCATACTAAATGCTTCTGGATACATTACTGCTAGACGTATGGCGACGGTATCATCTCAGGTGATGGGGCTAATTGAAGAGGTCAATGTTGAAGAAGGCATGGCAGTAAAAAAAGACCAAATACTCGCACAGCTTGATGACACTAAAGCTCAAATTTATTTGCTACAGAGTAAAGCAAGGGTTGAGTCTTTAATGATTCAACGGAAAAGTTCTAAAGCAACTTTGTCTGAAGCTAAAAGGCAATATAAACGTGTAATGGACAATCAATATTCAAGTGAAGCGGATAAAACTCGTGCGGCTACCAATAAAAAATTAGCCGTTGAAGGTGTTAATCAAATAAACGCTGAGATTAAGATCGCAAAAATTGGTGTGAGCTCACAACAAGAGTTACTCAACAATCATACTATTCGTGCGCCATTTGATGGCGTGGTTACCATGAAAAATGCTCAACCCGGAGAAATAGTTGCGCCAAGTTCTGCTGGAGGCGGGTTTACCCGAACTGGTATTTGTACCATTGTTGATATGAATTCATTAGAAATAGAAGTGGATGTGAATGAATCTTATATTGGGCGAGTTTATGCGGGACAACAAGTTGATGCACATCTTGATGCGTATCCTGATTGGACTATTCCAGCCTCTGTTATTGCTATTATTCCTACTGCAGATCGTGGGAAAGCAACAGTTAGTGTCAGAATTAGAATTGAAATAAAAGATAAAAAAATATTACCTGAAATGGGTGTTAAAGTCGCGTTTCTTCAGTCCGAAGAGCAGGAGTCAACATGAGCGAGAATAGTATTAGTCAGAAGAAAATGAGTCAGGAAAATATATTCCAGCTGTCAGATGTATCAAAACGATTTGTTCGAGGTAAAGAAACATTAACGATTTTTGAAGGCTTAGATCTCAATATCGAAAAGGGAGATTTTGTTGCCATTATGGGGCCTTCAGGATCCGGTAAAACAACGTTGCTAAATATGCTTGGAGGCGTGGATCAACCAACGTCGGGTATTGTTAAATTTGATGATAGCCCAATTGAAAGTTTGAGTGAAAATGAATTAGCTAAATGGCGGGCTCAAAATGTGGGTTATATTTTTCAGTTTTATAATTTAATGCCAATGCTAAATGCCGCCAAGAATGTTGAATTACCGCTTATGTTAACTAATTTAAATCACAAAGATCGCTTAGAACGAGTTGCTACCGCACTTGAACTTGTTGGGCTTGAAGATAGAGCAAGCCATATGCCCAGTGAATTATCGGGTGGTCAGCAACAACGTGTTGCCATTGCCCGAGCCGTGGTTTCAGATCCTAAACTGTTACTTTGTGATGAACCAACAGGAGATCTCGACAGACAAACTGCCGATGAAATTTTAGAGATGTTGCAGTTATTAAACCGTGAGTTTGGTAAAACTATTATTATGGTAACTCATGATCCTTCCGCCTCAAAATTTGCTAATCGCGTATTACATTTAGATAAAGGTGAATTTGTTGAAAAGGAGCTTAGCTCATGAACGATTTGTTTCTGGTTTATAAAAATTTAACCCGGAAAAAAATGCGTTTGTTTCTGACTTGTTTTGCTATTTTTATCGCATTTTTAATTTTTGGCTCCGTTTCTGCGCTTAAAGGCGCACTAGATTCGGGTGTCGAGATGTCTGCGGATAATCGATTAGTCACGGTTAATAAAATTAATTTTACCCAACCTTTACCTTATTCTTATGTGAACAAAACAAAAAGTATTAAAGGGGTAAAAGATGTAACTCATGCCAATTGGTTTGGCGGTTATTATCAGCAACCATCAAAACAATTGGTGACTATGGCTGTAGACGGTGAAACCTATTTTGATGTTTACGAAGAATTAAATGTTCCAGCAGACAATTATCAACAGTGGATGAAAAACCAAACGGGTTTATTGGTTGGGGAAAGAATTGCAAAAAGTTATGGTTGGAAGGTGGGTGATAGAATTCCTATTTCTTCCAATATTTTTTCGCATAAAGATGGTGGGCATACTTGGGAATTTACCGTGGAAGGTATTTTTACACCGGACGAAAAACAAACTGATTCAGGTTATGTTATTTTTCATTATAAATATTTTAAAGAGTCTCGCACTTTTGGCGGTAACACTGTTGGCTGGTTGGTACTGACTTCTGATTCACCTAAAATAAATGAAACCGTCGCTAAAGCGATTGATGTTAATTTTGCTAATTCTTCATTTGAAACTGAAACCAGTACAGAAAAAGCCTTTAATAAAGCCTTTATAGAGCAAATAGGTAATATTGGTTTAATCATCTATGGCGTTGTTTTTATGGCTTTTTTTACTATTTTAATTGTTGTAGGTAATACCATGGTGCTTGCAGTTCGTGAACGTACTAATGAAATTGGAGTATTAAAAACATTAGGTTTTACTTCAATGCGAATATTTAAAATGATTCTCACTGAGTCTTTTTTGCTCGCCTTTTTGGGAGGGTTATTAGGTATTGCTGCCGCAGTTGTGATTGTTAATATTCTTTCTGAACTTTTAGCGGGAGTCTTACCTAATTTAATTGTTGGCTCCAAAGTCTTTCTGGAAGCCATTGGTTATATGTTTTTATTAGGCTTAGTGACTGGAATTATTCCAGCTGTTAATGCATTACGTTTAAATATTATTACAGCATTTAACCGGGGATAATTATGAGCTCGTTTTTTTCGCAAACTTTAGCCGTGATCAATATGAACTTATTGAGTTTGCCTCGTCGGCTTTGGATGTCATTAGCCATGATTTTAGCCAGTGCCGTTGTGGTTTCAATTTTGTTGGCTTTTCTTGCGATGGCAAAAGGCTTTGAAGTTACACTTGAAGGTGCTGGTTCTAAAAATATCGCGATATTTCTTAGAAGCGGTTCTGCGGCAGAGCTCAATAGTGTTTTGAGTAAAACACAAGTTAATTTAATTGAAAATGCTCCTGGCGTTATTAAAGTTGAAAACGTGGCAAATGTTTCTGGAGAGCTGTTTGTGATTGTTGACGGTCTTAAAAAATCGACCCAAACAGAAGCAAATATTCCATTACGAGGCACCAGTGAAAAAGGCATAAAAATGCGTCGGAATTTTAAGTTAACTCAAGGTCGAATGTTTAAAACGGGGACCAATGAAATGATAGTTGGTGAAGGTATTTTAAGAGAATTTGATGGTTTTGACATGGGGCAAACAGTCCGCTTTGGTAAAACCGAATGGATTGTTGTTGGCGCTTTTTCAACCAAGGGTAATGTTTTTGAGAGTGAATTGTGGGCTAATGTTAAAGTGCTTCAAAGTCTTTATAATCGAGGGAGTAGCGTGCAGAGTGTTCGTGCAAGACTTGAAGATGGAGCCGATTTAGAATTGATTAAAAAGTATATTGAAAATGAGCCACAATTGAATGTTGATGTACAAACAGAAGATGAATTTTTTGCTATGCAAGGTAAAAGTTTGAGTTATATGGCTATTTTTGGCAAAGTAATTAGCTCAATAATGGCTTTAGGCGCTTTAGCGGGAGCACTTAATACCATGTACACTTCCGTTGCCGATCGGTCAAAAGAAATCGCTACTCTTAGAACTATTGGCTTTAGTAGCACTTCAGCGTTTATCGGCACACTTGCAGAATCGCTAGCTCTTTCAGCTATTGGTGGATTAATGGGGGCTTTAGCCGCATACCTTTTGTTTGACGGGATGAATACTTCAACTCTGGGAGGGGGATTTACCCAGGTCGTTTTTAGTTTTAATTTATCAGCCGATTTAATTATACAAGGAATGCTTATGGCATTAGCTATTGGTTTTTTTAGTGGAGTATTTCCTGCTTGGCGAGCGGCAAGAATGCCTGTTTTAGCCGCTTTTCGTGCTGAGAATTAATAATTATAGGGCTGAATTTTTTAATGATTTTTAGTGTAAGCAACATTTTTTAAATTTTTTCCCACTGCCACAAGGACAAGGAGAATTTCTGCCAACACTGCGTTGTGCATTTTTAAATGGTTCGATTATGTGAGGCACTTGTTGAGTCATTTCCTCCGGTTGAGACATGAGTAAATCATCAAAGTCTTCATCACTTAGAGATAAATCTTGCCCTAACATTCCTACCCCCGATAACAGGCTAGGTAAAACATTAAAACAACCTTCGGTATCAGGCAATTGTTGATATAACTCGGGATCGGCTTTTGCCATTTCTTTTTCATTAATAAAACGAGCAAGAATAAAGTTGAGTACAGAAATCGTTCTGTGGGCTTCTTGGTTATCATCGGGCAACAAGAGTTGCCAAGTATCAAATAACCAATCAAAAGCGTCCAAGTAACCTAAAGAAAAATCAACTAAGGCCTTGTTGGCTTTTCCGCTAGGGGTTAAAGCCAATTTTTTTGGTAAAATAATCGAATCACCAAGGTCAAAAATTTGGTTACATTGATCCCACCAAGAGACTAAGTTATGAGTAAAAACTTTAACTTGCTCTTCACTATCAAAATGAGGTTTTTGATTTTTTGTTGTGACTAATTGATCCACCCATTCGGAAGGCTGAATTTCTTCAGGGCATGAAGAAACCGCGGTTATAAAACCTAAAATATAATACAAACTCTCAAAAGACTCTTTGATCGATTGCTGTTTAAAGCATAACTCTAATGCCTTAATATCAAAAGTTGCCATGGTTGACTCTATGTTACTAACGTATGTTATTAATGTGTTGGTATTGTATCGAAAATAAGAACTATATTTAACATTATATCTGATATTAGCTATTCAATTGTAAATAAACTTAATTTTCACTAGTTTGCATTGCTCTCTATGCTTTACATATGCTTTCGAGTGAACTATTATTTTGATGCATAATCATTGAAATTTAACATTTATTAGTGTATTTAACAATTTGCAATCGAGAAGTCCAAGTCATTGTAAACACATTTAAATTACACCTTGAAAAGGTTTTGATATGGCTGGACACATATTAATTGTTGATGATGTAGCCGAAAATATTCAAGTAGCTCTTAATATTCTTAAAGAAGATAATTATGACTTTTCATTTGCCAATGATGGAGAGCAAGCGTTAGATATTTTAGCTTCTACTGATACTAACTTTGATTTATTTCTTCTTGATGTCATGATGCCAAAATTGGATGGTTTTGAACTGTGTCAGCAGCTTAAAAAATCTCCTCAATGGAAGGATGTTCCTGTTATTTTTCTTACTGCTAGAATTGATATCGATTCGATTGCGAAAGGATTTGAATTAGGAGGGGTTGATTATATAACAAAGCCTTTTCAAGCCTGTGAACTTTTAGCTAGAACAAAAACACACATACAACTCTATCATGCCAATACGTTTTTAAAGAAAAAAAATATTGAGCTTAAAAATAAGACTAAGTGGGAACAGCTACGTTTGGTCACCGAGCTTGAAAAAAATCAGATGGATATGATTGAAATAATGACGGAGTTAATGGAAGCAACGTCTGATGAAACAGGGAGGCATATTAAACGAGTTGCTGAAATTTCATCTTTGTTGGCTCGTCTTCATCCGTCTTTAAATGATGATGATGCGAATGTGTTATATCATGCGTCTCCAATGCATGATATTGGAAAAATCACAGTACCTTATGAAATACTCCATAAGCCCGGTAGCTATACCGAAGATGAGTTTGAAATCATGAAAACTCATACAACAAATGCCTATCATTTATTAAATCGTTCAGAGCGTTCTTTAATTAAATCTGCAGCTATTATTGCTCATGAACACCATGAAAAATGGAATGGTATGGGCTATCCTCGCCAACTAAAAGGTGATGAAATTCATATTTATGGACGTATCGTTGCTTTGGCTGATGTGCTTGATGCATTGACCCATACCCGTTGTTATAAAGAGGCATGGCTTGTTGATGATGTTATTCTTTATATTAAAGAAAGACGTGGCACTCAATTTGACCCTGAGCTAGTTGATTTATTTATGGAAAATATTGAAAAGTTTAAAGCAATTGTAAGTGACCGATAAATTTCCCAAGGCGATTGACATGTATTTGCTTAAAGCATGTTTGATTAAGTTTTTAATTTTAGTCTTATTTTTCCCTTCTTATTCGTTTTCTAATTCTGAAAAAAGTAGCGCACAGTTAAATAATCAATTAGTTGAATTAACCGCGAAAGAAGTGCAATGGTTAAAAAAGCATCCTAAAGTTATAGCTGGAAGCCGGAGTGATTTAGCTCCATTCAGCTTTGTTGATAAAAATAAAAAGATTAAAGGAATATTGAATGATTATTTAGAACTAATAGGAACAAAAACAGGTTTGAATTTTGTTATTAAAATTGATTCTTGGAAATCTATACTCAACCAATTAAAAAATACTGACATTGATGTGGTTGCAGGGGTTTATTATACGGAGGAAAGAGCTAAATCTTATTTATATTCACCACCTTTTTTTGAAGTATTAGATTATTTTTTTATTCGTAATGATATTGATGCAAAATCGATTGATGACCTTAATGGTTTCAGAGTCGCTATCCCAAAAAGCTTTGCACACAAAAAACAAATAGAAAAATATTTCCCTAAAATTAAAGTTATTAATGTGAATGGGTTTGGAGAAGCAATTGATGCTGTTCTAGAGGGACGAGCAGAATTGCTTTTTAGCACTTATGCCATTTTAAAATACGCTTTGGAAAAGGAAGGGATTGATTCTATTGTTCCTTTTAGATCTGTACGTAAAGAAATTGGTATAAGTAGTGTTCATATTGTTAGTAGAAATAATGCGCCTGAATTAGCCTCGATTATTAAAAAAGGATTGAGTGTTATTTCTGAAAAAGAAAAACGAGATATTTACCTTCGTTGGTTAGGTGAAGATAACCTTCAAAAGCCCCTTGTTCTGACTGGTGAGGAGCGTCTTTGGCTTAACGAACACCGAGAAATCAAATGGGGCATTGAATCAAGTTGGCCACCTTATGAGTTTGTTGATAAGTTTTCAGTTCCTCAAGGTTTTAGCATTGATGTTATTCGTTTAATTGAAAAAAAATTAGGGATCGATTTTGTTGTTCATTTTTCTTCCCCTTGGGTTGAAAGTTTAAATAACATAAAAAATCAAAAAATGGATTTAATCGGCAGTATTGTCAAAACTCCGGAACGATCTAAATACATACTTTTTTCTACACCTTATTTTAATCCATCGATTGCTATTTTCATGAGAAAAGAAAGCTCTCCTGCGATAAATATTTCAGATCTTGACGGAAAAACTGTTGCAATAGAAGAGCAATATTTTTTACATGAAATTTTGGAGAATCAATATCCGCAGATTAAATTACGACCCGTTAAAAATACTTTTGAGGCGTTAAAACTTGTATCGGAGGGTGAGGTTGATGCGCACATTGGTAATCAAGGTGCTGCAAATTGGGTTGTGGAAAAAAACGGTTTCACTAATTTAAAAATTACACATGTTTTATCTGAGGTTAGTAAAAATCCTTTTAGACTATCTGTGCGTAAAGATTGGCCTATTTTTCAGGGTTTATTAAATAAAGCATTGGCATCAATACCAGAAACTGAAATATCTTCAATTCGCCGAAAATGGCTAGGTTTAGAATCTAATGCTGGGAACTTTTGGTTAAGCCCAGAAGAGCAATTATGGCTAAACAAACATAAAACCATACGCTTTACAGGCGATCCTAATTGGCTACCATATGAAGCGTTTGATGATAAAGGAGAGTATATTGGTATAGTAGCGGAACACTTAAGAATCATAGAAAAAAAGCTAGGTATTAAATTTAAAATCATCCCATCAAAGTCGTGGAGAGAGTCGATTGAAAAAGTTAAGTCAGGAGATATTGATATATTATCTGAAACGACTGATTCTGATTTAAAATCACATTTAAACTTTACTCAGGCTTATATTTCCAGCCCTGTTGTTATTGTTATGAAGCAAAATGAAAACTATGTTGAGAGCATTGATAAAATTCAACAAAAGAGAATAGCCATTATTAAAGACTATGGTTATGTTCCAAGAATACTGAAAAAACATCCTAATTTAGATTTTGAAATGGTGAGCAATATACAAGACGGATTAACCGCTGTATCTACGGGAAAGGTTGATGCGCTTTTAGCTAATCTGGCTCAATCGAGTTATCACATTTCAAAACTAGGTATTAATAACATTCGAATTGTTGGAAAAACTGAATTTGAAACAAAGCTTGCATTTGGTATGAGCAAAGATTTTCATTATTTGATCCCTTTATTTAATCGAGCATTAGAGGATATATCACCTAATGAGAAAAAAAATATTTTTGATAAATGGGGCGATCATCGATTTGTAGAAAGAACAAATTATACTTTTTTGATATTGGTTATTTTAATATTCCTTGGAATTATTTTTATTGCTTTTTATTCAAATAGAAAATTATCAAAAGAGGTTAACCGAAGAAAAGAAGCCGAGCTACAAACTCAAACTCTTATCGATCGAGTACCTTTACAGATTATTGTAACAACAAGAGAAGGCGAAATAGTTTTAGCGAATCCTAAGGCTTTAAAGGATTATGGTTTATCTTTAAATAAACTGCCAGATGAAAATATTTCCATTTTTTATGAGAATACTGCTGATTATGAAATGGTACGAAAAAAACTAAATCATTATGGAAAAATTGAACAAATTATTATTCCCTTTAAAAAATTTGATGGTTCAGTACGATCTATGATGGTTTCTATAACACCTATCATGTTTGACAAGCGTAAATCTTTTTTAACGATTGCCGTTGATTTAACCGAACGTCTTGAAATAGAAGCAGATTTACAAAAGGCAATTGTAAATGCTGAGTCGGCTAATCGAGCTAAATCCGAATTTTTATCTAATATGAGTCATGAAATTCGTACGCCAATGAATGCCATTATTGGCTTTACAGAATTATTAAATGAACAGCTTACAGAACCACGATTAAAATCATTTGTTAATACCATTCAATCAGCAGGAAAAAATTTATTGGTGCTTATTGATGATATTTTAGACCTATCAAAAATTGAAGCCGGTAAGCTAACGACAGTAATAGCTCCCTGCAACGCACATGAACTTTTTTATGAAATAGGTAATATTTTTATGATGAAAATGCATAAAAAAGGTATCGATTTTGTATTTGATGTAGACCCATCTATTCCTGAGTCTTTGCAGTTAGATGCGGTTCGTTTACGCCAAGTTTTATTTAATTTAATTGGTAATGCGGTAAAATTTACAGATCATGGAAGCATTAAAGTGATTGCTAGAGTCGAAAATAAAGATGAAATTCATCGTAAAATAGATTTATTGATTGATGTTAAAGACTCAGGCGTTGGAATAGCAAAAGATCAACAAGAGGCTATTTTTCGTGATTTTGAGCAGGCGGATGGGCAAGACTCAAGAAAATATGGAGGCACAGGCTTGGGGTTAGCGATCAGTAAACGTTTAGTAAAAATGATGGGCGGAGAGATTGGTTTAGAAAGCACCGAAGGTTGTGGAACTTGTTTTACGATTAAGCTATTTAATGTTGATGTGTCATCTATTGTAGTAGAAAGTATAAAAGAGACTTTTAATGAGGAAGTTACTTTTGACCCTTCAACGATTCTTGTTGTTGATGATATTGAGGATAACCGACAACTCCTGCAAGAAAGTTTTTCAAATACTAACTTAAAAGTGATCATGGCAGAAAATGGTTTAGAGGCCGTTAATTTAATGAAGAAAAAAGAAGTGTCTATTATTCTAATGGATATTCGAATGCCGGTTATGGATGGTTATCAAGCGGCTAAAGAGATAAAATGTTTTTCTGACGTTCCTATTGTTGCCCTTACGGCTTCAGTAATGAATGATGAGTTTGAATTAAAAAAATCTAATGATTTTGATGGATATTTGAGAAAGCCGGTGCTCAAAAAAGAATTAATAAAAACGTTATGTCAGTTTTTACCCTATACACAATCAGAGGTTATTAAACAAAATAAGCCACCTGTTGATTTGACAACCGCTGAATTATTACATCTACCCCATTTATTAATGGGGCTCAATAATCTGCAAAAACAATATGATATGTTACTAACTAATAATAACTTGTCAGAGATTAAGAAATTTTCTTGTGCTGTTACTGACGTTGAAAAACAGGCTCCAATAAAAATAGTTAAAGACTTTGTAACTAATTTAAATTTTAGCGTTGATACTTTTAATATCAATGAAATCGAGACAATTTTGAAATCTTACCCAAAACTGATTGAAGCTCTAGAGTTATTACATAAAAAATGATTTTCTTATTCGCATATTTTTTATAACCCTCGAAGCTATTTTAATCTTCTTTATTCCCTTCCGTTATACAATAAATGCTTATACAACAAATAGATTACTTTTTATTCAATTTACGTTAGAATGCGCGCCCTATTTACTGATAACGAACTTATTTTTAATAGACGATAAAATTATTACAATAAGCTTTCTCTACTTTAATTGACGCTCTACAGGTATAAAAATTGATTTCTACAGCTAATATCACCATGCAGTTTGGTGCTAAACCTCTTTTTGAAAATATTTCGATTAAATTTGTTAACGGCAAACGTTATGGATTAATTGGCGCAAATGGTTGTGGTAAATCAACTTTTATGAAAATTCTTTCGAATGTTCTTGAACCATCTGCGGGTCAAGTGATGACAGATCCAAATGAACGGATTGGTGTTTTGGGTCAGGATCAGTTTGGCTTTGAAGAATTTTCAGTGGTTGATACTGTTATTATGGGGCATAAAGAACTTTGGGAAATTAAAAGAGAGCGAGACCGAATTTATAGCTTGGCAGAAATGAGTGAAGAGGAAGGCATGTTAGTAGCCGATTTAGAAACGCAATTTGCAGAACTGGATGGTTATACCGCTGAATCGCGGGCCGGCGAATTATTATTAGGATTAGATATTCCCGTAGAGCAACATTTTGGTTTAATGAGTGAAGTTGCTCCGGGGTGGAAATTGAGGGTGTTATTAGCCCAAGTATTATTTTCCGAGCCAGATATTATGTTACTCGATGAGCCTACCAACAACTTAGATATTAATTCGATCCGCTGGTTGGAAGATATTTTAAAACAGCGTCAATGTACTATGATTATCATTTCTCATGATCGTCATTTCTTAAACAGTGTTTGTACTAATATGGCGGATCTTGATTATGGAGAAATTAGATTATTTCCGGGTAATTATGATGAGTATATGATGGCCGCAACACAAGCGCGTGAGCAATTACTATCCGAAAATGCCAAGAAAAAAGTACAAATAGCAGAATTGCAAAGCTTTGTTAGCCGATTTTCTGCTAATGCTTCTAAAGCTAAGCAAGCAACGTCTAGAGCTAAAAAACTAGAAAAAATTGAGCTAGCCGAAGTCAAAGCGTCAAGCCGGGTGAGTCCATTTATTCGCTTTCATCAAGAGAAAAAATTATTTCGTTTGGCTCTAGAGTTAGAAAATGTTTCTAATGGTTACGATGAATTATTGTTTAACGATTTTAATTTAATGTTAGAAGTGGGTGGAAAATTAGCCGTTATTGGTCCTAATGGAATTGGTAAAACGACTTTTCTTAAAACCTTAATGGGTGAATTACCAGTAAAGTCTGGTGAAGTGAAATGGTCTGAAAATGTAAAAATTGGTTATTACGGGCAAGATCATAACGAAGACTTTTCAGAAGATATCTCAGTTTATGATTGGATGAATCAATGGCGTAGGCCTACAGACGATGAACAGGCGATTCGTAGTGTTTTAGGTCGCATGTTATTTTCGCAAGATGACATTAAAAAGTCCGTGAAAAAATTATCGGGTGGTGAAAAAGGGCGAATGATGTTTGGCAAATTAATGCAGCAAAATCCCAATGTTTTAGTGATGGATGAGCCAACCAATCATATGGATATGGAGTCAATTGAATCACTTAATTTAGCGCTTGAGCATTACGAAGGAACACTAATATTTGTTTCTCATGATCGCGAGTTTGTTTCCTCGTTAGCAACACATATTTTAGATATGAAAAACGATGGCATTACATATTTTGATGGGCGTTACGAAGATTATTTAACATCTCAAGGGATTTAAAATTATTTATTATTTGATCTTAGGTTTTCTTTTTTGAAAACCTAAGATGGATAAAACACCAAAATATCAAACAGTTATCACAGTTTTCTCAAAAAAGTCTTAAATTTTCTCTAAATTGACTCTTTTCCAGTTAAAAAACACCTTACAATTGGTTATAGTGCGCTATTAAAATTCTATAACGCAAACTCGTTGAGCTTTGTGGATTAAATAAAAACATGAAATATTATTATCAATGAGCATTGAATTTAACTGGCCAATTAGAGTCTACTACGAAGATACCGATGCAGGCGGCGTAGTTTATTACGCGAACTATTTAAAGTTTTATGAGCGTGCACGTACAGAGTGGTTAAATCATTTGAATATTAATCAAGTCGAACTATTAAAAAATGATTTAGTCTTTGTTGTAGCAAAAGCCGAAATTGAATATATTAAACCAGCAAAGTTAAACAATAAATGTATTGTTAAAAGTAAAATCGTTAAAGTAAGTGCGGCTAGTATTGAGTTCGAACAGCAATTAGTAATTGAAAAAGAAGATAAACTTTTAGTATTAAACCGAGCCAATGTTAAAGTGGCGTGTTTAAAACTGCAAACATTTTCACCTTGCCGAATGCCGGCAAAAATAAAAGAGGAGTTTCAGCGTGTCTGCTGATATGTCAATTTTAGGGCTGTTTTTAAATGCCAGTGTCATTGTGCAGTTGATTATGATTGCATTATTGTTGTTGTCTATTATTTCTTGGGCAATGATTATTGATAGAAGTCGTTCTTTATCAAGTACCACAACAGAAGGAAACAAGTTTGAACAACGTTTTTGGTCCGGTTTAGATCTTGGTAAGTTGTATACAGATTTGACAGCAAGAGATGCTCCACCAAAGGGTATGGAATTGTTATTTGTTGCCGGTTACCGTGAGTTTGCTCGATTAAGAAAGCAACAAGGCGCTTCTGCTGAAGCGGTGATGGATGGTACTCATCGAGCAATGCGTGTCGCTTACTCAAGAGAAATTGATAAAATAGAAGTGCATTTATCCTTTTTAGCCACTGTTGGTTCTACCACGCCTTATGTTGGGTTGTTTGGTACTGTTTGGGGGATCATGAATTCATTTATAGCATTAGGAAGTGTAAAGCAAGCCACCTTGGCGATGGTTGCTCCGGGCATTGCAGAAGCATTAATTGCGACAGCAATGGGTTTGTTTGCGGCTATTCCAGCGGTTATTGCCTACAACCGATTTACTCATAAAGTTCAAAAGATTGAAACTCAATATGAAAATTTTGTTGAAGAGTTTTCAGGGATTCTTCATCGTAAAGCCATCTCTACGGCTATAAAATAGTGATTGTATGAGCCGAAGTCAGCAACCCATTATTCGTAATAATAAACGTAAACCTGTTTGTGAAATTAATGTTGTTCCTTACATTGATGTGATGTTGGTGTTATTGGTGATTTTTATGATCACTGCACCACTAATTACCGCAGGGGTAAAAGTTGATTTGCCGCAAGTTAATGCAGAACCTTTATCGTCAGACTCTGAACCGCCTTTAATTGCCAGTATTGATCAAAGTGGTAACTATTATTTATCTGTTGGGGATACCTCTGACCAAGCACTTGAAATACATGAATTGATTGAACTTGTTATTGCGCATAGAAATATTAACCCAAAAACAGAGATTATGATCAATGGCGACAAAAATGTTGCTTTTAATAGCGTTGTTCAATTAATGAACTTACTTCAAACTCAAGCTGGCATTGAATCTGTTGGCATAATGACAGAGCCAGAAGGGTAATCTTGTAATTCTAATAACGATTTGAATAGTTAGTTGTAAAAAGTTTGTTGTTAAAATAGAGTAAGGTTATTAAAAATATGAAGCTAAATAAAACAATCATCATCTCTTTGGTTGCCCATATTATACTGATTGCTTTATTGGCTTTTAATTATCACTTTTCAAAGGTTGAGGTAAAACAAAATAAGTCAATACGCTCATTAAAAGCTTCCATGGTAAGTTCTGACAGTCTTGTAAAAAAAGCAAACAAAAACAAAAATAAAAAAACAGAACAGTTAAGAAAAATTAAGCAACAACAAGATAAAAAACGTAAAAAAGAAAAACAACGAAAAGATGAAAAAGATAAAAAACGAAAATTAAAAGAAAAAAAACAGCTAGAAGATAAAAAGAAAAAAAAGGCAAAAGAAAAAGCACGTAAGAAAAAAATATCGGCAGAAAAATTAAAACGCGAAAAAAAGAAGAAGAAAGAGAAAAAAAGAAAAAGCGAACTAGCAAAAAAGAAAAAAGCATTAGAAAAAAAGAAAGAACGAGAAAAACAGAAAAAATTAGCTGAAGAAAAAGCGGCACAACAAAAACTTGAAAAAGAGTTGCAGCGACAAATACTTGAAGAAAAAGCCATGTTAAATGCAGCGCAAGAACAATATGTTTTAACAGAAGCGGACAAATACAATCTGTTAATTAGAAACAAAATTAAACGTAATTGGATTGCGCCAGAGCAAAAAGGTTCTTGTGTTTTTAAAATTAAAATCGCTCCAGGTGGACTGATTATGGGGATTGATGTTATTAGTGGTAATAGCCAGCACTGTGATTCTGGACGTAGAGCCATTAATAAATCAGAGCCTTTACCTATGTCATCGGATCCCGATGTGTTTGCAGTATTAAAAACTAGAACATTCGAATTAGAGAATAAAACGGAAAAACAAGAATATGATTTTGAATAAAATTTTAACGTTATTTGCGGTAGCTTTTTTTACGGTTTCAACGCTTCATGCGGAAGAGTTAGACTTTATAATATCTGGAGGTATCGATAGCGCTCGACCTATAGCCGTATTACCTTTTTCGTGGAAAGGCAAAGCGAGTAAAGCGAACCAAGATGTTGCTGCCGTTATTGCTTCGGACCTTCGTCGTAGTGGTCGTTTTAATCCAATGGCTCGATATGCATTATTACAATTTGTAAATACCTATGAAGAGGTGAATGTAGAATTATGGAAAGAAAAGGGCATTGAAGCCGTTGTGGTTGGGCAGGTTGAAGAAGTCGCCGATGGTCGATTAAAAGTATCCTATCAGTTAGTTGATGTTTTTCGTAAAACACAAGAAGTACGTAATGGAAAACTACATCAAGTGACTAGAAATAAATTGGATAGTTATGCCGCGTTTGTTGAACCTAAAAAACTTCGTTTTCATGCTCACCGTATTGCCGATAGAATTTATCAAAAGTTGACTGGAGAAAAGGGGGCATTTGCTACGCGAATTGCTTATGTAACGATTAATCGTAAACAAACAATTTCTCATCGATTAATGATTGCTGATTCAGATGGGTATGCTCCACAACAAATATTTTCAAGTAGCCAATCAATCATGTCACCCGCATGGTCTCCCGATGCTCAAAAAATTGCCTACGTTTCATTTGAAAATGGGCGTTCAGAAGTTTTTGTTCAGGATATTTATAAAACCAATAGTAGAAAAAAAGTGGCGGCTTTTGAAGGTATTAATAGTGCACCTGCTTTTTCACCTGACGGTAGGCGTTTAGCGCTAACGTTATCTCGCGATGGCAATCCTGAAATTTACGTATTAGATATCGTTACACAACGTTTTTCTCGTATTACAAATCATTATGGAATTGATACAGAAGCTAATTGGACTCCCGATGGGCAATCATTAATATTTACTTCAGATCGTGGGGGCAGACCTCAAATTTATATTAAAAATTTGTTTGGTGGCAAAGCAAAACGTCTAACCTATGAAGGGAATTACAATGCCAGCTCTTCTTTTACTCCAGATGGAAAGACGATGGTGTTCATTAATCGAACCAATGGAGTTTTTCATGTGGCAGTACAAGATGCTGAAACTTCAAGTATGCAAACGATCACAGAAACTCAATTAGATGAATCTCCAAGTTTAGCGCCAAATGGTAGTATGATTATTTATGCGACGGTTTATCGAGGACGACAAGTTTTATCAATTGTGTCAACTGATGGACGATTTAAAGCTCGATTGCCTTCCAAAGAAGGTGAAGTTAAGGCACCTGTTTGGTCTCCGTATTTAAACTGATTGGGTATTTTAAATAGGCTACAGATGTCTAGTTAGTCACAAATTAACAATAAAATGATGTAAAAAGGCCATATTGCGGTTTTTTATTGATAAATTTAAGCAACTTTAGATAAACAAAACTTGATTGTGACTCTATATTTCGTTGATAATAGAGCCAAAATTAAAGCAGTTAAATTTTTACTTACAACACATTAAAAAACCAATAACAGGAGAAAATCAATGTCAATCGTTAAAATGGGGAAAGTTCTTTTCATTCTTGCATCTGCAGTATTTTTGTTTGCTTGTGCGGGTTCTAACACTACTGATGAAAAAGCCGCAGAAAGTACTGAAGCAACTACTGAAGCTGTTGAGCAAGTTGAATCAGCTGAAGCTGCAGCAAAAAGATTAAACAAAGAAGCTCGTGATGCGGCTGGAACAACAGTTTATTTTGAATTAGATGAAGACGTGGTTAGTTCACAAGGTCGTGCAACACTTGAAGCACACGCTTGGTTCTTATCTCACGCTGATAATTCTTCAATTGTTGTGACTGTAAACGGTCATTGTGATGAGCGTGGAACGCCTGCTTACAACTTAGCTTTAGGTGAACGTCGTGCTAAAGCCGTTGCTCAAATCTTAATGTCTTTTGGTGTATCTTCTTCACAAATTCAAACAGTAAGTCACGGTGAAGAGCAACCAGCATCAGTTGGACATGATGAGTCTTCTTGGTCTCAAAATCGTCGTGCTGCTTTAGATTACGCAGAATAAGATTTATAAAAATAAGATCGTTATTGATTTAGAGAAAATTATGCAAAAACTATCTTTATTTAAAGCGGTGACTTTTGTCACCGCTTTTTTTATTCCACTGGTTCTTAGTGCACTTTCTTTTGGCGTGTCTGCTGCAACATCAAAGCAGTCTTTAGAACTAAGAATTCAACATCTTGAAGAGCTCAATCAAACGCGAAATAAAGTTCAGGCAGATTTCAGTTTTCAATTATCTCAATTACAAGCTGAAATTCGTATGCTTACTGGTTTAGTTGAAGAAAACCAGTTTAAATTAAAACAAATTCAAGATCGTCAAAGAGATTTGTATCGTGATATAGAAAACCGTTTTTCAGGTTTATCAAGATCATCAGGTAACATTAATAACAGAAATTCAAACCGAAGCAGTTCAAAGAAAAAACAATCAACCGTCATCACTAAAAAACCGACTGCAGGTATTAAGACAAGCAATATTCAAAAAAACAACCAGAATTCTAGTGCTAGTAGTGGAGCACGTCGAGAATTTGATGCGGCTTTTTCTTTAGTTAGAAATAAAAATTATACTGCCGCTATTGAAGCCTTTAAGGCTTTTTTAATTAAACATCCTAATAGTAATTATTCCGCTAATGCTCGATATTGGATGGGGCAAGTTTTTTTAGTCCAAAAAAATACAGAAGCTGCAGAGAAGCAATTTGCTTTATTGATTGAAGAGTTTCCAAAAGCGTCAAAAACACCACAAGCAAAATTGAAATTAGCAGATATATTTTTTAAACAAGAAAAGTGGAATGAGGCAAAAAGTTATTATTCTGATGTTGCTAAAAATTACAGCGGCGCTCAGCAACAACTTGCAAGAAAAGGTTTAACTAAACTAAAACAAGCTGGGCACTGAATTTAACTTATTAGCAGTTTCAAGCTAAACTAAGTTCAAGCTCAACTTAAGCTAATTTCAAGTTAGCGGATCGAAAATTAAAATAACACTCAACAAAAGATTTTTATTTTGTCACGTCTTCGAATTACAGAAATATTTTATTCCTTACAAGGTGAATCCTCTAGTATCGGTAAACCGACTTTATTCGTTCGTTTAACGGGTTGTCCTTTACGCTGTGTATGGTGTGATACTGAATATGCATTCAATGGTGGCGAGTATTGGCAAATGCCAACGCTTATCGAAAAAATTGAAAGCTACCACCCTCAAAATATTTGTATTACCGGCGGTGAACCACTCGCTCAATTAAAACCATGTTTAGAATTGATGAAAATATTATGTGATAAAGGTTATCCGTTATCGCTTGAAACCAGTGGTTCTATTGATATTAGTGATGTTGATACGAGAGTCAGTAAAGTGATGGATCTTAAAGCGCCCGACTCAGGAGAAATGAGTAAAAACTTATATGCTAACATCCAATATCTCACTCAGCACGACGAGCTTAAGTTTGTGATAAAAAGTCGTAAGGATTACGATTGGGCTGTAATGAAAATAAATGAATTTAGCTTAGCAAAAAAAACCAATGTTATTATCTCCCCTTGCTTTGGTGATATTAATGAGAGAGAGTTGGCTGAATGGGTTATAAAAGACAACTTACCCGTTAGGTTTCAAATTCAAATGCACAAGATTTTGTGGCATGACGCAGAAGGTCATTAATGATGAAATTTGTTAATTTATGAAAAAGGCTATTGTGCTTTTGTCAGGGGGACTTGATTCAACAACTTGTTTAGCGATTGCTAAATCTCAAGGTTACGAGTGTTATGCTTTAAGCTTTAATTACGGCCAAAAACATTCATCTGAACTTAGTGCTGCAAAATTATTAGCCACGCAGTTTGCTGTAAAGTCACATAAAATTATTGATCTTAATCTAGGACAAATTGGTGGCTCAGCTTTAACCGACGATTTAATTGATGTTCCTGAGGCGGAAAGTGAAGGAATACCCGTCACTTACGTGCCAGCACGTAATACGGTTTTCTTTTCTGTTGCCTTAGCTTGGGCAGAAGTCTTAGAGGCTGAAGCTATTTTTGCGGGCGTCAATGCGGTGGATTATTCAGGTTATCCAGACTGTCGACCCGAATACATTGCGGCCTTTCAGGCGATGGCTGATTTGGCGACTAAAGCCGGTATTGAAGGACGAGGTGTTGTTTTAAAGACACCATTAATTAACTTAACAAAAGTTGAAATTATACAAAAAGGAATTGCCTTAGCCGTCGATTATTCACAAACTATTTCGTGTTACCAAGCGAATGATGAAGGTAAGGCTTGTGGACTTTGTGATTCTTGCCGCATAAGGGCTAAAGCATTTAAACAGTCGAATATGAGTGATCCAACCATTTATCAATAGCATTTACAGGCGGTATTTAGTTTTGGTTTAATTACTCCAAGTAACTTGAGTATTTTTTGTTAGCGCGTAATAATTTTCCTGTGCCCTTTAAAGTAAATTCATAACCACATAATCTAAATCGGTCTTTATTGGCAATTGATTGGATGATGGTTAAAGTATCAACAGGTGAAAAGTCAGCATAATAATCGCTATTGTTTTTTACCTTGACGTTCAAAGCTCTTAATTTTTCGCCTAAAATAAAATTTAAATTTATACAGTCTTTATCTCCTATCCCTGTAGCAGCAGACCAATAGTTTTTACCTGTTTCATAATCAGTTCCCGATTTATAATCACCTTCCCAGCCGATAGTTAAGGAATCAAATTTGTCGAGCATAATCCAGAATTGATCAGGCATTTCAATTTTATTTAAACGTTGTTTTTGTTGAGGAATTGCTGGTTTTATTTCAATCGAATCTTCAGTTTGCGGCTCTGATGAAAATATGATTATTGTTAATATTAATATCGTTAAAAAAGAAATCAGAGCCAATGCCATTTTTTTGTTCGAAATAATCCACTGTGAAAATTGCTGCTCCCAGTTAATCTTGTTTAGTGGTGAATTTTCGGCGGTTGATTGAGATTGGTTGAATAACGGTTTTTGCTGTAAATCATCGGTCATAGGCTCTGATGCGCTAATCGAAGCTAATATGTCAGTCGAACTTGATGTATCAACTAAATCTGAGGTATCAATCGAAGATTGTTGGGCGGTAATAGTCGGTTCGATTCGGCTACTTTGCTTTTCGATCTGTTCATTAACAAATGCTTTAACTGGGCCACTATAGCCCAAATTGTAGTGGTGATTGCGCCTTATTCTTGCATTACTGATTGTCGTAAAAGTCAGTGTGGTTATAACCGATAATAATAAAATCGCCCAACGAGAATTACTTTCAACATAAGATAATATAACCGTGCTTAGTATAAATATACTCGGGGGAATTATTGCTAAATGCGCGCTAAATCCTGCATCGTTGATCCGTCTTATTGAGCTGGCGATTAATATTGGAATAGTAATAAAAACTAATAGCAACATCACAATATTAGCTTGGTTTAATAGCGGGTTTAAAATAAGTAATAAAAAATAACTTGATAAATTGATCAGTAAAAATCGACGTCCATTATCATAACCTTGTATACAAATTAATGATTTTAACAGTAGCACTCGATGCTCCTAGTGATTTAGCTTGTCATTACCTAAAGATAATGAGGTATGTTAGCCGATTTGAAGAGCAAAGATCTAGGTGAATTATGTTGAATTGTGATATGAAAATGGTAAATCGTCTATTTATACATTAATTGTTTAAATAAGCTTTTATAACGGTTATTTATTAAACAAATCTATTCGATTTAGCAATAGACATGTATAATACGCGCCCTCAATATTGAGATATAATAGTTTAAGAATATTAATTAATGATTATTGGAGTAAAAAATGGCGATCGAACGTACTTTTTCAATTGTAAAACCTGATGCAGTAGCAAAAAATCTTATTGGGCAAATCTATGCTCGTTTTGAAAGTGCAGGATTACAAATTGTTGCTAGTAAAATGATGCAATTAAGCCAAGAAAAAGCAGAAGGTTTTTATGCAGAACATAAAGAACGTCCTTTTTTCAATGATTTAGTCGCTTTTATGACATCAGGTCCTGTGATGGTGCAAGTGCTTGAAGGCGAAAATGCTATTTTAGCTAACCGCGAAATTATGGGTGCAACTAACCCTGCTGAAGCGGCTCGTGGTACTTTACGTGCTGATTTTGCTTCTTCAATTGATGAAAATGCGGCACATGGTTCAGATGCTCCAGAATCAGCTGCTCGTGAAATTGCCTACTTCTTTTCTGATGAAGAAATTTGTAAAAGAATTAGATAGATATTTTTTTGAGATTTGTCGCATTAATGCTGCAAATCTCAACAGTTATTTCTGCAACCTGAACGGGTTGCTTATCGTAAAGGTATTGTAATGAGTTTATTAAATCTACTCGACCTGACGCGTGATGAAATGGTCAATTTTTTTAAAGAAATTGATGAAAAGCCATTTCGCGCCCCGCAAGTCTTTAAGTGGCTCCATCAATTTGTTGCTGATGATTTTGATCAGATGACAAACATTTCTAAATCTTTAAAAGAAAAGCTCAAATCGATTTCTGAAATCCGTGGTCCAGAGATCATTACCGAACAACAATCGAAAGATGGCACCATAAAATGGGCACTTAAAACCCATGATGGACAAGCGATTGAAACGGTCTTTATTCCTGATGGTGAACGAGGAACACTTTGTATATCGTCACAAGTCGGTTGTGTTTTAAATTGTTCTTTCTGCTCAACCGCACAGCAGGGTTTTAACCGCAATTTAACAACCGCTGAAATTGTTGGGCAAGTTTGGTTGGCAGCTCGAAGAATCGGCGCGCTAAGAACAACAGGAAAACGCCGTATTAGTAATGTTGTTTTTATGGGAATGGGTGAGCCATTGCTGAATTTTGATGCGGTCGTTGGTGCTTGCGATATTTTGTTGGATGATTTTGGCTATGGATTGTCTAAACGTCGGGTTACCATTAGCACATCGGGAGTTGTTCCTGGTTTAGACAAGCTGATCCAAAAAGCGGATGTTGCTTTGGCGTTATCATTACATGCACCCAACAATGAATTAAGAGATATATTAGTTCCTGTTAATAAAAAATACCCCATTGAGGTTTTGTTGCCTTCCGTTCAGAAGTATTTAGATGATTCAAATGCTAGTAAAAAAGTCACTATTGAATACGTTATGCTGAAAGGGGTTAACGATAGCATTGCTCAGGCTAGAGAATTAGCTCGCACTTTAAAAGACTTACCGTGCAAAATTAATCTGATTCCATTCAATCCTTTTCCTAAGACTCGTTATGAAACGTCAAGCCAAAAAGATATTGATAAATTTGCTGAATTATTAATAAAAAAAGGTTTTGTTGTTGTTACCCGAAGAACCCGAGGTGAAGATATTGATGCCGCCTGTGGTCAATTGGTTGGTGAGGTTAATGACCGTACTCGTCGAGAAGAGCGTTTTTTGAAAAAAGAACAAAAAATAGCCATTACAACACTTTAAAATGGCTTTGCTTTTTGGTATAAGTTGGCACTATATTGTTTGTCGCTATGTTATGATTGAGCACTACAATAAATAATAAAAATAGCATTTCTCTATGAAAAACTTTCAGAGGGCAACTTAAGTGAATACGTTATTATTAAAACTCGGCTTTATCTCCTTTATGTTAATCGCACTTGTGGGCTGTCAAACTACTTCTGAAAGTAGAAGTAATGTGATAGGTGCACAAGGCTCGTCTAATAGCCGGAGCGATTTTAATAGAGACAAAGCCGCGCAAATTAGATTAAGTGCGGGCTTACAGTATTTAAAACAAGGCAACTTACAAAATGCAAAACGTCATTTAGACAAAGCTTTAGAATTAGGTGATGATTCAGGCAATGTGCATTTTGGCTTAGCTTATTATTTTGAACATGTTAAAGAGTTTAAACGCGCAGAAAAATATTATAAAAGAGCCCTAAGATTAGAGAAAAAAAATCCAGATTTTTTAAACGGTTATGCTTCGTTTTTATGTAATAGAAAAAAATATGAAGAGGCAGAAAAATATTTTACCAAGGCGATTTCTCAGCCTATTTACCCGGATATTGCTTCTGCTTATATGAATGCGGGTGTTTGTGCAAAGAAATCAAAAAATCTAGTTAAAGCCTCAAGCTATTTTCGTAAAGCGCTTAATCGAAATAAAAAACTCGCTACGGCATTAATTGAAATGGCACAATTAGAATATGATAAAAAGCGTTATAAAAGAGCCTTATCTTATGTTCAGCGTTTTGAAGCCGTTTCTAGACCTAGCTCTAATTCATTATGGATTGCTTTGCGAGTTGCTCATTATCTAAAACTGCGAGATGACAAGGCAAGTTACATCATTAAACTTGAACAAATGTTTCCAGACTCAGATGAAACTGCAGCTTATTTAGATGGGCAAGAACAATGGAAGTAGAAAATAACGAAAAAGCCAAACCAACAATTAATATAGGCAAACTTTTAATAGAAGCCCGAGATAATTTAGCTTTGAGTTCAGGAGAAATTGCCGAAGCTTTAAACTTATCAAAAAAAACGATTGAGCAAATTGAGTTGAATAATTTTGATCAAGATCTTCCTGCAACGTTTATTCGAGGTTATATAAAATCTTATGGGTTTAAAGTTGGTTTAGATCCTGCGCCTTTACTCGCTGAGTTTGATAGGCTGCGCGGCGAAACATCTCCTTCATTAATTAGGATGAAATCCATATCGAAATTTGGAAAAAAACGAAAAGAGGTAACCTCTAACCATTATCTTTTTAAACTGTTTTCAGCCGTCATTATTTTGGTTTTTGTTGTCTTTGTTGGTATTGAAATTTGGCAAAGATATAGCGCTTCAGCGACAGAATCAGCAGAGAGCGGTTCTATTGTGATTGAAAGCCTTGCAATCACATCAAGAGAAACAACGTCATTAAGCTCTCAAAATAATGAAACAGAAACAGAAACAGAAATAGGCGCAAGACCAGTACCAGCATTAGAACCAAAAGTGACAGAAACGACAAAAGCTATTCAGTTAAATAATACACTTACTGGGCAAAGTAATATCAGTGACACAGTTAGAGCTAAAATTCTAGTTACCAGTAAAATAGCCAAAACAGATAAAATAGAGTCGAAAAAAACACCACAAGCGGAACAACAGGAATTGGTGCTAAGTAAACTGGTTATTGATTTTACTGATAACTGTTGGGTGAGAATTGTTGATGCAAAAGGTGAAGAAATTGCCATTGGTATTAAACCGGCAGGTAAACATATGGTTGTTGAGGGGGTTGCTCCCATTAATGTTGTTTTGGGTGATCCTGCTGTTGTTACAATGAACTATAATGATAACCAATATGATCTTTCTGGCTATATAAAAGGCCGCAAAGCTGAAATTAATTTATATTAAATAGAATAGAGTAGTGCCGTATCATGAAAGGTGAATCGTGGATAAAACGACGTAAAAGTCGTCAGATAATGGTTGGGAATGTGCCTATTGGTGGCGATGCACCTATAGCCGTTCAAAGTATGACTAACACTGATACTTGCGATGTTGTAAAAACACTAAAACAAATTCAACAAATTGCCGATGCGGGAGCCGATTTGGTTCGAGTCTCTGTACCGACTATGGATGCAGCTGAAGCTTTTAAAGCAATAAAGTTAGCATCTCCCATTCCTTTAATTGCAGACATCCATTTTGACCATAAAATTGCTTTAAAAGTGGCAGATTATGGCGTTGATTGTTTAAGAATAAATCCTGGAAACATCGGAAAAGAAGATCGTATTCGTGCGGTGATTGAAAAAGCTAGAGATTGCAATATTCCGATTAGAATTGGGGTAAATGCCGGCTCTTTAGAAAAAGACTTACAAATAAAATACGGCGAACCAACGCCAGACGCATTGGTTGAATCGGCGTTTAGACATATTGATATTTTAGATAAATACGATTTTCAAAATTATAAAATTAGCTTAAAAGCCTCAGATGTATTTATGACGGTTTCTGCCTATAGAAAATTAGCTAGCCAAATTGAACAGCCTTTGCATTTAGG
The DNA here is from genome assembly GCA_964476655.1 of uncultured Kangiella sp. Lineage (GTDB taxonomy): Bacteria > Pseudomonadota > Gammaproteobacteria > Enterobacterales > Kangiellaceae. Next base: position 1,886 of record CAYZBK010000033.1, on the reverse strand, counting down.
TATTACTGAAGCGGGCGGATTACGTGCTGGCGCAGTGAAGTCTTCAATTGGCTTAGGCTTGCTTTTATCAGAAGGTATTGGCGATACTATTCGTGTTTCACTAGCTGCTGATCCTGTTGAAGAAATTAAAGTGGGTTACGATATTTTAAAATCACTGAGTTTGCGTCAACGAGGCATTAACTTGATTGCATGCCCTTCTTGTTCAAGGCAACAATTTGATGTGATTAAAACCGTTAACGAATTAGAAATGCGTTTAGAAGATGTTAGAGAACCCATTGATGTGGCTATTATTGGCTGTGTGGTCAATGGGCCTGGTGAAGCTAAAGAAGTAGACATAGGCTTAACTGGAGGGCTGAAATCATCTTTGTTATACAGCGGTGGAGAAAAAAGTCATAAGATTGATAATGCTGAATTAGTTGATTCTCTTGAGGCATTAGTCAGAGAAAAATTGGCTAGTAGAGCCGAGAAAATTCAAGATAAAACCAAAGGTCAGAGCCAAATTAAAATTAATGCTTTGAGTTAAATTTTAACTTAGAGCGGCAATGTTTTTTCTTGTCCTGAATTTAGATGATATATCCCAAGCTCAGATGATTTAACCTTCTTTGCCATCAGCCCGTTTATTTAACAACATCGGGCTATAAACCAGTAAATAAAAAGCAAAAGCAACAATCCATAATATTCCTGCAACAATAATTCCTGTTTGGTAATAATTTATAAACCAAGCGGGTATAACAACACGAATTATCGCTGAAATTAAAATTAAACTGAAAGCACTGCTAATTAAAATATGTGATTTTAATGGACGACCTGTATGACCTAAAGTCACTCTAGAAATCATCGCTAAAATCATTCCACCAATTGAACCGACAGTAAAACAATGAATAACAACGCTTAAGCTGTCGATTAAATTTACCGCATATAACGCCATTAATATAAAGCCAAATGGGATAAATAGAAAAGAAACGTGTAACGACCATAATAAGGGATTGGTGAAGGTCTTTTGCCAGCCCCAGCGTAACCACCTTGCAACATTACTGATGGCAGCCACTGCAGAAAGACTCAAAAGAACTTGATGATTTACCTGGTCAAATCCTAAAAAGGCAATAATTGCCATGCTAAAAATACTCAATAAGCTAATTATTTCAAGGGACTTGATTGGTGACGGTTTATTTACTGTTGTGGCATTGGCAGTAAAAAAGGGGATAACCCGACCTCCTAAGATAGCAATCATTAAAACAAACAACATTGCTGTGGCGTGTAATGATTGGATTGATAAATGAGCGTGATTGGTCAGTACACTCCAATGACTATAAGCATTTAAACTGGCTAACATTAAAAGAATGGGAACAAACATTAGGTTGCGCCATTGCTTAACTTTAATGATGGGGTAGGCCAAAGCGATTGCAGATAAGAGTAAAAAACTCACATCAATTAAAGCAATAATATGGCTTAAATGATGACTGCCGGTTAGTATTAAAATTCGTGAAGTTAACCAAACCAATACAAATAAAGCTAATTTAGTTCCGCTTAACCCGGGAACTCCTGTCCATGTTTTTACAGCAGTCAGTAAAAAACCACTAACAATGGCAATTCCAAAGCCAAATAACATTTCATGCCCATGCCACCATACTGGGCCACCATAAACACTCCATGGAAATGGTTTTAACCAAAAGTACACCCAAAAGCTCATTGCAAGTACTGAGAATAGAACGCCAAGTAAAAATAGGGGTCTAAAGGCAAGGTTTAAAATGGCTAAACGAGGTTTTAATGTTACTGAGGTTTGATTTTTATCTATCATAAGCCAATGAGTTATATTAAATAGTGAGTGAGCTAATTTAAAGGATCTGCTGGCATTATCTCATAACTAAGCTGAAAAAGAATTGATC
>CAYZBK010000032.1:0-29101 GCA_964476655.1 uncultured Kangiella sp. | reverse complement strand
CCCGTTATTTCTCTTGGATGTCGTCACATTGCTTGGATCCCGTGATACTTAAAGCATTTGGAATGATTTGCCCAACATAGTGAATCATATAAGGGGCATTCTATTAATTATATGGTGCTTGCCGTATAAACTATTTTGATTATTTTTTTGAAAACCTTCCAATTTTTATTTCTGACTGTTAATATGCGCTGAAATTTTAGCTACTAAGGAAGTGCTGTGAAAAATATTATTAATTGTTCGTTGGTTGTCATATCAATCATCCTATCCCAAAATTTACTAGCTGAAGAGTCAGCGGTGGTTTCTACCGATATTCAAGGAGATAAAGAAATAGCCGAAACTGAGGCTAAATGGGTCTCTAATATTGAATTTGGCTATGTTGCAACCTCAGGAAATACTGATACAACTAGCATTAACAGTGGTGTTTCTGTTATTTATGAAATTGAAAAATGGCGACATTCTTTAGATCTGAAATCAATCTTTGGCTCGGCTAAAAATGCAACTACCGAGCAAATAGAAACTAATGCAGAGCGTTTCTCTATTGAAGGAAAAACTGACTACAAATACTCGGAATCAAGTTATGGTTTTTTTCTAATTAACTACGAAGAAGATAAATTTTCAGATAATAACTATTTAGTATCTAGTTCAATTGGTCGCGGTTTTGTACTTGATATTAGCGATAGTTCATCACTTGATCTTGAAGTAGGTGTGGGTTATCGACAAACAGAAAAAAAAGCCACGGTTTTATTAGATGAAGAAGTTAAAAGTGAGAGTATTTTCAGGTTAGCGGCGCATTATTTATGGGAAATTAGTGATAACTCAAAATTTGAGCAAAAGATATCGACAGATATTGGTGAAGATAATTCAGTAACAAAATCTTACACAGGGTTAAGTGCGAATGTTGCAGATTCTTTAGCATTAAAGTTTTCATTTACCGCGACTCACCAGTCAGAAGTTAGAGGTGATATAAAAGAGTTAGACACTGTTTCAGCATTTACCTTAGTTTATAACTTTTAATTGTTGAACCGCTAACCTAACGGCTTCTTTAGCTTCTTTTTTACCATTAAAATTAAATTCATCAACAATTGATTGCCAAGATTTATTTTGCAAGGTTTTGGCTATCAATAGCTCTCTAATATCATTATTGAGCTCTTCGCTATTCGATTTAAAGCGGCGTAAAACATACTGATTTAATGTCCATTCAACCATTTCTAAACTACGGTGTTTTTTTAGATAATGATTCACTTCAATCATTTGAAAGGTTGAAAGGTTGATTGTCGAATAATCAAGCTGATAATCTAAAATCTGCGTCAAGTTTGAAGCCGGTAATTTTTTATAGTGAGCGGTTAATAAATAAGCAAAGGATTGTTGAAAGTTGTGTAGAAAATCTTTAACGCATTTTTTAGCCGTAGAATTATTCTGATTAATTAATTTAAAAAACTCTGTTGGATAACTACCAGTAGATGAGTCTTTACGCAAAGCAATTCGTGAACAATTAAATTTTAGTTGGTACCAGAATTCTAATATGTCTGCTGAAATTGAAAAACTAGTGCCGACAATATCCACATGATTTTTAACGGCTGTTTGATTAATGAATTGTATTAATTGAGAACCAATGTTTTTTCTTTGAAAAGATGCTCTTACTGCAATTCTCATGACTCGCCAAAATAACAACTCACCGGCTTGAACATGTCCTTGATGAGCCATAAGTGATTGCGGTAATAAATGACCCGACAGGCGAAGTTCAGAATTTACAATTTTTTCACAATGGTTAGGAGATAATTTTCCTTCAGTTGCAATTAATGATGCGGCAATTACTTCATCATTATTCATAGCTACAAAAACTTTAATCGAGTCGTCGGCTAATATACGCTCTAAATCACTCGGCCTTGTTTGGTAATGCGCCTCAATTAATAAAGAAAATATTTGACTAAGTAAGTCTTCGTTATTTAATAACATTTGTTGAGAAAGCATTTTATAATGTAGTTTCTTTGAATTTAATGGTTTAGTTGTTGAGGTGATTGATAACAAAGTCTTTTCATTTGAATTTAATAAAAAAGCACTATTAATAGCGTGTTCCAACGGATCATTTATTACCCAACGCAAGGGGGTTTTTAAAGTTGTTTGTTTGTATTGAGGAAATATTTTTTGTAACAAAGGTAAAAGGCGCAAGTTAAATCCATTGCCATTACCTTCATAGCCATTGATGGTTGTAGAAAAAATAATCCGGTTGTATTTAGAAATTATTTTCTCTAATAGCTGAATAGGAATTGCACTTGCTTCATCAATAATTAAACAGTCTGTTTTGTGTTCGTTATCTAATAATTGATCTGGTGGAAAGTATGGAATAATGTTTTTTTTCTTTCCCTGTAATTGTTTATAATATTGTTGTTCAAAATGTTGAAAAAAAATGTGAGTATTTTGCTTTCTTGGTGATGTGATTATAAAGTGTTTATTGTTTTCATAAATTAAATCAGCTACCGCTATTCCAATAGCGGCTGACTTTCCTCTTCCTCTATCTGCAGTAATAACCAATGGGCGTTTAGCATGCCCTAAAACACACCGCTTGATTTTATCAATCGTTTGCTGTTGTTCTGTTAGTTGAGGATCTATGTTTATTTCTAATTCTTCGTTTTTATCCGCTAATGTTTTTTTATCGTTGTTATTAGATTGCATATTAGACTGCATATGTGGTTGTTGTAGTATTTTGTTCACTAATCGAACGAGTAATGGTGAAAGAATTTGGCTTGGAATTTCTTGAAGTGAAGTGTTATTTATTATTGATGAAAAAGATTCAGGCAAAATTAATAATAGTTCTCCACCTCCAATTAAGCATCCACTGATGGCGGCAAAAGAATTAACATCAAAGTTGCCGCTTGCGTTAAAAATTAAGCCTTGAATTTCCTGGCCGAGATATTGATTAACTTGGTTGTAAGAAATACAAGATATTTGTTTAAAGTCTTTTTGATAGAGAGAGAAAAGTTCATCATTTGATGAGCCAATATAAAGTACACTTTTTAACATAGAAAGCTGTTCAATATGGCTAATTAAATCTATATTATTATTTAATAGTAACGTTATCTTACGGGGCTTTTGATATGAATGTTTCATTCTTAGCTAATCAATGGCTCTAGTGACTTTAATCGATATATTATAGCCTAATTATGCTCTGGTAAACGTTAATTTAGAATTTGCATTAACACTTTTTTATTTTTTTCCATCTCATGTTTTTTAGTTGGTGATTATAGTGGTCGGCCTTGCTAGCAAGTAATCGTTTTTTGAGTGTTGACTCCAACTTTAAAATTTTAATTTTTAATTTTTCGCAATCTGTTTTTTTGTTAGACGACTTTCTATTATATTTAGTCCGTTTGGTTCTTATGATCTTTATTTTTTTTGTCTTTACAATTTTTACGCTTGCAATTGGTTTAGGGTTAAATAAACTTATCTGGCGAGATGATTTAGCTGTATCACTAAAATGTGCTTTTCCAGCTTTATCTATCCAGTGATAAATAGGGCTCGCTATAATGAGTTGTGGGTAGATAACAAATAATGGTAATAAGATGTTTATTATCAGGTGAGAGCGACACGTTTTGTCACTTTTGATTTTTTTGTTATGTGATTTCATATACATTCCTTGTATTAAGCATTAAGCATTAAGCATTAAAAATTGAATCGTTTGTTAACCTAGAGGTTATGCTTTTGACGATCATTTTGATAGGGTAGATAGTGTATGAATTTTGTACGATTTTAACCTCTATTTTTCTAAGAGATTGCTTATTGAGTTATATTGGCTATTCTTAAAAGACTTGTACTGATAGAATTTTATTGGGTAATTTATTACGATGAAATTAACGCAAATATTTTTGCAAATAGAAAAAGAAATTATAGCCAACACCTTTATTTTGCCTGCATTGCCTGCGATAGCATTAAAAGTAAGAAAGGCAGTTAAAGATCCACTAATGGATTTAGTTAAATTAGCCGATGTAGTCAGTTTAGATCCTGCTTTTACCTCTTATTTAGTTAATTTAGCGAATTCCCCCATTTACAGAGGTATTGATCCCATTGATTCAGTGCAATTAGCGTTAGGAAGAATGGGAATGGAGTCAACAAGAAATTCAGCAATGATTTTCGCTATACGCTCTTTGTTTAAAACCAAAAATACATTGTGCAAAAAATTGCTTAATTTAGTTTGGAAACAATCTTGCCGAGTTTCTGCCTTAAGCTATGTGATAGCTAAAAATTTAAAAAGCTCTGATTCAGAAAGAGCTTCTATCGCAGGGCTATTACACAATATTGGCATGATCCCAGTTATTATTAAACTTGTTGAACGGGGGGAGTCTGAAGAAAATATTCTAAAGGAATGGCAAACAATCTCTGATTTTTCATCAAAAGTCAGCGTTAGAGTTTTATCCGTTTGGGGTTTAGAAGATGACTTAAAAAGTGTTAGCCGAGGAATTGGTGAGTGGGAAAGCTCTCACAGTGAAACGTTAGTCGATTTAGTTAATTTAGCTTTGTGGCATTCTTATTTAGGAACGGCTAAATTTAAAACGTTACCTAAACTTAATTTATTAGGCTATTTTAAAAATTTCCCAATGTTAGAACTTGATGTCGATGAAAGCTTATTATTTATTCAGCAATCAGAATTAGAAATTAAACAAATTATGCAATTATTAAATGGCTAATTGTTATGACGGACGACTAGTTTTTATGTGTTTTACTAGTTACAATTCATTTTTAATAGACACCTCTTATTTTAGTGAGTAAAACAATGGAAACTATCGACAAAATTAAGTCGCAAATTAAAGAAAATAGTATTTTAATCTATATGAAAGGCTCTCCTGAAGCGCCACAATGCGGTTTTTCTTCGCAAACAGTACAAGCATTAATGTCATGTGGCAAAGAGTTTGCTTATGTTGATATTTTACAAAACCCTGACATTCGAGCCGAATTACCAAAATATGCTAATTGGCCAACATTTCCACAGTTGTGGGTTAATGGTGAGTTGATAGGTGGTTGTGATATTGTGATGGAAATGCACCAAAATCAAGAATTGCAAAACTTAATTCAAGCGGCCTAATAAATCTTCTTCATTATTAGTCTAATAATGAAGAAATATGAGTTAATCCAGCATTATGGTAATTTTGCGATTGTTGCTGGATGAATTCAACAGCTTTATTGAGATCGGGTTCCAAATGTTTATCCATCTGTGATGGTTGCTCAATACTATTTGATGATTGACTAATCTTTTTTAGATTTGATGGTTGACTGGATTTTAACACTTTAAACCTCTCGTTATTGTTATATTTGAGTGTTGTTGACTGTTGGTCTTTAAAGCATCCTTGTTTGTATTTTCTTTAATCGACTGATGTGCAAATTATGTTTTAATCCTTACTTTTTACATCAGTACAATCTAGTTAGCGTAATAGCCGCTGGTCTGTCAGTGTGAACAATCCCTACAATCGTTAATGTGAACTAATTCACACTTTGACAAAAGAAACTTGTTAATAAGTAAACTCTATAAAAGTTAGACAATCAGGATGATATTTTTAACTGTTAAAACTTTTTTGCTTCAAGTGGCTGCTATCGTTGTTAACTAATACTAAGATTCCATACCTCGAATAGGGGCATTGTTAACCTTGGTGAATCATGCAGCTTGATTGGTGATGGGTATATATGCAAAATTGAAAAAGCTAAACTATACTGATTACAAGAGAGATTAATCAATATTAAATGAAAATTTGTGCAATATTGAAGTCAATTAGCAATCTATAAAAGGAAAAGTCGATGTCTGTTAGTTTAGATGATTTAAGACGAGAGAATAGAAAAGTAACAGACACGGTTATTAATGTGCGGTATGTGAATGCTACACAAAATAACCAAACGGAAGTTCACTCGTGCCGCTCGCAAGATATTTCTGCTGGTGGATTGAAATTAATATCGCATAACCCGTTAAATTTGGGTAGCAAAATAGCAATGGAAATTGATCTCGGTGAAATGTGGGCGGTTATTGATGTGAAAGTGCAAGTTAAATGGTGTTTGGAGATTGATGAGGCGCCGACTTATTACATAGGCGTTAAATTGATTGAAATTGAAAAGTCTAATCGACAGGTATGGAAAAAATTTATTGAAAAACTTTGAGCCTATACTCAATCATTTAATATAACAGGTTATGAAAATCTATCTATGAATCCAGATAAACGAAAACAAATAAGGCATGATAAAGAAGAACTTATCTACATTGAAGTACTGGCTGCGAGTAGTCATTCTCAACAAGATAATATTATGTTGGAATGTACGACCAAAGACATTTCTAAAGAAGGACTAAAAATTCATGCAAAATATCCTTTTATTATTGATTCAATTTTAGAGCTTTTAATTTCTTTTGAAAGTGGGGGCTATAAATTTTTGCTTACCGGGCAAGTGAAATGGGTTGAAACTTTGGAAGATAACAATTGTTTTGCGGGGTTTGAGGTAATTGAAGCAGAACATTCGGACTTTGCTGTATGGCGCAATATGTTTGATGAAATGGAAAAGACGAGTGCTTAAACACTGTAAAATAATATCCATTCCTAAATCTATTTATCTAATTTATTGAGGTGGGCTTCAACCTCTACAAGTTCAAACTTCTTGAAGATTTCTCTATTAATCAAGTTTACACCCTGTTTCTTCGTGGATTAAACTGTTAATCTAAAGCTTAATAGAGTTTTATTTTAATTTTTAATCGCTTAGGGTGTCTTTAATGCTTAAGAAAATTCGTTTAGTTTTCATAGTCTTAACGCTTGTAATTATTGGGTTGCAAATGTTTGGAGATAGAGATTTTTCGCAATTAACCATTGCCGTAGATAAGTTTAATCATGGTCAAAGTTTTTCAGAATTGATTGATGATATTTCGTTAATTTTTGCAGGCGAATCGATTAATCAAGGTGGGTTAGACAGTGCGAAAATGGCTGACAGAATTATATATCGTTGGACTGATGCTGAAGGAATTGTGCACAATAGCGAGCGTATGCCAAAAGTAGAAAAATTTGAAGCGATTAGATTAGGTGATTTAAAAATAGAAACTCAAGAGGCATTAGGTAAAGAGGAAATTAAAAAAGCGCTTAGGTGATTTTTTGATTTCCTTTAGGTTTTTTTAACAAAACGTATAAAGAACCTGCGCCTCCGTGCCGATTGAGAGCAGAATGAAAAGCAACGACTTGATCTATTTGTTTTAGCCAGTGATAAACGTAACTCTTTATTTTTGCTGGATATTGGCTTCTTTCTGCTTTTCCATGAGTGATCAAAAAACATCTAACATTTTCATCATTCGCACAGCTGATTAATTGAAATACTAACTGACGAGATTGACTTACTGTCATGTTGTGTAAATCAAGATGATAGTCAAAACTGTATTTAGCACTTTTTAAATTTTTGAACACATTAGGCTGCAATCCCGGTATTTTGAAACTGAGCACCTCATTAGGTTCAACTTTTTCCACTTCGCCATCGGTTAAATAATTTTCATATTGGGTTAACGAGAGTACAGCAGCTTTTCGTCGATAATTTACAGATTGCTTATCTCTTAACTGTGGGGCTTGATTTGAATGATGGCTTATTTTATCTTGTTCTATTTGTTCAATATCATTCATTTCTTGTAAAAATTTTGAAATGTCGGCATCTTTAGTCATGAGTTTTAGATATTGTTAGCAGTGTAGAAGAAGTGATAGTTGATTCTACTATTTTTAAATGACTTAGGTATATAATATAATAACTTAAGATACAATTAGCCTAGAGGTTTTAACATGATAGATGGTCAATTTGATGTTGTTTTTCGAGGTCAAACGATTAAAAGCATGCAAGAGGATGAAGTTAAAGCTAATTTGATGACATTGTTTAAATCAACACCAGAAGCGATAGATAAGCTATTTTCTGGTAATGAAATGAGTATTAAGAAATCCCTCGATTATGGGACAGCGATGAAATACCAATCGGCATTGAAAAAAGCCGGTGCTTTAGCATTAATTAAAGAGGTTTCAGGTGAGGCTCCAAACGAGGCTTCAAGCGATATTGTCAGCACCGAAAGCTCGACTGCCGAGCAAGAAACAGACAGTTTTAAAACCAATGAACCTAAATCATCAATGATAGAAGAGTCATCAAAAGCTAATAGCTCTTCGACTTTTGTAGCGTCGCACCAATCGACACCATCAATTGATCAATCACTTCAGCCACATGAAAAAGCTGAAGAAGCCGCATTAATTGAGGATGAGGATAATATGACATTAGCCGCCGTGGGGACGGCAATTATGCCTGATAAGATTTATGAAAAAAGAGATGTCGATACCAGTGAGTTCTCTTTAGCCGCTGCTGGAGAGCGGCTCCTGCCTGAAAAAGCGCCTGAAAATCATCCACAACCTTCTATTGATCATCTTAAATTAGAAAACTAATTAATTAAGTATACTTTGACGATAAAACTTTATCGTGTTTTTGTTTGTTTTAAGTGTGCTTTCGGGATGAAATAATTTAAACTAATAGGTTGATGATTTAGAGATTCTTAGTCATTTAATTGATGAAAAATGAATGCTATTCATTTTAGTCATAATTACTGCTTTCATCAAATAGATGAACAACTCCTGAGAATAAATAGAAATATATAATGCGATTAAAACAAATAAAACTTGCTGGATTTAAATCATTCGTTGATCCCACTACAGTTCCTTTTAATGATAATTTAACCGCTATTGTTGGCCCTAACGGTTGTGGTAAATCTAACTTGATTGACGCCGTAAGATGGGTCATGGGGGAATCATCCGCTAAGCACCTCCGTGGTGACTCAATGACCGATGTTATTTTTAACGGTTCAACAACGCGAAAGCCTGTTGGTCAAGCGACGATTGAACTCGTTTTTGACAACAGCGACGGTACTTTAACTGGAGAGTATGCGAGTTATGCTGAAATCGCTTTGCGTCGATTGGTAACTCGTGACGGACAATCATCTTATTTTTTAAATGGCACTAAATGTCGCCGTAAAGATATAACGGACATCTTTTTAGGAACAGGTCTAGGGCCTCGAAGTTACGCAATCATTGAGCAAGGGATGATTTCTCGGTTAATTGAATCTAAGCCTCAAGAATTGAGGGTGTTTATTGAAGAAGCCGCTGGAATTTCCAAATATAAAGAAAGACGACGAGAAACAGAAACTCGCATTAGGCACACGCGCGAAAATATGGAACGTCTGTCAGATATTCGAGAAGAGTTAGGAAAACAACTTTCTCACTTGCAGCGCCAAGCCAATTCAGCAACCAAATATAAAGAATATAAAAATGAAGAGAGAGGTTTAAAAGGTGAATTATCGGCATTAAAGTGGCGACAATTCAATCAGCAAGTTGAGGTTTTGTCGGCAGAAATCTTGAAGTTGGAAACTGACTTAGAAGCGCGTATTGCAGAGCAACGACATTCCGATACTCAAATTGAACAAACAAGAGAAAAACATATTGAGCTTTCTGATGAGTTTAATACCGCTCAAGGTAAATATTACGGTATTGGTGCGGACATTGCCCGATTAGAACAAGGGATCGCACACAAGAAAGAACGCCAAATTCAGTTAAATCAAGATTATCAACAAGTGACAGATTCACTCAATCAGGCGATGCAACAAATGACTCAGGATGAACAAGATCTTGAGTTATTAAATGGACAACTTTTAGAGATTGAACCTGAATTGGAAGTTCAACAGCACACTATGGAACAGTCTCTAGAGAGATTAACTGAATTAGAGACTGAAATCTTAGAATGGGAAAAAGATTGGGAAGATTACAATAAAATTTCTGCAGAAAATAGCCAAAGAATGGAAGTAGAAAGAACTCGTATACAACATTTTGATCGTGTAATTGAAAGGTTGGTGAAACGAATAGAAAGTAATGAACTTGAAAGTAAAGAGCTTCAAGCAGAACCCATTGAGGATGATGTTGTTAAGGCTTCTGTTGAGTTAAGCAAAGCAGAAGAACAAACAGAAACATTGACTGATGAAGTTGAAACATTGTTTGAAAATATAGCAAATAAGCGCCAAAAATTTAGATCGAGCCAATCAGAAATAGAATCTTGTCGTCAAAAATTACAAAAAGTACAAAGTCGACACATTTCTTTAAAAGCGCTGCAATCAGCCGCATTAGGAAATAATGATAAAGGTGTTGAAAACTGGTTAGAGTCTAATAACTTCAGTAAAAACAAAAAATTAGCTCAATGTATTAAAGTGGATTCTGGGTGGGAGTCTGCGGTTGAAATGGTTCTTGGTGATTATCTTGAAGCCATAACCTTTGATTCATTAGGAAACATATCAGATAAAATTCAACACTTGGAAAGCGGTTCTTTGTGTTTGTTAGCTAAACAAACAACACAGCAAACGATTTCAAAATTGTCCAATAAAACCCTTATAGCTAAAGTCTCTGATGCAGACTCAGTACACCATATTTTAGCGTCTGTGTTAATTGTTGATAATATAGAACAAGCTTTTGCAACCGTTAATAATTTAGAACCTGGGCAATCGGTTATCAGTAAAGAGGGTTATTGGTTAGGCGAAAACTGGTTAAGAGTGGCTAAAAAAGAGGCCGCTCAAACCAGTGTTTTAGAAAGAGAGTCTGAACTGAGTATATTAACTTCCGAGCTTGAAATTTTAGAAGAACAATTAGAATCGTTACAAAACAAAGCGGATGAGCAAAGTGATGGTTTAAAAGATATTGAAAACAGTTGGGAAGAAAAACAGCGCTTGCTAAATAGCAGTGCAAAACAATACAGCGATCTTAGAGCTAAGGTCGGTTCTCAACAAGCTAAATTAGAACAAATGACTCAACGAAAAAGCACTTTGATCAAAGAAAAAGCTGAATTAATTCAGCAACGTCAACTAGATGAAAAATCGTTAGCTCAAAGCCGAGAAAGTTTAGAGAAACTCGTTGATGCTATGGCTGATGATCTTGAAAAAAGAGAGACTCTTAGTCGACACCGAGATGAGCGTCGAAATGAGTTAGAGCAAGCTAAAAATCAAGCAAGAATTGCTAAAGATAAAAGCCATGAGCTGGAATTGAAAGTGGCTAATATACGTGCAGAAATTAACTCAAATCAATCGACTAATCAAAGAATGCATTCACAGGTTAGTGAGTATCAAACAAGACGTTTATCACTTGATAAATCGTTGCAAGAAGCAAACTCTCCCGATGATGATTTACAAATTGAATTAGAAGAGTCATTAGAGAAACGTTTATTAGCAGAACAAGATCTTGCTAGGGCTAGAGAAATGCTGGAAGACGTTGAGAAATCAGTTCGAGTGTTTGAGAAACAACGCTCGGAAGCAGAGCAAGCTGCTCAAGCTGTAAGGAGTCGATTAGAACGACTACGTATGCAGTGGTCTGAGAATAGTACTAAACAAAATACCCAAGAGGAAAATATTGCTAATCACGATGAAGATATTCAAGATATTTTGAAAAACTTAGCGGATGATGCCAGTGAAGATGAATGGGTTAATAAATTAGAAGTTGTAGCGGCTCGTATTCAACGATTAGGTGCGATTAATTTGGCAGCCATTGAAGAGCATAAAGAACAATCGGAAAGAAAAATTTATCTTGATGCGCAAAATGAAGATTTAGAAGAAGCGCTAGACTCTTTAGAAAGTGCAATTAGAAAAATAGATAAAGAAACAAGAACAAGATTTAAGGAAACTTTTGAAAAAGTAAATTCAGGGTTAAAAGAGTTATTCCCCAAAATTTTTGGTGGAGGACATGCTTATTTAGAGATGACCGGGGAAGATTTATTAGATACTGGTGTCGCGGTTATGGCTAGACCACCAGGAAAACGAAACAGTACCATTCATTTACTCTCTGGTGGTGAAAAAGCACTTACGGCATTAGCCTTAGTCTTTTCTATCTTTAGACTAAATCCGGCGCCTTTTTGTATGTTAGATGAAGTTGATGCACCTCTTGATGATGCCAATGTTGGTCGTTATTGTAAATTAGTTAAAGAGATGTCTGAGCATTTACAATTTATTTACATTACACATAACAAAGTTTCAATGGAAATGGCTCAATCATTAGCTGGGGTGACAATGCAGGAGCCTGGTGCTTCTCGATTAGTTTCTGTTAATGTGGATGAAGCCGCTGAACTTGCGGGCATATAGAGCCTAATTATAGCTATTGTCACTGAATATACAGATTTACACTAAGGACTTGTAAGAATATGGATTGGTTTATACGTCTTTCAATATTGATCATCGGGCTAATTTTAGTTGGATATATTGTTTACGACTTTAATAAAAAGCATGCTTTAAAGAAGAAAAATGAAAAGTTAAAGCGGCAGTTTAACAGTACAGAAGCCGACAAAGATGCTTCTGGTTTTGATTACACTGGGGTTGGAACTGCTCGCGTAGCAACTATTGATGGTGAGTTACCTGCTGTAGAGGCAGAGCATAAAAAACTCGAACAGATAGAAGGCTCAACTTTAAATGAATATCTCTCTCGTAATGAAGACAATCATGACGACTCGACTGATGCCGCGCCTAATTTATCAGCAAGTGAGCTTAGTAATAAAAAAGATCCAACGTTTGATGAGCAAGACAATAACGCTTTAACAGATGGTCCAGAGCTGGTTTTTTGCTTGATACTACAAGCACCTGAAGGCAGTCTTTATAAGGGCAGAGATTTCTTGCCGTTGTTTTTATCACAAGGTTTAAGGCTCGGCGATATGGATATTTTTCATCGTTATATTTCATCAAAAATAAATGCTGAAAAGGGAGAGCTTCTTTTTAGTTTAGCCAATGCTATTAATCCGGGAACATTTAATCCCGCTAACCTAGAAAGCTTTGAAACCCCTGCGTTCACTTTATTTATGGCGTTACCTGGTCCTAAAGAACCACAGAAAGCTTATGAAGTGATGGTAAAAATAGCCCGTTTATTAAAAGAAGAGCTAGGTGGTCATATTTTAGATGAAAGCAAGGCATTGTATTCAGATCAAATACATCAAAGAAGACTGGAATCAATCAACCAATACAGTAACTAAATAATGATTTTTTCGGATGATTTCCGGATGATATTTGGAAGACTAATTTGAAAAATACAGCGTTACAACAAAAAGTCATTTCGCTTCGTCAACAAATAGAAGAATTCAATTATCAATATTATGTTGTAGACAATCCAAGTGTGACAGATTCTGAATATGATCGATTAATGAATCAGCTGCTCGAGCTTGAAAAACTTCACCCAGAATTAGTAACTAACGAATCGCCAACGCAAAAAGTTGGGGGCCAAGCCGCTAATGGATTTAAGCAAATTACTCACCTTACTCCAATGTTATCGCTCGATAATGTTTTTAGTGAGAGCGAATTCAATTTGTTTTATCAACGTATTATTGAACGTTTATCCGATTCAACGGCGGGTGAGAAATCGTTTAATCTTACCGGTGAACCAAAGTTAGATGGTCTTGCTATTAGCTTGTTATATAAAAAAGGTCTCTTAGTTCATGCGGCAACAAGAGGGGACGGGAAGGTCGGAGAAAATGTCACTGCAAATATACGTACTATTGCAAGTATTCCACTTAAATTAAGAGGTGACTTTCCTCCTTTGCTGGATGTTCGAGGTGAAGTGTTTATGCCAAAAAAAGTGTTTGAACAGTTGAACTCAGATGCTCTAATCTCTGGAGAAAAAACGTTTGCAAACCCTAGAAATGCGGCGGCAGGTAGTTTACGGCAGTTAGATCCAAACATTACAGCAAAAAGAAAATTAGCCGTTTATTTTTATTCAATTGGTAGTGCAAACTCTGCAGCTAGAAGTGAGAAGCCTGACGGAAGAATGAGCCATATAGATAATGATGCACAAGATTTGGTTTTAGCGAATGAACATTTTTTAAGACTCGAACAATTAAAAAGTTGGGGGCTTCCCATTTGTCCCGAAATAAAGTCATTAAATGATGTAAAAGAATGTCTTGCATACTTTAATGAAATTTTACAAGCACGCAATGAATTACCTTATGAAATTGATGGCGTAGTCTTTAAAATTAATCAAATTAACTTACAACAACAGTTAGGTTTTGTTGCCAAAGCACCACGCTGGGCGATTGCATATAAATTTCCCGCTCAAGAAGAGATGACTAAGCTGTTAGCTGTTGACTTTCAGGTTGGTAGAACTGGTGCTGTAACACCTGTTGCACGCTTAGAACCAGTCTTTGTTGGTGGAGTGAATGTAAGCAATGCTACGCTGCATAATATGGATGAAATTAACCGTTTAGATATTCGTATTGGTGACACCGTTATTATTAGGCGAGCAGGTGATGTTATTCCTCAAATTGTTTCTGTAGTTACCAGTAAACGGCCATTAAAAACTGAAGTAATAGCAACCCCAACAAGTTGTCCAGTTTGTCAGTCAGTGCTTAAAAAACAGACCGATCAAACGATATATCGATGTACAGGCGGATTATTTTGTTTAGCTCAAAGAAAGCAGTCACTGATTCATTTTTCATCAAGAAAAGCGATGGATATTGATGGTTTAGGAGATAAGTTGATTGAGTTAATGTGTGATCAAAAATTACTCAATAATATAGCCGATATATATAAATTAAACGTACAACAATTAAAGTCTTTAGATAGAATGGCAGAAAAATCGGCTAACAATATCATTGATTCTATCGAGCATAGTAAAAAGACAACATTGGCTAAATTTTTATTTGCCTTAGGTATTCGAGAAGTTGGTGAAGTGACAGCAATGAATTTAGCCAATGAACTATTGACCATTGAATCAATTATTAGCGCCGATGTAGAAAAATTGGAATCAATAAAAGATATTGGGCCTATTGCCGCAAAATACATCGCTGGTTTTTTTGCTAATACTGAAAACCTGAGGATTATTAATGAATTGCAGATGTTAGGTATTACGTGGCCTAAAATTGATAAGCCTTCAGCACAGTCATTACCTTTATTGGGTGAAATTTGGGTATTAACGGGCACTTTATCGCAATTAAAACGGCATGAAGCAAAGCAACAGTTAACGGATTTAGGTGCAAAAGTGAGTGGAAGTGTTTCCAAAAATACAACCGTCGTGGTGGCTGGAGAATCTGCAGGTTCAAAATTAAAGAAAGCGGTTGAACTTGATATTCATGTGATTGACGAATACGAGCTATTAGTTCAATTAGAGCGACACAATAGTGCTATTTAACCTCAGTTATTATCCCACGTTGAGGTTATTTAATGATGGTGAGTTATTTGAGTCGTTAGTCTAGTTTTTTGTATAAAATTTTGTAAGTAATCTCTTACAGCTTAATCCGTCGTTTGGTACATTGAACATAAGAAATATCGTCTTCAAAAAGAATTACTTTTAGCGCAAAATGGTATTCAACCTCAGTTAACAAGGTTGTTGATATGAAAACGATGAAACATCAATGGATGACTTTTAGGAAAGGTCGAATGCGTATAAATGCCTGCGCTAGTTGTGGAGAACTACAATTACCTAGCAATTTAGATAAACAGTGTCTGCATAACCAATTATTAGTGAGTCAAATTGCTAAAGCCGGTTATCGATTATATGGTGATCGTTCTGCACTTGGTTGAATTAACTGTATTAACTGAAAGATTTCCAGTCTGCAGGTTATTTCTTTTAAAATCATGACACTTAAAGCAAAAGAGATGCTCGCTTGTGTTATCTCTTTTGTGCGTTTTTTCGACAAAATTTATATCATTAACTATAATTATTCAGTATTAGTTATTATTGGGTAGTTATTTGTCGTTACAAACGATCATTATTGGTGAAATATTTTTAGTGCTATTTGCCGTGGGCGGGTATTTAGTCTTTTATACGCTCGAAAAAAACAACCAACTCAGAGAAACTAATTTTTCCCTTTCTCGCCAATTAAAAGATGCCAAAAGTCGTGCTAAAGGTCTACGCGTACAAGTTCAAGAATTAAACACTCAAATACAACAACTGGAAAAATCTCTAGCGGAAAAATCAAAAGTTGATAGTGATTTAGAGGATAAAATTGCCACTATCGAAACGGAAAAAGAAAAATTAAACGCTAAAGTCGAACAACTCAGCCAGAAAAAATCTAAAATTCAAAAACAAAATGATTCTTTAGCAAGTGATATTAAGACATTACAAACACAACTTAAGTCTGCTAGTGAAGCGCCTGCCAAAAATATTGAACCAGCCGAAAGCTATAAAGATCTATATTATGAATTAAAAAATTCCATAGCTTTCAATATGTCAGGTGGTGAGCAAGTGATTGATATGTTGAGAGATCGTTTAGTCGAAAATGGCAATATCAATGAAAGTAAACAAATGGATCAACTTAAAGAAAAATATAACTCAATAGGTTCAATGGTTGGTTTGGTTACCGATGTTGAATTATTCGATTCAAATGAGCAAGAAGAACAAACTAAAATGGAATTGCAGCAAATTGTTGACGCTGAAATGTTGGTTGATGATATGGAATTATCGTTACGTGACTTGGATGGTTTTGAAAATAAAAATACAGCTGATTTAACGCTCAGTCAAAAAGAAATGGACTTGTTAATTGAAGAAATTAATCATTTAACCGAGATCAAAAATAGTTTATCTAATGATTTAAATAAAACGTCAATCCAATTAAAAGCATTTATCGCTAAAGCGCAAATGTTTCAGGCTCAGAAAGAGCAAATTAGTTTACAAAAAGCCACTAATGCTCAAATGCACCAAAACTTAACGAAGTTAGGCTCAGATTACCGTTTGTTATCAAGACGCTTTAAAACTCTTGAATCACGTAATGATATTTTAAATACACAGTTGACTCGTGATTCTAAGGACGAGGAGTTTGTTAAAAACCTTGAAGATATGCGTGAAAAGCTTGAGAAGAAAGAAGAGTCAATGGACAGATTATTACTTGAAAAAGACATGTTAGAACAACAATTTATGTTGATGTCTGAAGAGTCAGAAATTGAATTAAAATCAAGTAAAACGTTGCAACGCTTACAATCCGAACATGAATTATTGGAAGAGCAGTTTTTAGGTTTATTGAAAGAGTTTGAAAGCAAAGACTCTTAATAGAGAAGATGCTCTACATCTAAAAAAGCTCATTGGTATTTGAATAAAAACTTCCGTAGCAAGCTTGTTCGTCAGAAAAAGTGAATTTTAAATCGAGCCTGTCCAAACCATCTAGTTCATCCAACGATTGAACTTTTTCTATTAATTTTTGCACCGTAAATGTTTTTGCAAGGTTTAATTCTTTTGCTTTTTCTATATCATAAAAACAGGCGGCAATAATGGTTAAGGATCTTAATAAGGCTTTTGCAAGCAATTTATCATCAATCGCATCATTTCTGTAAACGCTTGAGCAAAATGATTCAGATAAGCGATCGCACAATTTAGAATCGAGCATTTGAACGGCTTTGGTTTTGCCGTCACCGTCTCCAAAAAGTGATAATTTTCCTGGCAAATTAAATTGAGAAAGTCTTTGTTTTTTAATCACCTCTATAGAAATATCTTTTCCTACGATGGTACTTAATATGTTACTCAGCGCTGAAGGTGATGGAAATATTATGCCTTTTTCATTGAGCAATAAGGTATCTTGGAAGGTGCTAACGCCAGCCAGTGCAGGAATAAGGGAATCTTTAAGCTCATCCATAGTAAATGGTTTGTTGACTACAAAGATAGCTCCCGCTTCCCTAGCGGCTTTAATTGAGTGAGGATTTTTTTCAGCGGTTATTAGACCTATTTTTGTCGGTAAACCTAACTCTTTTACTTTTTCGAGAACTTGGATCCCGGTAATCTCTGGCATGTGCCAATCTAGTAAAACCATGTCGGGTTGCCAATTAACAATTTGTTTGATTGCATCACTACCATTCTCAGAAAAACGAAAATCGTGGTCGGCATAGCCAGCGCTAATTAATATGCGTTTAACGATTGTCCGCATTGCTTTACTATCGTCAACGATAAGAAATTTTAATAGCATAAAAAATAAACAACTAAGTGATTGATCTACTAGGTATAGTTTTGATTATATAAGCCAATAATGCAAGTTTACTCAAATAATAAATATTTAATCAGGAAGCTCCGCTTGAAGCATTTTGACTAAAATTTGTACGTGTTCAGCTGTTTTTAAGCCTCTATCCGTTAAGTAACCCCCGTCAGATTGGCTAATAATACCCTTATTGTGTAACCGTTGAGCTGCAGAAATTTTAGTTATAGAAGCATTTTTATGAATTTTTAGACCGCCTTGAGTGGAATCGAGATTAAAAAGATTAAGTAATTCAAGCTCTTCAAGTAATTCTGTTGTTAATGACATATTGAGTCCTTTGTATTTAAAAGCGGATAATTTGTTTCATTTTTAGTTTATGACAATAACCAAAATATATCATTATTTAGTTTGAACTACTGCAATAATTCGTTTTAATATCTTGACACTAATCAACTTAAACCTTAAAATTCGCGCCTTATTTGGGGCTATAGCTCAGCTGGGAGAGCGCTACACTGGCAGTGTAGAGGTCAGCGGTTCGATCCCGCTTAGCTCCACCAAATTTAGATTACTCCCAGAGATCTAGGATATCGCTTTAGTAGAGGCCTTCGTAGTTTTTTCCTGCTTAGCAATGGGTATATTATTTATAGGCTGATATACTCGTGTTTTTTATTTAATTATATTCTTATGCAATCCTTAGAACATCTGTTATTACGCCAATCTCATGGTAAGTTAACTCATCCAGCGCCAACTCAAAAACAAATCGAAGCAATGATGCAAGTCGCTTTAAGAGCGCCAGATCATGCAGGATTGAAACCATGGCGATATCAAATATTTACAGGCCGTTCATTGGAAACCTTAGCGGACTATTTTGTACAAGCGAGTTTAGCTGTTGATCCAACTTTAAATTCAAAGCAAGTTGAAAAAATTCGTAATAAAACTTTCCGTGCACCAATGATTGTCGTGGCAATTGCCAATATAACAGAACATAAAAAGGTTCCAAAAGTTGAACAAATTTTGTCTGTAGGGGCAAGTGTTCAAAATTTGTTAATGGCGGCGCATTTTAGTGGGGTTGGTGCAATATGGAGAAGCGGTCAACTGTGTTTTAATCCGCGTTTAATGGAATTACTGACACTCAATGAGAACCAAACAATTGTCGGTTTTATTTATTTAGGTCAAGAACAAGGAAATAAAAGATCAATGGTTAATCATGATCAAAGTGAGTATGTTGAATGGAAATAAACTTATTATGGAATAAAAAACTAAGAAGTTAGAATTCGTGGTCTAACTTCTTAGTTGAGAGTTGAGAACTAGAAATAATGTTCAGTACTAGAATTCAGCGCTGTTTGGAACTCGAGGAAACGGGATAACATCACGAATATTTTGCATACCCGTTGCATATAATACCGCTCTTTCAAAGCCTAAACCAAAGCCTGAATGAGGCACGGTCCCAAAACGTCTTAGGTCTCGATACCACCAATAATCTTCTTTTTCTAAACCCATTTGTTCAAGACGAGCATCAAAAACATTTAAACGTTCTTCACGTTGGCTACCACCAACTAATTCGCCAATGCCTGGGGCTAAAATATCCATTGCGGCAACTGTTTTTTCGTCATCATTCAAGCGCATGTAAAAAGCTTTAATATCTTTTGGATAATTCATTAAGATGATAGGGCGACCAACTTTTTCTTCGGCCAAATAACGCTCATGTTCAGACTGTAAATCAGTCCCCCAACTAACAGGGTATTCAAATTTTTTATTACAATTTTCTAAAATTTTAACCGCTTCAGTGTATTCCATACGTTCAAAATCGTTATTAACGACACTTTCAAGACGAGAGATAACCGTTTTATCAACTCGTTGATTAAAAAATTCAATGTCATCACCTCGTTCATCTAAAACAGCTTTAAAGATGTATTGCATCATTGCTTCTGCAACATTGGCGTTTTCTTGGAGATCGGCAAAAGCGATTTCTGGCTCTACCATCCAAAACTCTGCTAGGTGTCTTGTTGTATTTGAATTTTCTGCCCGAAAGGTGGGTCCAAAAGTATAAACTTTTGACATCGCTAAGCAGTAGGCTTCAACATTCAATTGACCTGAAACTGTTAAAAAAGACTCTTTACCAAAAAAATCTTTTGTATAATCAACTTGCCCATTGTCTAATAAAGGTAAATTGTTTTGATCTAACGTGCTGACTCTAAACATTTCACCAGCTCCTTCACAATCACTAGCAGTAATAATTGGTGTATGTATCCAATTAAAACCTTCGCCATGTAAAAAACGATGAGTTGCTTGAGCCAAACAATTTCTTACTCGTGTTACAGCACCAATAGCATTGGTTCTTGGACGTAAGTGAGCAACGGTTCTAAGATATTCCATGGTATGAGGTTTCGGTTGAATAGGGTAGCTTGCAGGATCTTCAACTAAACCAAGCACATCAATCTTTGTCGCTTGGATTTCAAAACTTTGTCCTTTGCCTTGAGATTTAACTAAATCACCAGTAATAACGAGGGAGGCTCCGGTTGTTGCAAGTTGAATTTCTGACGAATAGTTTTCAAGTTCAGCAGGTGCAATAATTTGAATCGGATGAAAGCATGAGCCATCATGTAAATTAATAAATGAAAAACCTGCTTTAGAGTCTTTACGAGTTCGCACCCAACCTTTAACAACAACCTGACTACCTTCGGGCGCTTTGCCATTTAACAGATCTGAAATCGACCAATGTTTGCTCATTACTTACCTCAAATTAATCCTGTGACTAAATTCGAATTGGATTTTAACCCTGAATAGACTTTACTTCCAGTTGAATTATTATGCATTAAGCCAATAGTTATTAACTTGCTTAAAAAAGTAACTTTTGTTGTTGATTTAAAGATGAAATTTTTGTTGAGTGTAGTACAATGCTTGACTAGCAAGATTCTTCGTTAGCGTAACAAGAAAAATAGAAAAATAATATTACAGATTATAAAAATAGATTAAAAAACACTTCAGTATGTAAAAGGAAATAGTATGTACGAGTCATATTACAAATTATCAGGAAAACCCTTTCAGTTAGCACCCGATCCCTTTTTCTTTTTTGGTAGTAGCACTCACAAAAGGGCTTTAGCATATTTAAAATATGGTCTTTCTCAAGGTGAAGGTTTTATTGTTGTTACTGGAGATGTTGGTACAGGAAAAAGCACGCTTGTTAGAACATTATTTGCATCATTAGAAGGTAAAAATGATGTTATTGCTGCAGAATTAATTAATACACAATTAGATTCAACTGATATTTTAAGAATGGTTGCAGCGTCTTTTGGGCTTGCTCATAAAGATAATAAAAAAACGTCATTAATAAAAAACTTAGAAAACTTTTTTAAAGCGCGTAAAAATGATGGTAAGCGTTGCATGTTGGTGGTTGACGAAGCTCAAAATTTACCTTTTGAGACTATTGAAGAGCTTAGAATGCTTTCTAATATGGTTCATGAGGGTAAGACGTTACTACAAATATTTTTATTGGGACAATCGGAATTTAGAGATAACTTACGAGCGCCAATTTTAGAACAAGTTCGTCAACGTGTGACGGCTTCTTACCATCTTGCTCATTTAGACGGTGAAGAAACTCAATCATACATAGAACATCGGTTGGGTAAAGTTGGCTGGGACAATGATCCATCATTTACCGCAGAAGCTTTTCAGCAACTTTATGAATTTAGTGAAGGTGTTCCAAGAATAATCAATACAACCTGTGACCGTTTATTACTTTACGGATTCTTGGAAGAAAAGAATAAAATTGACGGTGAAATCGTCAAATTAGTGGTTGATGAAATTATTGCTGAAAATGGCAGTGGGAAAGGTGCGGCTACAAATACTGAAATGACTTTGAAAGTTGATTCAGTGTTGCCGGAAAATGCTACTCCAATGGATGTTAGAGTTCATCAGCTTGAAAGAGAAATGGACGATTTGAAAAAACGATTTAGAAAAGAAAGAGATTTTATGCGTAAGATTGTACAGATATCGCTTAATTTTGAAGATGATTTATAGTCATTTAAATTGATCTATTTCGCGCCTTAAGGCGCATAAAAAAGGTGCTTAATTAAGCACCTTTTTTATTGGGATGGCATATCTCCATCATCTATCTTGAGTGATGATGGGTACAAATTATCGTTTGTCGATTGAATTCACGTCTCGTTGCTTTTTGCCTGTGTAAAGTTGACGTGGGCGACCAATTTTTTGTGTTGGCTCTGCAATCATTTCTTTCCAATGAGAAACCCAACCAACGGTTCTTGCAAGAGCAAAGATAACGGTGAACATATTCATCGGAATACCAATGGCATTTAAAATAATTCCTGAGTAAAAATCGACGTTGGGGTAAAGTTTTCTATCAACAAAATAAGGGTCAGATAAAGCAATTTTTTCAAGCTCCATTGCTACTTTTAAGATTGGATCGTTTTCTTTACCTGTTGCTTTTAGCACTTCATGGGCGCTTTCTCTCATGACTTTAGCTCGAGGATCAAAGTTTTTATAAACACGATGTCCAAAGCCCATTAATCTGAATGGATCATCTTTATCTTTTGCACGTTTAATGAATTCAGGAATTCTGCTGACATCACCAATTTCATTTAACATCCGTAAACAAGCTTCATTAGCGCCACCGTGAGCAGGGCCCCAAAGAGAAGCAATACCTGAAGAAATACAAGCAAATGGATTCGCGCCTGATGAACCTGCTAGTCTGACTGTTGATGTAGAGCAGTTTTGTTCGTGATCGGCATGTAGGATAAATATTCTATCCATTGCCTTTACTAAGATAGGATCGGGTTTGTCGTCTTGAGACGGCATTGAAAACATTTGATTTAGAAAGTTTTCAGCGTATGACATTTCGTTACGTGGATAAACAAAAGGTTTTCCAATGGTATAGCGGTAACACATAGCTGCAATTGTTGGCACTTTAGCTAATAATCGAAATGCACTTTTAACACGATGTGATTCATTGTTGATATCTAAAGAATCATGATAAAAGGCTGACAAAGCTCCAACTACACCAACCATAATTGCCATTGGGTGAGCATCTCTACGGAAGCCATTGAAAAAGTGAGATAATTGTTCATTTAACATGGTGTGGTTATTTATTCGCGCAACAAAGGCTTCTTTTTCTTCTTTAGTTGGTAACTCACCATTGAGTAATAAATAGCAAACTTCCATAAAATCGCAATCTTGAGCCAGTTGATCTATCGGATAACCACGATAAAGTAAGATACCTTCATTACCATCTATAAAGGTTATTTTTGATTCGCATGAAGCTGTCGACATAAAGCCAGGATCATAAGTGAAAACACCGCTTTTCACTAAGCTGGTAATATCGATGACATCATTACCAAGGGTGGGAGAGTACACATTAAGTTCTAGAGTTTCACCATTTGGTAAAGTTAGTTTGGCGGTTTTGTCCGTCATTTTGTTCGCTCCTGGCTAAAAATCATGTTTCTACTAATATATAGCGCGCTACTATAAGAGGAATAAATAATTTGTCAATTATAATAGCGCTCTTTCTTACTATAACTGGTTATAAAACAAACAAACTTAATCGTGATCAGTATTTTATGACAATTCATTTGTATTCAGTAGTTTAGCCTTATATAATTGCGCCAGATTTGAAATAGGTTTTGAGACAAAAAATTATCTAGCTCATGTTAAAAAAGGTTAAATCGAAAATAAACTACAAAAAGTTTAGCAGATTTTAAAATAT
The DNA here is from genome assembly GCA_964476655.1 of uncultured Kangiella sp. GTDB lineage: Bacteria > Pseudomonadota > Gammaproteobacteria > Enterobacterales > Kangiellaceae. The sequence goes on along the minus strand of CAYZBK010000032.1, from coordinate 5,448 downwards.
TTACCTAAAATATTAACTGCGAAGCTTTCTTAAAGTCACACTCATCGAGAAGAATTGATACCGTGAAAAAAAATAGACCTGGTAACGTTACACTAGCAACGATGTTGACGCTTAAATGGCCAATAACATCGTTATCTTCAATTATACACCGTGTTTCTGGTGTACTTTTGTTCTTAGCCATTCCATTTGCGTTTTGGATATTAGAAAAAAGTTTAACATCAAAGGCTGATTTTAATCAGGTACAAAACATATTAAAAGGTGACTTTTCCTTATTTGTTTTGTGGGCTGTTTTGAGCTTGCTGAGCTACCACATTATCGCGGGAATAAGGCATTTACTCATGGATGCTGGAATTGGTGAAACTCTTGAGGGTGGTGTGTTAGGTTCTAAATTAGTGATTGTTTTAGGTGTTTTAAGTTCGATAGGGCTAGGAGTTTGGATATGGTAAAGTCAGTTACAAGTTTGGGCCGTAGTGGCTTACATGACTGGATGATTCAGCGAATTAGCGCGATTGTTCTTGCCGCATATGCGATATATTTATCGGTGTTTATTTTTTCAGCACCTCAACTAACGTTTGATGTTTGGCATTCTTTATTTGAATTAACCGCATTTAAGATCTTTTCTTTTATTGCTATTGTTTCAATCTGTTTTCATGCTTGGGTTGGATTATGGATTATTTCAACAGACTATCTTAAAGTTTTTGCTGTACGACTAATTTTCCAAGTTTTAGTAATTATCTCTTGTTTCGCGTTGCTTCTTTGGGGCGCTCAGATTTTGTGGAGTTTATAAATGACTGACTCTGTAACAGTCCCGGTTTTAACCTTTGATGCAGTGATTGTTGGCGGCGGTGGTGCGGGTATGCGCGCGTCACTCCAATTGGCACAATCAGGGCAAAAAGTGGCACTTATATCAAAAGTTTTTCCAACGCGATCTCATACTGTATCCGCGCAAGGCGGCATTACTGTTGCGTTAGGTAATACCCATGAAGATGATTGGCGTTGGCACATGTATGACACAGTAAAAGGTTCTGACTATATAGGTGATCAAGATGCGATTGAATATATGTGTCAACAGGGGCCTGATGCAGTCATTGAGCTGGATCAAATGGGATTACCTTTTTCTCGATTAGAAAATGGCAAGATTTATCAACGGCCTTTTGGTGGTCAATCACTTAATTTTGGTGGTGAACAAGCGGCCAGAACTGCAGCCGCTGCTGACAGAACAGGGCATGCGTTATTACATACATTGTATCAACAAAATTTAGCCGCAAAAACGAATTTCTTTAATGAATGGTATGCACTTGATTTAGTGATGAATGATGACGGTCAATGTTGTGGCGTAATGGCAATGTCGATTGAGACCGGTGAAGTGGTGCAATTTAAATCAAGAGCAACCGTTTTTGCCACGGGTGGGGCTGGAAGAATATTCCAATCAACCACCAATGCATTGATTAATACAGGTGATGGTGTTGGCATGGCGCTTAGAGCAGGCATTCCGGTACAAGATATTGAAATGTGGCAATTCCATCCTACAGGTATTGCTGGGGCAGGGGTGTTAGTAACGGAAGGCTGTCGTGGTGAAGGCGGTTATTTAATTAATAAAGATGGTGAACGTTTTATGGAACGTTATGCACCTAATGCAAAAGACTTAGCGAGCCGAGATGTTGTCGCACGTTCGATGACTAAGGAAATTTTAGAAGGCCGTGGTTGTGGACCAAAAGGTGACCATGTGATGCTTAAATTAGATCATTTAGGCGCTGCAACACTCAACAAACGTCTACCTGGTGTTTGTGAGTTGTCTAAAACGTTTGCACATGTTGATCCTGCTGAAGCGCCAATTCCGGTTGTTCCAACGTGTCATTATATGATGGGCGGCATCCCAACAAATAAGTTTGGCCAAGTGATTGGCAAAAAAGCAGGTCAAGAAGAACATATCGTTGATGGATTATATGCTGTTGGTGAAGTCGCCTGTGTTTCTGTACATGGTGCGAATCGTTTAGGTGGTAATTCACTGCTCGACTTAGTGGTATTTGGACGTGCGGCAGGTATTCACCTTGAAGAATCACTTGCCAACGGTTTACCTCAAAATGAGTATACTGATGCTAATCTTGAAACCTCACTAGCCAGAACCAAACGCTGGGAAGCCTCTGAATCGGGTGAAGATCCTGTAGCAATTCGTCAACAAATGCAGCAAATAATGCAAAATAACTTTGGTGTGTTTAGAAGTGGCGAATCCATGGCTAAAGGTATCATTGAGCTTGAAGCCGTTGCCGAAAAATTAAAATCTGCCGTATTGCCTGATAAGTCTAAGACCTTTAATACCATGAGAATTGAATGTTTAGAATTAGAAAACTTAATGGCAATTGCCAGAGCAACCGCTAAAGCCGCTAATTTTAGAGAAGAAAGTCGAGGCGCTCATAGTCGTGAAGATTTTCCTGAACGAGATGATGAAAACTGGTTAACTCATAGTCTTTATTATCCTGAGTCAAATGAAATGGACAGACGCCCCGTCAACATGTCGCCATTAACTGTTGAAGCTTTTCCACCTAAAGCTAGGACTTATTAATATGAAATTTTCTATTTATCGATATGATCCTGAGGTTGATAAAAAACCTTACATGAAAGATTATGAATTGGTGATTGAAGCTGGTTCAGACATGATGTTATTGGATGCACTTTTATTATTAAAAGAACAAGATCCGACCATTGGATTTAGACGTTCTTGTCGTGAAGGTGTGTGTGGATCGGATGGTGTAAACGTTAATGGAAAAAATGCATTAGCTTGCATTACCTCATTATCCTCATTAAAAGGTAATAAAATTACCGTAAGACCATTACCTGGATTACCTGTTATTCGTGATTTAGTGGTTGATATGGCTCAATTTTACAGACAATATGAGAAAATCAGGCCTTACTTAATTAACGAAGATGAACAACCTGTTCGAGAACATTTACAATCGCCAGAAGAACGAGAAAAATTAGATGGTTTATACGAGTGCATTCTTTGTGCTTGTTGTAGTACAGCCTGCCCATCTTTTTGGTGGAATCCTGACAAATTTATAGGTCCATCAGGTTTATTACAAGCTTATCGATTTATTATAGATAGTCGTGATACAGAAACTGAATCGCGTTTAGATGATCTTGATGATGCCTACAGCTTGTTTAGATGTCGTGGAATAATGAATTGTGTGAGTGTGTGCCCTAAAGGTTTAAATCCAACTAAAGCAATCGGACATATTCGATCATTGTTACTTAATCGTGGTGTTTAAAATTAAATAATTTTAATGGTTGTTGGTAATAGCCAGCAACCATTATTTTAAATCGAGCAAAAACCTTAAAATTGACTATCCTTGTCATATTAAACATTATATTTTTTCAAATTAACCTAAATATTGGACAACAATCATGAATTTACATGAATATCAGGGTAAACAACTTTTTAGAGAGTATGGATTACCTGTTTCAAACGGTATTGCCGTTGATTCTCCCAAAGCTGCTTTTGAAGCTTGTAGCCAGATCGGTGGTGATAAATGGGTTGTAAAAACTCAAGTTCATGCTGGTGGTCGTGGTAAAGCTGGCGGTGTTAAACTAATTACTAGCAAAGATGAAGCAAAAGATTTTGCAGAAAAGTGGTTAGGCAAAAACCTTATTACCTATCAAACAGATGCCAACGGACAGCCTGTATCTAAAATATTAGTTGAAGACTGTACCGATATTGCCGAAGAGCTTTATTTAGGTGCTGTTGTCGATCGTTCAACTCGCCGAGTAGTGTTTATGGCATCCACAGAAGGTGGTGTCGAAATTGAAAAAGTCGCTGAAGAAACGCCTGAAAAAATTCACAAAACGGCAATTGATCCTTTAGTTGGCGCTCAACCTTATCAAGGGCGTGAATTAGCTTTTAAATTAGGTCTTGAAGGTAAGTTAGTTAAACAATTTACTCATATTTTCATGCAGTTATCCAAATTATTTAGTGATTTAGATCTTGCGTTGCTTGAAATTAATCCTTTAGTGATTACTGAAGCAGGTGACTTGCATTGCTTAGATTCTAAAATAACAATTGATGGAAACGCTGTTTATCGTCACCCAAAACTACGTGATATGCATGATCCTTCACAAGAAGATGAACGCGAAGCACATGCAGCATCTTTCGAATTAAATTATGTTGCTTTAGATGGCAATATTGGTTGTATGGTTAATGGTGCTGGTTTAGCCATGGGTACGATGGACATTGTTAACTTGCATGGTGGATCACCAGCTAACTTCCTAGATGTTGGCGGCGGCGCAACTAAAGAGCGTGTTATTGAAGCTTTTAAACTGATTTTAAGTGACGATAATGTTAAAGCCGTATTAGTTAATATTTTTGGTGGGATCGTACGCTGTGATTTAATCGCAGAAGGAATTATCGGCGCTGTTGAAGAAGTTGGTGTAGAAGTTCCTGTGGTCGTTAGGCTAGAAGGAAATAATGCGGAAAAAGGTAGTCAAGTACTAGCGGATAGTGGTTTAAATATTATCGCTGCAACAGGTTTAGCCGATGCTGCTCAAAAAGTAGTTTCAGCTGCGGAGGGCAAATAAATGAGCATTTTAATTAACAAAGACACTAAAGTAATTTGCCAAGGATTCACTGGCGCACAAGGAACATTTCATTCCGAGCAAGCGATTGAATATGGTACAAAAATGGTTGGTGGTGTTACTCCAGGTAAAGGTGGACAAACGCATTTAGGTTTACCTGTTTTTAATACGGTAAAAGAAGCCGTTGAACAAACGGGTGCTGAAGCTTCTGTTATTTATGTACCAGCAGCTTTTTGTAAAGATTCAATTTTAGAAGCGGCTAATAGTGGTATAAAACTGATAGTTTGTATCACTGAAGGTATTCCAACTCTAGACATGCTTGAAGCAAAAATAACCTGTGATCAATTAGGTGTCCAATTGATTGGACCAAACTGTCCAGGTGTTATTACTCCTGGCGAATGTAAAATTGGAATTATGCCAGGGCATATCCATAAACCAGGCAGAGTTGGTATTGTTTCACGTTCAGGCACTTTAACTTATGAAGCCGTAAAACAAACAACAGACACAGGTTTTGGGCAATCAACTTGTGTTGGCATTGGTGGAGATCCAATTCCAGGATCTAACTTTATCGATATTTTACAAATGTTCCAAGATGACCCAAAAACGGAAGCCATTGTGATGATAGGTGAAATTGGTGGAACAGCAGAAGAAGAAGCAGCGGCATTTATTAAAGCTAATGTCACTAAACCGGTTGTTTCTTACATTGCAGGTGTTACAGCGCCGGCTGGAAAACGTATGGGGCATGCCGGAGCTATTATTTCAGGTGGCAAAGGAACTGCAGATGAAAAATTTGCCGCACTAGAAGATGCTGGTGTTAAAACAGTGCGTAGTTTGGCTGACATAGGTTCTGCTTTAAAAGAGATTACTGGTTGGTAGTTTGTT
>CAYZBK010000031.1:0-29566 GCA_964476655.1 uncultured Kangiella sp. | reverse complement strand
GGGACAAGAGCAACCATCCAGCACAACTTAAGGCGCTAATCTTTCTATTTTCCAGCCATGATCTAGCGGATTATTTGTGTAGCAAAAACTATCATGTAATCGGTTACCGCCACCTTGCCAAAACTCAAAGCGAGTTGGTTTGATTAAGTAGCCACCCCAAAAATCAGGAAGAGGAACTTCTCCGTTTAAAAATCGTTTTTTGATTTGTTCAAAAGCTTGAATAAGAATTTTTCTTGAGGTAATTGGCTGGCTCTGATTAGATGCCCAAGCCGCTAATTGGCTATTTTTAGGCCGAGAGGCAAAATAAGCCAAATTTTCAGTCGCAGACAAACGGTGCGCCGTCCCTTGGATTTTAACTTGTCGCTCCAATGGTAGCCAGCCAAAGTGAACACTTACTTTATTGTTTTCTTTTATATCTAAAGCCTTTCTACTTTTTAGGTTGGTATAAAAAACTAACCCTTTTTGGTCCAAGTTTTTTAATAAAACGACTCTTTGACTCGGTTGACCGGCCAGGTCTACTGTTGAGAGCGTCATTGCAGTCGCATCAACAAGCTCAACATCAGCCGCTTGAGATAACCAATGACTAAGCTGCTCGATTGGATTACAGGCTAACTCAGAGCGACTTAGCCCTTGTTTAAGATATTCACGTCTAACTTGTTCTAAATCCATAATAATCTAACTTTTGTCTATTACAAAAAAAACGGTCATTCTATTCGAACAACCGCATTTATTTTTAGCTAAAACCGCCATTAAGACTGTTCAGCAGTTCCACCAATTTTACTATTTGATGGCTTATCATCTTGTTTTTTTGAAGTTTTAGGAGGTTCTTGACTATCATTGTCATCCCATCCTTTTGGTGGACTGGGATCGTTGCCATCCATAATTTCATCAATTTGAGCCGCATCAATGGTTTCATATTTCATTAATGCGTTAGCCATCATTTCGAGCTTATCTTTATTAGTATGTAGGATCTTTTCAGCTTTATCATAATTTCTTGAAATTAACGCTTTAATTTCATCATCAATAATTTTTGCTGTATCGTCAGAAACATGTTTAGTTTGGGTAACAGAACGACCTAAAAACACTTCACCTTCATCTTCAGCATACATCATAGGACCTAACTTATCAGAAAATCCCCATTGAGTAATCATGTTACGAGCGATAGATGTTGCTACTTTTATATCGTTAGATGCTCCAGTTGTCACCCCATCTTTACCATTTAACATTTCTTCAGCAATTCTTCCGCCATACAATAATGCTAACTTACTTTCTAAAAATTCTTTTGTATGACTATAACGATCTTTTTCTGGTAATTGCATGGTGATCCCTAAAGCTCTTCCCCTTGGAATAATTGATACTTTATAAACTGGATCACTACTAGGCGATAATCGGCTAACTAGCGCGTGTCCCGCTTCATGCCACGCAGTATTTAATTTTTCTTCTTCGTCCATAACCATGGAACGACGCTCCGCCCCCATCAAAATTTTATCTTTAGCTTTTTCAAAGAATTCTTGATTGACCGTTCTAGCACTTGCTTTTGCTGCAAATAAAGCCGCTTCGTTAACTAAATTTGCTAAATCTGCACCCGACATCCCCGGTGTTCCTCTAGCAATAATGCCAGCTTTAACATCATCTCCTAAAGGGACTTTGCGCATATGAACTTTTAAAATTTGTTCTCGACCTTTAATGTCAGGCAAGCCAACGGTCACTTGACGGTCAAAACGGCCAGGGCGTAACAAAGCAGGATCTAATACATCCGGTCTATTGGTGGCTGCAATTACAATCACACCTTCATCACCATCAAATCCATCCATCTCGACGAGTAATTGGTTTAAGGTCTGTTCGCGCTCATCATGACCACCACCTAAACCTGCTCCACGGTGACGACCGACGGCATCAATTTCATCAATAAAGATAATACATGGAGATTGCTTTTTAGCTTCTGCAAACATATCTCTTACTCTTGAAGCACCAACACCCACAAACATTTCAACAAAATCAGAACCTGAAATAGTAAAAAATGGCACTTTTGCTTCGCCTGAAATAGCTTTGGCTAAGAGTGTTTTACCGGTACCCGGAGGGCCTACCATTAAAATACCGCGAGGTATCTTACCGCCTAGTTTTTGGAATTTACTAGGCTCTTTCAAAAAATCGACTAATTCTGCTACTTCTTCTTTAGCTTCTTCACAACCCGCTACATCAGCAAAAGTCGTTTTAATTTGATCTTCACTTAACAAACGCGCTTTACTTTTACCAAAGCTCATTGCGCCACCTTTACCGCCACCTTGCATTTGACGCATAAAGAAAATCCAAACACCAACTAACAATAAAATAGGACCAAAATTGAAAAAGAAAGTGTATAAAAGACTGTCGCCTTCAGGTTCTGTTCCTGAATAATCAATTTTTTTATCTAAAGCAAGCGTGGCTAATTTTTCATGTGAACCGTAAGGAATATTAGTTTTTAATATTTCGCCATTACTTAATTCAGCTTCAGCTTTTGAACCTGCAACAGTGACACGTTTCACTTTGCCTCGTTCAATATCAGCCATTAATTGAGAAAATTCAATCTCATTTGATTTTTGCTGAGAAGTATCAAATTTATCAAAAGTCATTACCAGTACTAAACCAATAACCAACCAAAGTAAAAGATGTCTTGTTGTATCGTTCAAAAGGTCTTCCTCTTTAAATTCTTATAGCTAATAATGTAAAGCTAAATATTCCTAATATAAGTTTGTCTCTATGGCTTTGTACCATAGACTAAATTTACCCTTTAAAACCTTGAGCTAAAATATAAACCTCTCTCGATCTGGCTCTAGAGGCTTTTGGTTTTCGTATTTTAACCTGTTTAAAGTTATTTCTGACTGACTGTAAGTATGGATCAAAACCACTGCCTTGAAACACTTTAACTAAAAAACGACCCTCTTTACTCAAAGTTTGTCGAGCAAAGTCAAGTGCCAACTCAACCAAGTACATGGAAGCGGGTTGATCGATAGAGTCTACTCCGCTTATATTGGGGGCCATATCTGATAAAACAAGGTCTACAACATTATTTTCTAGCTGATTAAGTATTTTATCAAGTACCAATTCCTCTCTAAAATCACCCTGCACAAAATCAACCCCATGCAAATAGTCCATCTCTAATATATCGGTGGCAACGATGCGACCTTTACCCTTTAATTTTTTTGCGACATATTCAGACCAACCACCCGGAGCAGCCCCTAAATCTACAACATTAAGCCCAGGTTTTAGCAATTTATCTTTATCGTCAATCTCTTGTAATTTATAAACTGCACGAGAACGCACGCCATCTTCTTGAGCCATTTTGACATAAGGATCGTCAAAATGCTCTTTTAACCAGCCTTTACTACTTTTAGTTTTAGCCATGCTCCAGACCTTCGTTCACTGTATTTTCAATAATTTTAGGATAATACGCTTTTATTATCTCAAAAATGACTAAAGAGTGGTAAAATTTGATTTTATTTCAATATATTCAATAAACCTATGAACAAACTGTCAAATATTCAGGTTCGCCACCTTAAAGGCTTAGCTCATGATTTAAAACCTGTCGTTATGATTGGCGATAAAGGCTTAACGCACACCGTGATGGAAGAAGTTAAAATCGCGCTTAATGCCCATGAGTTAATAAAAATTAATATTCGTGCCGATGAAAAAGAAGCTCGTGACCAAATAATTACAAAAATCATTAATAAAACTCAAGCGGCAATGGTTCAAACCATTGGAGGTAAATTAATTATTTTCAAACCGAGTAAAGAAGCAAAAATAGCGATCCCAAAATAATTAAAATTATTTCAAACTGAATTGCTAACCGAATGAACAGAATTTTATATACCTTATTACTCTATATTTTAGCACCATTTATTTGGTGCTATTTTATTTATCGAGGCTTCAAAGATCATCATTATTTAAAGGGGCTGCAACAAAGGTTAGGTTTCAGTTCATTAAAACCCAATAAACACACCATCCATATTCATTGTGCTTCCGTAGGTGAAACATTAGCCGCCTCATCACTAATACAAAATATAAACATTCGATACCCAAAATACCGTTTAGTAATTACTACTTCGACTCCAACGGGCAGAAATGAGGTTATAAAATTACTCAAAACGCTCAATCAAAATCATCATCAACATTGTTATTTGCCCGTTGACTGGCCAGGCTCTTGCTCTCGATTTATACAACGGATATCGCCAAAAATTAGTCTTATTATAGAAACCGAGGTTTGGCCAAATCTTCTTCACCAACTGTCTAAAAAAAACATTAAATCAATACTTATTAATGCGCGACTTTCTAAAAAATCATTAAACAAATATTTAAAATACGATTCTTTTTTTAAACAAGTTTTCTCTAATTTTTCAGTTATTTCCGCGCAATATAAAACGGACAAACAAAACTTTTTATCTTTAAATATTTCACCCGCTAAAATTCATTGTACAGGTAATGTTAAATTTGATATGACATTAGACAGTCAACTAATAGAAAAACAAAAACAGCTTAAAAAACAATGGTCGAATAAACGCCCTTGCTGGATTGCGGCGAGCATTCATCCGACAGAATTTGAAGCCGTTTTATCAATTCACGCTCAATTGTTAACTCACTTTCCCAATCTATTATTAATCGCCGTGCCTCGTCATAATGAATATTTCAAAACCTTAAAACAACTTGCTAATAATAAAAAAATTGAATTTGTTAATAGAACAAGTGATATCAATCCAACCAGCCATCACTCGTTAGTCATTGGTGATACCATTGGAGAATTAACCCTCATGTACGGAGCCGCCGACATTGCATTTATTGGTGGTAGTTTAATAGAACGTGGAGGACAAAATCCGATTGAACCAGCAGCATGCGGCCTTCCCGTAATTATAGGTAATAGTTACTATAATTTTAAAGACGTTGTTAACATTATGAGTCAACAATCATGCATTGATATTGTTACTGATAAAAAGGACCTATTCTTAATCCTTAAAAAGTATTATGAAAACTCCAAAATAGCTATAGACAAGAAAAATAATCTCCTTAAGCTTTTTAATGAAAATAGAGGGGCAATTGATAAAAACATCAAGCTTCTTGATAAAATATTTTTACTTTAATTCTTCCATTCTTTGTTGGTATCCTAACTCCAATTCTCTCCAAACGTGATGATCAAAATAAAATCTTTTATTCAGTAATTGCTCTTTTTCGAACGAACGAAACAAACGTTGTAAATTTTTCTTTTGCCAACATTGTTGAATCGTGATCTTTTTACATCGGTCAAAATCAATTAACCAAACTTTATTCAGCTTATCAATTAGAATGTTGTGAGCATTTAAATCAGCATGGTATATACCGTGGCAATGAAAGTTTGCAATCACTTCACCAATAGCTCGCCACTGAGAAATAGGCAAATTAGATTGTGATAAAATCGCCACCAAATCCTTTGCTTCAATTTTTTCCATTAATAAGTCAGCTTGATAAAACATTTTCTTTTGACTAACCATTGCTGCTATTGGTTTGGGCACAGGCAAGCCCATATCAGACATTAATTGAAGTAATTGAACCTCTTTGTAGCAACGAGTTTTCTTAATGCCCGTAAATAGAAAGCGGTCTGTCACCAGCTTTGCCATCAATCCGCCGCGATAATAGTGCCTTAATACCCAACATTGGCTTTTTATCTCATCATTAGGATTCTTTATAAACCAGGTAATATTTCGACCTTTTGATTGACCCATTAAAGCATTTTGTTGCTGCCAATAAAATTTATTAAACCAATCGGGGTTGATGTGATTAGTCACAAAACAGTTATTTTGTGGAACAAGAAGAACAGATGATGAGTGTTTTTTTAAATCTATTTTCAAAAGGTTAGGCGTAAGTAAAATGAAACATAACGGTTATTTTACCTGAACAATTCAACTTTTGAGCAAATACCTTAAAGAATTAGCCAAAATCAGTAAAAATCACACAATCTTTTGCGCCTAATTAGAGCTTTGCGGCTACATTTAATAGATAACTTCAATTTTTCAATATTGGACAATTCTAACCTTAAACAATTTATTAAATGTATTTTATGCCCTACAGACAATGTCAGTATAAAAATGTATATATGAAAATACTGTCCATAGTACTTATATTGGGACTCATCAGTTCATTCATTCCTTTCAGCCAAGCATCCCAAAATGTTACGAAACACGAAAAAGTTTTAAATGTCACTAAAAAAATAGATCAAAATTCATTAGGCCAATATTTCGATTACTGGGTCGACTCTAAAAAAGATGCTGATTTAAAAAAGGTGCTTGAAATTGATGACAATGATTGGTTAGCAGAAAAAAACAACGTCATAAACAAAGGATTTACCGATGATATCATTTGGCTTCGATTAAAAATAAAGAATAAAAATCATATAACTGTTCCTACCTTGCTCAGTATCGAATATCCATCGTTAGATTTTGTTGATATTTATTTTCTTTCAAATAATAAAATTGAGGAAAACTATTTTTTAGGCGACCTTGTGAAATTTAACAAAAGACCTTATCACAATCGAAATTTCGTTTTACCTTTAACACTTAAAAAAGACCAATTACATACGGTTTATCTTAGAATAAAAACACAAGGAGCTCTTCAAATCCCAATTTATCTGAGGTTTACTAAAGAATTTATAGTTGAAGAGCAAAAAACACTGATCATGCAAAGTTTATATTTTGGTATTTTATTAATTATGACCATTTATAATTTATTTTTATTCTATGCTGTTAAAGATTCATCTTATCTATTTTATTCCTCATCAGTTTTCTTCTTTGCATTATTTCAGTTATCTCTTCAAGGTTTTGGTTTTCAAATTATATGGCCATTATTGCCAAATGTTAATCAATGGATTATCCCATTATCTCTTTCATTATTTGCTGGCTCCACCAATTTGTTTATGATGAATTTTTTTAATCTTTATCAAGTTAATAAAAGACAGTATGATATTCTAAAAGCTTTTGCTGTTTTTTGTTTCCTCTTAGCATTCGTTAGCTTTATATTACCTTACAAAATGATTGTTAGTATTACAGCCATTATAAGTCAACCTATGGCAATCATTTGCATTTGGATTAGCTTATCTATGTTAAGAAAAGGCTACCAATTTGCACGCTTTTTCTTATGGACATGGATTTTCTTTATTTCGTTTAACGGCATACTGACACTCAATAAATTTGGCATTTTAGAAAGAAATTTTTTTACAGAATCGATGGTGCAAATAGGTAATGCCTTATCAGTTTTATTTATGTCCATGGCGTTGGCCGATAAAATAAATATTGATAGAAATGAAAAAAACCTAGCTCAAGAAAAAGCAAGAATAGAACAAGAAAAAAATATGCAACTACAAATCGATATGAAAGAAGACGAATTAATTTCTAAAAAGAAACTATCGCAAGCTGAAGATGAAAACAAAGCAAAAAGTAATTTTTTAGCGGTTATGAGCCACGAAATAAGAACACCAATGAACGGTGTCATTGGAATTACTGAACTATTAAAACAAACAAAACTCGACCAAGACCAACTTGATTATATCAATGTCATTGAAGACTCTGGTAATAGTTTGCTCGCTATCATTAATGATATTTTAGATTATTCACAGATTACATCTGACCAAATGAAACTCGATAAAAGTCAAATTAATCTTAAAGATCTTGTCAAAAATTCAGTGCAAATATTTTCGTTATCCGCTGAAGAGAAAAACATAGATTTTATTACCAATATAAAACCCAACACACCGATAGATTTGCTTATAGATGGAAATCGTTTACGACAAGTACTAACGAATCTATTAGGTAATTCATTTAAATTCACCTCGAAAGGAAAAATCACCTTAAATATAAAAGAAATTGAGTTTTCAGCACTAAAAGATAATGAACATATGCTACATTTTGAAATTATTGATTCAGGCGTTGGTATTCCTAAAGAAAAAATAAATAAATTGTTTAAACCTTTCTCTCAGGTTGATAGTTCTATGACCCGAGAGTTCGGAGGAACAGGTTTAGGGCTTAGTATCTGTAAAAATATCGTAAATGCGTTTGATGGAGAAATAGGCGTTATAAGTGAAAACCATAAAGGTTCTACTTTCTGGTTTACAATGAAAGTGGAGTCAATAACAAATAAAAAGAAGCTTAACCATGCTTCAAATTTAAAACCATTAAATCAAGAAAATATGTCGAACATAAGAGTGCTGTTAGCAGAAGATAATAAAATCAATCAAATGGTAATAACACGAATGTTAGCTAATATCGCATGTCGCTTTGTGATGGTGAACAACGGTGAAGAAGCGGTTAATAAATATTATTCCGAAGCAGATAAATACAACTTAATTTTAATGGATTGCGAAATGCCTTTATTAAATGGTTACGATGCAGCCAAATCAATACGTAAGTGGGAGTTAGACAATAATAGACCAAGAATTCCGATTGTTGCGGTAACAGCCCACGCACCACAAGAATTTAAAGAGCGAGCAAAAATTTCAGGAATGGATGATTACTTAACGAAACCAATTAACTTAAAATCAATCCAAGTCATACTAAGAAAATGGGCTTTTGAAAAAAGAATTTAAGTCAGTTATTCACCAAGAACAACATAAAATCAAATACAACAGCTGCATTTAATTAGAATTAATTTTAACCAATTCAATATTGTATCTTCACTGTTAATCAGTATATACTCCGTTTTCAACCTGAGGGGCGGTCATTAAATTTAATTTTTGACCTGAGATTTGTACCCTTTGAACCTGATCCGGTTAATGCCGGCGTAGGGACAGGTGGTGAGCTCTCAATTATAACTTCTGTTATTCAGACAACTTACCTTCTTGACCATCGTCTCACCGGATCTCCGCTTTTTATATCTACAAATAAATATATTTTGCAGATAATGGAGATCAAATAAATGAAGTTTAACAAAAGGCTTTTAGCCGCTACGATACTCAGTAGCTTATTTTCACCTTGTCTTTTTTCTCAAGATAATACAAAAGAATTAATCGATACTGAATCAAACAATGTGGTAATTGTTACCGCAGAAATGGATGATAGTAATGTCTTAAAATTATCTAATAGTGTAACCGTCGTTAATTCTGAAACAATTAATGCTCGTAGCGCACAACACTTATCTGATATTTTTAATATTGCCCCTAATGTTAATTTTTCGACTGGTGCTTCACGAGGGCGGTTTATACAAATACGTGGTATCGGTGAACGAAGCGAATTTAGCGAACCGGTAAATTATTCCGTTGGTGTTGTTTTAGATGGTATTGATTTAACGGGTATTTCTACAGCAGCAACCACACTAGATCTACAACAAGTTGAAATTTTACGCGGCCCTCAAAGTACACTTTATGGTGCAAATGGTTTAGCGGGTTTAATTAATTTAGTTTCCAATGATCCAACTGACTATTATTATGCAAAGCTTTCAACAACAATTGAAGAATACGGTGGACTTGAATTATCTGGCGTAGTGAGTGGACCAATTTCAGATACTACGGGTTACCGTTTTGCAGTCAAAAAATTTCAAAGTGACGGCTTTATCGATAACAAATACCTAAACCGTTCAGATACCAATAATATAGACGAGTTAAGCTTGCGCGGAAAAATAACATCTCTATTAAACAAAGATTTACAGCTAACAAGTACTGTATTTTTTACCGAGATTGACAACGGCTACGACGCTTTTAGTTTAGATTCAAACCGTACAACACTTTCTGATCAGCCAGGTTTTGATCGCCAAAAAACCAATGCTATAGCATTTAATTTAGATTGGGATATTAATCATCAGTATTGGTTAGAATCGACAATCAGCTATAGCCAATCAGATTTAGATTACGCTTATGATGTTGACTGGACTCACACTGGTATTTGTGACAGTCTTTCCTGTGATTCATCATTATTTGGAGATGATTGGTGGTATTCATATTTTGATCAATACACAAGAAAAAATGATAACACCAGTTTAGATATTAAATTACATTCCAATCACAGTAAGAATGCTCTAGGTTGGGTTATGGGGATCTACTTTAATGATCAAAATATTGATTTAACTCGTCAATATACTGAGCTGAATGAAGATTTTTTAAATCAGCATCGCAATCAAACTGCCGCAATTTATGGTCAAACAAAAATTCCACTAGCAGAAAAATTTACCCTTGTTTCTGGTCTAAGGTTTGAGAGTGCCAAATCAGATTATTCAGATAGTAATGATGTTACATTTTCTCCTGAAGAAAATTTATGGGGAGGAAAAATAGCTATTGAATATCAATATTCAAATTCTAATATGATCTACGCTTTAATTTCTAAAGGCTTTAAAAAAGGAGGCTTCAATACTAACGGAACACTCTCTGAAAAAAATAGAATCTTTGACACTGAATTTCAATGGAATTATGAAACCGGAATCAAAGGAAAATGGCTAAATAATACACTAACCTTACAAGCGGCTGTTTTCTATCAAGACAGAAAAAACATTCAAACCAAACAATCCATCGTACAATCAATCGACTCCGGAATGTTAATACAAGAAGGAGGTATTTGTCCTTGTAGCTTCACTGATTTTACCGATAATGGACCCAAAGGAACAAGTTCAGGTATTGAAATTGAATCAACCTGGCAAACCACAGATAATTTACAGCTTTATGCAACGTTAGGAATTTTAGACGCTAAGTTTACCGATTTTTCAAGTTACACACATGTTGATGCAGACCAAGACGCTATTCCTCCAGTCCCCGTTGATTTATCGGGTAGAAGTGTTGCGCATGCACCAAATTACCAATTTGTTTTAGGTGGCATTTATTATCTCACCAATAAACTAAGTATTAATCCTGAAATTGAATCAAAAGATTCTTTCTATTTTTCTGATCGTCATAACGATAAATCAGATGCCTATAATCTAATTAACATAAGATTAGTCTACCAAGAATTAGATTGGCGGGTATCATTGTATGCTAACAATTTAACGAATGAAGAGATCCAAACCAGAGGTTTTGCTTTTGCTAATGATCCGCGTGATTTTTATGAGTCAAGTGGTTATTCTCAACTTGCCGCACCAAGAGTGATTGGGCTTTCTTTTACTAAAGAGTTTGATTAACATTAATCTAATCAAAAAACTAAGAATAATATAAAGATAGCCATGAATTTTTTACTCATATAAATTCAATGGCTATATATATTTTATGCAATGCAATTAAAAATGAACCATAGGAAACAGTAATGAAAATTTCTGTAGAACTTAGCCTCTACCCTCTCGATGATAACTTTCTATCAATCATTCAAGATATTGTTAAAAAACTCAATAGCGATCAACGAGTGCAATGTTATACCAACACTATGAGCACACAAATATTTGGTGAGTTTGATAATGTGATGACAGCATTAAATGAAAGTATTAAATACTCTTTTGAAAACTACGGTAAACAAGTTTTTGTTGCCAAGTTTTTAAATAGTGATGTAGAGCCTGCATGAATGACTTTTACCAAAAATTTATAGAGCAATTAATTAATACCTCTTACTTAGAATGGGTTGCCGTTATTCTTGCTATCTTTTATATATTATTTGCAATCAAAGAAAATCAATGGTGTTGGCCTGCGGCATTTTTTAGCACCGCAATTTATAGCTATTTATTTTTTGATGTGAATTTATATATGGAATCGCTATTAAATAGCTATTATTTAGTGATGGCGGTTTATGGCTGGAATCAATGGCAAAAAATTCAAAATAGTTCGGCTAATAATCAAAGTCTACCTATTAACAATAAAACATCAGCAAAAGGATCATTTTCAACAGGAAACATTTCTAGTTGGACCATCAAGACTCATCTAGTATTAATTTTTAGCACTTTCATATTAGTCTATATTTCCGCATATTTACTCAATGAATATACTAACCAAGATTTTGCCTTGATAGATTCTTTTACCACTTGGTTCGCTATTTTAGCAACTTATATGGTGACAAAAAAAGTTCTTGAAAATTGGATCTACTGGATCATTATTGATTTTGTATCTATCTTTCTTTTTCTATCAAAAGGTTATGTACTAACAGCCGTTCTATTTGCTGCTTATGTCGTTTTAGCCATTATTGGTTGGTCTACCTGGAAAAAACATTATGCACAGCAACAAGCCATTAACGCCTAAATGGTGGCATCATAATACTCAATCGTGGGAAGAGATTTGTAAGCTCTTCCCATTAGAGCAATTGCTTAATCAAGCATCGTGGCAAAAACTTGAATTAGGTCTTTCAAATGACAATTATAAAATCACCATTGGCGATCTCTCCAAACAATCTTCACAGCAATCAGAAAAAAAATCAAACGACTATTTTGTTCAAGTTATTAGTCATAAAAATCGCATTCTTTTACCAAAAAAAAATCATCCTAAAAATTTAATTCAATTAACTCACTGTGAAAATTTAAAAACTTGGCTAGTTAAATGCCTACTTAATAGTCCTTCTATTCGAATATTTGATTGGTTTGAACCGAGCGATTTAAACAGTCAAATAAAACTCACTGATAAAAAATATCTTGATGAATTTATTGATTTTTTAAGTCGATTACATCAAAACAAAATCACGACTAACAGTCCCCGCCTCTTTACTACGCTAAACATCCAGCAACATCTTACTGACTACAAAATAGTAGCTCTCAAAAAATCGCCCGATAGTAAAAATATCATTAATACAATCTTCGAAAACGCGAACAAACTAAAGACTGACTTCAAAGCCGATACGCTTTGTCACAATGATTTAAGCCCTTCAAATTTGCTTTGGGGTCATCAAAACGAACTCAAAGTCATTGACTGGGAATACGTTTGCTACAGTGATTTAACCATGGAACTTGCAGGAATTATCATTAATTACCAACTGAATGAACAACAAGAACTTCTTCTAATTTCACATTATGAACAACAAAATAATATTGAAATATCCTCTAAAAAACTGCAATCAATGAAGTCCCTCTATCACTATCTCACTCGACTATGGCAGCTTTGTCTATAAGCTCAGATTATATTCCCATCATTCAAAATGCATGATATGGCTATAAATATCAATTTAGCCTCTTGTCATAACGAAACATTTGTTCACATTTAAACGCTAGTATTTAAACTGATATTGACTATAGTTAAATTAACCTGTGGTAAATATATAAGAGAAATTATGAAAGGATCAAATTATCTTCGACGAGCTAAACGCCGCCATACCAGCCCCGCTAACAACGAAGCGATGAACTATGCTGATGATGATAAAGTGATCGGCAAAGAAACATTGGCCAGTATTTTTGAGGTAACCGTGACAAAAGTTGACTGCTGGATCCGAGATGGAATGCCTGTAGAGCAGAGGGCTGAGCAGTACCATGAATGGATCTTTAATATTTCAGCCATTAAACAATGGAGGACTAACCAACATCACTAATACGCAAACTAATAGGTTATTGCATCAACAACATTTTTTGGTGCTTCAGCGTATTCTAAAAATTCCATTGAGTAACTTGCTCGACCTTGAGATGCGCTTCTAACCGCTGTGGCATAGCCAAACATTTCGCTTAAAGGAACTTCCGCATTAATCACTTTACCTGAAGGATTGTCTTCCATTCCGTGAACAATTCCTCGGCGTCGATTAAGATCGCCCATCACATCGCCCATATACTCTTCAGGCGTTACCACTTCCACTTTCATGATCGGTTCTAACAAAATTGGATCTGCATCTTGTACACCTTGTCGTAATCCCATTGAAGCCGCGACTTTAAACGCCACTTCATTTGAATCAACATCATGATACGAGCCATCAAACAAAGTGACTTTAATATCAACGAGCGGATAACCGGCCAAAACACCATTTTGCATTTGTTCATTTAAACCTTTTTCAATCGCAGGAATATAATCTTTTGGTACACTACCACCAACAATTTCATTGACAAACTTAAAGCCTTCACCGGGCTTTTGTGGTTCAACTTTTAACCACACATGACCATACTGACCAGTACCACCTGTTTGACGAATAAATTTACCTTCGGCTTTTACCGCATTACGAATAGTCTCTCGATAAGCGACTTGCGGTTTACCAATGTTTGCATCAACCTGAAATTCTCTTTTCATTCGGTCGACTAATATATCAAGGTGTAATTCACCCATTCCCGAAATAATAGTTTGACCGGAATCTTCATCCGTTTTGACTTTAAATGAGGGATCTTCTTTTGCGAGTTTCCCTAAAGCAATAGCCATTTTATCTTGATCAGATTTTGTTCTTGGCTCTACCGCAACAGAAATAACAGGCTCTGGAAATTCCATTTTTTCTAGGATGATTGGATGTGACACAGCACAAAAAGTATCTCCAGTGACTGCATCTTTAATTCCGATTGCTGCGGCAATATCACCCGCGTACACCTCTTTAACTTCTTCACGACTATTGGAATGCATTTGTACAATACGTCCAATCCGTTCTTTCTTTTGTCTTACCGGATTGTAAATTTGGTCGCCAGTACGTAATACACCTGAGTAGACCCTGAAAAAGGTTAACGTGCCAACAAAGGGATCTGTTGCTATTTTAAATGCCAATGCTGCAAAGGGTTCTTTGTCATCAGCCTCACGCGTATCTTCTGTTTCACCATCTTCAAGAAGTCCTGTAATAGCTGGTATATCTTTAGGCGCTGGTAAAAATTCTATCACAGCATCAAGAATATTTTGCACACCTTTATTTTTAAAGGCACTGCCACAAGTCGCTAAAACAATATCATTAGACAAAGTTCTTTCTCGTAAACCCATTTTAATTTCATCAATAGATAACTCACCATCTTCAAGGTATTTATCCATTAATTCTTCATTCGCTTCTGCAGCGGCTTCTATCATTTGTTCACGATAGTTTTCACTTTCCTCAAGGTATTCTGATGGAATATCAGCTCGTTCAAAGGTCATTCCTTTGTCATCATCATTCCAATAGATTGCTTTCATTTCAATCAGGTCAATAATACCTTTAAATTCTTCTTCGGCACCAATCGGTAATTGAATAGGTATAGGAGTTGCGCCAAGTCTTTCTTCAATTTGAGCAACAACTCTAAGATAATCAGCGCCAATACGATCCATTTTATTAACAAAAACAATTCGTGGAACTTGATATTTATTGGCTTGACGCCACACGGTTTCTGATTGAGGTTCAACCCCAGAAGATCCACAAAATACAACAACAGCACCATCTAAAACCCGTAATGAACGTTCTACTTCAATGGTAAAATCAACATGCCCAGGGGTATCGATAATGTTAATACGATGTTGCTCAAATTGATCCTGCATACCACTCCAAAAAGTCGTAGTTGCTGCTGAAGTAATGGTGATACCTCGTTCTTGCTCTTGTTCCATCCAATCCATGGTGGCTGCACCATCATGAACTTCACCCATTTTATGTGATAGTCCGGTGTAAAAAAGAATTCGTTCTGTCGTCGTTGTTTTTCCTGCATCAACGTGCGCGATAATACCAATATTGCGATATTTTTCTATAGGTGTACTTCGAGACATAACAGTATTCTTCTATTAAATGGGTGTAGATTTCCTCTTATAAAAATCGAGGACTTATGTCCTACATCATCAATTAAGATGTAGGGCATATATTATATAACGGCACAAACAAAAAAGCCGACGAATAATTGTCGGCTTTTCAAAACAAACAGCTAACTACCAACGGTAATGAGCAAATGCCTTATTCGCTTCAGCCATTCGATGAATGTCTTCACGTTTTTTGATACATGAACCACGACCATCAATCGCATCCATTAATTCACCCGCTAAACGAGCGTTCATTGATTTTTCACCACGTTTACGTGAGCCTTCAACCAACCAGCGCATTGCTAGTGCAATTTGACGTGAAGGACGTACTTCAACAGGCACTTGGTAAGTTGATCCACCAACACGGCGAGATTTAACTTCAACCAATGGTTTAATTTTTTCTAAGCCTTCTTCGAAGATTGGCATTGCATCATCAACACCTTTCTTTTCTTTGATGATATCAAGTGCATCATAAACAATCTTTTCTGCAATTGATTTCTTTCCATCAACCATTAATATGTTGATGAACTTAGCTAATAATTCACTTCCAAACTTTGGATCAGGTAAGATCTCACGTTTGGCGACGACGCGTCTTCTTGGCATTTTATATTTTCCTATGTGTTCTTCAGGTTTATTCCAGCACTGTGTCCGGACCTTACTCACATCACTATGGGATGTCTAAATAATGTTAAACATTATACCTAGTTAGTCGCCGAACCCATTGCAGATTCTGGCGAAAACTATTGTATGGCAAATGTCTGTTTCTTGAATTGTCTGAACCAATCTATGATTAATTCTGATAACTCTCACAATCACGTTATGCGTTTGTGCAATACTTCTTTTACTTGGTTTTGCAAAGTTCTATCAGTTAATAAAAACCGATAATTTAAATTAGAACTTACTTAGGTCGCTTAGTTCCGTATTTAGAACGGCCCTGTCTGCGATCTTTTACTCCACCTAGATCAAGATTTCCACGAACACAGTGATAACGTACACCCGGTAAGTCTTTAACACGACCACCACGGATGACAACAACACTATGCTCTTGTAAATTATGACCTTCACCACCAATGTAAGAGGTTACTTCAAATCCGTTAGTTAAACGAACACGAGCAACTTTACGAAGTGCTGAGTTAGGCTTTTTGGGAGTAGTCGTATAAACACGAGTACAAACTCCACGCTTTTGCGGATTAGCTTCTAGCGCAGGTACTTTGCTCTTCGCGACGATCTTTTTACGCCCTTTGCGTACCAACTGATTAGTAGTTGACATTGTTTACAATAACTCCAGCTTTAATACTAAATAAAAACCCCATTTGTCGAACAATTTTTGTACCGTACACAAATTAGGGTGCGGCATTGTAATTGTCTACAAATAAGATGTCAAGTGAGCTAGCTTTTGATTAACTTTATTCGTTAATAAAAAAACTCGCTCTCTTGTAATATAACGTCCTACTTCCAGCTAATAGATTAATTCTTTTAGCTGGGGTAGTTGGTTACTCTTCTTCTTGATTCTCTGCTTCAGAACCAATTAATGATGAGCTTAAAGCGTCACTTAGCGCTTTTTCTGCATCTTCTGCAGAAACACTTTCTTCAACTTCAAACTCAACCTCACCAGCAAGACGTTTACGTCTTCCTTCATGATAAGTTAATCCCGTTCCTGCTGGGATCAATCGTCCAACAATCACGTTCTCTTTAAGGCCTCGTAGATAATCTTTCTTACCTGCAATGGCCGCTTCAGTTAATACTCGAGTCGTTTCTTGGAACGAAGCCGCTGAAATAAATGACTCTGTCGCCAGCGATGCTTTAGTAATACCCATTAAAACACGTTGGAATTTAACCGGTGTTTTGCCTTCTTTTTCAAGTTTATCATTGATTTCTAAAACGCGAATATATTCTGCTTGTTCGCCTTTTAATAATAAACTGTCTCCAGTATCCGTAATTAATACTTTACGTAACATTTGGTTCACTATCGCTTCAATGTGTTTGTCATTAATTCCAACACCTTGTAATCGATAAACTTCTTGAACCTCGTTAACGATATAGTTAGCTAATGGACTAACCCCTTTCAAACGTAAAATATCATGAGGGTTGTCAGCGCCGTCAGAAACAACTTCACCTTTTTCAACTCTCTCACCTTCAAATACATTAAAGTGTCTCCACTTATGGATTAACTCTTCGTATGCATCACCTTCTTGAGGTGTAATCACTAAACGACGTTTTCCTTTAGTCTCTTTACCAAAGCTCACCATACCTGAAATTTCAGCTAAGATAGCTGGTTCTTTCGGTTTACGCGCTTCAAACAAATCAGCTACTCGAGGTAGACCACCCGTGATATCACGAGTTTTTGACCCTTCTTGAGGTATACGAGCGATTGCTCCACCCACACCTACATCAGCGCCATCTTCCATACTAACAATCGCGTTAATTGGAAGAACGTATTGTGCCGGTGTTTTAGTGCCCGGAATATTAAGCTCTTTGCCTTTTTTGTCTAATAAGATAATACGTGGACGTAAATCATTCGCTTTTGTACCCGAACGTTTCGATTCAGTAATCAATAATGAACTTAAGCCTGTAACATCATCTGTTTGGCGAGCCATGTTCACGCCTTCAACCACATCTTCTAATTTAATTCGACCTGCGATCTCAGTAACGATTGGATGTGTATGAGGGTCCCAATTGGCAACAATTGAACCACCTTTCACTTTTGCACCGTCTTTATACTCTAATACAGAACCATAAGGTACTTTGTACCGCTCACGCTCACGCCCAAACTCATCAACTAAGGTTAATTCTGTTGAACGAGAAACGATGACTGTTTTTTTATCTTTACGAGTTACATATTTCGAGTTATGTAACTTTAATGTACCATTATTTTTAATTTGTACATTATTTTCAGCACTCGCTCTCGATGCCGCGCCACCAATATGGAAGGTACGCATTGTTAACTGAGTACCTGGCTCACCAATCGATTGAGCAGCAATAACCCCTACCGCTTCACCAATATTGATCAAATGACCTCGAGCCAAATCACGTCCATAACAAAGTGAACAAACACCATGGCGAGTTTCACAGGAAATAACCGAGCGTACAACCACTTGGTCAACACTGTTCTCTTCTAGAATCTCAACCCATTTTTCATCAAGTAACGTTCCTGCTTCACAAATGATTTCATCTGTTCCAGGCTTATATATATGTTCAGCTGGCACACGTCCAAGTACACGGTCACCTAACGGCTCAACAACATCACCACCTTCAATAAGCGGAGTCATTACAAGACCTTTTTCAGTGCCACAATCATGACCAGTAATAACTAAATCTTGTGCTACATCAACTAATCGACGAGTCAAATAACCCGAGTTTGCTGTTTTAAGAGCGGTATCGGCCAAACCTTTACGCGCACCATGAGTAGAGATAAAGTATTCTAATACACTTAATCCTTCACGAAAGTTCGCTTTGATAGGGCTTTCGATGATAGAACCATCCGGTTTTGCCATCAAACCACGCATACCCGCTAATTGTCTTATCTGAGCCGCACTACCACGAGCCCCAGAGTCAGCCATCATAAATACTGAATTAAATGATTCTTGCTCAACGTCGTTGCCTTCAGCATCTTTCACTATTTCGACACTCAAGTTGTCCATCATTTTCTTAGCTACTTGCTCATTAGTATGAGACCAAATATCAACCACTTTGTTATAACGCTCACCTTGCGTAACTAAACCTGAAGAAAATTGGTCTTCAATTTCTTTAACTTCTAACTCTGCCGCTGCAATAATGGTCGCTTTTTCTTTAGGAATAATCATGTCATCAATACCAACCGATGCGCCAGATAACGTCGCATAATTGAAACCGGTATACATTAATTGATCCGCAAAGATTACCGTCGCTTTTAATCCAAGACGGCGATAACATTGGTTAATAATGGTTGAGACCGCTTTTTTAGTCATTTTCAAATTAACTAAATCAAAAGGAATACCTGCTGGAACAATTTCATACAATAATGAACGGCCAACGGTTGTTTCAACTAATTTTGAAACTTCAACACTGTTACCATCTTCATCAAGCTCGGTGATGTTCAAACGAACTTTAATTTTTGCATGTAACTCTGCAACACCATTTCTGTAAGCTCTAAGAACTTCAGCGGTATCAGCAAAAATCATACCTTCACCAGCAACATTAATTTTTTCACGAGTCATATAATACAGACCCAAGATAACATCTTGTGATGGAACAATAATCGGTTGTCCGTTTGCTGGAGCCAATACATTGTTAGTTGACATCATTAATGAACGACATTCCACTTGAGCTTCTATTGTCAAAGGAATGTGAACCGCCATTTGGTCACCATCAAAATCCGCATTGTAAGCCGCACAAACAAGCGGATGTAATTGAATTGCTTTGCCTTCAATTAATACTGGCTCAAATGCTTGGATACCTAGTCTATGCAATGTTGGTGCACGGTTTAACATCACAGGATGTTCGCGGATCACTTCTTCAAGAATATCCCAAACAACTGGCTCTTCTCTTTCAACCATTTTCTTAGCAGCTTTGATAGTTGTTGCTAATCCGCGTAATTCCAATTTACCAAAAATAAACGGTTTAAATAATTCTAATGCCATTTTTTTAGGTAAGCCACACTGGTGTAAACGAAGTGTAGGACCAACCACGATCACTGAACGACCAGAATAATCAACACGTTTACCTAATAAATTTTGACGGAAACGACCCTGTTTACCTTTAATCATGTCAGCTAATGATTTTAATGGGCGCTTGTTTGAACCCGTAATTGCTCGTCCACGACGACCATTATCTAATAACGCATCAACGGATTCTTGCAGCATTCTTTTTTCGTTGCGAACAATGATATCAGGTGCATTTAAGTCTAAAAGGCGTTTCAAACGATTGTTACGGTTGATAACCCGACGGTATAAATCATTAAGATCTGAAGTAGCAAAACGACCACCTTCTAATGGTACTAACGGACGTAAATCAGGTGGTAAAACAGGCAACACCGTCATAATCATCCATTCTGGTTTATTTTCAGATTGAATAAATGCTTCTAAAACTTTTAAACGTTTAGTAAATTTCTTTAATTTTGTTTCTGAATTTGTATTTGGAATTTCGTCACGAATTGCTTTCGCTTCATCTTTAACATCAATATGCGTCAACAGATCCATAACGGCTTCTGCACCCATTTTTGCATCAAATTCATCACCAAACTCTTCTAACGCATCAAGATAAGCTTCTTCATTAAGTAACTGACGACGCTCTAACGTTGTCATGCCAGGTTCTGTTACAACAAACGCTTCAAAATAAAGCACTCGCTCAATATCTCTTAATGTCATATCAAGTAATAAACCAATGCGAGATGGTAGTGATTTTAAGAACCAAATGTGAGCAACAGGACAAGCTAAATCGATGTGTCCCATTCTTTCTCGTCTTACTTTAGCTAGTGCAACTTCAACACCACACTTTTCACAAATAACACCACGATGCTTTAAACGTTTATATTTTCCACACAAACATTCGTAATCTTTAACTGGCCCAAAAATTTTGGCACAAAACAATCCGTCTCTTTCTGGTTTAAAAGTACGGTAATTAATTGTCTCTGGCTTTTTTACTTCACCATAAGACCATGAGCGAACAGTTTCTGGCGATGTTAAGCCAATTTTTATTGAATCAAATTCTTCAGTTTGATTCTGCTGTTTTATAAAGTTTAATAAATCTTTCAATTTATGCTCCTCCCGGAGTTAAAAAAAACTGTAACTTTTCAGTATGATACTGCACTGACTAATAACGAATCGGTTGCTTATCACGAATAAGCAACCCTACCCTCTATCTAATGATCTTGTTCTAACTCAATATTAAGTCCAAGAGAGCGTATCTCTTTAACCAATACATTGAATGACTCTGGCATGCCAGGCTCCATTCTATGATCACCATCAACAATATTTTTATACATTCTAGTTCGTCCGGTAACGTCATCAGACTTAACGGTCAACATTTCTTGTAGTGTATAAGTTGCGCCATAAGCTTCAAGAGCCCAAACTTCCATCTCACCAAAGCGCTGTCCACCAAATTGTGCTTTACCGCCAAGAGGCTGTTGAGTCACCAAGCTATAAGAGCCTGTAGAACGTGCATGCATTTTGTCATCAACTAAATGGTTTAACTTAAGCATGTACATGTAACCAACGGTTACAGGGCGATCAAATTGTTCACCGGTTCTGCCATCAAACAACCAAGATTGCCCAGAACGACTGCCACCAGCGAGTTCCAACATATCTTTGATTTCAACTTCATTAGCACCATCAAAAACAGGTGTCCCCATTGGAACCCCTTCTCTCAGGTTTTCACAAAGGTTAATGATTTCAGCATCAGTCAACTTTTCAAGAGCAACTGTAGGCTCATCTCGATGATTATAAACACGGTTTAAAAACTCTCGTTTTTTAGTAACACTTTGTTGCTCTTCAATCATTGTATCAATTTTTCGACCAATACCTTTAGCCGCCCAACCTAAATGAGTTTCTAAAATTTGACCAATATTCATACGCGAAGGTACACCAAGAGGATTCAATACAATATCAACCGGCTCACCATTTTCTAAATAAGGCATATCTTCAACAGGAACAATGTTTGAAATAACCCCTTTGTTACCATGACGACCAGCCATTTTATCACCAGGCTGAATACGACGCTTAACCGCCATATAAACTTTAACAATTTTAAGTACGCCAGGAGCTAAGTCATCACCTTGTGTAATTTTCTTACGTTTTACTTCAAGCTTATGGTCATATTCAACACGTTTTTCTTCAAGACTTGTCGCAAGTGCTTCAATACTTTGTTGCGCTTTATCATCTCTTAACTGTATTTCTAACCATTGCTCAGAACCAATTTCTTCAAGGTATTCAGCGGTAAGCTTAGTCCCTTTTTTAAGTTGATTTGGTCCTTTTTCAGCAACAGAACCTTCAAGTACTTTATAAGCACGATTGTAGATGTTGCCTGTTAGTATAGAAAACTCATCGTTTAAATCTTTTTTAACTTGAGCAACCTGACTTGATTCAATACTGAGAGCTCGTTGGTCTTTCTCAACGCCATCACGAGTGTAAACTTGAACATCGATAACAGTACCAACCGTTCCGGTTGAAACGCGTTGTGAAGTATCTTTTACATCACTCGCTTTTTCACCAAAAATAGCTCTTAGCAGTTTTTCTTCAGGGGTTAATTGTGTTTCACCTTTAGGTGTCACTTTACCCACTAAAATATCACCTGACTTAACCTCAGCGCCAACATAGACAATACCTGATTCATCAAGTTTTGCTAACGCGCTTTCGCCAACATTTGGTATATCTGCAGTAATTTCCTCAGAGCCTAATTTAGTATCTCGAGCAATACAGGTAAGTTCTTGAATATGAATACTGGTAAAACGATCTTCTTTAACAACATTTTCTGAGATTAATATTGAATCTTCAAAGTTGTAACCATTCCAAGGCATAAAGGCAATTTTCATATTTTGCCCAAGAGCTAACTCACCTAAATCTGTCGATGGCCCATCGGCCAAAACATCACCTCGCCCAATCACATCACCAATGTTGACGATAGGACGTTGATTAATACAAGTATTTTGATTTGAACGAGTGTATTTTCGAAGGTTATATATATCGACTCCGGCTTCACCCACAATAGTTTCTTCATCATTAACACGAACAACAATTCGACTTGCATCAACAAATTCAATAACACCGCCACGATCTGCGGCAACGGTTACACCAGAATCAACCGCTACGGTTCTTTCCATACCCGTACCAACTAATGGCTTTTGAGCTCGTAATGTTGGAACAGCTTGACGTTGCATATTCGAACCCATTAATGCACGATTCGCATCATCATGCTCCAAAAATGGAATAAGTGATGCCGCAACAGAAACGATTTGTTGTGGTGATACATCCATATATTGAATATTATCTGAGGTCGTTAAAGTAAATTCACCTTGATAACGACATGAAATTAAATCTTCAGTCATTTTATCTTTAGCATCTAGCGCAACATTTGCCTGTGCGATATGAAATTCACCTTCTTCAATCGCTGATAAGAAATCAATTTCAGCAGTTGCTTTACCATTTTTAACACGACGATAAGCGGTTTCTAAAAATCCATAATCATTAGTTCTTGCATAACACGAAAGTGAATTGATCAAACCAATGTTTGGTCCCTCAGGAGTTTCGATTGGGCAAACACGACCGTAATGAGTATGATGAACATCGCGTACTTCAAAACCAGCACGCTCACGCGTTAAACCGCCGGGTCCTAATGCTGATACACGACGTTTATGAGTGATTTCAGACAGTGGATTATTTTGATCCATAAACTGTGACAACTGGCTTGAACCAAAGAATTCTTTGATGGCTGCAGAAACTGGTTTTGCATTAATTAAATCTTGAGGCATTAAATTATCGGCCTCTGCCATGCTTAATCTTTCTTTTACCGCACGCTCAACACGAACAATTCCAACTCGGAATTGGTTTTCTGCCATTTCACCAACACTTCGTATACGACGATTTCCTAAATGGTCAATATCATCAACAACACCTTTACCATTACGGATATCGAGTAACGTGTTAACAACAGCAATCACATCGTCTTTAGATAAAATGCCTTCGCCTTCGTCAGATTCATTGCCAATACGTCGGTTAAATTTCATTCGACCTACACGAGAAAGGTCATAACGATCTTTGCTGAAAAATAAGTTTTCAAATAATGCTTCCGCAGAATCCTTAGTAGGAGGCTCGCCAGGACGCATCATTCTGTAAATTTCAACTAAAGCTTCTAGTGCATTACTCGTTGGATCAACTCGTAATGTATCTGACATGTAAGGACCACGATCAAGATCGTTGGTGTACAACGTTTCAAAATGCTTAATCTCAATTTCTTTTAATTTTTCAAGTAACTCTTCAGTAATTTCAGCATTTGCTTCTACTAAGACTTCACCGGTTTCTTTATCAATAATGTCCTTAGCGATGGCTTTACCAATAAGATAATCCGCAGGCACTTCTAATTTTTTAATGGCCGCTTTTTCTAATTCTTTAATGTGCCTTACAGTAATACGACGACCTTCTTCTACATGAACCTTGCCGCGCTTACCTTTGATATCAAAAGTAGCTGTTACACCACGTAATCTTTCTGGAATTAAATCAAGTAAAATTGTACCGTCTTTGCTGAGTTCGATTTTGTCGAAATCAAAAAACATTTCAAGCATATCAGTGGTTGAATAACCCAAAGCTCTTAACAAAATTGAAGCTGGCAATTTTCTGCGACGGTCAATTCGAACAAACAAGCAATCTTTTGGATCAAATTCAAAATCAAGCCATGAACCACGGTAAGGAATAACTCTTGCGTTATAAAGTAACTTACCTGATGAGTGTGTTTTACCTTTATCTGAATCAAAGAAAACACCAGGACTACGATGTAGTTGAGAAACAATAACTCGCTCAGTACCATTAATAACAAAAGTGCCATTATCCGTCATCAATGGCATTTCGCCCATATAGACTTCTTGCTCTCTAACTTCTTTAACTGTTTTATTTTTGTTTTCTTTATCATAAATCACTAAACGAATTTTAACTCGTAAAGGTGCAGAGTAAGTCACACTACGCATTTGACATTCTTTTACATCAAAAGCAGGCTCACCCAATGTGTAGCTCATATATTCAAGTGCAGCAGATCCTGAATAACTGGTAATTGGAAAAACAGATTTAAAAGCTTTTTCTAAACCCGATGCTTCAATATTTTCAAGATTTAAAAAAGAACGGTAAGAATCTAACTGTATCGACAATAGATACGGTACTTCTACCACTTTTTTATTTCGACTAAAATCCTTACGGATTCGCTTTTTTTCTGTATATGAATATGCCATCTGGGCTCCTCAGTTAGCTATCATCCGACTAATTGTCACATCAATTAATCTTTACGATAATTAATCAATTCTTGATACGGCGAAATTGACTAATATTAAATCTATAAAATAAACGCTTACCACAAATCTACTTTTTAGCAGATCCGTATCAAAAGGCGTCAATCATTCATTAAAAAAACGGCAAAACGGCCGGTGGTTAAAAACCACCAGCCGAAAAGTAATTTATTACTATTCGTCTTAATTGACAAACAAACTTTACTTAATTTCTGCTGTTGCACCAGCTTCTTCAAGCTGTTTTTTAACATCTTCAGCTTCAGCCTTATCAACACCTTCTTTAACAGCTGTTGGAGTACTTTCAACAGCGTCTTTCGCTTCTTTTAAGCCAAGGCCTGTAATTCCACGAACTGCTTTGATTACTGCAACTTTCTTCTCACCGAAGCCAGTTAATATAACATCAAATTCAGTTTGTTCTGCAGCAGCTGCACCAGCATCAGCAGGTCCAGCAACAACAGCCGCAGCTGCAGCTGCAGTTACACCAAATTTTTCTTCCATTGCTTCAACAAGTTCAACAACGTCCATCACTGACATTTCAGCGATTGCATTTAAGATATCATCTTTAGAAAGAGCCATTACTCATTCTCCTAAGTTTTTATGAATGACTTAAAATTCAAGTCTAATTCATTAATATTTATTTAATTAAAGCTTTAGTTAAAACTAAAACTCGTACTGTTTTTAAAATCACTCTGTTTAAAACATAAGCGGCTTTTAAACAACGAATGTCGAACTTTTATGCCGCTTCTTTTTGAGTACGAACCGCATCGATTACTCGCGTAATACGTGATGGGAAGTCGTTTAACGTACGAGCCAGTTTTGTCACTGGTCCATTCATTACACTCATTAATTGCGAAATTGCTTCGTCTTTTGTTGGTAACTTAGCAATAGCATCAAGTTGTTCTGCGCCATGCAATATTCCACCAACAGCAATAGCAGTTGTTACTAGTTGCTCACAATCTTTTGCAAAATCGCGAACTAATCTAGCCGCTGCACCAGGTTCTTCAAGCGAAAACGCACAAATAACCTGACCGACTAAAGCGTCGTTCAAACAAGCGAACTCTGTCTCTTCAACAGCACGTTTAGCTAAAGTATTTCGTACTACTCTTAAGTAGACTCCACCATCTCTAGCTTTGACACGCAATTCAGTCAATTGCTCAACTGTCATGCCTCGGTATTCGGCAATTACAGCAGACAACGCGTCAGAAGCAACATCAGCTACTTCTTTAACAATCTGCTTTTTACCTTCTAGTCCAAGTGCCATGTCGTTCACCTCTACTAATTCTGACCAATAAGATCAGATGGTTTACAAAATGAGTACACAAACTAAGTTGATACTCCCGTAAACGGCGAACCGAACAGTAAACTGTATCGGGTAACACCGTCTGCGTAGGCTATTTTAAGACAGTTTTTGAAATCACCTCATAAAGGCAATACTACTTCAAAAAACTCCACCTACGGTCTATGACAGTTTTCGAATGAGTGTTGTTATTGTTGCCACAACTTTACAATTCGAAAACCCTAGGTTGACTAAAACATGACTATTATAAATAGTTGATCTTAGCCAACCTAATCTTTTATCCGCTAGTCATCTAAACTAGCCGATCATCTATCTAACGCAATCTATCTAACCAGTAACTACTCAGCAATCTCTACAGTCGCAAGGTCAACAATCAATCCAGGGCCCATTGTGCTACTTAAAGATAATTTTTTAAGGAATGTTCCTTTAGCTGAAGTTGGTTTAGATTTTTTAATCGCGGCTAAAAAGCTAGCTAAATTTTCTGTTAATGCTTTAGCATCAAAATTTAATTTGCCTATACTTGCATGAACAATACCTGCTTTATCAGTACGGTATTGAACTTGTCCCGATTTTGCATTTTTTACAGCCGTTGCAACATCAGGTGTTACCGTTCCAACTTTAGGATTAGGCATTAAACCGCGAGGTCCTAAAATTTGACCTAATTGACCAACAACACGCATTGCGTCTGGACTGGCAATAACAACATCAAAATCCATATTGCCTTTTTTAATTTCAGCCGCTAAATCGTCCATACCTACAATATCAGCGCCTGCAGCTTTAGCCGCTTCTTCATTTGCGCCTTGAGTAAATACAGCAACACGTACGTCTTTACCAATACCATTTGGAAGCACCGTAGCACCACGAACAACTTGGTCTGACTTACGAGAGTCCACACCCAAATTTAACGCGACTTCACATGATTCATCAAATTTCACCGAAGAAACTTCTTTTAGCAATGCAACCGCATCTTCAAGAGAATATACTTTTCCTGGTTCAACTTTTTCGTTGATCATTTTTTGTCTTTTAGATAATTTAGCCATCAGTTAACCCTCCACATCCACGCCCATTGAGCGAGCAGTACCCGCAAGAGTTCTTACAGCAGCGTCTATATCGGCAGCAGTAAGGTCTGGCTCTTTTGTATTAGCAATTTCTTCTAATTGAGCTCGAGTAATTTTTCCTACTTTTTCAGTATTTGGACGACCACTACCTTTTTTAAGGCCAATAGCTTTCAAAATTAAAACCGCTGCAGGAGGCGTTTTAGTAATAAAAGTAAAACTTCTATCGCTATAAACCGTAATAACAACAGGAGTTGGCAGACCTTTTTCTATTTTGTCTGTAGCCGCATTAAATGCTTTACAGAATTCCATGATGTTAACGCCGTGCTGACCTAATGCAGGACCAACCGGAGGACTAGGATTGGCAGCACCAGCGCCAATTTGTAGTTTGATATAACCTGAGACTTTTTTAGCCATTTTATCACCTATAATGGGTTCAAGCGCTTTATTCACTAACCAACATCCGAAAATAATTGGCTAACTTTAAGCTCCCCTTTTTTTAACGTAAAAAAAACACCCACGGCTCAAACTGAGCTATGGTTGCTTTTGCATGAATTCTTTAATGGTTTTCATTTAATAACAATGAATACGATTGTTATTGCCATTTTACAAGTCGTTATTCAAACGAAATGTTTAACTAACCTTTTTCAACCTGACTGAAATCCAGTTCAACCGGTGTTGAGCGACCAAAAATCATAACCGAAACTGATAAACGGCTCTTGTCATAATTAACTCTTTCAACAACCGCTTCAAATTCAGCAAATGGACCATCGGTCACACGTACTGCTTCGCCCACATTAAACAGTGTTCGTGGTTTTGGTTTATCTGTTGATTCTTCTAATTGACTTAATATTTGATCGGCTTCTTTTTTACTAATAGGAGCAGGATGTTCTTTTGTTCCTCCAATAAATCCGAGCACTCTTGGTGTATCTCGAACCAAATGCCAGCTTTCGTCATCCATATCCATTTCGACTAAAACATAACCAGGAAAAAACTTACGCGCACTTTTACGTTTTTGCCCGTCACGCATTTCAACAACTTCTTCAGTTGGTACTAATATTTGACCAAACTTTTCTTCTAAAGAAAATTGTTTTATACGCTCTTCTATAAAACCTTTTACTTTTCCTTCGTAGCCAGAATATGCTTGTACCACATACCATTTAAGACCCATGGATCAGCTCCCTTTCACTGTCAAAGGATTAATAATAGAAACTAAACCCCAGTCAATTAAATACAATAATAAAGACATAATAACGACAGCAACCATAATAATTAGGCTGGTCTGAACTGTTTCAGCTCGTGTTGGCCAAACGACTTTACGCGCTTCAATTTTTGCCTCTTTGGCAAAAATCAATCCAGCTCGACCTTTGGTGGTAGTCATAGCAATTGCTAAACCAACAATAACCAAAGCAAGAATAACTGCCACACGAATAAGTAATGAATCATCAACTAAAGAATGATTAGCATACACAGCGCCAGCTAACGCAGTAAAGGATAATAACCACCTTAAACCGTTAAATGAAGCAACAGAATCTTGTTCGTTTACAATCATGAATTTTCAACCATATAATTCTAAAATGACTAGTTTTCTAAAATAATAAGTATTCATACTCTATTCTAACAACTAGTAAATCGTTTTATTGTAGTGGCAGGCCAGGAGGGAGTCGAACCCCCAACCTGCGGTTTTGGAGACCGCTGCTCTACCAATTGAGCCACTG
>CAYZBK010000030.1:0-29687 GCA_964476655.1 uncultured Kangiella sp. | reverse complement strand
GATTTAGGTTCCAGTGTCTTGCGGCGTGAGAGTTCGAGTCTCTCCTCTCGCACCATTTGTAACATTCATACCTTATTAGAGGTGTGTGGGAAATCCCCTCTTAAAAGTAGTCATATAGTTAATTCATTATATGGTTATATTTGTAAAACGAGTTGGAGCATACTAATGCAAGTTTCTGTTGAAACAACTACAGGTCTTGAACGCAAGCTAACAGTTGCGGTTGAAGCCAAAAATATTGATGAAGTCGCTATGGCCAAAATGAAAGAATTGGCTAAAACTCAGCGATTGAATGGCTTTAGACCAGGTAAAATTCCTCTCAACGTGATCAAAAAACGATTTGGTGAACATGTTCGCCAAGATGTTATCTCAGATGTGATGCAACGTTCTTTTTATGAAGCCGTTGTTCAAGAAAAATTACAACCTGCAGGTCCTCCTAAAATCGAACCTCTTTCAATGGAAGAAGGTAAAGATTTAGAATTTGTTGCTACTTTTGACGTTTATCCAGTCATTGAAATACAAGACTTCTCAAAAATTAGCATTGAAAAGTCAACGGCTGAAGTTGCTGATGAAGACTTGGCTAAGATGTTGGATACTTTAAAAGATCAACAGGCCAAATGGACTGAAGTAAAACGTAAATCAAAAACTGACGATCAATTGATTATTGATTTTGTTGGAACCATTGATGGAGAAGCCTTTAATGGTGGTAAAGCGGACAATTTTGAAATTGTTTTAGGTAAAGGACAAATGATCCCAGGCTTTGAAGAACAACTTGAAGGAGCTAAAGCCGGCGATGAAATTGAAATAAAAGTAACTTTTCCAGACGACTATCAAAATAAAGATGTTGCCAGTAAAGAGGCTATATTTACGACTAAAGTACATAAGGTTAATAAAAAAGAACCGCTTAAATTGGCTGAACTTGCAGAAAAGTTATCCATTGAAGATTCAAGCATTGCTAATATGAAGGCCGATATCCGTAAAAATATGGAAAGAGAACTTTCACAAGTGATTGCTAAAAATGTTAAGCAACAAATTATGGATGCGATTGTTGAAGCATATGATATTGAAGTACCAAAAGCGTTGCTTGAGCAAGAAATTAATGAACAAAAACAACAAGCGATCCAACAATTTGGTGGATCAGTTGATATTAATGCTCTACCAAATGATTTGTTTTCAGATAGAGCCACTAAGCGAGTAAAACTGGGTTTAGTTGTTGGCGAAATCATTAAAACTAACAAATTGGTTGCTGATAAAAGTAAAGTAAAAGAAAAACTTGAAGAAATTGCGGCTGTTTATGAACAACCAGAAGAAGTTATGAACTACTATTTAGCGGATGAAAATCGTTTAAATCAAGTGGAGCAATTAGTGCTTGAAGATACCGTTATTGAGTTAGTGGAAAAGTCAGCAACGGTTACTGAAAAAACAATGACCTTTGATGAATTAATGAATCCTAAGCAAGAGCTCCCTGAAGTCTCTGAAAAGTAAAATTATTGGATTATATCTAAATAATCTTAGTTTTTTTTAAGCCTAGCATTGAAATTAAGCTAGTTTACCCATAAGGTAACTATAATAGTTTTAGTGTTGGGTTTTTTTGTGTCTGTGATAAAACGTGAAGCAATAATATATCAAATGCTATGTAAGTAAATACTACCAATACAACATCAGTAAAATTGAAGTATGGGATCCAATAATAACCATTTAAACAGGATAAATGCTAAAAAATGATAAATAACAAAACAAGTGAAATCTCATCAACCTTAGTGCCAATGGTTGTTGAACAAACCGCTAAGGGTGAGCGATCTTATGATATCTATTCGAGATTATTAAAAGAACGAGTCATCTTTTTAGTCGGTCAGGTTGAAGATCACATGGCTAATTTGATTGTGGCGCAGCTGTTGTTCTTAGAATCGGAAAATCCAGACAAAGATATTTCTTTATATATTAATTCGCCAGGTGGTTCAGTGACTGCCGGAATGGCAATTTATGACACAATGCAGTTTATTAAACCCGATGTGACAACACTTTGTATTGGGCAAGCGGCAAGTATGGGCGCTTTTTTGTTGGCTGGTGGGGCTAAAGATAAACGTTTTGCGTTACCCAATTCAAGAATGATGATTCACCAACCGCTTGGTGGTTATCAAGGGCAGGCATCTGATATAGAAATTCACGCCCAAGAAATTCTTAAAATGCGCTCTAACTTAAATCAAATTTTGTCTTCTCACACGGGACGAAAATTAAAAGATCTAGAAAAAGACACCGATCGAGATAATTTTATGAGTGCTGACGAAGCCGCTAAATATGGCTTGATTGATAAAGTTATAAACCAACGGGATTAAAAATAGCTTTTTGCGATATAAAACTGAACTGGCTTAACCATTGAGTTTTATAATTTTGTAATAGATTTCACAACAAAGGCTTAAATATTAGATATTCAGTCGACAATTTGGGCTAAAAAGGTCTAGAATTAGTTTATTGAGAATTGCCTTTATATTGATTAATAATGCGCGTTAGGAAGAACCAATGAGTGAGAAAAAAAAATCAGGTGGTAGAGATGACAGCGGTAAATTGCTCTACTGTTCATTTTGTGGAAAAAGCCAGCATGAAGTTCGTAAATTAATTGCCGGACCTTCAGTCTTTATTTGTGACGAATGTGTTGAATTATGCAATGACATTATCCGTGAAGAAATTCAGGAAATTACGCAACAAGAACAATCTAACAAGTTACCGACACCAAGAGAAATTGACGATCATCTTAACGAATATGTTATTGGGCAAGATAAAGCCAAAAGGGTGCTTGCCGTTGCAGTTTACAATCACTATAAGCGATTACAAAAAGATAATTCGCCTAAAAAAGAAGATGTAGAGTTAGGTAAAAGTAATATTTTATTGGTTGGACCAACGGGTAGTGGCAAAACGTTATTAGCAGAAACCTTAGCAAGAATGCTTGATGTACCTTTTACTATTGCAGATGCAACTACACTCACAGAAGCCGGTTATGTTGGTGAAGATGTCGAAAATATTATTCAAAAACTATTGCAAAAATGTGATTATGATGTCGAAAAAGCGCAGCATGGAATTGTTTACATTGATGAAATAGATAAAATATCACGCAAAGCGGACAACCCATCAATTACTCGAGATGTTTCAGGTGAAGGGGTTCAGCAAGCTTTGTTAAAACTTATTGAAGGTACTGTTGCATCTGTTCCTCCTCAAGGTGGTAGAAAACACCCGCAACAGGAATTTTTGCAAGTTGATACTAGCAACATTCTCTTTATTTGTGGTGGCGCTTTTTCAGGATTAGAAAAAATTATTCGTGACCGCTCAGAAAAATCGGGCATTGGTTTTTCTGCACAAGTTAGAAGTAAAGATGATAATAAAAATCTTGGTGAAATATTTAAAGAAATAGAACCTGATGATTTAGTGAAGTATGGTTTGATCCCTGAATTTGTCGGTCGTTTACCTGTTGTTGCTACTCTAGAAGAATTAGACGAAGGTTCATTAATTAAAATATTAACGGAACCAAAAAATTCTCTTACTAAGCAATATGCAAAATTATTTGATATGGAAGATGTTAACTTAGAATTTAGAGAAGATGCATTAAAAGCAATTGCTAAAAAAGGCATGGAAAGAAAAACAGGTGCTAGAGGGTTGCGATCCATTCTTGAAAAAGTGCTTTTAGATACAATGTACGATTTACCATCAATGGAAGGTGTGACAAAAGTTGCCATTGATGCGGCTGTTGTAGATGGTGAATCTGAACCTCTGCTAATTTATGAGAGCCAAGAAAAGAAAGTAGCCTCTGAGTAGCTTATTTTTAAGTGCGAATAAAAAAAACTGCGTTTATCGCAGTTTTTTTGTTTTTATAGGCCGATTTTTTAAAAATTAAGTGGATAAAATAATATCTATTCAGGTATTCCCTTTGTTTAATATTACGCTCTTGAATAAACATTTTGAAACAATAATAACCCCAGCATTTACTATTGAAATAAGGTACAATTCTGCCCTTTGAATACTTAGACTCTTAGCTATTTAGCGGTAGAAACAGCAAACTTTATGTCATATACACAATACATTCGAAATTTCTCCATTATTGCCCATATTGACCACGGTAAATCGACTTTGTCTGACCGTCTGATTCAATATTGTGGTGGTTTGACTGAGCGAGAAATGTCGGCTCAAGTGCTTGATTCAATGGATATTGAAAAAGAACGAGGGATCACGATTAAAGCGCAGAGTGTTACTCTGGAGTATAAAGCAAAAGATGGGCACACTTATCAGTTGAATTTTATTGATACACCCGGGCATGTCGATTTTTCTTATGAAGTTTCCCGTTCATTATCGGCATGTGAAGGAGCATTGTTGGTGGTGGATGCGGGTCAAGGTGTTGAAGCTCAAACTCTTGCAAATTGTTATACGGCTATTGAATATGATCTAGAAGTTATTCCAGTACTTAATAAAATAGATCTGCCTCAAGCGGATCCCGATAGAGTGGCACAAGAAATTGAAGACATTATTGGTCTTGAAGCCATGGATGCGGTGCAATGCAGTGCTAAAACGGGAATTGGGATTGATAGTTTATTAGAAGATTTAGTCGCTAAAATCCCCGCACCTCAAGGTGATCCAAATGCCCCTCTAAAAGCATTAATTATTGACTCTTGGTTTGATAATTATTTGGGGGTTGTGTCCTTAGTTCGAGTAGTTGAAGGCACGCTTAAAAAAGGCGATAAAATGCAAGCAATGTCCATAGGCAAGCAGCACATAGTGGATTTTGTCGGAATATTCACTCCCAAAAGAAATGACCTGCCTGAATTAAAAGCCGGGGAAGTGGGTTATGTTATTGCAGGTATCAAAGATATTCATGGGGCGCCTGTAGGTGATACCCTTACTCATATGAAAGATGGCGCAAGTGAAGTATTAGATGGTTTTGAGAAAGTAAAACCACAAGTCTATGCGGGCATGTTTCCTGTATCATCCGATGATTATGAGTCTTTTCGGGACGCATTGAGTAAATTAAGTTTAAACGATGCTTCGCTGTTTTTTGAGCCAGAAAATTCACAAGCTTTAGGTTTCGGATTTCGATGTGGATTTTTAGGTATGTTGCACATGGAAATTATTCAAGAACGTTTAGAGCGAGAATATGATCTGGATTTAATTACCACCGCTCCTACGGTTGTTTATGAAATATTAAATACAAAAGATGAATTAGTTTATGTGGATAACCCATCAAAATTACCAGATGCCAGCACTATTGCAGAACTAAGAGAGCCAATTGCAGAAGTCAATATTCTAGTTCCTCAACAACATTTAGGTAGCGTAATCACTTTGTGTGTCGAGCGTCGAGGAATACAAACAAAAATGGAATATATGGGAATTCAGGTTGCTTTAACTTATGAAATTCCAATGAACGAAGTGGTTTTAGATTTTTTTGATCGACTTAAATCGGTTAGCCGAGGTTATGCATCACTCGATTATTCTTTTAAACATTTTCAAGCCGCCGATTTAACTAAATTAGATGTGCTTATTAATGGTGAAACTGTGGATGCCTTAGCGATTATTGTTCATCGCGAACAGGCAAAATATCGTGGTCGTGACCTCGTTGAAAAAATGAAAGAATTGATCCCTCGGCAAATGTTTGAAGTGGCAATTCAAGCAGCAATAGGCTCTCATATTATTTCAAGAGCAACAGTTAAAGCATTAAGAAAAAATGTTATAGCCAAATGTTACGGCGGTGATGTCAGCCGTAAAAGAAAACTATTAGAAAAACAAAAAGCGGGAAAAAAACGAATGAAAAGTGTTGGGCGAGTTGATATTCCTCAAGAAGCTTTTTTAGCAGTATTAAGACTTAACGATTAAGGTTAAAAATTGAAGGGGAAGTGATGAGCAGTTTGTATGGAATTATTATTGTTGCGTTAACGTTTGTCTCAGGCATTATATGGTTAGTTGACTCACTGACTGCCGGAAAGAAAAGAAAAGCGGCAGTAAAAAAGTTGTATGACAATATGCTAAAACCGCCTCAAGAAACGGTTGAAGCGTTAATGGTTGAACCTATATATGTCGACTATGCCAAATCGTTTTTTCCAATTCTTTTAATTATTGTAGTACTGCGCTCTTTTTTATATGAGCCTTTTCAAATCCCTTCTGCATCAATGAAACCAACATTGACCGAAGGTGATTTTATCTTAGTTAATAAATATGATTATGGAATTAGATTACCTATTAATGATAAAAAGATTTTAGAGATTGGCTTACCTGCTCGTGGTGATGTTGCGGTATTTAGAGCTCCAGATACAGGTGAAGATTATATTAAACGAGTTATCGGTTTACCTGGTGACGAAGTGATTTACACCAAAGAAAAACAACTTTACATTATTCCTTTTTGCTCTCCAGAAACAGCAAAAAAAGACTGCCCTAATAAAAGATTGATCCCTAAAGTCGCCGTTTCTGGTGCAGGATATATTGATACTAACCCTAACACAGGGATTGGAATTGTTAATGTAGAATATATTGAAAATCTTGATGGTGTGCGACATGGTATATTGAATAATCCTGATAGGCCTCAGTTAACTCGAGAAAGAAAATATCAAGATTCAATATTTAAAGTGCCTATGGGACATTATTTTGTGATGGGA
Organism: uncultured Kangiella sp.; assembly: GCA_964476655.1. Classification (GTDB taxonomy): domain Bacteria; phylum Pseudomonadota; class Gammaproteobacteria; order Enterobacterales; family Kangiellaceae. The sequence goes on along the minus strand of CAYZBK010000030.1, from coordinate 23,061 downwards.
GATAATCGAGACAATAGCAAAGATAGTCGCTATTGGCATACTACTCATTTTGTCGCTGAAGAAAACTTAGTAGGCCATGCGGTGAGTATTTGGATGCATTTTGAATTTGGTTTTAAAAATAAATTTTTCAGTTGGATCCCTACTAATGTTGATTTGAGTCGAGTGGGAGAGATTAAATAACTTAACTTATGCTAGTATTAGGTTATTAAGTCAAGTTGAGTTGAGGCAATAAAATGAATAATATAAAGCAGCTAAACAATGCTCATCAGAATGGAGCCACCATGTGGGGCTGGTTAACCGTGGTTGGTATGATTGGTTTTATCGCGATGTTAGCCTTTAAAATTGTCCCTATTTATGCAGAGCACGGCACAGTAAAATCAGCCTTACAAGATGTCGTTGATAGCCGAGAATTTGCCAATATGTCAAATAAAGCCATTATGCGTAGTATTCAAGGTCGAATGACCATTAATAACGTGCGTACCATTAGTGCTAATTCGTTTAAAACCAAGCGCGCAAGAACGGGTGAAAAATATATTTTGGTGAAGTATAAAGTCAAAACACCTATTATGAGTAATATTTTTGCGGTTGTTGAATTCAATGAAGAAATCCGTAAACAATAGTTCTATCTGAACTATTTTCAATAACGTAGTCATAACCTGATGCCAAATAAGACGAATGTTGAATTAGTACAAAAAGTGATTCAATATACTTTTAATGATGTTAATTTATTAAAGCAAGCTTTAACTCATCGCAGTGCAAACCACAAACATAATGAACGACTTGAGTTTTTAGGTGATGCTATTTTAGGTAGTGTTATTGCGACAGCTCTGTATCAAAAATTTCCTAAAGCAAATGAAGGACAGTTAAGCCGTTTACGTTCTTTTTTAGTCAAAGAAAAAGCTCTGGCGGATCTTGCCAATGAATTAGAGTTTAGCCAGTTCGTAATTCTTGGAAGTGGTGAGCTAAAAAGTGGTGGTTTTAGAAGAGCCTCAATCTTATCGGATGTTTTTGAAGCGATAATTGGAGCCGTTATTTTAGATAGTAATTATCAAAAAGCGGAAGAATATATTTTAACATTATATAAAAGTAAACTTTCTAGTATCACCTTAAATATGGCCGATAAAGATCCAAAAACAAAACTGCAAGAATGGTTGCAAGCTCGAAATTATGCCATACCTAATTATGAGGTTGTAAAAGAAGCCGGTAAAGATCATGCTAAAACCTATTGGGTCAACTGTAAGCTAGATTATCAAAATATTAGTGTTGAAGGTTCAGGAAATAGTCGACGTAATGCTGAGCAAGATGCCGCCTGCCAAACAATGAAAAAATTAAAGGTTAATTAATCAATCAATGACATCATCAAATAAACATCAAAATACAGATAGCCAAAATAACTTAAAACATTGCGGTTTTATTGCTTTTGTTGGTAGACCAAATGTTGGAAAATCAACTTTACTAAACCATTTGCTAGGGCAAAAATTAAGTATTACCTCGCGTAAACCTCAAACAACTCGCCATAGAATTTTGGGGATTGATACTACCGGTATGACACAGCTTATTTATGTTGATACTCCAGGTATTCATAAAGAAGAAGCTCGAGCGATTAACCGTTTGATGAATAGAGCCGCTACAAGTTCCATTGCGGATGTTGATGTAGTTGTTTTTATTGTAGAACCAGAACGATGGACAGAGGATGATGAATTAGTTTTAGAACACATTAAGCGGACTAACAAACCGATTATTTTATTTGTGAATAAGATTGATCAAATTAAAGACAAGGAAAAATTATTGCCTTTTTTACAAGTTTTATCTGCAAAACATAATTTTCAACATTTAATTCCTGGTGCAGCATTGCAAGGTGATCAAGTCAGCGAGTTAAAACAATTATTAATTGAATATATGCCAGAAAATGATTTTGTATTTCCTGAAGATTATTATACGGATCGAAGTGAGCGATTTTTGGCGGCAGAAATTATTCGTGAAAAATTGATAAGGCAACTTGGTGATGAGTTACCTTATTCTATTACCGTTGAAATTGAACAATTTAAAATAGATGAAAAAGGCCTATTAAGAATTAATGGTTTAATTTTAGTTGAGCGTAGTGGGCAGAAATCGATAGTGATTGGCAAAGGTGGCAGTCGGCTTAAAAAAGTAGGAACCGATGCAAGAAAAGATATGATAGAGATTTTTGGTGAAAAAATATTTTTAGAACTTTGGGTTAAAGTGAAAGACGGTTGGGCTGATGATGAACGTGCATTACGCTCACTAGGATTTGATGAAAGAAATCAATAATGTTGGTTTATTCAAATGAAGAATATAACGACTAAAGCATATATCCTGCACACAAAATCATTTAAAGAAACAAGTTTATTGTTGAACGTATTTAGTTTTAGTTATGGACGTTTTAGTTTAATTGCAAAAGGTATAAAAAGAAAAAACTCTCAAGCTAAAAGAGCTATTCTTCAACCTTTTAATTTATTAAAAATGGAATATTCGGGGCGTGGTGAATTAAAAGTTTTATGTGATGTGGAGCTAGTTAATTTACCAAATCCTCTATCGAGTCAATCGTTTACATGCGGCTATTATGTCAATGAACTTTTGACGCGTTCTCTGCATGAATGGCAAGAGTTTTATAGTTTATTCAAGTTGTACCATAAGACTATTGAATTGTTGCAAACATCTGATGACTATTCAACAATACTGCGTAATTTTGAAATCGGTTTGTTAACAGAGCTAGGGCTTGCACCACCTTGGGATATTGATATCCAAGGTGATGCCATTAAAACAGATAAGAATTATCATTTTATAATTGATAAGGGGTTTGAAGTAATATCGAAGAGGGTGAATTCAATCAGTGAGCTCAGTTCCGTAAACAATGGCTTTAATGGAACGGCGATACTTTGTTTGGCTAATGGGGAATACAAACCCGAAATGAAAAAACATTGTCAACAAATTACTCAGCTATTACTTCGTCAAGTTATTGGAAATGCCCCTTTACAAAGTAGAAAATTATGGGTATCACATTAATTTTTAGTTTAGGAATTTAACTCCATGAAAAAAACGAACCCAATTTATTTAGGCGTTAATGTAGACCATGTTGCTACTTTGCGTCAGGCACGTGGAACGGATTATCCTCAGGTCTTTCATGCAGCTCTTATTGCAGAACAAGGTGGTGCAGATGGAATTACGATCCATTTGCGAGAAGATAGACGACATATTCAAGATCGTGATGTGGAACTGGTTAAAGAGGTAATTAATTCACGTCTTAATTTAGAAATGGCCGTTACTGATGAAATGCTTGCCATTGCAAAAAAAATAAAACCAGAATATGTTTGTTTAGTACCTGAAAAAAGAGAAGAAGTCACGACAGAAGGTGGTTTAGATGTTGTTGCTAACTTTGAAAAAATTAAGCGGGTTTGTGGTGAACTTGCAGAGCATGGAATAAAGGTATCGTTATTTATAGATCCAAGTGAAAGTCAAATTGAAGCATCATATAAAGTGGATGCTCCTTACATTGAAATTCATACTGGTCATTATGCTAATGCATCTAATTGTGTTGAGCAGCAAGCGTGTTTACAGAAAATTTTACAAGCAGTCGAACAAGCTAAAAGTAATGGAATAATCGTTAATGCAGGGCATGGTTTACATTATCATAATGTAGCCGCAATAGCGGCAATAGAAGATATTTATGAGTTAAATATAGGTCATTCTATTATCGCTCGATCTATTTTTACCGGTTTGGAAAAGGCGGTAGCCGATATGAAAAGCATTATGCAAAAGGCTCGCTTGTGAGCATTTTTGGCATTGGTGTTGATATTGTTAAAATTGATCGAGTTAAAGCTTCATTATTAAGGCATGGCGATGATTTTGCGAAAAAAATTCTTAATGAAAATGAACTTAAAAAGTTTTTAGCTTTAAAAAATCAGGCGGCTTTTTTAGCCAAACGTTTTGCAGCTAAAGAAGCCTTTGCTAAGGCGTTAGGTACAGGCATTGTTGAAGGGGTAACTTTTCCAATGATTGAGGTCGTCAATAATGATAATGGAAAACCTGAGATAGTGTTGCATGGTGAAACAAAAAAAAGAGTTGATGCTCATGCTATTCACTCAATATTTTTATCTTTGAGTGATGAAAAAGATTACGCCGTGGCGCAAGTGGTATTAGAGACTTAATGGTAGCCAATATTTATTGCTACTCGATACTGAATGAAGTGATTCAGTGAAAATAGCATTCATTTTGAGCCATAATTGATAATCAGCTAAAATAAAAGCATGAAAATTTTATGTGTTTAAACAAATAATTATTTAAAGGTTTACAAAATTAAAACTTTATTTTCTCAGGGCGCTTCCCATACTTTCCGCTTGTTTATAGTGGTAGTACTGTCGAGCATTTTAATTTTTGTGGATCATTACCAAAAACATTTAGAAGGCTTACGATCAACATTAGGGACTTTTATCAGTCCAATCGTTTATTTGGCAGATATTCCTCAAGAGTTTTTTTCTTGGGGGGGCGAGTCATTGATTAGTCGATCACAGTTGCGTTCTCAAAATCAACAACTAAAAGATGAATCCTATATTTTAAAAGCACAGTTACAAAAATTTATTGCTTTGCAAGCTGAAAATTCTCGTTTACGTAATTTGTTAGGCACGGAGAATAAAACTTTTGAGCGACGTTTATTAGCTGAAATCATTCAAATTGATAGTAATCCTTTTAGTCTAGAATTTATCATTAACAAAGGTTCTCTTGATGATGTGTATTTAGGGCAAACGGTTATCGGCGTGAATGGCATCGTGGGGCAAATTGTTGATGTATTTGCTACAACATCTCGTGTATTAATGATTACAGATTCAAGTCACGCTATTCCGGTAAGGGTGGTGAGAAATAATATACGCTCTATAGCTGTTGGCGCCGGTCAAATTAATAAGTTACTTTTAAGTAATGTGACAGATACAACCGATATTAAGCTTGGTGATACATTAATAAGCTCGGGATTAGGTGATAAGTTTCCGATAGGTTATCCCGTAGCTATAGTTACTGAAGTTATTCATGATCCAGGAAAAGCTTACGCAATTATTTCCGCTGAACCAATTGCTAAATTAGAGCAACTTTCTTCGGTCTTGCTAGTTTGGACCGAATCATTCGAAAGAGATCTAAAATAATGATTAAAACAGAATCAAAAGGACGTTTTGTTATTTTCTTTTCTTTTGCTGCGGCTATTTTTATGAATCTTTTACCTATGCCAGCGCTGATCAAGTCTTTTACTCCAGACTGGGTGGCACTCGTTTTAGTATATTGGGTGATGGCGGTGCCAAGCCGTGTAGGGGTTTTAGTCGGATGGACTGTTGGTCTTTTTGTTGATGTACTCTATGGTACTTTATTTGGCATTCATGCCATGAGTCTTGCTTTAGTCGCTTATCTTATTCAAGTGACCTACCATCGATTAAGATTATTTCCACGCTGGAAACAATCAATCAATATATCGGTAGTGATTGGAATTCATATGTTATTAAGCCTTGTACTTAGAAGTTTTGTTGGACCGGTTAATAGTGGTATTGCCTATTGGACTCCTTTACTTGGCGCATTACTATTTTGGCCTTGGATCTTCATTCTTTTAAGAGACATTAGACGTAAATTTTGCTAATTATAGAACCTTTAGCCTATCTATTAGTCACAATTATTGTGATTGTAGACCCCATTGTGAAAACATAAGTAGATCAAGATGACTCATATATATCTGGCTTCTCAGTCTGCTCGTAGGAAATCGTTATTAGAACAGATCAATATTGATTTTGAATCGATTTTTGTCGATATTGACGAGACACCTCGCCCATCAGAAGATGCTGTCGATTATGTTAATCGTATGGCAGCCGAAAAAGCGCAAGCTGGTTGGCTGCAGAGTGAAAGAGTCTTGGATATTCCATTACTTGCTGCAGATACTAGCGTGATATTAAATGCTCAAATTTTAGGTAAACCAAGTGACAGAAACCATGCTATTGAAATGTTAAATTTGTTATCAAATACAACGCACCAAGTAATAACCAGTGTCGCGATTAAAAACAGTTGTAAAATGTGCCAATCATTATCAATAACAGAGGTAACTTTTGCCAAACTTACAACAGCTAAGATTAATAACTATGTTAATAGTGCTGAGTGTATGGGCAAAGCGGGTAGTTATGCTATTCAAGGATTTGCCGCAAGTTTTGTCAAAAAAATTAGCGGAAGTTATTCCGGCGTTGTAGGATTACCTTTATATGAAACGACCTTATTATTGAATTCATTTTTATCATCAAATGAAAATATGAAGCAGAAATGAAAGAAGAGATTTTATTAAATATAACACCTCAAGAAAGCCGGGTCGCCGTGTTAGAAAACGGCATCTTGCAAGAATTATTTATTGAGCGAGCTTCTAGCCGAGGTTTAGTCGGTAATATTTACCGGGGTAAAGTGATACGAGTATTACCAGGCATGCAAGCCGCTTTTATCAATATTGGCAGGGAGCGAGCTGCTTTTTTGCATGCAACAGAAATATTTGATTTATCTAAAAGCGATAATAAACAATCAACTGACATGGAAAGCGCAGAGATTAGTGATTTACTGCATGATGGTCAAACGATTACAGTGCAAGTAATAAAAGATGAGCTGGGTAATAAAGGTGCTAGATTAACGACAAATCTAACCATTCCATCTCGTTATTTAGTACTGGTTCCTGATAATAATCATATCGGAATTTCTCAACGTATTGATGATGAAAGCGAAAGAGCACGCTTACAAGAAATTTTAACAAAGGACAAAAATGATTCCTTTGGATATATTGTACGCACAGTGGCTGAAAGTGCAGATAAACATGCACTAATTCGTGATTCACTTTTTTTAAAAAAAACGTGGTCAAAAATCGAACTAAATATACAGAAAGCTAAGGCGCCTTCTCTTGTATATGAAGATCTCGATCTACCACTACGATTTATTAGAGATTTGGTGCCTAGTAACATTGAAAAAATAAATATCGATTCATTAACAGTTCATCAGAAGTTGCTAGAATTCATAAATGATTTTATTCCAAATCTCACTCAAAATGTATCGTTATACACAGATAAAAGACCATTGTTTGATTTATACAAGGTTGAAGATGAAGTAGAAAAATCGTTGCAAAAAATTGTTCAATTGAAATCTGGAGGTTATCTAGTGATTGAGCAAACAGAAGCGATGGTAACAATTGATGTCAATACTGGGGCATTTGTTGGTTATAGAAATTTAGAGGATACTATTTTTAAAACTAATTTAGAAGCCGCATCAACTTTAGCGAGGCAATTAAGATTACGAAACCTCGGCGGAATGATTATGGTCGATTTTATTGATATGAAGGAAGAAAAACATAAGAGCCAAGTGCTTTCAAAACTTGAAAAATCACTCAATAAAGATCATGCTAAAACTAATATTTCTGTTGTTTCACCACTTGGCCTTGTTCAAATGACTCGAAAAAGAAACCGAGAAAGTTTAGAGCAGATTTTATGTGAATCATGCCCGACGTGTCATAGTCGAGGAAAAATAAAAAGTGCTCAAACCGTTTGTTATGAAATTTTGAGAGAGCTTCACCGTTCAGCCACTACGGGAAAAGAAAAAAAATATCTCGTGCTGGCTTCGCAAGCTGTTGTTGATAGAATGCTTGAACAAGAAGAAAATCAGTTGGCAGAATTAAAATCAATTATTAACAAACCGATCCGATTTCAGGTTGAACAGCAATACCGACAAGAGCAATTTGATGTGGTTTTAATTTAATATGAAATCTAATATTGAAAATAAAAATAAATCAAAACGCTTAACGCGAGCTTTAACTTTTGTTATTGATAAAGTTTGGTTGTTATTAGCGGCAACAATTATCTTTTCAGCAATCCTGCATATTATTCTTGGTTTATTATTACCAAAAATAGACCGTTATCAAGACGAAATAATTCAATGGGTAGAAGAAAAATATGACATTAATATTGAGGTTGAAAAAATTTCTGCTAAGTGGAGTACTCAAGGCCCGGTGATAGCGTTATCTGATTTTAAGATAAAATCAAAAAATGGTGAATATAATATTGTAGAAATTGGAGAGCTGTCTTTATATGTGAATATTATTCACTCTGTTTGGAATCGACGGTTTTCAACGCAAGAAATTTTAATTGATAAAGCAAATTTACGTTTTTACCTTGACCGTAAACTGGGTATTAGATTGGACACCAGACTAATTGTTGAAGATACAACGGATGTGGTTAATGATAATCAATCTATTGAAACTATAAGCCAAGATCTAATCGATACACTGTTTGCACAAAAGAAGATATTACTAACTGACTCGAGTCTAAAATTGTTTACCCTTAGAGGAACAGAGTTTCAATATCATGTGAATCAACTGAAAGTTGAAAAATTTGAAAATGTTCATCAACTCTCTGGCGAGTTAGAATATACGGATGCAGGTAAAATTAAGTTAATCACCGAGTTGCATGGAGATCCAAGTAACGAAAAGAGTTATTCAAATGTATACCTTCAAGGATCAAACATTGATATTGCTAAAATTCCCTGGTTAGACTCTTTTCCTGTCAGACGACCATCAGAGGGCGAATTGTCTTGGCGACTTTGGGGTACATGGAGCGATAAACACTGGAAGAAGGTCGATAGTCAAATTGAGGTAAATAATCTTTTTTGGTCTAATGATCATTTAGCCAATACTCAAACAAACCATTTTTCTACTTTAACATCGTGGCAGCATCAAAAGAAACAATCAGGTTATTTAGCATTTCATCAGGTGAAAGTCGACACAGTTTCTGCCGATTCTACTATTGCAGAGACACTTATTGCAGAGTCTGAGACTGACGAAACTAAGACTGGCAAAATTGAGACTGCCGAGATAGTCACGGCCGATACCGACACCATGAATGCTAACACAATGGGTATTGGAGAAAAAATAAAAGAAGCGTTCAAAGATAAGACAGCCTCAAAAAATATAAAATTAAAGGATAATAGTTTAAAATCTAGTTTATATGCAAGGTATAAAAACACCTCCAGTAATGATTTAAATTGGAGTGCTTTTATTGATGGTTTAGCCATTGAACCTTTAACAGACTACCTCGCAGTTGTTATAGATAATAACTCCCAATATGCCGATTTTTTGAAACATGCAGACTTTAAATTAACGCTTGAAGAGTTAAAGTTTAATGTTAATAAATATAATGATGTGTGGCAATCACCACTAACTATTATAGGTTTTTCTGGTTTAAGTTACCGACCTTGGAATAATATCCCAAGGGCTAACGGTTTGGCAGGCAAACTTCAATTTACATCATATTTTGGTCATGGAAAATTATGGGCTAATGATACTGAACTAAATTTACCTGATGTATTTCGCGATCCCATTAAAATTAATCAGTTAAGCTCAGATCTGGTTTGGGCTTTTACTGAAGAAAATCAATTAAGTCTTAATCTCAATAGTCTGGGCTTATCCAATAAAGATTTAACATTACAAGCTAAGTTAAAATATTTTCATCAAGACAATGTTCCTTCACTTTCTCTTTACACAGAAATTCATGACTTAAATGGCAGTAATAAATCATTGTATTTGCCTGTAGGTGTTATGTCTGATAATTTAGTGAGTTACTTAGATGAAAGTATTAAATCGGGGAGCTTACCTTTAATAAAAACAGTGGTTAGGGGGGCTTTAAATGAATTCCCTTATGCGAATCCTAATGGGTTGTTTGTTGTATTTGGGAAAACAAAAAATACAAATTACAAGTTTTTGAAAGATTGGCCTATAGTAAAAAATCTTGATGCAAAACTATTATTTCAAGGCAACCGTATGGAAATTACAACGGGTCAGGCCGAATCTCATGGAAATCAGATCGATTTCTTAAAGGCCACAATTGATGATTTATCGTTGCCAACTCCAATCCTTAAATTATCACTCAAGGTCGACAGCCAAAATAATTCTGCAAGAGATTTTATTGCGAAAAGTTCAATAAAAACAATTGCCTCAGCATTAAAAAGAATCAATTACCAAGGCGATTTAACGAGTTCTATAGAATTACAAATTGCATTATCAGAAAATAGCAAGGCGAAACTCAATGGAAAAGTTGAGTTCTCACCTGAAAATTCTTCAATTAAGAATGCAATTTTTAATATCGACCATATTAAAGGCGCTATAAAATTTAATGAAGAGGGGATTAGTAACAGTAACTTGCAAGCCAATTTTTATGGAGAAACATTAGATATTAATTTGATAGGGGATAATAAAGCCAATTCCCCTGTTTTAACCATTAATATTGATGGAAAGTTGCCCGCAGAAGGGCTAAATGCATTAGTTCCTAATCAAGTCGAACCTTATTTTGATGGGAAAACAACCTTTTCTTCTGTTATACAATTTAACTCATTTGACAAACCAAGTATCACCAACGTTTTATTTCAATCTAACTTGTCAGGTTTGGCATTTAATTTACCGAATATTTTAGGTAAAACAAAAAAACAAAAGACAGAAATGTTTATTAGTTTGGAACTAGCTAAACATTCAGTAGGTGAAATCAAATGGAAAAATATTGAAGGTTATTGGTATTGGGATGATATTGAAAATACTAAAAAACTTCAGCGGAATACTCCAGCAATTAATTACGGAGGTAATTTTTTCATAAATAAAGAATCAGTTTATCAAGAAAATCTAGAAACAGGATTAAATATTGATGGACTCTTGAATAAGAGTGATCTAACTAGTTGGTTATCTTTTATTAAAAACATTAATTCGAGTAATGAAACAGAAGGTGATTCTGAGTTGGTTTTTAATCGAATAGACTTAGATATTAAAGATCTTAGTACACCTTTATTTAATCTTAAAGACAGCCAGCTACATATAGAAAAAAAATATGATCAAGCATGGTTTTTACAATTAAAGAATACAAAAGGTGATTTTTCCTTGAGGATGCCTCAAAATCAAGCTTGGGAGTTTGCAATTAAAGATGTGAATTTAGATTTTAAAACGACACTTTTTTCGGATGATAAAAAAGATACTCAAACAGAAACAAAGAGAGCTAAATTAATTAATGGTTCGCCCGAAAAATCGATTAAAGTGTTACCACAAGATTTTATTGATATAGATGTTTTGTGTCAACGATGTATTTTTCAATCAGTTAATTATGGAAATTTTTCTATTCAGTTAAGGCATAAAAAAGATCAGTTGAATTTTTCTGCTATTAGTTCAAAGAAAAAACAGCATCATGTTGCTTTATCTGGCGTATGGAAAAATGATAGCGGTAATATTCAGTCAACCAGTATTCAATATAATTTACACAGTAGCAATGTTGGCAAGCTATTACGCAAATGGGATGTTGATGTTGGCGTTGAAGACAGTTCAGGCAATCTAATTTCCGAACTGTCTTGGAGTGGCGCACCTTGGGATTTTGATTATACCTTGGCTAGTGGTACTGCACAGTTAAAATTAGGTAAGGGGTATTTAAGCGAAATCAGTGATGAGAAAGGTCGAATATTTTCACTGTTTAATTTGCAATCATTGGTTAGAAAATTAACCTTTGATTTTAAAGATGTATATAAAAAAGGTTTTTTTTACGATTCTATTCGCGGCTCATTTAAATTAGACAAAGGGATCATTTCAACTGAAAATTTAAAAATAAAAGGTAATGTCGCTGACGTTAAAGTTTTTGGCTCAACTAATTTAAAGAACGAATCTATTGAGCAATATGCAGTTATTACACCCCATTTAACTTCCAGTTTACCGGTGTTGGCTGCATGGGCTGTTGAACCAACTACGGGCATTATTGTGTATCTTTTGAATAAAATTATGGAGCCAGCAATTGAAGTGGCTACACAAATTAATTATAGAGTTCATGGTAGCTTTGATGATGTTAAGGTTGAAGAAATTAATACTTCGAAAAAGAAATTTAAAGTTGAATATGAAGCGGAAGAAAAAATGGAAGATAACTCGAATATAAGTAATAAGAATATTACAGGTTCTACAACAAAAAAATAGTATTAGAATTAACCATGGGTTCACTTCTGAGATGATATATGTTGAATAAAAAACTGCATCTTGATTGGCGATGGGTATATAATAAAAACAATAAAAATTGTATTAACATTTAATCACATCGAACAGACTCTAAAAAATCTCGCGGAAACTATATGTCACAATCATTAATTGATACATCCAATGAATTTTTTATTCAAGGTGGTTTAAGTAAAGCCGACTTGGTGACAACTTTAGAATCCATAATGTCTTACAAAGTTGATTTTGCAGAAATGTACTTTCAAACAAGTCGCCACGAATCTTGGATGATTGAAGATGGCATTGTAAAAGATGCAAGCTTTAGTAGTGACAAAGGCGTTGGCATTCGAGCTTTAAGTGGAGATAAAACCGGCTTCGCCTATTCAGAAGAAATAAACTTACCAGCATTACAACAGGCTTCTTATGCGTCTCGTTCGATTGCCGTTGCTGGTGAAAATGCGATTATTAAATTATCGCCTATTTCTGGTCAAATAACGCGTTATAGTGAATATGATCCATTAATGAGCTTAACCGAATCAGAGAAACTGAGTATCCTACAGCGTCTTGATCAGTTAGCTAGGCAGTCTGATCCTGCTGTTAGGGAAGTGATTGCCTCTTTATCAGGGGTTTATGAAAAAATTCTAGTGTGTGCAACCGATGGCACGTTTGCTTGTGATATACGACCGTTAGTGAGAGTGAATGTAACCATCATTGTTGACAAAAATGGTAAAACTGAAAGGGGTAGTTCTGGTGCTGGTGGACGAGATTCGTATCAAATATTAACGGATGCTTTGTTGCAACAAATAGTTGATGAGGCATTGCATCAAGCACTTATTAATTTAGAGGCGATTGCCGCACCTGCTGGAATTATGCCTGTAGTATTAGGAGCAGGTTGGCCAGGCGTATTATTGCATGAGGCGATTGGTCATGGTTTAGAAGGAGACTTTAATCGCAAAGGCTCATCGGCGTTTAGTCAAAAATTAGGACAGCAAGTGGCTTCACCGTTATGCACCATTGTTGACGATGGCACCATTCAATCAAGACGTGGCTCTTTAACGATGGATGATGAAGGTACGCCATCACAAGTTACCACTTTAATTGAAAATGGAATATTAACCGGATACATGCAAGATAAAAAAAATGCGCGTTTAATGAATCAATCTTCTACTGGTAATGGTAGACGCGAATCTTATTCTTGCTTACCTATGCCTCGCATGACCAATACATATATGTTGGCTGGAGAAAGTGAACAAGAAGATATTATTAAGTCAGTTAAAAAAGGACTATATGCTCCCAACTTTGGTGGAGGGCAAGTCGATATTACTTCAGGGAAATTTGTTTTTTCAACCAGTGAAGCCTATTTAATTGAAGATGGAAAAATTACAGCTCCGGTGAAAGGTGCAACCTTAATTGGTAGTGGACCTGATGTGTTAAAGAAGGTGAGTATGGTCGGTAATGATTTAGCGTTAGATAACGGTGTTGGTGTTTGCGGTAAAGCGGGTCAAAGTGTTCCCGTTGGTGTTGGCCAACCGACTTTAAAAATTGATGAATTAACGGTTGGTGGAACTAACTAATGGCGATTAAAAAATTTAACCGTAAAGAAAATGATCCTGATTATTTTAGTAAGACACAACAAAAAAATGAATCCATTGCAATCAAAAAATTTGGTGAAACACTTTTAGAATTGTCGACTAAAAATTTGGCCGAACTACCGCTTGCCGAAGTGACATTAAAAAGTTTATTAGACTACAAAAAAATGACAACCAACCTAGCAAGAAAACGACATCTTATGTTTATAGGAAAATGCTTGCGGCAGGAAGATGAAAATGCCATTAGAGAAGTTTTACAGGCGCAATCAAAAGCTAGTTTAGTTAAAAAGGCCACTCCTTTCGATAAAACTATTTTAGACTTATTGAATGATGGTGAAGCAACCATTGAAAAAATGTTAGAGAAAAACCTTTTATTAGAAAGACAAATATTAAGACAACTATTAAGAAATATAAAAAATTCTAAAGATGAAAAAAAGAAATTAATTGCAATTAATAAAATGAAAAACTATTTAAACGATATTGGATCATAAAATACTATTGTTTGAAAAGAATTAATATTATTAGGAATAACATGAAGCAACAGTATCAACAAATCACCTCCGCCGACCAAATGGATGTTAATCAAGAAATTAGCTTTTTTGAAACCACTTGTGGTGAGCTTCTTGATTATGCAAAAAATAAAGGCGCGACTCAAACTGAGGTTGGAGTGAGTAAAGACATTGGCTTAAGTGTTTCGGTCCGCAATCAAACAATAGAGACATTAGAGTATAATCGCGATAATAGTTTTGGTATTACCGTTTACTTAGGTAAGCACAAGGGCACTGCGAGTACTAGTGATTTGTCAATAGAATCGCTCCACAAAGCCGTTGATGCCGCACTTAATATTGCTAAATATACTCAAGCCGATAGTTGCTCTGGTTTGGCTGATCTTGAATTTATGGCGCAACAATCGATAGATTTAGAATTAGATCACCCAATGGGTATTAATGCTGACATGGCGAAAGAATTAGCCTTGGAATGTGAATCTTATGGATTGAGTTTTGATGAAAAAATTTCTAATAGTGAAGGTGCGTCATTTAACAGCCATCGAAACATCCGTTTTTACACTAATTCTAATGGTTTTAAAGCCGCAACACCTTCAACGCGTCATAGTTTGAGTTGTGTGTTATTGGCCGAAGATAAAATAGGAAAACAACGAGACCATTGGTATACCATTAGCCGAGATGCGAAGGACTTGCAGTCGCCAAAAGCCGTGGGAGAAAAGTCAGCTCAAAGAACGCTTTCTCGGTTAAATGCAAGACAACTTAAAACACAAAAGGCAAAAATTTTGTTTACCCCAGAAATGTCACGCACATTGATTGGGCATTTTAAAGGTGCAATTAGTGGAGCGAGTCTTTATAGAAAGTCATCATTCTTATTAGACAGTTTACACAAACCAATTTTTCCAGATTTTATTTCCATGAAAGAAAAGCCCTTTATTAAAAATGGATTAGCCAGCGCTTGGCATGATAATGAAGGCGTTGCGACTAGAGAGCAGTTCATTGTGGAAAATGGACGAATAGAAAGCTACTTGTTAAATAGCTATTCAGCCAGAAAATTATCAATGCAACCAACAGGCCATAGCGGAGGAGTTCATAACTTAGTCGTTTCAAGCATGGCTTTAAACTTTGAACAAATGATAAAAAAAATGGATAAGGGCTTAATTGTTACTGAAATGATGGGGCAAGGTGTCAATATGATTACTGGTGACTACTCCAGAGGCGCTTCAGGTTTTTGGGTAGAAAACGGTGAAATTCAGTATTTTGTTGAAGAGATCACCATTGCCGGTAATTTAAAAGAAATGTTTGCTAATGTGATTGCAGTAGGTAATGATTATGATCAGCGCAGTAGCCTGTTAACGGGTTCTTGGTTATTGCCTGAAATGATGATTGCAGGTAAATAATCTGAGTTTAGGATAAGAGCAAAAACAGCCATTCGGCATGAGTATTTAGCATCACTTTGCGTTAAGATTGTTTTAAAAGCAAATATTGAATGTTAGTACATACTCTCATTTTTAAAACCACACAAATACAACTTCTAAAGAACTTACTTTAACGCTCTTTTAATGATTATCGACATTTCATATCCTGAGTGGCATTTAAATCGCTTTTTTTAAAAATCTTCCTCATTTTAGCTAAATTTTGACTATGCTTAATAGAGTCTAGGTTGATTATAAATCAACTCACATTTGAGGTGATCTTAAAAGATATTTTTGTGGCGAATAACCAAATAACATCCCCCTTTAGAACGAAGCTAGCATTGATGATGATTACTATAATCGCTATTAGCTTGCTAATTGTTGCTGGTTATCTTAAATTTTTTGTTGTTCAACATATTGAACAATTAACAATACAAAAAGCCAGCCTGCAAGCGAAAATGATAGGTTTACAGTCTATTAAAGCGGTTAAATTGGCCGATTCTCAATTAGCTAATCAAATTATTAAGCAATATTCTAAGTTTTATGAGGTTGAACAAGCCGCAATTTTGCTTGTTGATGAAAGCTTGTTAGGTTTTTACACCAGCCAGCAAGGTTTACCCTTACCTCAAATGAAAATCTCTCAATTAGAGCTACAAACAGAAGAGCAACTAATCATTGCCGAGCCTATTTTTCAGTCCACAACAAAAATTGGTTATGTTTATGTGATTTATGACCTTAAAAAACTTTTTAGCCAGCAACCTGCTTACCTTACTTTTTTACTTGTTCTAGCTTTATTTATATTGCTAATCTCTTTTTTATTGGCTGATTATTTTCAACAATGGCTTACTTATCCTATTCGCTCAATGGTTAGACGCATTACACTTATTTATCAATCGGGTAATTTTAGAAAAAGATTAAACTCTTCTAAAAGTGATGAAATAGGGCGTTTAAGTGAAAGCTTTAATCAAGTGTTAGATGCTGTTGAACGAAGAGAAAAAGAACTAACAGGTCGTGGAAAGCAATTACAACAATTGGTTGATGTAAGAACAAAACAACTGTTTCAAAAAGCGCATTACGATTCATTAACGGGCTTGCCAAATCGTTATTTATTGGTTGATCGGTTAAAACAAACGATTACTAGAGCATCTAGGGCGAAAGGAAATTTAGCTTTATTATTTCTAGATCTTGATCGTTTTAAAGTGATTAATGATACTTTTGGTCATCAAAATGGTGATCAGCTATTAAAGGAAGTCGCCAAGCGATTAAAAAAGGTTTCAAGAGATAGCGATACTGTGGCGAGGTTAGGTGGCGACGAGTTCGTTTTTTTGTTGGATCATTTAATTTCTAAAAAAGATGCTGTTCGTTCAGCATTAAGAGTTCTTAAATGTTTTGAAAAACCTTTTAAATTGCAAGATCACATCTTGCATGTTTCAACAAGCATTGGTATTAGTATTTATCCTGATGATGGTGAAGATGATAAAACATTATTAAAAAATGCCGATATCAGCATGTATGATGCAAAAAAGAAAGGCCCCGGACAATTCAGTTATTTTTCTGAAGAGATGAATAATACTTCATTGGAAAGATTAGCCATTGAAGCTAATTTAAGAAGCGCCATTGAAAAGAAAGAATTACGTTTAGTTTATCAACCTCAAAAAAATCTTAAAAAAAATAGTTTTAGCAATGTTGAGGCATTGATACGTTGGGAAAATGAAGAGCTTGGAAACGTATCACCAGGTGTATTTATTCCTATTGCAGAAGAAACCGGTTTGATTAAAGAAATTGATCTTTGGGTCATTTCTCAATCTTGTAAACAAATAAAAATTTGGAATAAACAAGGGCTTGAGCATTTAACGGTTGCTATCAATGTTTCTGCAGGGCATTTAATTAGTAGTACTTTATTAGAACATTTAAAAACAGAAATTATCATTAATGATATTAAAGCTGCTCAAATTGAAATTGAGATTACCGAAGAAGTTTTTGTAGAGCAGACCGAAAGAACCATTGAAAATTTAAAAGCCATAAAAGGGTTAGGTGCTAGAATTGCGATTGATGATTTTGGTACAGGTTATTCCTCATTGCAATATATTCAAGATTTCCCTGCAGATACACTAAAGCTTGATGGCATGTTTATTAGTAAGCTAGAAACTGACAAGGCGAGTCAAGGAATAGTTCGTTCAACAATTATTTTAGCGCATTCATTAGGATTAGAATTAGTCGCCGAGTGTGTTGAAGATCAGTGGCAGCTCGATTTTTTAGAGAAAAATGGCTGTGATCTTATTCAAGGCTACTTTTTGGCAAAACCACTCCCCCCTGAAGAAATCCCTGCAATCTGTAAATAAAGTTTTTGAATAGCCGCATTTATTTAACCTGACAATCTATTTCACCGTCCGATAATATAATAGATAACGTTTGCCCCTTTGTGACTTGGCTAACTTTATTAATAACATTTAAACTTTTTTTGTCTCGACTAATAGAATATCCACGGGATAAAGTTGATAAAGGACTTAAAGTATCGAGTTTGTTAGTTAGCAGCATAAATTGAGTGGTTTTTTGTTGCGTGATTTTTTGCATGACAGCTAATAGTCGAGAGGAAATTTTTTCTAAGTTGTGCTTGTTTCTAATCAGCTTTTCTTTAGGATGTAAATTGGTTAATGCTTTTGATAATTTGAGTAGTTGATTATTTTTAACATTGAGTTGTTGTAAGAAAGATTGTTGAAGTTGTCGTTGTTGCAAGTGTAATTGATTACTGAGTTGAAGTAACTGATGTTCGGGCGCTTTCATCCTTAACCGAGCAATATTTAAACGTGTTTGTAATTGGTTTAATTGATGATGAATTTCATCACTAAGCGCTTGTTTAGCGATATCTAATCGTTGCCACAAACTTTGTTGATCAGGGGCAATTAATTCTGCCGCCGCCGATGGCGTAGCTGCTCGTAAATCTGCGACAAGCTCGGTTACTGTAACATCAACCTCATGTCCAATGGCTGCTACAATTGGTAGGTTATAATCTGCGATAAAATAAGCCAATTTTTCATCGTTAAAACTCCACAAATCTTCGAGAGAACCACCTCCTCGAGTCATTAAAATAACATCACATTGATTATGTTTTTTAGCTTGTTCCAATGCCAAAATGATATTGTTGGCGGCTAATTTCCCTTGAACCTGAGTTGGATAAATAATGATAGGAACCATTGGGCAACGGCGTTGCAATACCGCGATAACATCATGCACCGCCGCACCAGAAGGCGATGTTACCAAACCAATCGCTTTAGGTAAAAACGGCAATGGTTTTTTATTTTCGGCAGAAAATAATCCTTGGAGCTCTAACTTTTTAATTAATTGATTAAGTTCTTGTTGTAATTTACCAAGCCCTGCAGGTTCCATATAATCAGCAATCATTTGGTAGTCGCCTCGAGCTTCGTAAAGGCTAACTTTTCCTTTGACAACAACTTTATCGCCTTCTTTAGGTGACATATTAACTAAGCGGTTTTTAAATTTAAAAATAGCGCATTTTATTTGTGCGTTTGAGTCTTTAAGAGAAAAATACCAGTGGCCCGAAGCGGCTTGAATAAAGTTAGATATTTCACCCTCTAGCCAAACACTTCCGAGTTCCGATTCGATTAAATTTTTAGTTTTTTTATTGAGTTGAGTTACCGTCATCACTTGACGGTTTAATGACGTGGAAGTTTGTTGGGGTTGTAAAAAAGGTTTTCTCATAGTGATACTTTTAGGCCATTGATAAGTTAAATGGAGAATGACTCAATATTATGATATTTAATTGCTAATACGAATATTGTACAGTGCTATTTCACCAACAAAAACAGTGAATTGCAATAAAAATAAGGTAAAAAATAATTGTTACTCGAAACAAAAACTCTGTATAATCCCGCTTTGGCTGTATAAGCCCTTCTCGAAACGGTGAAATTTATAATGCGAATCACTCAAGAAGCTCTCACATTTGATGATGTTTTACTTCTTCCTGCTCTCTCTCAAGTTCTGCCTAATATGGTGGATCTTAAAACTAAAATAACCCGTGATATTAGTCTTAATATCCCTTTAGTTTCTGCGGCTATGGATACAGTGACCGAATCTCGCTTAGCAATTGCTATTGCTCAAGAAGGCGGCATTGGTTTTATTCATAAAAATATGGATATTCAATCACAAGCTGCTGAAGTGCTCAAAGTCAAAAAGTTTGAAAGTGGAGTCGTGACCGACCCAATAACCGTGACGCCAGATACCACAATTGGTCAATTAAAAGAAATGACCTCGCAATATGGAATTTCCGGTTTACCAGTAGTTAAAGATGGCGACCTTCTCGGGATTGTCACAAGTCGTGATATTCGTTTTGAAACACAACTTGAACAACCTGTAACCACCGTAATGACCACCAAAGAAAACTTAGTCACAGTGACTGAATCAGCAACACCTGATGACGTACTTCATTTAATGCATCAACACCGAATTGAAAAAGTGTTAATGGTTGATGGAGACTTCCGCCTAACGGGCATGTATACGGTTAAAGATATTCAAAAAGCAGAAGACAAACCAAATGCTTGTAAAGATAGCTTAGGTCATTTACGTGTTGGAGCCGCTGTAGGTACAGGCCCTGATACAGAAGACCGTGTTGCGGCATTAGTTAAAGCCGGGGCTGACATTATTTTAGTGGATACCTCCCATGGCCATTCGCAAGGTGTTTTAGATAAAGTGAAATGGGTAAAAACGCACTATCCTGATATTCAAGTGATAGGCGGAAACGTGGCAACAGGACAAGGCGCTAAAGATTTAGTGGCCGCTGGAGCTGACGGAATAAAAGTTGGAATAGGTCCTGGCTCAATTTGTACCACTCGAATTGTTACAGGTGTCGGGGTACCACAAATTTCAGCGGTGAATAATGTGGCTAAAGCATTAGAAGGCACAGGCGTACCATTAATTGCTGATGGTGGTGTTCGTTATTCGGGTGATATGTGTAAAGCGCTAGCTGCTGGCGCTTATTCTGTTATGGCAGGTTCTATGTTTGCCGGTACAGAAGAAGCTCCCGGAGAAATTGAACTCTATCAAGGTCGCTCTTATAAGTCTTATCGAGGTATGGGCTCTTTGGGGGCTATGGCACAAAAACATGGTTCTGGAGATCGTTATTTTCAATCGAACAATGCTGCCGATAAATTTGTTCCCGAAGGTATCGAAGGGCGAGTTGCATACAAAGGCATCTTAGGAGCAATTATTCATCAAATGTTAGGTGGTTTACGTTCTTCAATGGGCTTAACGGGTTGCAAAGACATGCAAACTTACCGGAGTAAAACCGAATTTGTTAAAGTCACCGCAGCAGGCATGGCAGAAAGTCATGTTCATGATGTTCAAATTACGAAAGAAGCGCCTAACTACCAATCAACTAAATAGCTATTTTTAAAGGTTTTAATCCTAATGTCTTCAGATTTATTAACTGACATCCATGCACAAAAAATTCTTATTCTTGACTTTGGCTCGCAATATACGCAATTGATTGCTCGCAGAGTGCGTGAACTCGGCGTTTATTGTGAGCTTTATCCTTATGATCTTGATGCAAAAATCATTCAACAATTTAAACCAGATGGCATTATATTATCTGGCGGACCTGAAAGTGTAACCAGTTCAGATACAGCAAGAGCCAATGATATTGTTTTTCAATTAGATGTGCCTGTATTAGGTATTTGTTACGGAATGCAAACAATGGCACATCAATTAGGCGGAAAAGTTGGAAGCTCTAATAAGCGAGAATTTGGTTATGCAAAAGTTCGCCATGCTGCACATTCCAATTTGTTTGATGGCATAGAAGATCATTCTGAACAAGGAAAAGGCGTGTTAGATGTTTGGATGAGTCATGGTGACAAAGTCACTGAACTTCCACCAGGTTTTGTTGCCATTGGTGAATCAGACAACGCACCTCTAGCCGCTATGGCAAATGAAGAAAAACGATTTTATGGCGTTCAATTTCATCCTGAAGTAACACACACATCTCAAGGTGGCCGTATTTTAGAAAAATTTGTTTCTACGATATGTGGTTGTGAAAAATTATGGACTGCTGGCAGCATTATCGAAAATGCCATTCAAGAAATAAAACAAGCAGTAGGTGATGATGAAGTCATTTTAGGGCTATCTGGTGGCGTTGATTCATCAGTAACCGCTATGTTATTACATAGAGCTATAGGTCCAAAATTAACCTGTGTATTTGTTGATAACGGCTTGTTACGTTTAAATGAAGGTCAACAAGTGATGGACATGTTTGATGCTGATTTTGGATTGAATGTAATAAAGGTTGAAGCAGAAGATCAGTTTTTAAATGCTTTAAAAGGCGAAGTCGATCCAGAAGCTAAACGAAAAATTATTGGCCGAGAATTTATTAATGTTTTTCAAGCCGAGTCAGAAAAATTAGTCAATGCAAAGTGGTTAGCTCAAGGGACAATTTACCCAGATGTTATTGAATCCGCTGGTGCAAAGTCGGGTAAAGCTCATGTGATTAAATCTCACCATAATGTGGGTGGTTTGCCTAAAGACATGAAATTAAAACTGGTAGAACCCTTACGTGAATTATTTAAAGACGAAGTGAGAAAAATTGGTTTGGAATTAGGATTACCTTACGACATGTTATACCGTCATCCATTTCCAGGGCCCGGGTTAGGCGTTAGAATACTTGCCGAAGTTAAAAAAGAATATGCCGATCTTTTACGTCTTGCAGACAACATTTTTATTGAAGAGTTATATAATTATGATTTATACCACAAAACCTCACAAGCTTTTGCCGTATTTTTACCAGTAAAATCTGTTGGAGTTATGGGTGATGCAAGAAAATATGATTATGTTGTTGCTTTAAGAGCAGTAGAAACCATTGATTTTATGACCGCGCGTTGGGCTCATTTACCTTATGATTTTTTAGAGCATGTTTCAGGTCGAATTATTAATGAAATTGATGGAATTTCAAGAGTCACTTATGATATTTCATCTAAACCACCAGCAACCATTGAGTGGGAATAACAGCAAAAAATCGACTAATAAGGGTTTAATTATTTTATGAATGATCATCACCATTGGATGAAAATAGCCTATTCACTTGCTGAAAAAGCTCAATCATTTGATGAAGTGCCTGTTGGCGCAGTGATTGTTAAAGATAATCAAATCATTGGACAAGGATACAACCAATCAATTCTAAATCATGATCCTTGTGCTCATGCAGAAATTATTGCACTGCGTGATGCAGGAAAATTCGAAAACAATTATCGTTTAGTCAACACAACCTTGTACGTCACCTTAGAACCTTGCGCTATGTGTGCCATGGCTATGGTACATGCTCGAATAAAAACAGTAGTCATTGCCACAAAAGATCCTCGAACAGGTGCAGCAGGAAGCGTACATCAATTATTACAGCATAAAGCTCATAATCATCAGCTTGAAATTGTAGAAAATATTTTAAAACAACCCTGCTCAGATTTACTCAAATCATTTTTTAAAGCAAAAAGAAATCAAAAAAAATAAAATAGTAACAACAGGTTCGCACATTA
>CAYZBK010000029.1:26012-29803 GCA_964476655.1 uncultured Kangiella sp. | reverse complement strand
GAATCACTTCAATCAGCACCGGGTGGCGTTGCCCAAGTGAGAGAAAGTACGGCTCAACTAGTTCGTTTTGCTAAACAAAAAGGCATCGCACTTTTTGTTGTTGGTCACGTAACTAAAGATGGTTCGCTAGCAGGGCCTAGAGTATTAGAGCACATGGTTGATGCGGTACTTTATTTTGAAGGTGATAGAGATGGACGCTATCGAATGCTTAGGGCGGTAAAAAATCGGTTTGGTGCGGTTAATGAGTTAGGTGTTTTTGCCATGAGTGAAGAAGGGCTTAAAGAAGTTCAAAATCCATCAGCTATATTCTTGTCGCGATTTCAACAAGCCTCTTCAGGCAGTGTAGTAACCGTTACCTGGGAAGGTTCACGTCCATTATTAGTTGAAGTTCAAGCATTGGTAGATGATTCTCAAGGCAGCCATCCTAAACGTGTGGCCGTTGGCTTAGATCAAAATAGATTAGCCATGTTACTGGCTGTTTTATCACGACATGGCGGCATCTTTTGTCACGATCAAGATATATTTTTAAATGTGGTTGGCGGTGTACGTGTGATGGAAACTAGTGCCGATTTAGCGCAATTATTATCGATCGTATCAAGTTTAAAAAACCAAGTCTTACCTCAAGATTTAATTGTCTTTGGTGAAATTGGGCTTGCTGGTGAAATTCGTCCTGTGCCTAATGGACAAGAGAGAATTAGAGAAGCAAAAAAACATGGCTTTAAGCGAGTGATTACATCAAAGGCGAATTTACCTAAGAATAAAATTGATGGCGTAGAAGTTTTTGGGGTTAATAATTTACAAGACGCTTTAACCGTATT
This sequence comes from uncultured Kangiella sp., assembly GCA_964476655.1. Taxonomy (GTDB): domain Bacteria; phylum Pseudomonadota; class Gammaproteobacteria; order Enterobacterales; family Kangiellaceae. Next base: position 28,985 of record CAYZBK010000029.1, on the reverse strand, counting down.
AAGCGAGTTATAGTGTTAAAATTATATAGTGAGTTAAGAATCTAATAGGCAAGAAAATTCACGATCTAAGAGTGTTGCATCACCGCTGTTCATTTCAATAATTTTTCGTAAGTGAGTAATACTATCAAGGTCAATGTTTTGACAAACAAAACCCAAATTCTCAGGATGTTGGTGAGTGAGCTTTAAAGTCATTTTAATGGTAATTTGATGATCAGAAAGCGGGATCTCCAGATTATAAACTGCCCCTACTTTAGAATGAACAACACCATGAGTGCGTAATAGTACACCATGAATTGATAAATCAATTATTTGACAAGCAAAAGTTTGGTCATCTTTACTAAGATTAGCGATTGTGTCAAAGCTAACACGTTGAAATTGGCGTCTTTCACTATCCATTTTTTAGTACCTTAAATTAACCTACTATCTTAACTTTAGCATAAATTTATTCATTTACTATTTCTAGTCCTTCTAATTTTGTATTTGAAGTATAATTCTAGGATAATTATTGTATTAAACGACTTATTTGGCAAAATCTATGACTATTCAGTGGTATCCGGGGCATATGCACAAAGCCCAAAAAGAAATTAAACTGGCATTACCTAAGGTTGACTTAGTGATTGAAGTGGTTGATGCACGAATTCCTTATAGTAGCACTAACCCGATGGTGGCTAATTTATTACTTGAAGCTACCAATACTAAACCGGTAATAAGGGTATTAAATAAGAGTGACCTAGCGGACCCAGAAATAACAAAACAATGGTGCCAAGCCTTTGATAATCAGCATGGGACAAAATCATTACCTATATCGAGTAAACAGCCAGAACAAGTTAAAAAGCTCAGTGCTTTGTGCCATAAAATTTTTCCTGACTATGCAAAAAGAGAAAAGCCTATTAACGCAATGATTATGGGAATTCCTAATGTTGGAAAATCGACCATTATTAATATTTTGGCCAATAGAACGATTGCAAAAGTAGGTAATGAGCCTGCCGTTACAAAAAGACAGCAGCGTATTGATTTGGATAGTGGCATTATTCTATTTGATACACCGGGTTTTTTATGGCCAAAAATAGAAAATAATCACAGTAGTTATCGTTTAGCTATTACCGGCGCAATTAAAGACACCGTACTTGAATATGATGATATTGCTTATTATGCCGCGGAGTATTTATTACAGTATTATCCTGAACGACTTAAAGAGCACTTTCAATTAGAACATCTAGAAAATGATATTCTTTCATTGTTAGAGTCCATTGGTCTAAGAAGAGGTTGTTTACAATCGGGAGGACGAATCGATTTAGACCGAACGTGTAAAATATTTATTCATGAATTCCGTAATTTTTCAATGGGTGCTATAAGCTTAGAAAGACCCTCTATGATAGAAAAGGAACTAAAAGAAGTTGAAGAAAAACAGAGGCTTAAAGCTGAAAGAGACAATGCTAAAAAGTCCAAAAAATCTAAAAAAAGACGCTAATGTACAATAAAGATAATTTAACAAAAGTCGCTAATTCAATCATGCCATTTGGAAAATTCAAAGGGCAGTGTTTAATTGATATCCCTGAGCCGTATTTGGTTTGGTTTTCTCGGCAAGGTTTTCCTGATAATGCATTAGGAGAATTGTTGCAATTAACCACTGAAATAAAAGTGAATGGGTTGGAGGATCTAGTTTATCCATTACAAATAAAGAAGAAATAAAAAGGTCTCACGATTGGAATAAAATAAACCGTTTAAGGGAATTATAATGTCAAAATTAGTAACACTATCAACTATTATAATTTATCCAATAAAAAGCTTAGCGGGGATTCGCCTTAATGAATCAAAAGTAGAAAAGTACGGCTTAAATAATGACCGATTAATAATGTTGGTTGATGAAAATGGATTATTTGTAACGCAACGAAAATACCCGCAGCTCGCACTGATAAATGTACAGTTGGTTGAACATCAAATAAAGCTGGTGGTAAATAATCATTCAGAACTGATTATAGATGAAGAGTCTTTTTTAAAGTCTTCCTTCCCAGTTAAAATTTGGAAAGACCAGTGTCGTGCATTTGTAGCAAAAAAATTGGTTAATGATTGGTTTAGTTTGTATTTAAATTTACCGGTAAAGCTTGTTCGTTATAACCATCAAGAACCGCGTTTAAGTGATAAAGAATTTTCAAAAGCTGGCGATGTAGTTAGTTTTGCTGATGGCTTTCCTTTGTTAGTTATTTCACAGGCCTCTTTAAATGAATTAAATTCTCGGCTTGAAAAGTCTGTTTCTTTATTGAACTTTCGTCCTAATATTGTGATAGATGGTTGTGAAGCTTATGAAGAAGATGATTGGAAAAAAATTCGTATCGGTGAAATAGAATTTGATGTGGTAAAAAAATGCAGTCGTTGTATACTAACAACAGTTGATCCAAAAACAGGCATAAAAAATTTGAATGGACAACCGCTAAAAGCTTTGAGCGATTATAGAAAAACAAAAGAGGGCATTCTTTTTGGTATGAATCTTATCCCTCGAAGTAGTGGAATTATTCGGTTGAATAATTCTATTAAAATCCTTCGATAGTATTGAATCAATAACAATGAAGTTAACCAACAACATAGAGTTTGACTTAGATGAGGTAGAAATAACCGCTATACGCGCTCAAGGTGCTGGCGGTCAAAATGTTAACAAAGTTTCATCTGCTATTCATTGTCGTTTTGATATAAAAAAATCTTCGTTACCTGAGTTGTATAAAAAACGGTTACTTAATCAAGCTGATTCAAGAATTACTGCTGCAGGTGTATTGGTATTAAAAGCTCAAAAGTTTCGCACGCAAGAAAGAAATAAACAGGATGCTATCGAGCGTCTTATTGCAATAATCATAAAAGCCGGTGAAGTGCCGAAAGCAAGAAGATCAACTAAACCCAGTAAGAGTTCTCAAATAAAACGGGTGGACAAAAAAACTAAACATGGACAGCTTAAAAAAATGAGAAAAAATATTGAATATT
>CAYZBK010000029.1:13033-25912 GCA_964476655.1 uncultured Kangiella sp. | reverse complement strand
AATATTTGTTTGAATTTAAACAACCATATTTAACGATTAAAATTAAGACGCCCAATCACTTTTAGGAAGAACAAAAAATGAAAAATATAATAATACATTTAACCCTCATATTATTTTCAACAATTTGTCAGGCGAATCAATTTATGGGTTCTTGGCAACTGGTTTCTGGAGAGTATGTTGATGATAAAAATGTAACCCATTCTTATGAAAATTTAAAACTTGAATCGATAGTTGTATTATCCGACACGTATTATAGTTTTGTTACCTTATCAAAGGGGAAGTTTTGGGCTTCAGGAGTTGGGAGTTATTCATATACGGATGAGATTTATTCAGAAAAACCAACTTATACTTCTTATGATTTAAATGGCCGAACACTGTATACATTTAAGTATCGATTTGATGGAGATCTTTGGTATAAATCTCGCTGGGAAAATGGCCTTAGAATGGAACATGAAGTCTGGAAGCGTATTAAGAAAAAATAATGAGTGGAAACTACCTAAAATTTGGTTAACTTTCTTCGCATTAAATAACGCCGGTAATAAGGTTATTCTTTGATCAATTCTTTAACATAATTAGAGACAAGCGGGTCGGGATCTTTTGTTAGCAATTGCAATACATTAGCAAAGTTCTTTTTATTTTTGTTATAAATTAATTGCGCAAAGTGATTTTTAATTCGGCTGTCTTTTTGTTTAAGTATTTTTAATGCCCAACTCATTTCATCTCTCTTTTGTCTCTTAACTAATCCGGTGATTGATGCCATGACTATTTCTGGATTAGCATTTTTTAGTTGCTTTTTAAACAGTGTTATTATTTCTTTACCTTGCAATGATGAATTGGCTAATGCCGTTAATGCACTTATTGCTATCTCTGGACGTTTAGTGATGGTTAATTTTCCAAGCTGTATTTTGGCCTGATTAATATCAATAAAAAAGCGCATTGCTTCAATTGATTTTTTGGCTAATGTTATATTTTTATTTTCACTCTGTTCAATTAACCAGGTAAGTAATTGTCGGTTATCCTTAGTTGTTAACCATTGAGATAATGTTGGAGTATTTTTTTTGACCGCTATAATTAATTGAATGAATTGTGTTTTATCATCAATTTTATTAAAAGATTCAATGGAATGTAATTTATTTTGTAACTGTTTAGCATTAAATTCCACCATGACTTGAGCGTTGTTTTCTTTATTAACTTCTTTAGCAAGAATAATTGAAGCGCTAGAATATAAAAAAAGGCCGACAAGACTTATTCTGCTGATTGATCGAATCGGTAACTTTTTAATAATAATCATAGAAGAATAACCCAAGTATCTACTGAATGAAGTTCGGAATTATGAAATAATGTCGCTATAAAGGCAATAGTCAAAAACAGGAAAAATACATGGCTCAATATATTTATTCAATGAATCGGGTGAGTAAAGTTGTTCCCCCTAAAAAAACCATCCTTAAAGATATATCTTTGAGTTTTTTTCCTGGAGCCAAAATAGGTGTTTTAGGTCTTAATGGTTCTGGTAAGTCTACCTTGTTGAGAATTATGGCGGGGCTTGATAATGATATTGAAGGTGAAGCCATACCACTTAAAGGGATTAATATTGGGTATTTGCCGCAAGAACCGCAACTTGATGAAAGTTTAGATGTTAAAGGTAATGTTGAGTTAGGTATTAAAGAAATAAAACAAATTCTTAATCGCTTTGATGAAGTGAATAATGCCTTTGCTGATCCAGAAGCTGATTTTGATTCGTTATTAAAAGAGCAAGCCGATCTTCAAGACAAAATAGAAGCGGTGAATGGTTGGGAGGTTGATAGGCTCTTAGATAAAGCCGCAGAAGCATTAAGGCTTCCACCGTGGGATGCCGATGTGAAACATTTATCGGGCGGTGAAAAACGTCGAGTGGCTTTGTGCCAATTATTATTATCTAAACCTGATATGTTGTTATTGGATGAACCAACGAATCATTTAGATGCAGAATCTGTCGCATGGTTAGAAAGATTTTTACAAGATTTTAAAGGCACAGTGGTAGCGATAACCCATGATCGATATTTTTTAGATAATGTTGCAGGTTGGATCCTTGAGTTAGATCGCGGACATGGTATTCCTTGGGAGGGGAACTATTCTTCTTGGTTAGAACAAAAAGGCAACCGTTTAGCGATGGAAGAAAAAAAACAATCTGCGCATCAAAAAGCAATGAAAGAAGAATTGGAGTGGGTTCGTTCCAATGCCAAAGGTAGACAAGCCAAAAGCAAAGCGAGAATTGCTAAGTTTGAAGAACTATCATCCCAAACATTTCAAAAAAGAAATGAGACGCAAGATTTATACATTCCGCCAGGTCCTCGCCTAGGCAATTTAGTGATTGAAGCCAATCATCTACAAAAAAGTTTTGCCGACAAATGTTTAGTGAGCGATTTAAGTTTTAATCTGCCGCAAGGTGGAATTGTTGGCATTATTGGCCCCAATGGTGCGGGTAAATCCACGCTATTTAAAATGCTGGTTAATCAAGAGGCACCAGATGCTGGGGAGTTGAGAATTGGTGAAACCGTCAAAATTGCGCATGTGGATCAATCTAGAGATAGTTTGGATGATAGTAAAACAGTTTGGCAAGAGATCTCCAATGATTCTGATACGATTACTGTTGGTAATTATCAGGTTTCATCGCGACAGTACGTGGGTCGATTTAATTTTAAAGGCGGCGATCAACAAAAATTTATTAAAGATCTTTCGGGTGGAGAACGTAATCGGGTGCATTTAGCGAAGCTGTTAAAAAGCGGAGGCAATTTATTGTTATTAGATGAACCGACCAATGATCTTGATGTTGAAACACTCAGAGCGTTAGAAGAAGCGGTACTGGCTTTTCCTGGTTGCGCAGTGATTATATCTCATGATCGATGGTTTCTTGATCGAGTGGCAACACATATTCTTGCCTTTGAAGGTGATAGCCAAACGGTGTGGTTTGAAGGTAATTATGCTGATTATGAAGCCGACCGTAAAAAACGATTAGGTGTGAGTGCTGATGCACCAGTGAAAATCAAATATCGCAAAATTGATTAGTTATTAACCATATAAATTGAATGGTTAATTGATATTAGTGACCTATTTTTTTGTGATCCCCCTTAAACCAAGCCTGCAAAGGCTTGCCACGTTATTGCAATATAAAATTGAGAGATAGGTTTGTTTTTTTTGTGAATTACTTTGCAAATTAGCAATTACTTATATTGCTAGCCTATTTTTTTTATGTTAGTTTGGTTGGATAGTTTTTCTTTCAGCTGTACCTGTAAAAGATAGCTTAAGTGTTAATTAAAAGTAGACATTTTGGTCACCCAAAAACTTTTAATTACAGCTAGTTGTCACATCTTTTAATATCAAAGGTCGACTATTTTGGAAATAAAGTTGTAGCAGAGCAAAAGGAATGCTCGTTGTAAGCGACAATTTCCACTTAACGCTTTGATGCGTTAGTTAAAGGTTTTTAACTAATGAATAACCACAGTCAAGTCAATGTTGTTGTGCTAGCTATTGCTAGTTGTTTGTATCAACTCATTCTTACTCCCTTAATTTGGGGAGGTATTCTTTTTCAACTACTCCGTGTGTCTGCTTGCCGTATAAGACTCTTTTGTCGAGTAAATTACGACTGTCTATTTAATCAAAAAATACCTTTAATAATTAACGTCGTCGCTAAGTTTCATAACGAAACACTACATAAGTGAAGTGAACTATCATGGTGGTCATTTATTTGGCTGCTATTTCTAGTTTTGAATGGGAGAATTTAAATAATGCTTTATATCTTAAAGCATTTTATAAATTTAAAGATTCAAAACATCCTAAAATTATAGAAAGGGGTTTTACAATGAATAAAATAACATCCTCGCTATTTGTTTTAGGTTCAATAATTTTTTCAGCAAGCGCTTCTGCTGCTGACTGTAGTACTTTATCGAGCTGGGCAAATGGCACCACTTATACCGGTGGGCAACAAGTCAAATATCAAAATAATGCGTATACCGCTAAATGGTGGACGCAATCTCAACCGAGCAATGCCCAATGGGGGGCTTGGACTGATAATGGGTTATGTAGTGGATCAAGTTCATCAAGTTCAAGTAGTACTAGCAGTTCGTCTTCCAGTTCTTCATCCTCAAGTACCAGCTCATCAAGTAGCAGTTCATCAAGTTCAAGCAGCTCATCTTCATCAAGCAATGATTGTAGCGGTACGGCTTGGAATGCGAGTACGGCTTACACCGCGGGCAATGAAGTTGTAAAAAATGGTGTTAAATATCGAGCTAAATGGTGGAGTTTAGGAACAGATCCTGAGCGTTTCCATAGTGCAGGTGCAGCATGGGAAGAAGTGTCAGCTTGCAGTTCATCCAGTAGTTCTTCAAGTAGCTCATCCAGCTCGAGTTCTAGCTCAAATTCAAGTTCAAGCTCTTCAAGTTCTAGCACTCCAAACGTTGCGCCTGGAACACCTAATATTAATACTATATCGTCTCCTCAATCAACAACCACTTTTACCGTTAGTTGGACAATGTGGTGGGGTGTTAACGGGAGCTCATGGAAGGTTTTAGACAATGGAACGGAAGTTTTTTCTGGTGATTTAACTGCTGGAAGTGGCTCTAGTGCACAAAGTGGCAGTGGCGAAGTGACTGTTGGTGGTACTGGAACTCGTAATATTGTTGTTCAATTGTGTAATGGCAGCATGTGTACGAGTTCAGCGCCCAAAGCCGTAACGGTTGGTGGTGATGGTGGAGGCGGTCCTGTTGTGACTTACCCTTACACGGGAAAAGGATCAACCATTGGTTATTTTGTACAGTGGGGTATTTATGCTCGAAATTATCAAGTTAAAAATATTCACACCAGTGGTTCAGCCGCTAAAATGACCCATTTATTGTATGCCTTTGGCAATGTGACTAATGGTAAATGTGTGATTGGTGATACTTATGCCGATTATGATAAAGCTATGAATGCTGCAGAAAGTATTGATGGTGTTGCTGATAATTGGTCGCAACCATTACGTGGTAATTTTAACCAATTGAGAAAACTTAAATTAATGTATCCTCATTTGAAAGTACTCTTCTCATTTGGTGGCTGGACTTGGTCTGGCGGTTTTGGTCAAGCTGTTAAAAATGCCGATGCCTTTGCTCAATCATGTTATGACTTAGTTCATGATTCTCGTTGGGATGGTGTGTTTGATGGCATAGATTTAGATTGGGAATATCCTAATGCTTGTGGTCTATCTTGCGATACCAGTGGCCCTGCTGCTATTACCACCATGATGAGTGCAATGCGTAACAAGTTTGGTGACGAGCTTATTACCGCAGCTGTGCCCGCTAATGTGGCAAAAGTTGCTGCGGCAAATTATGCAGAAGCTTCGCAGTATGTTGATTTTTATAATGTTATGACCTACGACTACTTTGGTGGCTGGGACAAAACGGGTCCAACTGCAATGCATTCACCACTTTATGCTTGGGATGGCATGCCGACAGATGATGGTAAAGATAAGTTTTATGGTGACGCTTCTATTCAAGCTTATTTAACCGCGGGTGTACCATCGAAAAAAATCTATTTAGGTGTCGGTTTTTACGGTCGAGGTTGGACTGGGGTAACTCAAAGAGAGCCTGGCGGTACGGCAACGGCTCCAGCACAAGGGACTTATGAAGCCGGTGTAAACGACTACAAAGTTCTAAAAGGTACATGTCCTGTGACGGCTATTTTAGCAGGAACGGCTTATGCACATTGCGGTAGCAATTGGTGGAGCTATGATACCCCTGCCACAATCCGAGCTAAGGTTGATTATAAAAACAATCTTAACTTAGGTGGAATGATGTTTTGGGAATTGAGCGGTGATACCGCTGACGGTGAGTTAATTAAAGCAGTAAATTAAAATTAACTATCACTTTGCACGCTCAATGTTTTTTATTGGGTGTGCAATTCATTTCTTGTTCGAATGATGTCGAAGATGTCATTTAAATAATTGTATAAAAGGATTTATATTTTATAGCCTGATTCTTAGGCTACCTAGTTTGTTGTCAGGCAGCTTATTTTTTGTGGTTAAAAATTGGTTTAAAGCCAATTAAAACTATTTAAAAGTAGGAAAAAACAATGAAAATATTACCTCGTCTTACCTTGTTGGGAGTGTTAACGCTTTCGACGAATGCGTTTGCGGTTGATTGTAGTCAGCTGTCTGCTTGGTCAAGCGGAACCACTTATACTGGTGGTCAACAAATTCAATATCAAAATAATGCCTATACCGCCAAATGGTGGACGCAATCAGCACCAACAAATTCAACATGGGGGTCATGGACTGATAATGGTGCCTGTAGTAGTTCGAGTAGCAGCTCAAGCACTTCTAGTTCGTCTAGTTCTAGCTCATCAAGTAGTTCAAGTTCTTCAAGTAGTTCATCTTCTAGTTCTTCAAGTTCCAGCTCGTCAAGTAGTTCCAGCGGAAGCCTTTGTGATGGTGAAACTTGGACAACAAGTAAAGCTTATACAGCGGGAGATGAAGTTGTCTATAAAGAGGTCCAATATCGCGCAAAATGGTGGAGTTTAGGAACAGATCCTGAGCGTTTCCACAGTGCCGGTGCCGCATGGGAAATTTCAATTGCGGAGTGCTCTGCAAGCAGTTCTTCTAGTTCATCAAGTAACTCAAGCAGTTCTTCTAGTTCGTCCAGCTCAAGCTCAAGCTCAAGTTCAAGCTCGTCGAGTAGTTCAAGTTCTTCTAGTAGCTCTTCAAGTTCAAGCAGCTCTTCTTCAAGTTCTTCAAGTGGCAATACTTCTGCGGCTGCATGTGCACCAGAAGGTTTGTATGTTACGCCCGGAACCAAATCAGATTATTGTAAAATTTATGATGCAGATGGTCGTGAAAAAATGGGCTCAGCAACACGAAGAGTGATCGCTTACTTTACTGGCTGGCGAACAGGAGCCAATGATACGCCAAAGTATTTGGCCAATGATATTCCATGGACCAAATTGACTCATATTAATTACGCCTTTGCGCATGTTGATAGTCAAAATAAAGTTTCTATTGGATCTCAAATTGAAACTAATGCCGCAATTGGTATGGAGTGGCCTGGTGTACCTGGCGCAGAAATGGACCCGGCTTTTTCTTATAAAGGGCATTTTAATTTAATCAATAAGTATAAAAAACAGCACCCCAATGTGAAAACTTTAATTTCAATTGGTGGTTGGGCTGAAAGTGGCGGTTATTTTGATGATAACGGAGATCGTGTTGCATCGGGTGGTTTTTATAGTATGACAACCACGGCAAGTGGTGGTGTTAACACTTCTGGTATTAATGCTTTTGCGACTTCTGTGGTTGCGTTTTTACGTAAATATGACTTTGATGGAGCTGATATTGATTACGAATATCCAACTTCAATGCGTGATGCAGGTAACCCACTCGATTTTAGTATTTCTAATGCTAGAAAAGCGGGTCTAAATGCTTCTTATGCGGTATTGCTTAAAGTCTTACGTGAAAAATTAGATGCGGCAGGTGAAGCTGATGGTACTCATTATATGCTAACTATTGCATCACCTTCTTCAGGTTATTTATTGCGCGGAATGGAAGCAATGGACCCCTCTAAATATCTTGATTATGTCAATATCATGTCTTATGACTTACATGGCGCATGGAACCAATTTGTTGGTCCTAATGCCGCGTTGTTTGATAATGGTCAAGATGCAGAATTGAAGGCGTGGAGTGCTTATGGTGCTCAATATAAAAACATCGGATATTTAAATACCGACTGGGCTTATCATTATTTTAGGGGATCTATGCCGGCAGGGCGTATTAATATTGGTGTGCCTTTTTACACTCGTGGTTGGAAAGACGTGCAGGGTGGCACTAATGGCATGTGGGGAACCGCTGCTTTTCCTGATCAAGCTAACTGTCCGAAAGGCACAGGCGGAGGTAATGTTAATAAGTGTGGTAATGGCGCGACAGGTATTAATAACCTCTGGCATGACAAAGATGAAAATGGTGCAGAAATGGGCGCGGGATCTAACCCCATGTGGCATGCAAAAAATCTTGAAGACGGTATATTGGGCGATTATTTGGCCTCTTATGAGTTAGGTAATGCGACTTTAACGGGCAATTATACGCGTCATTATGACAGCACTATGAAAACGCCATGGCTTTGGAATAGCACTTCAAAAGTCTTTTTATCGACCGAGGATGAAGATTCTATAACGGCCAAAGCACAGTATGTCATTGATCAAGGCATTGGCGGCATCATGTTTTGGGAGTTAGCTGGAGATTATGCGTATAACTCAGCTAAAAGTCAGTACGAAATGGGTTCGACATTGGTTTCGTTAATGGCATCCAAGTTTGCTTCTGCTTCAAAATATGGCAATACCCGAGCTGAAGTTACGATGCCTTCTGAGCAAATTGATGTTTCCGTTAAACTTACAGGTTTCGCTTTAGGTGATGGTAATTATCCAATCAATCCTGATTTGATTATTACTAACAATACTAATGAGACTTTGCCTGGTGGTACGGAAATCACTTTTGATATGGCGACCACAACAGGCAATAACATGAGTGACCAAACAGGTGCGGGTTTAACCCTAATTAGTGATGGCTCTAACCCTGCGGGCAATAATGTGGGTGGTATTAAAAATAATTTCCATCGAGTAAAAATAGTCGTTCCTTCGTTTAGCTCTGTGGCTAGCGGTGCAGAATGGAAGATTGCGTTGAATTATTACTTGCCAATTTCTATGCCTTCTAATTGGATTGTTAAAGTAGGTGATTCTTCTTTTGCTTTAAAACAAGAGCACCCAGGTTTACCTGAAGGAAGTATTCCTACGAGTGGTGGCGGTAATGGAGGAGGTGGAGGAAGTTCTGCTTGTAGTACTGATACCAGTAGCATTAACGTTTACCCTAATTGGCCTCGTAATAATTGGGCTGGTACACCGGATCATGCGATTGGTGGTGACCAAATGATTTATCAAAGCAATCTTTACAAAGCAAAATATTGGACAACCGCTATTCCTGGTGCAAATGGTGACTGGGAGTTGGTTTGTGCGATTTCTGGATAAAAGAAATTTTACTGAGTAACAGAAAACTTGTGCGAGATGAAAGTTTTGCATAATCAAATGGTTAGCCGTTTAAAAGCGGCTGATCTTTAACGTTTAATTAACTATAACCTTAAAAATAAAATAGAGGATTTTTAAAATGAATAAAATAACAACCTCCTTATTTGTTTTAGGTTCAATAATTTTTTCAGCAAGCGCATCCGCTGCTGATTGTAGTAATTTATCGAGCTGGACAAATGGCACCACTTATACTGGTGGTCAGCAAGTTAAACATCAAAATAATGCTTACACGGCCAAATGGTGGACACAATCACAGCCGAGTAACGCACAATGGGGACCGTGGACCGATAACGGTGCATGTAGCGGTTCGAGTTCATCGTCTTCAAGCAGTTCGTCTAGTTCTAGCTCGTCAAGTAGTTCATCAAGCTCAAGTAGTTCAAGTTCAAGTTCAAGTAGCTCTTCTTCAAGTTCGAGTAGCTCTAGCTCTTCATCGTCAACGGGTTCATGTACGGGCACTGCTTGGAATCTTAATTCGACCTATAATGCGGGCAATGAGGTGGTTTATAAAAATGTAAAATATCGAGCAAAATGGTGGAACCGAGGAACCGATCCTGAGCGTTTTCACAGTTCTGGCGCGGTATGGGAAGTGATTTCAGAATGTTCGAGTAGCTCTTCTTCAAGCAGCAGCTCTTCAAGCTCAAGTTCGAGTAGTTCTTCTTCAAGCTCAAGCAGTTCGTCAAGCAGCTCTTCATCGAGTCCTGCTAGTGAGTGTCCTGCTTATACATCAGGTTCAGCTTATTCAGCGGGTGATGCGGTAGCGCATAATGGCAATATCTACAAATGTACTGTTGCTGGTTGGTGTGGCGGAGCCGCTTGGGCTTATGAGCCTGGGGTCGGTTCAGTTTGGACCTCAGCATGGTCAGCATCAAATGAAGCGGCTTGTAGTGATACTGGTGGCGGCGGAGGTGGTGGCGTAGTCTACCCAGATGTACCAATGTGTGCTGCAGCATGGGATAAAGGCAAAATTTATGCGGCTGATGCCTTAGTTAAATACCAAGGTGGCGTATTTAAAGCTGTCGGCCAAGTTCACGGTATTCCTCCGATGGATCCGACCTTTACGGGTAAATGGATTGCCGTGGGTGTTCCTGATGATACTTTGTGTCCTGTAGCAATTCCAAACGATATTGATTATGGAACCGCGCAACCTGTGGGCGGCAATACTAATGCAGGTTCAGTGAAATCGGCGGGTAATATTAGTGCTTCTCGCATTTCAATCACGTCATCAATTGCGGCTAAGCCGGGTGGAATTAACCCAGCAACTGACCAAGGTGGTGATCATGGTGGATTAGATGTTGATCACGGAGCGGATGGTTCTAAAATTAAACCGGGATCGTTGACCTTACAGCATAATGTCTATAACAGTAATGCAGGCACAGAAGTGGTGACTTACATTGGTGACTGGGCTATTTATGGTAGAGGTTATAAATTTAAGAACCTTCCGGTTAAAAATTTAGACCGTATTGTTTATGGTTTTGCTGGTATCTGTTATCAAGCGGCTAGTGATAATCCTGATGGTTTTCCATCTCCAGCGCCTGGAGCCATGAGAAAAGCTTGTGCTAATAGTAAGTTGCCTGATGGTGCGATGGTGATCCCTGATACTTGGGCCGCGTTTGCGACTAATTTAGGCAGTGGTGTAACTGGTTTAACGGGCTTAGAAGATATGTATGAGCTTGAGCCTAACGCTGTTGGCGGTGTATTCCGTGAGTTATACAAATTACGTGAAGCTAACCCTGAGCTTAAACTCGATCTTTCTGTTGGTGGTTGGACGTTGTCTGAAGGTTATTATCATATGGCTAAAGATGCATCACGTCGCAAACTATTTGTAGACTCTGTGGTTCATTTTTTACAGCGTTTTGAATTTGATGGCATTGATTTAGATTGGGAGTATCCAGGAACTGACGGTGCTATTGGCGGAGTTGCTAGTGATGCGGATAATGCTAATTATGCGACCTTAGTTCAAGAACTCAGAGCGGGTCTAGATTGGTTAGGCGTGAAAACAGGTAAACATTATCGTTTATCAAGTGCAATTCCTGCAGGTGAAGGTCGATTAAGTAAAATCACTTGGTCTAATGTTCATCCATATATGGATAGGCTTTATGCTATGACTTACGATATTACTGGGGCTTGGGAGCGTAACTTAACTCATCATACGCCGCTTTATACCAACCCAAATGCCACTGGTTCGGCTAAAGGGACTTCCGTTGAGTGGACGATGAATTACCTGAAAGCTCAAGGCGTACCGGCTAATAAATTGATGGTTGGTGTGGCAAATTACCATCGTTCTCGCGCTATGAATACCGGAGATATTACGGAATATACCAATGGTGTAACGGGTGATACTTCTTATGGTGATGCCAGCTGGTCTGGTGGTTCTTTGATCCTTGGTATTGCAGGTGTTGGCACTTGGGAAGCGGGTGTTGTTGAAGGTTATGACTTGTATCAAAACTTCCTCGATAAAAATATCAATGCACGTAGCGGTTATTCGTTGTATACCGATAAAGTCTCTAATGCCGATTATTTGGTGAATGATTCTTTAGGTTCGTTTATTTCTATTGAAACACCAAGAACGTCAGCATTAAAAACTCAGTATGCAAAAGATAATGGATATGCTGGAATATTCTTTTGGATGGCAGAGCAAGACAATGGCTATAATCTGAATGCTGTTCAGCATATTTTGGGTAATAGTTTAACCAGTGACAAAGCGGATGGTAAACCTCAAGATCAAATTGCCACCTGTGGTGTGAACTTAACAACGGCAGAATGTGATGAGTTAAATGCCTCGTTGAAGTAGCAAACTTTAAGCACAAACAACCGTGTTGTTTGTGCTTATTTGTTTTGATATTAATCGATCAATTTGACGTTAATCGATCAATATATACCAAATAACTAACTAATGGAGCTTATTATGCAATTGAATAAAAAAGCGTTAAGTGGGTTGCTGGTGTTGTTTTGTGGAAGTTTATTTTCACAAATGAGCTTATCTCATGGGACTATTACAACCCCTAAAAGTCGTGTCTATAATTGTTTTCAGGAAGGTCCTGAAAGTCCTGATTCTGCAGCTTGTACAGCAGCAACAGCCATAGGCACTCAACCGTTTTATGATTGGAATGGTGTAAGGCAAGGAGCCGCAGGAGACAATCACCAAGCGGTTGTTCCTGATGGAAAGCTTTGTAGTGGTGGCCGAGGTGGAGGTTTAGATCTTGCACGAAATGATTGGGTTTCAACTAAAGTTTCTGCAGGAGAGAATGTTTTTACTTGGACCAATACCGCACCGCATTCAACAAAGTACTATCGATATTACATTACTCGTAGTGGATATAATCCGAACCAAGCTTTGCGTTGGAGTGACTTAACCTTAATTTGTGATACGGGGTTTGAAAATCCAACATCTTCAGCATCACACCGTTGTACTTTACCTACTCGCTCAGGGAAACATGTGGTTTATTCTGTGTGGCAACGTAATGACAGTCCTGAAGCTTTTTATGCTTGTGTGGATGTTCACTTTAGCGGTTCAGGCGGTGGCGGCTCTTCAAGTTCATCGAGTTCTTCCGGTGGAGGCAATGGTGGTAATACTTGTACCGGACTACAAGCATGGAGTAGCAGCTCGACTTATGTTCAAGGTAATCAAGTGAGCTTAAATGGTGCACGTTATGAAGCTAAATGGTGGACGCTTGGTAATAATCCTGAGCAGTCAACCGGTAGCGGTCAACCTTGGATTGATCAGGGTACTTGTTCAGGTGGCGGTTCATCGAGTTCGAGCAGTTCTTCTTCTAGCAGTAGCTCTTCAAGCTCAAGCAGTTCAAGTAG
>CAYZBK010000029.1:0-12933 GCA_964476655.1 uncultured Kangiella sp. | reverse complement strand
TCAAGTAGCTCAAGTAGCTCAAGTAGTTCAAGTAGCTCGAGTTGTGCGGGGATCTCCGCTTGGTCAGTCTCGCAAACCTATGCAAATCCGACAGAAGTTGCTTATGGCGGTATTAAATACCGTAATAAATGGTGGACACGGGGTGGTCAAACTCCTGAGCAATCGGGTCAATGGGGAGTTTGGAGTAACCTAGGTTCTTGCCAATAATACACTTGATGTTAGTTAAATATAAACGGCGGAAAGCTGGTAAGGGCCTGGCTTTCCATTTTAATAAAACAATAACAATGATGAGGTTATATGATGTTTCAATTAAATAAAAAAAGACTCAAATTTATCCAATATGCGATTGCAATGGGATTAATTTGTTTTTCTACACTCAGTTTTAGTCACGGGACTAATCAATTTCCTAAGAGTCGAATTTTGGATTGTTTTGATGATAATCCAGAGTCAGCAAAAACCGCAGCATGTCAGGCATTATTTGATAAAGATGGCACAACAGGCGCTTATACTTGGTCTGCTGTAGGGCGTATAGAGGCGAATGGAGAACATCAGGCATTGATCCCAGATGGTAAATTATGCAGTGCTGACATTGCGATGTTTTCTGGTTTAGATATGGCTAGAGATGATTGGAAAGCCACTTATTTAGCGCCTAACTCAAGAATTCAGCTTGATTACCGAGTTCATGTTGCTCATAGAACGACTTATTACAAATGGTATGTGACAAAAAATGGTTACAATCCTAAACAACCTTTGAAGTGGAGTGATCTTGAATCGGAACCTTTTTGTGAAACAGCAAATAATTCGACGACTTCATTTGACTGCGCAATGCCTCAAGGTAAATCAGGTCGACACGTTATTTATAGTATTTGGCAACGTGCGGATAGTCCAGAAGCTTTTTATGCTTGTTCCGATGTATTATTTAGCTTAAACGGCTCAAATAATAACGCACCTATAGCCGTGATTGATGCTCCGGATCAAGTGGCTCAAGGAACCAGTTTTGAGCTTAGTGCTATGTCATCAACAGATACGGATGGTTTTATTAAAAGTTATGAATGGAGTTTTGATAATGGAAATACTAGCGATACCTTAAAGCCGACTCAGTTTTATACTCAATCGGGGACTTATTCGGTGACTTTGAAAGTGACTGATAATGAAGGAGCCACTAATACGGCGACTAAGATGATTGCAATTGGAGGCGCGAGTTCATCATCGAGTTCTAGCTCAAGTTCTTCTAGTTCATCATCAAGCTCATCAAGTGCCGGTTGTGATGGTGTTGCTGCTTGGGATGCTAATGCACAATATCCCGGTGGTTCAATTGTTGAAAGAAAATCGAATAAATATTCAGCTAATTGGTGGAATCAAGCAACGGATCCTGAGCGTTTTTCTTCTCAATGGGGAACCTGGAAATTGATTGGTATTTGTGGGGTTAGTTCGAGCTCTAGCAGTTCATCATCAAGTTCTAGTTCTTCTTCAAGCTCTAGCAGTTCATCATCAAGTTCTAGCTCTTCTTCAAGCTCAAGTAGTTCATCGTCCAGTTCTAGTTCTTCCTCAAGTTCTAGTAGTTCGTCGTCTTCGAGTTCAAGTAGTAGCTCAAGCAGTTCAACAGGTTCTTGTGGATCGTCTTTGTCAATTTGGGGGGCTAATGCTGTGTACACTGGCGGAATGCAGGTTCAATATGATGGCGTTAAATATCAAGCAAAATGGTGGACTTCGGGTAACAACCCCGCATCTAACTCTGCACAGTTGGATGTTTGGACTAGTTTAGGCAGTTGCTAATAGTTATCAATCAAAACTATCAAATGAACTTTAGTTTGTTTCATTTGATGGTTTTAATGATTTTACATATTTTGATTTGAGCGTTGGATATAATTTATTCGCCGCGTTGAATTTATTTGGGGAATTAATCATGGTTAGAAAAAAAATAATAGTAAAAGCGATTACTCTTGCCGCGTGTTTATTTTCGTTGCAAACGTACGCTGTGAATTGTAATCAATTGCAGCAATGGGCAAACGGTAATACGTATACTGCTGGTCAGCAAGTGAAGTATCAAAATCATTCTTACAAAGCGAATTGGTGGACTCAGTCTCAACCAAATAATGCTCAGTGGGGCCCTTGGACTGATAACGGTGTTTGTGATACTTTTAGTTCAAGTAGTTCATCCTCCAATTCGAGTAGTTCAAGTAGCTCAAGTAGTTCAACAAGTTCAGCTTCTAGTAGTAGCTCGAGTTCTAGCAGTAGCTCAACTTCAAGCTCTTCTAGCAGTAGCTCTACAGGTAACTGCAGTGGCTCGGTGTGGAGTGCAAGTGTTGCCTATAATGCTGGGGTGGAAGTTGTTCATAACGGTGTGAAATACAGTGCTAAATGGTGGAGTTTAGGAACTGATCCTGAGCGTTTCAACGGTGCTGGCGCGGCATGGAAAAAGGTATCAGGATGTGGATCGTCAGGTAGTTCAAGCAGCTCCTCAAGTTCAAGCAGTTCTTCGAGCAGTAATGATTGTACTGGAACCGCTTGGGATATTAACGTTGCCTATAATGCCGGTGCAGAAGTGGTTCATAACGGTGTGAAATACAGTGCAAAATGGTGGAGTTTAGGAACGGATCCTGAGCGTTTCCATAGTGCAGGTGCGGCATGGAAAGAAGTTTCGGCATGCAGTGCTTCGAGTAGTTCTAGTTCATCAAGTTCGAGTAGTTCTTCAAGCTCTTCAAGTAGTTCATCGAGCAGTTCTTCTAGTTCATCAAGTTCGAGTGGAAACATTAGCAATCCGTTACCTCGTCACGCATTAATAGGTTACTGGCATAATTTTGATAACGGCAGTGGATTATTGCGCATTAGCGAAGTCTCTGATGACTGGGATGTGATTGTATTAGCGTTTGCTGATGATGCAGGCAATGGTAACGTCGCTTTTAACCTTGACAGCGGATTAGACAAAACGCAGTTTATTGCTGACATTCGGGCTAAGCGTGAAGCGGGCAAAAAAGTGGTACTTTCATTTGGAGGTCAAAATGGTCGGGTTACTTTAGAAAGCGCAACCAACGTGACTAATTTTGTTAATAGCACTGCGGCATTAATGAATGAATATGGTCTTGATGGTATTGATATTGATTTGGAAAGCGGGGCGAATGTTACTCATGGTGGTAATGTGATTAACAACTTGGTATTAGCTTCTAAGCGGTTAGATGCGATGTTCCCTAACTTTTATTTATCAATGGCGCCAGAGCATCCTTATGTTCAAGGTGGTTATGCGGCTTACTCCGGTATTTGGGGCGCGTACTTACCTATCATTGATGGTTTGCGAGATGAGTTAGACGTGTTGCACGTTCAATTATACAATAATGGTGGTTTGCCTTCGCCTTATAGCAATACTTCCTATCCTGCTGGTACGGTTGATATGTTAGTTGCATCCGCTAAAATGTTGGTGGAAGGTTTTGCAACTAATGATGGAGGAACTTTTGCACCGTTAAGAGCCGATCAAGTGGCTTTTGGATTGCCTTCTGGTCCCAGTTCTGCAGGTAGTGGCTTGGCTTCTAACACAGTGATTAAAAACGCTTTTAGTTGTATGAAAAATAAAGTGAACTGTGGTTCAGTTAGTCCAATTAATAAGCACCCAAATTTTAGAGGTGTGATGACTTGGTCAATTAATTGGGACAAAAATGATGGTTTTATTTTCTCTAAACCGTTAGCAACATTTTTGCATAGTCAGTAACTTGTATAAAAAGGCATAAAATTGAGAGTCGCCTTTTGGCGACTCTTTTTTAGTGTAATATTAGAACTTACAATACTCGAAAATAAGAATAAGAGAATTTATCACATTAGCCGTTTAATGAATCATTTTATTGGATCCAAAGCGATTAAATTTCTAATCGTTGGAGGCAGTGCAACAATATTTCAATTTATATTATTGATTATATTTATTGAGTTGTTTGATATTAATAAAGTCATTGGATCCGCCGTATCTTTTTCGTTATCTTCCGTTGCTAATTATTATTTAAATTATCACTTTACTTTTTCAAGTGACAAAAAACATCGAGAGACTTTGCCTAAGTTTATTGTTGTTGTCCTGTTAGGTTTGCTAATCAATACACTATCGTTTAGTGTTTACCATATGTTTATTTATTATTTATGGGCTCAAGTTTTTGCAACATTAACAACACTAATTATTAATTATATTTTACATAAATATTGGATGTATCGGAGCGAATAAAATGAAAACTGCGGTTGATTCTCAGTCTAAAATACCATCTTTAGCGATTGTTGTACCTTGTTATAATGAACAAGAAATGTTTGAAAAGACGCTTGCTGTTTTGATAGGGCTGACAGAAAAATTAATTGCAATAAATAAAATATCATCACAGTCAAAAATATATTTTGTTGACGATGGTAGTGCCGATCGAACCTGGTCATTGCTAGAAGAGTCATGTACTCAATATCATCAAGTGGTTGCGATAAAGCTATCTAGAAATAGAGGGCATCAAAATGCACTTTACGCCGGATTATGCGAAACCAAAGAAGATTTAATTGTTAGCATTGATGCAGATCTACAAGATGGCCCAGAAAATATTGAATACATGGTAGATGAACATAAATTGGGAAATGAAATTGTTTATGGGGTTAGAAATAAACGCGACTCTGATACCTTATTTAAACGCTTTACCGCTGAAAGTTTTTATCGAGTGATGGACAAATTGGGTGTCGATCTAGTTTTTAATCATGCAGATTTTCGTTTAATGTCACGTAGGGCACTTAATTCATTATTAACTTATCCAGAATCAAATTTATTTTTACGTGGTATGGTTAAAAAAATTGGTTTTCAATCGAGTTCCATTGAGTACGAGCGTCAAGCGAGAGAGGCTGGTGAAAGTAAATACCCATTAAAAAAAATGATTGCGCTGGCGTGGAATGGTATTACTTCTTTTTCAACCGCACCATTAAGGGCGATCACTTTTTTGGGAATGTTATCCAGTTTTTTGTCTTTATGGATTATTGCCTGGGTGGTAGGGATTAAATTATTTACTGATAATGCTGTACCTGGTTGGGCGTCTATTTTAGTTCCATTAGTTTTTATAGGGAGTGTTCAATTATTATGCTTAGGCGTAATAGGTGAGTATTTAGCAAAAGTTTATGATGAAGTGAAACGTAGGCCACGCTATCAAATTGATAAAATATCGGGAAGATAATCTTTAATAAAACAAAAACAATAATCGTAGCAGGTTAATATATGAATGAGTTTTTAATAAAAAATAAATCCTTTATTAGTTATTTAATGGCGGTAATAGCAATAACCTTATTTACTTACGTATTATATTATTATAATCCGCCATCTGTTTTTTGGGATGAAAATTATCACATTGCTGCCGCGCAAAAATATCTTGGTGGCATTATGTTTATGGAGCCTCATCCACCTCTTGGCAAGCTATTTATTAGTTTAGGTGAATGGTTGGTTAATGCTAATGCTAATGTTGATACGAATCAATTTTTACTTGTAGATCATATCAAAAATTTCCCGCAAGGTTATTCTTTTGCGGGTGTTAGATTTTTTCCAACAATGTTTGGTGCATCATCTGCAATTCTATTTTTCCTGATATTTTTAAAAATATCAAAACATTTACGTTATTCTTTTCTTTTTACTTCGCTTTATTTATTTGCAAACTCTTTTATTATTCAATCTCGCTCTGCAATGCTTGAGTCAACACAGATATTTTTTATTTTTTTAACCGTTCTATATTTTTTACACTTATTTGATAAAGAAAAAACGAGCTTAAAAGAAATGCTTATTTTTGGTGTTTTAATGGGACTAAGTGTTTCAGTAAAACTGAATAGTTTAATTATTATTTTGTTATATCCTTTTTTATTCTTTTACCAACAAGACTTAACGATAAAAAAACAAATATTATTAAAATATTTTGTTAAAAATGGTGCCGTGGTTATGGTTGGCTTGCTTGGTGTTTTTAGTTTTGTTTTTTACATTCATTTTGCGCTGGGTGGTACATTAGGTAATAATCATTATAAATCTTCAGCTGAATACAGGCAGATTTTATCAGAGCATTCCAACGCTTCTGTATTATCATTTCCCACGATGATGAAAGACAATTTAAAGTTTATTGCAGAATATTCAAACGGTGTACCCCGTCTAGATGTGTGTAAGGTTGGTGAGAATGGTTCGCACCCAAGTTCTTGGCCATTAGGTAATAAAAGTATTAATTATCGTTGGGACAAAAATGGTGATTTGGTACGTTATCTTTATTTGCAAAGTAACCCGGTTATTTGGTTTAGTGTTGCGCTTTCTATGTTAGTCGCTCTTTCTTTACTTGTTGCAAAATTTGTTTTTTCATTACCAATCAAAGATCAAAGACTATTTTATTTGGTAAGTGTTTTTAGTGGAATGTATTTTTCCTATATGGCAGTTATGCTAAGTATTGGACGAGTAATGTATTTGTACCATTATTTTATGCCATTATTTTTTGGAATGTTTGTGTTGTTTTTGCTGTTTAACTATATATTTAAAGAAAAAATTGAGGCTCAAAGTAATAAATTAACTTTTTCAGTTATAGCTTTTGTTCTACTAATCATTTTAAGTTTTTATTGGTATTCGCCATTTACTTATTACCAACCATTGAATTATGAAGATTTTATGCAGAGAGTGATATTTGATTTTTGGAAGTTAACACCAATTCGTTAATCATTAATAAAATTTGATTAGAGTAACTGAAGATTGATTGTTTGATTTAAAAGTAAATTAAAAATTGATTGAGATTTTTTTGGATTACTTGAAAAATATAGAATGTCGCCTTGATTGCTTGAGCGATTGCAATGCTGTTGTAATCGCCTTTCTAATTCTTTAGCAACTGGTTCACCGCTTTCAAACAAAGCAACCTTGGGGCCCATTACTTGACTAATGCTTTTGGTTAGAAATGGGTAGTGGGTACATCCAAGTACTAAAGAATCGACTTTAGCTTGCTTAAATATATCAAGTTCTTTTTCGATTAAAATTAATTCATTGTTGCCAATTTCTTCGGTTGATTCAACTAATTCAACAAACAAAGGCGAGGCTTTTTCAATAATATTGATACTATTATTTAAACTGTTTTTAAGCTGTTTATATTTTTCGCTTTCGAGTGTTGCTTGAGTGGCTAAAACACCTATTCGATTACAAGAAGTATTTTCTGCTGCGGGTTTTAGTGCGGGCTCTAACCCTATTATCGGGATATCATATTGTTTTCTTAAGGTTTTAATTGCCGCTGCGGTGGCGGTATTACAAGCGACAACCAATGCTTTAATGTGATGTTTGTTTAAGTAATCGGCTATGGTTAAAACTCTATCTGTTATTTGTTGCTCCGATTTATTCCCATAAGGTGTAAATTGGCTATCTGCAACATAAATGAGGTTTTCATTTGGCATTAGCGTACGTATCGACTTAAGAATGCTAAGTCCGCCAATTCCAGAATCGAGTATGCCAATGGGTGAATGAATAATGTCTACCTTACTACGGATGAAAATCGTTGGAATTATAAACTAAACCGCGTTAAATAAATAATTTAGCATATTTATTTTGTTGAATAAAAGCTGTGTTATTATCTATATTTAAGCCGAACTCAGGTTAGTCGGTCATAAATTGCTTATTGATGAAAATAATTATGTTTAAAAATGCAGTAAAAATATTATTGATCTTTGGATTAACCATTCAGCTTTTTAGTTGTGCTACTTACAAACCATCAAATACGAATAACATTTGTGATATCTTTTTAGGCGAAACTGATTGGTATGAGGCCGCCCGTGATGCCCAACATAAATGGGGCACTCCAATCTATGTGCTTATGGCTATTATGCATCAGGAATCTCGGTTTGTTGATGATGCTCAACCTGAGCGAGATTGGTTTTTAGGAATTATTCCATTGCCGCGATCCTCATCGGCTTATGGTTACGCACAGGCTCAGGATCCGGTGTGGCAGGAATATTTAAATGAGTCATCAAACTGGGGGGCTGATAGAGATGATTTTGCCGATGCCATTGATTTTATTGCTTGGTATACCGACGGCAGTCAAAAACGACTTAAACTTTCCAAATGGGATACTTACGGACAGTATTTAGCTTACCATGAAGGGCGAGGGGGATACTCCAGAGGAACGTATAATGCTAAACCTTGGCTTAAAAAAGTGGCTTTAAAAGTAAAAAAGAGAGCTACAAATTACAATAGCCAATTAAAAAGGTGCCAGAAAAAACTTGATAACCGTGTCGATAGTTGGTTTTGATTTTAAGCCTTATTTTTTAACATGTACTGGTGCATTTCGTTTTCAATTAAAGGGTCAGAAAAAATAAAACCTTGACCAAATTGACAGCCATCTTTTATAAGAAAATCAAGCTGTTCTCTGGTTTCAATCCCTTTAGCTATCGATTTGATATTTAATTGGTTAAGTAGTGAAATAAGCGTTAAAAGAATTTTGTTGTTAGACTGCGTCTTCGGAATATTTCTAATTAATACGCGATCGAGTTTGACGGCATAAAAATTAAAATCTTGTAGGTGTTGTAAATTAGCACTCTTTTCACCAAAACTATCTAAAATTATTTGTATACCAAAAGCGTTTAGTTGTTGCATTGTTTTAGCCAGTTTCGGACCTTTTAGGTTGAGCTCTTCCTCTAAAATTGAAATAAAAACATCATTTGGATTAATGCCATGAAAAGTGATTTTTTCTTTAATATTGTTAATGGCATCCGCTCTAAATAAGTAAGAGCTAGATAAGTTAAGATTCACTTTACAGCTGAATCCTTCTTGGTTCCAGCGACTTAATGCGCTTAAAGATTGATTCACTAACCAATCCATAATATTGGTTAAGCAATTAATCGTATTGGCTATAGGTAAAAATTGTGAAGGATAAACAATTCTTTTATCATCGAGTTTCCAACGCATATTAATGTCAAGTTCAACTATTTTGGAATTTTTTAAGTCGATTACTGGTTGAAAAACTAAATACAACTCACGATGATTTATAGCATCTTTTAATCGGTTCTCTAACTTAACTTTTTCTACCGCTTTATTGTGGTTTAGTTGATTAAAGTACTTAAATTGAAAGTTTTCCTGTTGTTGAGCATCCGCTTGCGCTACCTGCGCATTGGTGACCAGTTGATTCCAATTGTCACTATCATCTGGAAAATTTGAAATGCCAACACAAGTATCTATATTAATGGGTTGATCATTAATAATAAAAGTCCTTGAAACATCGTTTAAAATTTTAGTAATAATCGGTAGTGAACTTTCATTGTTATGTCTGAGTATAATAATAAAAACATTTTGTTCATAACGAGCAAGAAGGTCGTCTTTTTGAATGTAAGGTAGCAATCGATTACTAACGCTCATTATTAATTGGTTGATTGTTTCCTGCTCCAATATTTTTTTTAAGCTTGAAAAGTTTTCTATACCTAAGAATATAACGGATAGTCGTTGTTGGTTGTTTTTACAGTGTTCAAGCAACTGCCGTAATCTATCAAATGCTAAAACTTTATTAGGTAGTCCCGTTAATTGGTCATAAAATCCAGAGTCAATTATTGGTTTTTCTAAAGGTTTCATTTGGCTTATATCATTCATGACAACAACATAACCTTGCTCAACATTATTTTCAGAGATTGTATTAATGCGAATATCAACTGAATAACTTGTCGAGTTTTTTCTTGGAACAGAGCTTTTACCTCGCCAGCTTTTATTTTTGTCTAACAGTTGATGGATTTTTTCTGCCTCTTGTTTTGTGAAGCGAGAAAATGCAATTTCAACCATGTTTTTTCCAATCAGACTATTGCTTTTAAATCCTGTAAGCTTTTCATAGGCATTATTTACAACAATAATTTTTAATTTTTTATCGAGGATAAAAACGATATTTTGAGTGCTTTGAAATGCGTGGCTATATAAAGTCAGTTTTTCTTCAGTTTGTTTTTCTGCTGAAATATCTGACCATGTACCTGTTGCTCTTTTTGGAAATCCCGAAGGATGTAGTTCATTGACCTTGCCATTAGTTCGATTCCACACCCAGTGATTGTTATAACGGATCCGGTAGGTTTGCGAAAATGATGGCTGCTCGTCAAGTTCAAAACTTGTCCAAGACCTTTTTGTTTTTTCTATGTCATCCTTGTGAATTAAAGAAATGAATTTTTCTAAGGTTAATCGGAGAGGTTGTTGCTGATATTGATAAATAATGAATATCGATTTTTGAATATCATCTTGATCAATATAACAATCCCATATACCTCGTTTTTTATCCAAAAGGGCAAGTTCTAACCTTTCTTCATTTTCAGCGATTTTTTTGTACAGTGAAGATGATTTCTTATTATTTAGATTACGACGATAATAAAACCAAACAATAATAAGTACGACAATGAGGTAACTTTCAAAACTTGCCGGTAAAACAAAATCTGGATTATTTTTTGTATTGATGATCAATTTAGTTGTTTTAGAAATGGCTCCAGTCCCTAGCACTAGACTTCTTATATTAAGTTCTGTTTGACCTTTAGGAAACTCGGTTAAAGAGATGAAGGGATATTTTGTTCTTTTAACGGAGGATTCTTTTTTTCCCTCTAACCAGTACTCATAGATCACCGGTTTTTTTGGAACAAACTGTAATGTTGAAATCGAAATATCAATAATATCTGTATTATCAATCAAATTGACTTGCTCAACGTTATCTAAAATCGGTTTTGCTATGCTGTCTTTTGAACTGATTTTTACACTGGAAATTCTAGTTTCTAGATTTATTTTATGGATATTTATATCATGGACATTAACTTTTAAAAGTCCTTTGTTGGTACCATAAAAAACATTTCCTAAGTCGTCAACAAGTGTAGCTCTAGGATTGAATTTTGCATTAGCTAGGTCGTTAGACTGCTTAAATAGAGTATGTTGATATGTTTTTGAGTTGACTTTGATAATTCCTAACGAACTGCTTACTAAAATATCCCCAGAATATTGCGCTAAGGAAAATATGTTATTTTCAGGAAATCCTGATGAAATATTTAACTGTTTAATTATCGATGCTTTACCTTTTTTAAGGCTAAAAACATCAACTCCACTATTTTTATAGGTTAACCATAATTTATTTTTGTAAATGTCGAAGTCGATTATTTCAATTGGATGGTTGCGAATGTCTTTTTTAGGCGGTAAGACCAAAGTGCTTATTTTACTTTTTGGAGAGTAAGTCAAAAGTTTACCCTGAACACTAATCCAGAACAAACCATCTCTAAACTTAATTAATTTAGTTGCTGAATTGTTGATTAATTGTAGAGAACTCTTTTTGAAAGAAAAAACATCCTTTCCTATATTTAATTTCATTAAACCTAAGTTGCTTGCTAAAAAAAATTCATTTTTGTTGGAAGATGCCATTTGATAAATCGAAAATGCTTTATCGGAAGATGCAAAGTTAGGTTTAAATAAAGTAGATGTTCCACTTTTTAAATTATATTGTATTAATCCATCGGAACTGGCAGCCCATATATTGTCTTGTATCTTTAAAGAATCATTAATTTCTAATGTCTTATTATTTACGTGGGCTGTTTCATTATCTATGAGCGATATGATTTTGTTTTTCTTAAATTGAAAATAATTTAATCCTTTATTTGTGCCAATTAAAAGGTTGTTATTTTCATCCTGATTAATGCTTAAAACAATATCGCTATTTAATGCTTGATTATGAATATCCTTTTTACTGTTCCATAGGCTAAATTTATTTGTTTTTGTTGATATATAATATGCCCCTTGGTTTTCAGTGCCAAGCCAAAGAATTTGTCGGCTATCAACATAGATTGTTTTAATTTTCTTAGTTTTGTTATTAGCTGCTACATCCTTTATAGCAATCAGTACTTTATTCTTTTTCGTTTCAATATCAAATATTCTTATGGCTTGTTTGTTCGCATAGAATATCTTTTTATTACGGATCGATACGGCTGAAACTGATTGTTTGGTGATCTTTTCAAGTTGTAAATTTTTTAAATTATGAACATTAACTAAATAAAGCCCGGTTGTGGTGTTAATGACAATATTTTCTTCATTCAGTTTGTCAATCGAATTAATGACTAGATTGACCTCCACCTTATTAAGATAAGTTGGTATTTTTAATAAACTCGAATCATGACTATTAAATAAATGTAAACCAACGTTTGATCCCAGCCAAAATTGAGCGCCTTCTTTTTGAAAAGATAATAAATGAGTCTCTAACGAATGAAAGATCGACATTGATTCTACTTGAATAATGTCTCGACCTTTATTCTTATATTGATAAGCGCCATTCCATGTAAAAACTAAAACAGTATTTTTATTGAGCGTTTCTACCCCAATAACCTTATTCGCTTTTTTTTGATTTTTACTTTTTGATGGGAACTGAGCATTAAAGAGATTTTTTTGATCTTTACTAACATAAGACAAACCTTGATTGGTACTAACCCAAAGATTTTTTTTATCATCTTTAAAAATATGGTTGATTGATGAAGTGTCTAGCTGCTTATTTTCACCTGATATTTTAAGAATTGATTCACCATCAAAACGGTTAAGACCCGCTTTTGTTGCAATCCAAATATAGCCATCATCATCTTCATAAAAATAATTAACACTATTCTGACTGAGTCCTTGCTGAGTTGAAATATGCTCAACATCATTTATTCGCCCATTATAATCAGCTGTCCAGCTTACATTCGCAAACAAAGTCACTAAGCAGCAAAATAGAGCTTTTATTAATATATGCAAGCTAAAAGGCCATTTTTGATTGTATTTTAAGTGTTGAGTCATTATTTTTTTCATAGGCGAATAAGTATACCCTTATTCATCAATTTTAAAAATTTTGAAAAATATTGTAATCTTTAACTAATAATACTTGTCAAGCCTACAGGCTTCCGATAGAATGCGCTCCACGTTGATGCGGGGTGGAGCAGTCTGGTAGCTCGTCGGGCTCATAACCCGAAGGT
>CAYZBK010000028.1:0-29979 GCA_964476655.1 uncultured Kangiella sp. | reverse complement strand
CTGGAAAATAGAAAGATTAGCGCCTTAAGTTGTGCTGGATGGTTGCTCTTGTCCCTAGCTGAGGTTATTTATATTATTCAAGCTTATTGCTGGACTATTTCCTAACTAAGAATTAAAATTTCCCTTTCACGATATTTAGAGAAAAACCTTATGAATCCTATTTTAGATTTGTTTGCTGCATCGCCTATGAAGCCCATGCAGTCTCATATGATTAAAGTGCTGGAATGTGTCAGTATTTTACCGGCATTTTTTGATACAGTTTT
This sequence comes from uncultured Kangiella sp., assembly GCA_964476655.1. GTDB lineage: Bacteria > Pseudomonadota > Gammaproteobacteria > Enterobacterales > Kangiellaceae. The sequence continues at coordinate 29,716 of CAYZBK010000028.1, read as the reverse complement.
TGCCCAGCAATGGGATGAAATGTTAACCCTGCAAAAGAAAATCAGAGGGGTTGAAAATGAAGCCGATGAATTAAAAAAGACTTTACGTCTTAATTTACCAAGCGGTTTGTTTATGCCTGTGGCAAGAATTGATTTGTTAAATTTATTAACTTCTCAAGATAAAATTGCGAATAAAGCAAAAGACATTGCCGGTTTGGTGACAGGCCGAAAAATGATTTTTCCTGAAAGTATTCAACAAGATCTTAAAGCTTATTTAGCCCGTAGTATTGACGCGGCAGAGCAAGCAGGCAACGCCATTAAGCAGCTAGACGAACTACTGGAATCAGGTTTTAAAGGTAAAGAAGTTACCATTGTTGAAGAAATGATAGATGTATTAGACGATATTGAGAATGATGCGGATGTATTACAAATAAAAATGCGTCAAAAATTGTTTGATTTAGAAGAAAGTTTGCCCGCAGTTAATGTAATTTTCTTTTATAAAATTATTGATTGGATTGGGGACTTGGCAGACAACTCTCAAAAAGTGGGTTCAAAGTTAGAGTTACTTTTAGCAAGGTAAAATGATTAATAAATGATGGATTGTAGCATTCAGCAATTCCATTTAACGAATTAAATGTTAAGTAAAATTCATAAGAGAACAATAAAATGATCGACTTCTTTTCCGAATATCAAATGATATTAATAGGTTTAGCCGGAATTTTTGGTTTGTTAATGGCATTTGGAATTGGCGCCAACGATGTTGCCAACGCCATGGGAACCTCTGTGGGAGCTAAAGCTTTAACGGTTAAACAAGCCATTGTGATTGCGATGATATTTGAATTTGCAGGTGCCTTTTTAGCGGGTGGAGAAGTTACCTCAACCATTAGAAAAGGCATTATTGATGCTAGCACAATGACAGAAACCCCTGAACTCCTTGTTTTTGGCATGATGGCATCATTGCTAGCGGCGGGAATTTGGTTAATTGTAGCATCTTATTTTGGTTGGCCAGTTTCAACCACTCATTCAATTGTAGGGGCTATTGTTGGTTTTGCAGCTGTCGGTATTGGCATGGATGTGGTGCAATGGTCTAAAGTAGGTTCAATTGTTGCCAGTTGGATTGTTTCACCATTATTGTCTGGAACAATGGCGTTTATGTTATTTACGAGTGTACAAAAATTAATTTTAAATACTGATGAACCACTTAAAAATGCAAAAAAATATGTGCCTTATTATATGTTTTTAGCGGGTTTTATGATTGCATTAGTCACATTAATGAAAGGTTTAAAACATGTTGGAATTGATCTTACCTTTGCTGAGTCATTGATAACGGCTGTAGGCATAGGACTTATAGTGCTGGTCATCGGCAAGTTTTTTATTAATCGTCAGAAGATCCAAGTCGATGCAGATAAAAACTTTCATTATGCCAGCGTCGAAAAAGTTTTTGCTGTTTTAATGATTGTAACGGCTTGCGGTATGGCATTTGCTCATGGCTCTAATGATGTGGCTAATGCAATTGGACCTTTAGCGGCAGTGGTTAGTATTGTTGAAAGTGGTGGAATGATTGGTGCTAAATCGGGCTTACCTGTTTGGATTTTACTCCTGGGCGGTTTGGGAATTGTTGCCGGGCTTGCCATTTTTGGCACCCGAGTCATGGCAACTATAGGTAAAAAAATTACTGAGTTAACCCCAAGCCGTGGTTTTGCTGCAGAACTTGCTGCTGCAACAACCGTTGTTATTGCATCTGGTACAGGTATTCCAGTATCAACAACACATACGCTCGTTGGTGCGGTATTGGGTGTTGGGATGGCAAGAGGTATTGCGGCACTTAATTTGGCAGTACTAAAAAACATTGCTGTTTCGTGGGTAGTTACATTGCCAGCAGGCGCAATTTTGTCGATGATTTTCTTCTTTGTGTTGAAAGCGATTTTTCTTTAATTAGTTTTAAATTTCACGCAAAAAAAAGGTCAAGATTATCTGCTGTGATAGTCTTGACCTTTTTTGTTTATAGAGTCTTTTTTTATAATATAAATCGTGTTAAATCTTCATCTTGGGCCAGTTCGCCTAATTGCTCTTCTACATAATTTGCATCAATAATTAGTTTTTCGTTTGTATCAGAAGCGTTAAATGAAATATTTTCCATCAGTTTTTCAATCACCGTATGCAAGCGTCTTGCACCAATATTTTCACTGCTTTCATTCACTTGCCAAGCAACCTGAGCAATACTTTCAATGGCATCGTCTGAGAATTCTATGGGTTGATTCTCTGTAGCCATTAATGCAATATATTGTTTCGTTAAAGCGGCATCAGGTTCGGTTAAAATACGCTTAAAATCGTCGGCAGTAAGAGATGTTAATTCAACTCGAATTGGGAGTCTGCCCTGTAGCTCGGGGATCAGATCAGAAGGTTTTGATAAGTGGAACGCGCCTGATGCAATAAATAAAATGTGATCGGTTTTAATCATTCCGTATTTTGTAGAGACAGTACAGCCTTCAACTAGCGGCAATAAGTCTCGTTGAACGCCTTCGCGAGAAACCTCGCCACTGCTACCTCGGTCACCTTTTGCAACTTTATCAATTTCATCTAGAAAAACAATACCATTATTTTCAACGGCTTCAACGGCTTTTGTTTTTAGTTCATCAATATTGACCAGTTTTTCTGCTTCTTCTTCGAGTAATAATTTGAAGGCTTTTTTGATTTTAAGTTTACGTTTTTTTGTGCGATTAGGGGTAGAATTTTGTAGCATATCTTGCAGTTGATTGGTCATATCTTCCATGCCTGGAGGCGCCATAATTTCAATGCCGACATTTTGGCTTGATAAATCAATTTCGATTTCTTGTTCATCAATAGTGCCTTCTCTGAGTTTCTTTCGAAACATTTGTCTGGCGGCTGAATCTGTTTTTTCTTGAGGTTCATTTTCAAATGTACGAGCTGGAGGTAATAGCGCATCTAAAACTCTTTCTTCTGCCGATTCTTCCGCTTTTATTTTAACTTTTTTATGCTCTTGTTCGCGCAGCATTTTGAATGAAGAATCCACTAAGTCTCGTATAATTGATTCAACATCTCTACCAACATAACCAACTTCTGTAAATTTAGTCGCTTCTATTTTTATAAAAGGCGCATTAGCTAGTTTAGCCAAACGACGAGCTATTTCAGTTTTACCTACACCGGTTGGTCCGATCATTAAAATATTCTTTGGGGTAATTTCATTTCTTAAATCACCTTGAACCTGCATGCGCCTCCAACGATTTCTTAGGGCTATTGCAACTGATTTTTTAGCATTATTTTGACCAATAATATGTTTATCAAGTTCATGAACAATTTCACGTGGAGTCATTTGCGACATAATTTAGTTTCCATAGAATAAGTGACAGATTGAAAAAATGCCTTAATTATTGGCAATCTAATTCTTCAATGGTGTGGTTATGATTAGTGTACACACAGATATCGCCAGCAATAGTTAAGCCGGTTTCAACAATTTCTCTAGCACTGAGATCGGTTTTAGAGATAAGAGCTGTAGCCGCTGATTGAGCAAATGGACCACCAGAACCTATGGCCATTATGCCACCTTCTGGTTCGATGACATCGCCGTTTCCGGTGATAATTAAAGAGTGTTCATGATCGGCGACAGCTAATAAGGCTTCTAGTTTTCTTAACATGCGATCGGTACGCCAATCTTTAGCAAGCTCTACTGCTGCACGCATTAGCTTGCCTTGATATTTCTCTAGTTTGGCTTCAAATCGTTCAAATAAGGTGAAAGCATCTGCCGTCCCACCAGCAAATCCAGCAATAACTTTATTTTGGTATAACCGTCTTACCTTTCTAGCATTACCTTTCATTACCGTATTACCCATGGATACTTGCCCATCTCCACCGATCACTACTTTACCATTGCGTCTTACTGATAGTATGGTTGTTCCACGATATTGTTCCAAGGCTGACTCCGTAGGCTATTAGTTCTTAATCCAAGTATCACAATTGATAAATGGGTGTATGTAGAAGTTATCGGTTTAATTTGGGGGGTAATCACTCTTTTTCAAGGGGAAAAGGGCTAAAAGAGTTCTTTTTAAGCTCTCAATCTCCTTGTTTCTTTAAATATTTAGCGAGTTGAGCCTGCAGTGATTTAGGGACTTTTTTAAAGGTTAAACTGCCTGATTCAGGATCAAAAGTAATATTGTCATCCATTCTGTCAGAAGAAAAGCTAATACTGAGGTCTTTTTCACGGCCGTAAAAGCGCACATACTTTTTAAGGCTATTACGGTGAGCATAAATTTCTTTTTGCGGGATTTTTTGGTTTTGGTTAACAAAATCAGCAAATTTTTCAGGCTCTTTTTCGTTAAGAGCATGAGATAAGGATTCAAAATTAATGGGGTTGCCTTGCATGTCTTGATCAACGCAATAATTCACAATGGTATTTTTTGTTGGGTTGCTTTCTTCTTTATCTAAGGTTTCAGTATATTGGTCTACAATAGTTAAAAATTCATCCGTTTGTTGCTGTAAATTTACACCAGAAATAAATCCAGAAAATTTTGTGAAAGCATGGGTAATATCTTTGTTTGACCGACTTGTCTGAATGGTTAAATACTGTTGCCAGTCTTGAATATCCCACTGAGAGAAGTCTAATTTTAAGACGTAATTGATTTTATTGGTATTAATGAACGATAGATCATTGACAGAAAGTTGTGAGTCAATTCTTTGTGCGTCTGAATGTTGAATTAAAAAAGCATAAAAATTTTCTTGTTGCATTAATTCTTCTACAACCAAAACAAGGTGCATTGAAAAAGGTTCTTTAACGTCATCTAAAATAAGTTTTAATTGTTCAAGCATGTTATTGCTTAGCGTGACAAAACTGATTTCTTGTTTTTTAAATTTGGCTAACCAGCTAGGCAAAGGGTTATCGGTTTGTTCGGGATCAAACAATCCGTATTGTCTCGTCGCGCTGCGTTGAAGAGTTTGTTTTAACTGCGTAAACAAAGAAATAATTGGACCTTCGTTAGTATTTTCTTTTTCTCTTAACTGAGCTTGAATTGGTTGCTCAGATTGAGAGGAAATGCCATGAATAATGCAGTGTTTAATTGTCATGAATAGAATTCTTTTTATCGGTTATAAAAATAAATGCGCCATCTTAAGATGGAATGATTATATAGGAAAAGTATTGAGAGGTTAGATTAATCTTTTAAGGTTTTGATAAAAAGGTATAATAGAATGTTATTTTTCAGAAACTACCACACAGTTTCTTCCATGATCTTTTGCTTCATAAAGTGCTTTGTCAGCGCGTTCTAATAATTCATTGAGCTGTTCATCATGGTACTGAGCCACACCAAAGCTACTGGTTAAAGAATCAATTCCTGGCCAGTTAGTTTTAGATATTTTTAACCTGAGTTTTTCTGCTAGTTTTGTGGCTGCATTTAAATTGGTATCCGGGCAAATAAGAATGAACTCTTCTCCTCCCCACCGAGTTAGTACATCATGATCTCGTGTATTATTTTGAATCACATCAGCAAAATACTTGAGGATTTTGTCGCCTGTTAAATGACCAAATTGGTCGTTAACTTTTTTGAAGTGATCAATATCCATAAAAATGATACTGAAACTGTTGCCAATATTGCAATGGTTTAGACATTGAGCAAAAACTTTGTGAGCTCCTACTCTGTTTAACGAACCTGTAAGGGGATCTTTTATGGCTTTATTTTCCCATTCTTGTTTTTGAATTGTTGCTTGTAATAGCAAATTATTAGCTGAAGTGTATCGCGAATAAAGAAATAAAAGAGCGGCAATGACCCAGAGGGCAATTAAAGTTGCGTAAGCTATTTTTGAATTAAAATAGGGTCCTCTAAACTCAATCTTTTCAAGAGTAAACTGATACAGTCCTGATTTTATGTGGCTTCCTGTGACAACAGACATAGAAAAAACATTGCTATAATCGAGCAAGACATCTTTTAAATGTAAATCATTACGAGATAACCACCACGTAGGGACATGAAAATGATCGAGCTGAATCCATTTAGGAGATGGAGCATATTTTTCATAATATTCAACAGCATTATATTTAAGCGTTTCACTGTTACCAGGTATGGAGTAAATAGGATTGAAATTATGAATTTCGAAACGTGTACCAGGTTGATTGGGGTGATTATGTTTAGACCATATACCAACGCGAGTATATTGACTTAAATCATAACCAATTCGCTGGTTCAATTTGTTTAAGTGGCTTATATCAATTTTGAATTCACAATATGGCCATTCAAAACCAGATTTAACCTGACATCCAAACTCTAAACCTAAGTCTGTTTGTTTTAATGTGCCGACAGAAGATCCTTGAAAAGCACGATCATCTCCAACTTTGCTTTTAAGCAAAGTTGTGCGAGCATCAAAAACTAATGAGCGTTCAATACCTATAAGCTGAAATAGAGCTATGCCTATTGTCACCAGTAATAAAATTGAAACGGCATAATTAATAAGCTGCTCAGATTTATTAAAACGTGTAATTGGTGAGTTATGGCTCAAATGTTAATCCTAAAAAGTTGTATAAACGCAAGTTATTATTAATTATAGTAGATAGATTTTATTATGCGGCGTAATTACAATAGCATTGTATTAGTGCTTACCATCTTTAAATTAAATGAGCCGTATTTTAGATGCTAAATTAGTTCGAGTTATTTTGTGCAAATAATCACCAAAAACAATGCTTTCGTACTCAATTACGCGTAGAATACGCGCCTTTATTTATGTCGATTGATTTTAATGCTTTCAAGTTTTTCGATATTCCCCCCGTTATTGTTGAGGCACAAAGCCAGTGATTAGTAAATTAAGAAATATCGCAATTATCGCTCATGTAGACCATGGTAAAACCACCTTGGTTGACGAACTTTTAAAGCAGTCTGGAACGTTAGAAATTCGTGGTGAAGCCGCTGAGCGTATGATGGACTCAAATGACTTAGAAAAAGAACGTGGTATCACCATTCTATCTAAAAACACAGCGATTAAATGGAAGGATTACCGTATTAATATCGTCGATACTCCTGGCCATGCTGACTTTGGTGGTGAAGTAGAGCGTATTATGTCTATGGTTGACTCTGTTTTATTGCTAGTTGATGCTGTTGACGGTCCTATGCCTCAAACTCGTTTTGTAACACAAAAAGCGTTTGCACAAGGGCTTAAGCCGGTGGTTGTTGTGAACAAAATTGACCGTCCAGGCGCTCGTCCTGATTGGGTTATAGATCAAGTTTTCGAGTTATTCGATCAACTGGGCGCGACTGACGAGCAGTTAGATTTCCCTGTTATTTATGCATCTGCGCTTAATGGATATGCATCGAAAGAAGATACTGTTAGAGATGGCGACATGAACCCTTTATTTGAAGCGATTATTGAGCATGTTGAAGCGCCTGATGTTGAAGTGGATGGGCCTACTCAAATGCAGGTCTCCACGCTTGATTATTCTAGTTATGTAGGCGCTATTGCGGTGGGTCGTTTGACTCGCGGTAAGATCCGCAAAAACCAAATCCTAACCAGTATTGATACAGAAGGTAAAACAAGAAAAGTTAAAATTGGTCAAGTCTTAGGTTATATGGGACTAGACAGAACCGAAATTGAAGAAGCGAGTGCTGGCGATATTATTGCTGTGACGGGTATTGGCGAGCCATCCATCTCTGATACTTTATGTGATCCAGAGCACGTTGAAGCGATGACGCCTTTAACCGTCGATGAGCCAACAGTGACGATGACATTTCAGGTTAATACTTCGCCATTTGTTGGCCAAGAAGGTAAGTTACTCACCTCTCGTCAAATTTTAGACCGTCTTCAAAAAGAATTAATTCATAACGTGGCATTACGGGTAGAGCAGTTAGATGATTCCGATAAATTTAAAGTATCAGGTCGTGGTGAATTACATTTATCAGTATTGATTGAAACAATGCGACGTGAAGGCTTTGAAATGGCTGTTTCACGTCCTGAAGTGATCATGAAAGAAGTTGATGGCGTTATGTGTGAACCTTACGAGAATGTAACGGTTGATATTGAAGAAGCTCATCAAGGTAAAATTATGGAGTCTTTAGGCGAACGTAAAGCTGAAATGCGTAATATGCAGTTAGATGGCGCTGGTCGTGTTCGACTTGATTTTTTCATGCCGTCACGAGGCCTAATTGGTTTTCAAACTGAGTTTATGACGGCTACTTCAGGTACGGGCTTAATTTATCATACCTTTGATTCGTATGCGCCAGCCTTTAAAGGTGCATTAGCACAACGTCGTAATGGTGTGATGATTGCTAACTGTACTGGTAAAGCCGTTGCTTATGCGTTGTGGAACTTCCAAGATAAAGGTCGTTTATTTATTGGTCACGGTGTTGAAGTCTATGAGGGTATGGTTATTGGTAGCCACAATCGCGACAATGATTTAACCGTTAATACCATAAAAGGGAAACAGCTGACTAACGTGCGTGCATCGGGTACCGATGAAGCGACTGTGTTGTCTCCTCACATTACAATGAGTTTAGAGCAAAGTCTTGAATTTATTGATGATGATGAATTAGTTGAAGTAACGCCAATCAGTATTCGTATTCGTAAGCGTTTGTTAACTGAAAGCGAAAGAAGACGTGCAAGTAGAAAGCCTAAAGCCGATTAATAACGGCTGATCAAATATTTATACCCCACGCCCGGATAAGCTCCAAGGGCGTGGTCGTCTATTTATTGGGCATGCTGTCGAAGTTTACGAAGGTATGGTTATTGGGATACATTCAAGAGACAATGATTTAACTGTAAATGCCATTAAAGGTAAGCAATTAAATAATATTCGAGCATCTGGAACCGATGAAAACATTGTCTTATCTCCGCCAATCATTATGACGTTAGAGCAAAGTTTAGAATTTATTGATGATGATGAGCTGGTTGAAGTGACACCTAAAAGCATTCGAGTTCGTAAGAAACATTTGACCGAAAACGAAAGAAAAAGAGCTGCAAGACTTCCAAAAGAAGATAAAAAGTAATTGTTGATTGCGCCTTTTAAAGGCGCAATCATTATTTATGCTATTATTTTAATTCCGTTAAAAAGATCGGTTTATTCTTATGATAAAAAATTATTTAGTACTGTTTTCTATCGTGTTGCTTTCGGCTTGCTCAAACCAAGACACAACACATATCATGCGAGATTTTCTAGGTTACATTCCGCCACCAGCTGAAACATCAATTGACGATGAATTGAAGTTAGAATTTAAACGTTGTGAGAAAATAAATGCCGATCGTAATTGTGCTCAATTAGCTTATGATATTGTTCGCAAAGTGAAAGGTCTTGAGCCTCGTAAAGTCCCTAAAGGTATTGTCATTATTCTTGAAGGGGATATTGATTTAGAAAACTAATTTGTTTCCTAGTAAAACAATTCAGCAATGACGGCGTTTACGGATAAAACTCCACCTATTTTGAAGCCAAATCTTGCTCTTGAGCCATTATTTGATGAAGTGAACAATTCAGATACTTGAGTCAATATGTGCTAATCTTTATGCATTATCCGCAAATTTTTGACGAATTATGCAACCTCTCTATCCCGAAATTAAAGCTAACCAAACTTATCAACTTGAAACGGGCGATGGTCATCAGGTTTATTATGAAGAGTCTGGAAGCCTTGATGGTACTCCTATCGTTTTTTTACATGGCGGCCCTGGAGCGGGCTGCGATTCAGAACATCGACGTTACTGTGATCCAGAGAAATACCGTATTATTTTATTAGATCAGCGTGGTTGCGGTCGTTCAACTCCGCATGCAAGCTTAGAAAATAATACCACCCAACACTTAATTAATGATCTTGAAGCAATAAGAAAGGCTTTAGGCATTAGCAAATGGGTCGTGATGGGGGGCTCTTGGGGAGCAACGCTAGCCCTTGCTTATGCTGAAAGTCATCCTCAACAAATTTTAGCGATGATTTTGAGAGGCGTTTTTCTTGGTAGAGCTGAGGACATTAAATGGTTATATAGTGAAGGTACCAGAAAAATATTCCCAGATTATTGGCAAGAGTTTGTACAATTAATCCCAGAAGAAGAACGAGCAGACATTATTTCAGCATTTTATAAACGCTTAATCGGTCAAAATGAACTGGCAAAAATGGGCGCGGCGAAAGCATGGGCAAACTGGGAAGCAAAAGTAGCCACATTGGAACCTAATCCTTCTTTAGTGGAACATTTAGCCAGTCCACATTTGGCCATTGGTATGGCTTGCATTAGCGCGCATTATTTTGTTAATCATTGTTTTCTGAAAGAGAATCAATTGTTAAAAAATGCACACCAATTAAAAGGTATTCCGGGCATTATTATTCATGGACGCTATGATATGTTGTGTCCACTTGAAAATGCGTGGTCATTGCAATCGGTTTGGCAAGATTCAGAAATTCATGTAATTAGAGACGCGGGCCACTCGGCCACTGAGCCGGGTATTATTGACGGTTTGGTTAGAGCAACTAAGAGTTTACATCAAGAGCTTAGCTACAATCCTTAAAGTATGGAATTATAATGATTGCATTGTTGCAGCGGGTCACTCATGCTCAGGTTGTTGTAGAGCAAAATATTGTAGGAAAAATTGATCAAGGAATTCTAGCCTTAATCGGTATAGAAAAGAATGATTGTGAAAAAAAAGCCATTCGGTTGATAGAAAGGATTTTGGGTTATCGAATTTTTTCTGATCCTATGGGTAAAATGAATTTAAATTTATCCGATATTCATGGTGGATTGTTATGTGTCCCTCAATTTACTTTAGCGGCAGATACTCGTAAAGGCATGAGACCTAGTTTTTCAACAGCTGCCAGCCCAGATGATGCTAAACAGTTGTTTGATTATTTTATTAAACAAACAGGAAATCGATATCAGAAACTGCAAAAAGGTATTTTTGCTGCCGATATGCAAGTGAGCCTGTGTAATGATGGTCCGGTTACTTTTTGGCTACAAACATAATGTATCGCAGTATCGACCTCGTAGGCATTGATTTCGTTTGTAGGTATTGTCTTTTATTCCAATATTAAGATTCATATAAATCAAGGACTCGATTTCTTAACCGATCGCAATTAACTTCTTGAGCGTTGATTGGTATTCCTACATTAAGTTCTATTTTGCTCATAAACATTTTAGGGATCCCCGTCATTGCAGGGCCGTTTTTTCGGCTAAACCAATTTCCCCAAAGTCCTTTTAGTGCTATTGGTATAACCTGTACGGGACTGCGCTTGATAATAAGTTCAATGCCTTTTTTAAATTCACCAATGCTTCCATCCACCGTTAATTTTCCTTCGGGAAAAATACAAACCACTTCACCATGCTTTAATGCTGAGGCAATTTGATCGAATGCTTCCATTTTTATTTTTTTATTTTCCTGTGTTGATGCAATGGGAATAGCGCCTATCATTTTAAAAAATCGACCAATGATTGGCAGGTTAAAAATTTTGTGATCCATCACAAATTTAATATTTCGTTTGCAATAACCAGCAATAATCAATGCGTCTACAAAGCTGACGTGATTACTCACAATAACGCAGCCACCTTGTTTAGGTATTAAATGTAAATTACGAGGTTTAATTCTGTAAATACTATTAATCAAACACCAAGTAATAAATCGTGCAATAAATTCAGGAGCTTTTGTGAAAACATAAATAGCAACAAATAGATTAATAATTCCGGTTATTAAAAATAATTGAGGGATTGAAAAATCATATGCGAACAATAACATTGAAAACAGACCAGAAATAACCATGAATAAAGCGTTTAAAATATTATTACCGGCAATCACTCTTGAAAGGTGAGATTTTTTGCTGCGTTGTTGAATTAATGAGTAGAGAGGAACAGTAAAAATTCCACCAAAAACACCAATCAAACCAAAATCCAACAGTATTCGCCAATTAGATGAGTTTGAAAGAAAAGACTGCCATGTATAAAGAATATTTAATGGGCTTTGCAGGCTGGCATAATAAAGATCAACGGCAAAAACACTTAATCCAATAGCGCCTATAGGGACTAAACCGATTTCAACACGGCCATTTGATAATCGGTGACATAAAATTGAGCCAATACCAATGCCAAAAGAAAATACAGCCAATAACAATGTGGCGACAGTTTCATCAGCGGATAACGAGTATTGAGTATAGCTGGCAATTTGCGCAAGAAATACCGCACCATAAAACCAAAACCAGGAAATACCAAGCGCCGATCGAAAGACAACATTATTACTAACGAGAGATTTTAAATTTTGTACGGTTTCATTCAACAGGTTTCTATTAATGGTTAAATGGGGATCAACTGCTGGAGTAACTGGAATTTTTAAGCTAGCAAGATAACCAAAAATTGATACCATTAATATTGATAACGATAACCAAAAAACAATATCGACTTTTAAAGCCGCAATTGCACCTCCAATAATGGTGCCTATTAATATGGCTAAAAACGTACTTGATTCAACTAAGGCATTACCACCAACGAGTTCGCTGCTGGTTAAATGTTGAGGTAATAGACCATATTTTATTGGTCCAAAAACGGTAGATTGTAAGCCCAATAAGAATAAAACGATTAATAAAAGCTCTGTGTTATCGATATATAATCCGATACAAGCGAGTATCATAATGAAGATTTCAGCGAGTTTTATCCAACGTATACTACGTGATTTTTCATATTTATCAGCAAACTGACCGGCGGTTGCCGAAAATAAAAAGAACGGTAGTATAAATATAACGGCGGCCGCAGTAACTAACAATTTTGAATCTAAGCCAAAGGCATTAACATTTTTAAAAATGATTAAAATAACTAATGCATTTTTAAAAATATTATCATTGAGAGCGCCTAATGTTTGAGTGATAAAAAAGGGTAGAAAACGATTTTCTTTCAATAAATAAAAGGGGCTATTTTCTGTATCTTTTTTAGATTCAGATATTTTTTTAGGTTGTATCGATGTAGGCATTAATTTAATTCCTAGAATATTTTACATTTAAAATAATCATGTTCATTCATTATATGGAATAAATTTTTTTGTTTGTAAAAAATGAACAATATGCTTGATAAGCACACTATTCCACATCATAAGAGAATGGTGCAAGGGTAAAGCAATAAAGTCGGACATATTGCTACACCGAGTATTAAATAGCTCAACTACTCCGTCTCCTGGTTTATTATTTGTAGCCTTTTTATAAAACCAGGTTATAGGCAGTAGTAAGTGAAATGATTTGGTTCCCGCTATAATACCTGTTGTAATTTCAGGTTCTAGGAGTTGATTAATTAAATTACTTTGTGGCGAAAGTTGGGCTGTGATTTTTGGGCAGAAATATTTTAGTAGCCAATGAGAGCTAATGTACGAAGCAACTCTAGTCCCCTTATTAGGAGTGCCAAGCATGATGCAACTCTTTATTTTCCAATTGTATTGTTTGGCTAAGATCCCTCGAATTATGATACCACCAAAAGAATGACCAATAAAATGAACAGGTTTAATTGTATTAATCCAAGGTGTTATTTGCGATAAACATTGTTCTAAAATAAGCTCGAAATTCTTTAGGCTACTAGAATAACCCACACTTAAAATATGATAACCTTGTTCCGTTAAAGCTCGTTTAATTTTATTCATACTTGATGCGGAACGCCCCAAACCATGTATTAACACTACCTGTTCTTTTATTTTATTCATTAGACAAAACCTTAATCAGGTAAGCTAAAAAAAGTTTTTGAATTTGCGTAGCACTGTCTTGATAGTTCTTCTAGAGTGGTATTTCTGCATGTTGCGATAGTTCCAGCGATGTGCGGTAAATATTGCGGTAGATTTCTACTCGACTTTGGTTTTGGCCTCATATCTCTAGGCAAAAGGTAAGGGGCATCGGTTTCAATCATTAATTTATTGTCAGGGATATACTGAATAATTTCTTTTAATTCGAGTCCTCGTCTTTCATCACATATCCAGCCAGTAATGCCGATTGATAGCCCTAAATTTAGATAGCCGAGCAACTGTTCTTTATTGCCGGTAAAGCAATGGATTACTGCGCCTGATAGATGAGGCAGATATTTTTCTAATAATTTAATTTGTTCGCTAAAGGCATCTCGCTCATGTAAAAATAATGGTTTTTGGACTTCACAAGCGAGTTCGAGTTGCTGTTCAAAAACGGAGAGTTGTTCGGACTTTGGAGAAAAGTTACGATTAAAATCTAGACCACATTCACCAACAGCAACAACTGAAGGATTTAGAAGTGTTTTTTTTAGTTGTTGCAAATCATTTTGTGAAAAATCTTTTGCATCATGAGGGTGACAACCTGCAGTCGAAAATAAAATGTTTGGATATTGTTGTGAAAGTTTAAAAGCATTTAAACTTTCTAATAAGTTGGTTCCTGTAATAATTTGTTGTTTAACACCTACGGCTATAGCTTGGTGAATGATCGCCTCTCGATCTTTGTCAAAACGTTTATTGGTTAGATTTACGCCAATATCAACCCATTTCATTTGAACTACCAAAGTGCTTATTTGTGATAATTAAAAAATATAAATAATTCATTTAACTTCAGTTATCTTTATTTGTTGTTGTTGATTCAATTTTGGAAAGTTCTCATCCATAAACTCATTAAGTATTTCGTTTAAAAATTGAAAACCAATTTCTGTCGGTTGAATTATTTTCTCTTTATTAATTAATAAACCGCGCTGATAACATTTTTCTAGTGCATGATTAATTTGAGATAATAATAAACCCGTAGTTTCGAAGAATAAATTTTCATCAACACCATTTTTTAAACGCATAGCATTTAACATAAATTCCAATGGTAATTCCTGATGTTCTAAAATTCTTGTTTTATCAATAAATGTTTTATCCTTATTTAAATAATCTTTAGGACTTTTACGTTTATTGATTCTTGTAATTTGTTGAGTGTCGGCACGAGTTATTTTACTATGTGCGCCAGCGCCAATGCCTAGGTAGTCGCCAAACCGCCAATAATTTAAATTATGTTGAGAGATATAATCATTTGAACGGCTAAAGGCTGAAACTTCGTATCGATGATAGTTTTGTTGTTGTAGAAATGTTAAACCTTGCTCACTGATATCAGCTAAAAGATCATCATTGGCCATGTTTTTTGGTGGTTTGTGGTGAAATTCTGTATTAGGTTCAAGGGTTAATTGATACCAAGATAAATGTTCAGGCGATAATTTTGTTGCTATGTTTAAATCACTAAGTGCTTGTTCTATAGATTGATTAGGCAAGGCATACATAAGATCAATATTAATATTCTTAAAGCCTGCATTTCGAGCAATTTCAAAAGCGCTTATTGCTTCATCGGCTTGGTGAATTCTTCCTAAAGTAGACAGGAATTGATCATTAAAACTTTGCACTCCAATGGATATTCTATTAACGCCAGCATCGAAAAAACCTTTAAATTTTTCTGCCTCTACGGTTCCAGGGTTTGCTTCCATTGTCACTTCTGTGTCAGCTAAAAAAGGTAACCTAGCTCTTATCGCTGAAAGCAGTTGGTCAATGGCAGAAACGCTTAATAAACTAGGGGTGCCTCCACCAATAAAAATACTACTAATTGAGCGCCCCCAAATAGTTGGAAGTTGTTGTTCTAGATCCTGAATGAGAGCATTAATATAATCAGACTCTGGTATGCCTTGTTTTATTGCATGTGAATTAAAATCACAATAAGGGCACTTTTGAACGCACCAAGGAAAATGAATATATAAAGAAAGAGGCGGTAGTTGAGTAATTGCCATATTAACTATTTTTTTCTGAGAAAATTTTTGAGAATTCTCTTAATGCTTTACCTCTGTGACTTATAAATGCTTTTTCTTCTGCACTCATTTGAGCCGCGGTTTTTTTAGCGACAGGGCAATAGAAGATTGGATCATATCCAAAACCACCATCGCCGACTTTTTCTTCTAAAATTACACCTTCCCAACTCGCTTGGCAGATAATAGGGGTTGGGTCTTTTGCATGCCTCATATAAACAATAACGCATTGGTACCTTGCGGTTCTTTTATCTGCATTAACACCGCCTAATTCTTTAATTAATTTACATAGATTTTTATTATCATCAGATGGTTCCCCGGCATATCGTGCTGAATAGATCCCAGGTTGACCGTATAAAAAATCAACTTCAATACCTGAGTCATCTGCGATAGCAGCATATCCTGTAGCTTGACAAGCATGGCGCGCTTTAATAATAGCGTTTTCAACAAAACTTAAACCATCCTCTATCGCATCGGTCACGTTATAAGCTGACTGAGGAACAAGTTCGAGTGAAAATTGAGATAAAATGGATGAAAGCTCTTTAAGCTTCTTTTTGTTACTGCTGGCTAAAATAATTGTGTTAGACATTAATTTTTATTCTGAATAATTAAGCATGTTCAAAGAAAATGCTTTTAAGTTTAAGTGAGTACTTTACAGTGAATAATTTATAGAATAAGGCTGGTTTAATCAATATAAACTTGCTGTTTAAATTTGATAGGGATCAATTGACCCTTTTTTTCTGGCTGTACTTCAATATCTATGGTCACTCGTTCAGCATTGTTAATAGGAAAAGTTGCAATATAATAGATTGCATCCGTTTCTTTTATTTCTTTAAAGGCGAGTTTTTTTAATTGACTGAGCTGGTTAGATGCATTACCAAATATATTTCCAATGACCGCTATACCGTTATCAGAACCAATATTTTTAATGATGCTGATATTGAGCAAGGCAATGTTTTTACTACGCTTAATCTTATATTGATTGGCTGTCTCAGCTTGAATAAATGATGAATTAAGTAAGCTGTAATGGATAGTGTATAACCCGTTAGTATGTTGCCCAGCAATTGATATGTTAGAAAAGAATGTGACAGAAAAAAGGATTAAAATTTTAATCAAGCGATTGTAGTTCATGGTTGTGACCTTGATAGATATCTATCTTGAATAATATGGATATAGACTTAAATAAGTTGTTAACAGAGAATAAATACTACCTAATATTTACTCCGAGATGCCGCCGTTAAAGGTACAATGTTACTTTTTTTTCTAACGACCTTTTTGGTCATTTTTTTGTTCTCAAGTTCTTTAGATAGCTCTAAAGCTGTTTCCCTTTCCATTTCCACTTCATTTAATAAATGATGAAGCGCTTTCAGTTTGCCTTCAATATTAAAATCTGATTTTTTTAATTCTTCTAATTCAACTTGATGATTTTTGATCATGTGGTGATGAATTCGTAACTGTTGATTAAGAGGGTTTACTACGCTCTGAGTCCAGTTTGTGAGTTCTTTTCGAGTGGATTTAAAGAAATCCATCACCTCTGTGACCGTACCAGAAAAAAAGCGCTTAACCGCGATGCTGTGTTCAGTAAATGTTGTCATCACATTATTATTCAATTTTTTCGATTGGTTAATAATTTGATTGATTTCTTTATTAAGCCTAATAATGGGGAAAGGTCTCGGTTCCATTAATTCGGTATTAAAATCAGTTGAAAATTTAGTATAAAGAGAGAGCGCCATTTTATTGGTTAGCTCGGCCTCGCGACTGAGCTCAACCATAATTGATTTAATCGCAATAAAAAATTGTTTCATTTGTTTGAACAAACCAAGCGTTGTTTTGCTATTGACTAGTTCGTCTAATGTCACTTCAATTTCTTTAGAAAGTATTTTAGAGCCAATGACGGATAAAAGAATTTGAGTCTGCCTTTCTAATAGACGTTGACTTGGTTTTACTGACAATGATTTTTTTTGAAATTCTATAAAGGCTAATTTATTTTCTTCAATTAAAAATTGTATTTTATTTTTGTTACTACCAATTAATGACGACAAATCGCCTTTTTGAGAATTTAATTGATCGTGTTTATGGTTTAAGACCTTTAACGATTCATGAATTAACTGTTGAGTCTCTTCAATGACCGATGACGACAGAATTTTCTCTTTGTTTTGTAAAAGATTGTTAGATAAAATATTTTCTAATTCGCCAATATGGCTTTTTGTGAGTAGCGACTGGTCTTTTCTAACTTTTGCCACGAGCCCTTTTTTTGCTGAGACAGGTAACACATTTCGAGGATCAATTTGTAATTGCCTTGCGGTTGTATTAACCATTCTTTTAAGCGCTTTATCGACCTTTTTACGGCTTGTTAATTCATCCCATAATGTATCAATTTTATTTAATGCGGCAAATAACCCTAATTCATCTTTTTGTTCAATTTTTTGTATATAATCTTCCCAAATACTCATGTCAGACGCCGTGACACCAGTATCTGCAGATAATAAAAAGACAATGGCTTGCACTTGAGGCAATAATTTTAGAGTTAATTCAGGCTCACTACCAAGCGCGTTAAGACCAGGGGTATCAAGAATACATAAACCTTGTTTTAATAATTCATGAGGGAAACTCACTAAGGCATGCCGCCAAGCTGGAATTTCTACCATTTCATCTAAATCCCCACATCGATCTAACATTTCGGGGTCAAAATCTAATTTTTTAGCTTGTTCTATAGTGACTTTTTTTGATTGAGTAATGGTATGAAGTGCTAATGTCATTTCCTGAGCTGAGTCAGTCATTAAAGGGACATCGGTCCACAAATTAGGCATTTCACGATATTCAGATAACGTTGTATGTTCTAAGCGGGTTTCAATTGGCAGTAATCTTAAATAGGATTTTTTCTCTTTTTTATCATAAAAGAGCTCTGTCGGACACATGGTGGTTCTACCGGCATCAGAAGGAAGAATTCTCTGACCATATTCAGAAAAGAACAAGGCATTAATTAACTCCGTTTTTCCACGAGAAAATTCGCCAACAAAAGCAATGGTTAAATATTCATTTTTGAGTGATTCTTGTAGGTTGAAAAGACGCTTATCAATGTCATCATTAAAGAGATCATTGCGACGTAGCCACAATCGGAATCGACTGAGTGTTTTACCAATATCCGATTTCCAGTTACTGAATTGTTCGATATTTTCGGAAAAATTTTGTGTCATAGTCGGGCCATGCTTTTTTTATGTTCAAAATAGTAAAGTCTTATCCCTGATATAGGTCTAATAGAATACCAGAAAAGTTAATAAAATCCGCTATATAGCTCACATAGTTAGAGAATCACCTTAATATTAGACTAGTTTACCGATTAGCGGTCGTTTTTTGAGCATCAATTACTTGTTAACTTCACTGGGCAATGGGGACGAGTCGCCTGTATTCATTTTTTTGTGCATTTGCATGCTTAAGATTACTGACGGTTTTTATTTTGCAGTTGAAGTTAATAATTTTTTATATCAAAGGTAAAATATAATAAGCTAAAGAGCGCTGTAAGAAAATAATAATAAGCAACACTAACATTGAAGAAAAATCGAAACCGCTCATCGGTGGTAACCATTGCCTAAATTTTGCCATTATCGGTTCGGTAATTTGACTAATGACAGCAATCATTGGATTGTATCCTGCAGGAGCAATCCAACTGACAATGACTCTAATGATGATTAAAAAGAAGAATAAACCTAAGATGCTTTGAAGAAGCTCATAACTCGCATATATCGCTAGATAGATTAGGCTAAATGAAACATTTCCGGACAAAGCAACCAATAAAAATAATTTTAGAAGGATAACTAAATAAGCTAGCAATAAAGAGGATATATCAATGCCAGCAAAGCCTGGTACGATTTTCCTTATTGGTGTAATCAGTGGCGTTGTGATTTTAACGATAAACTGCGACAACGGGTTATAAAAATCGACACGGAAATATTGCATAAAAAAGCGCAATAAAATAGCAGAAACATATAATCCAACAAGGATGTCAAAAAGTTGTGCAAAAGGGTTCATTTAAGCTTGCTCTCCAAGTTCTTTTCCGCGAGATATCGCTGCTGAAACAGCTTTTTTTACAATGTTTGAAAAATTATTTTGTTGAAAGCAAGCAATGGCGGCGGCGGTTGTTCCCCCAGGAGAAGTAACAGCGGCTTGCAGCGATTTTAATGATTCATCAGACTTTGATTGCGCTAATTTTGCCGCCCCCATAACCGCCTGTGTAGCAAGTTCTTTGGCGTTAGTTTCATCAAGCCCTTGTTCAATTGCTTGTTCTACCATCGCTTGAATAAATAAAAACACGTAGGCGGGGCTACTGCCCGCAATAGCGGTTACTACGTCAATTAAATCTTCTTGAGAGACCCAATTTGCCTTTCCAATCGCTTCAAAAATTAATGTTGCGGTTTGTTTTTGTTGATGGGTTGTTTTTGAATTGGCAAATAACCCTGTGGCACCGGCTGATATTGTGGCTGGTGTATTAGGCATGGCGCGTATGATTGAAACCGGTTGTTCTAATAAGGTGGCAATTTTATCTGTTGTAATACCGGCGGCAATTGAAATAATAAGTGTTTTTGAAAGATCGATGGTTTTTAATTGTTGGCATATTTGAGGCAAAATTTGCGGTTTGACAGCGAGTACTAATACCTCAGAAACGGCTGCGATTTCTTGATTATCAGTGGTAACATGAATTTTCATCCGCTGATTGATTTTGGTTAATTTCTCTGCGCTCGGGCTGCTGGCAGAAATATTGTCGGCGGCGGTGTGTTGTTTAATAAGACCTTGAATGATCGCCAATGCCATATTGCCACAACCAATAAAACCTATTTTTTGTTCAATCATTAATTGTTGTCCTTTGTCCAAACAAAGCCGTGCCAACCCTTATCATGGTTGAACCTGAGGCTATCGCAGCTTCAATATCAGCGCTCATGCCAATAGAAAGGGTATCCATATGAGGAAAATCTTTTTGGTAGCGATAAAAACATGCGGCTATTTTTTTATATTGCGATAACTGGGTTTCAAAACAATTCGTTTTAGGCGGAATTGCCATAAAACCTCTTAATCTTATATTGGGGAGTTGCTCGGCTAAATCAAGTAAGTCGGGCAATTCTTCTTGGTTGACCCCTTTTTTTTGAGGTTCGTTAAAATAGTTAAGCTGAATACAAATATTCAGTGGTTTTAATTCTGACGGACGCTGATCATTTAATCGAGTTAATAACTTTTTTCTATCAACGCTTTGAACCCAGTCAAAATGAGAGGCTATTTGGCGAGTTTTATTACTTTGGATCGGGCCAATAAAATGCCAAACAATGGCTTTTTGTTGAAGCGATTGAATTTTTTCTATGGCTTCTTGCAGGTAGCTTTCTCCAAATTCTGTGATGCCTGACTCAAATGCTGCTTGAATTGCGCTTGTGGGATGTGTTTTACTGACAGCCAAGAGCTTTAACTTATTGATGTTAATATGATATTTACAGCAGGCATTTTTAATATCCTGTCTAACATTCTTAATATTTGATAAAATAGTCATGGTAATATTGCTGTCATAGTAATCTATTTTTTGGCTAAAAAATTCGTAATTAACGAAATTTAGTCTCTTTTTTAATGCACAATAGGTGTGCATATTATGCGAAATCGGCTAGTATTTTAACACTGCTATTTAATTAACAACAAAAAACTGCAACATTCTTTAGGCGACATATCATGGATATAACAGAATTACTGGCTTTTAGTGTAAAAAACAAAGCATCTGATTTACATTTATCGGCAGGTTTACCTCCAATGATTCGGGTGGACGGCGACGTAAGACGAATTAATGTCGCTCCAATGGATCATAAAATGGTTCATAGTTTAGTTTATGACATTATGAATGATAAACAGCGTAAAGATTTTGAAGAATATTTAGAAACGGATTTTTCGTTCGCACTACCAGGTATTGCTCGTTTTCGTGTTAATGCTTTTAATCAAAACCGAGGGGCTTCTGCGGTATTCAGAACCATCCCTTCTCAAGTTTTAACTTTAGAAGAGTTAGCGGCGCCCTCTATATTTAAAGAGATGTGTATGCATCCTCGTGGTTTAGTATTAGTGACGGGTCCTACAGGTTCGGGTAAGAGTACAACCTTGGCAGCAATGATTGATTATATTAATGATAACCACTATGGGCACATTCTTACCATCGAAGACCCGATAGAGTTTGTTCATGAAAGTAAAAAGTGTTTAATGAATCAACGTGAGGTTCATCGCGATACCTTGGGATTTAGTGAAGCTTTGCGCTCGGCACTTCGTGAAGATCCCGATATTATTCTTATTGGTGAGCTTCGTGATTTAGAAACAATTCGTTTAGCATTAACTGCGGCAGAAACTGGGCATTTAGTTTTTGGAACCTTACATACATCTTCAGCCGCTAAAACTATTGATAGAATTATTGATGTCTTTCCTGCCGCTGAAAAAGATATGACACGTTCGATGTTATCAGAATCTTTACAAGCCGTTGTTGCGCAAACATTATTGAAAAAAAATGGTGGTGGTCGAGTAGCAGCACACGAAATTATGATTGGCACACCAGCCATTAGAAATCTTATTAGAGAAGATAAAGTCGCTCAAATGTACAGCGCTATTCAAACAGGTTTAGGTGTTGGAATGCAGACTTTGGACCAATGTTTAAAAGACTTATTAGGCAAAGGGTTAATTAGCCGAGAAGATGCGCGGCATTCGGCCAAAAATAAGGAAGAATTCTAATGGATTTTGAAGGCTTATTAAAATTAATGGTAACCAAAAAAGCTTCGGATTTATTTATTACTGCGGGTGTCCCTCCGAGTATTAAAATTCACGGTAAAGTGATGCCAGTAACCCAAAGAGCATTAACGCCTGAAAAAGCACGAGAAGTGGTGTTAAGTGTCATGAATGAAGAGCAACGTCGAGAATTTGCTCGGGCAAAAGAATGTAATTTTGCTATTAGCGCTACAGGCATTGGTCGTTATCGAGTGAGTGCCTTTCAGCAACGTAATCATATTGGCATGGTTTTAAGACGAATTGAAACGACGATCCCAACTATTGAAGATTTACGTTTGCCTAACATACTGAAAAAAATATCATTAACAAAACGTGGATTAGTTATTTTTGTTGGAGCTACTGGAACCGGTAAGTCTACCTCTCTAGCCTCTATGATTGGTTATCGAAACCGTTCAACCACGGGACACATCATTTCTATTGAAGATCCGATTGAATTTGTGCATAACCACGACAAATGTATTATTACCCAGCGAGAGGTCGGTATTGATACAGACTCCTTTGATACGGCGCTAAAAAATACATTACGTCAGGCGCCTGATGTGATATTAATTGGTGAAGTTAGAACCAGTGAAACGATGGATTATGCAGTCGCTTTTGCTGAAACCGGTCATTTATGTATGTGTACATTGCATGCTAATAATGCCAACCAAGCGCTTGATAGAATCCTTCATTTCTTTCCTAAAGAAAAGCATGATCAAGTTTTGATGGATCTTTCGTTAAACTTACGAGCGATTATTGCTCAGCAATTAATCCCAACGCCAGATGGAAAAGGCCGTCGTCCAGCCATAGAAATTATGATTAACACGCCATTAATCTCTGATCATATCCGTAAGGGTGAACTGCATTTGTTAAAAGATCTCATGGGAAAATCTAATGAGCAAGGTATGCAAACATTTGATCAATCACTGTTTAAACTCTTTAAATCAGGCGAAATCACATATGAAGATGCAATTCATCATGCTGATTCACCAAACGATTTGAGATTAATGATTAAACTTGATTCTTCTGATAGTGGTGACCCAGCCTTTGATAATGGCATGGGTGGAATGTCTTTAGAAGAGCAAGATCCTCGTTAGAACCATTATATCTATTAGTATTAAAGCCTCGCTCGGTCTTGGTAATGAGTATAATCTTGTATTAATGACAAGTTGAGAGAGTTTTAATGATCATTACCTTAATCGTGACATTAAGCTTATTGGTAGCGATTGCAATTATTGGCAATAAAGTAAGCCAGCTCCCCAGTAATGTGTGGCTGATTTTTTTAGCGCAGCCTCTTGCTTTATCTTCTGCCACCATGGTGGTTTTTGCGGGCGGACTGCTGGGTAGTAAAATAGCGCCTTCTGCTGATTTAGCCACAATACCAATTACCGTGATGATTTTAATGGCTGCTATAGGCGTTATTCCTGCGGCATTATCAATGAAGCACTTTGGTCGTCGAATGGGGACGATTCTTGGACTGCTTGTTGCCATTGTTGGTGCGCTTATTTCTGCCTATGCGGCTCTACATTCTCAGTTTATTTTACTGATATTAGGCATTGCTTGTATTGGTTTTAGTTTAGCTTTTGTTGCTCAATTACGTTTTGCGGTGATTGAAAGTTTAAAAGATTCCAAAGATTCTCCAAAAGCGATTTCAGTTTTAATGCTCGGCAGCATGTTTGCCGCAATTTTAGGACCTGAGGTTACGGTGATTGCAAAAGATTGGATTGATTCGCCCAATGGTTATGTGGGCTCTTTTCTTAGCCTTGCATTGATGCTGTTTATTGCTCTACTTATTATTTCGCGATTGGCGCCTATCGGTGTTGCAGAGCAAAAAAATGATAAGATCGTAAGAAATTTAAAAGACATTATCGTTCAACCTCTGTTTATCATTGCGGTTTGTTCTGCGGCTGTTGCTTACGGCGTGATGAGCTACATTATGA
Source organism: uncultured Kangiella sp. (assembly GCA_964476655.1). Classification (GTDB taxonomy): domain Bacteria; phylum Pseudomonadota; class Gammaproteobacteria; order Enterobacterales; family Kangiellaceae. The sequence continues at coordinate 5,315 of CAYZBK010000028.1, read as the reverse complement.
CCGCATCGCCTTTAAGTATGCATGACATTAAAGGGCATGATTTAGCTGCAACAAAATGGGTGATTCAAAGCCATATTGTTGCAATGTATTTACCTTCGTTATTTTCGGCATTATTAATTCGATATTGCGGTTTAAGCAAATTAATGTTTATAGGAACATTAATTTACTTTTTGGTCATCTTAGTTGCGTTGTCTGGACAGCATGTGATGCATTATTGGTGGGCAATGGTGTTACTGGGCGTTGGATGGAACTTTTTATATACCTCGGGAACTATTCTTCTTCCTGAATCTTATCATGCAAATGAACGTTTTAAGGTACAAGCTATTAATGACTTGTTTATTTTTATCATTCAAGCTTTAGCCTCTTTATTGGCAGGCTGGATATTATTTAATTATGGCTGGAACTGGTTAAATCAACTGGCAATTCCGTTTATTGTGTTGATGTTATTTGTTTCAGTTTGGTTTTTGAAAATGAGCGATAAAAAGGCTAAGTTTTAGCTAAAACTGATTAAAACCAGCAAATTGGAGTCATTAAACTGATATTGTTTCATTGTTTTCTTTATAATAACGGATATAACTAAAAATAGTTTACCAGATAAATGATTGAGGATTTTCTTCATGACCATTAAAAATATTATCCGTTTTCAATACTCATTAATAACGGGTTTATTAATGAGTTCGAGTATTGCCCTTGCCGCTGACACTAAACGGGATTATTTTGCTCTAAGTTTAGAAGAGTTAGCCAGTATTAAAGTTGTTACTTCTTCTAGGCGTGAACAATCAGTCGATGAATCTTATGCCAATATCACCTTAATAACTAAAGAGATGATTGATCGAAGAGGTTACCGAAATATTATTGAGGTTTTAGAAGATATAGCGGGTTTCGACTTTGCAACTTACGAAGATGGCGGAGGAGAATATCCCACTCATTTATTAAATCGTGGAATTGGTGGCGATAATGGTAATTCCCGTTTATTAGTGATGATTGATGGATTAGTGCAAAACCACATTTCTTTTAACTGGGCTCAAGGTTTAACGGATGAGCAAATCCTCATGGATGTGGATCGAATTGAAGTGATACAAGGACCAGGCTCTTCCCTTTATGGTGCTCAAGCGGTATCTGGCATGATCAACATTATTACAAAACAACGCTTTAATGGTACCGATGTTAAATTGACCGTGGGGCAAAATAATAGTCGCACAATTGAAGCTATGAATGGTGGCGAGTTAGGTGATATTCATTATCAAATAGCGGTTAAATCTCATCAAAGTGATGGTGATGGTGGAGCCGGTCGTCCAGACCCTGGCAACTACTTTAGCAATAATGTACAACCAAATTATTTAACCGAAAACTATGACAGTAACGGTAATTATTTAATAAATTCAGCCAATTTGTATGCGGGACAAGCCATTAATGACGGATTCAATAATTCTAAAAATGATAAAGCCCTTCGATTTAAAATATTCTCTAACAATATGCAAATGGGTATTAACTACTGGGAAAAAAAAGACGGTTTAGGAAGTTATGTTGTTGGTTATGAGTATGATGCAACGGCCAAAGATTTTATAACCCATCATAGTGCATATACAGCTTACGTTAAAAATAAAGCGGTGTTAGTTAAAGACAAATTAAACTGGAAAACAGACCTTTGGTATCGAGTTGATAGGCAAGAGTCTGATACTGGATTTAGATATATCTATCGTTTTAACAAACTAAAAAAATCTTATCATAGTGCTAGTAGTCAAATTGGTTTTGAGAATCAATTTGATTGGAAAGTGGATGAAGATAAAACCGCCATTTTTGGTATTCGATTATTAGGTAACCGGCAAACAGAGCAAGTGGTTTCTTTAGGGCAAATTCAAAATGGTAATGCTTCAACCACTAATTCATCGTGGGATATTGCTATGGGCGGCGGTGGTTTAAGCCAAGGTAAGGTAAATGAAATTTTTGATGAAAAAGAACTTGCTGTTTATGCACTTCTAGAAGGTTCTATTTCATCAAAATTAAGTTACTCATTAGGAAATCGGTACAGTGAAGGTAGTGATTACGGATCAACAAATACACCAAGAGCGGGGCTTATTTTTAGACCTAATGATCAATGGGTATTAAAAGCATTATACGGAGCGGCTTTTAGACAACCATCACTCTTTGAATTACACGATGAGTTTAGAGGAGAAGCGAGCTTAACGCCAGAAAAAATTAACACATATGAATTTGAAGTGAATCGAAAATTATCTTCTTATGGAAAAATAAAAGCGAATGTATTTATATCACAATTAAAAGACAGCATTACTTTAGTTGAAGATTTGAGTCGAGCCGGAGGTGAAAGATACGAAAATATTTCCGCATCAAAGGTGAGAGGGCTATCAACGCAACTCGATTTAAAACTGCATAAAAAACTTACCGTTTTTGCAAATTATATTTTTCAGCAAGGTAGTGTTGATGGTCAAGCTTGGGGGAAACTAGACCATACCGCACCGCATAAATTAAACCTTGGTGTTAATTGGCAGCCATTAGACAAAAAATTTAATATAAACCTGAAATCAAACTTTATTGGTAAACGAAAAACACCTTCAAGCAATAGTTATTTTGATGGAAGCGCTCCAGGTTATAGCAAAATTGATCTGGTTTTATCTTGGGTTGACCTATTAGACCAAAAAGGTTTATCAACCCAACTGATTTTTAATAACCTGTTAGATGAAAAATATTATGGCGTTGGACGACAGTCAGGTTCGAGTAGAAGAGAAGATTATAGTCCGATCAACAATGCGGATCCTGTGGGTTTTATTCCAGCATATCACCCTCAAGCGGGTAGAACCTTCTTTTGGAATGTGTCGTATAAATTTTGATAAGTTTAGAATAATAAGAATTAATTAATCATTATGAAACAACGAATAAAATCATTAAGTAATAATAGCTGCGCAAGAAAGTTGGCAGAGATTATTCTATTGTTTTTTATTTTACACTTTTCAAGTTTGCAGGCAAGTAATTTGGTTGTTGATAGCAAAAATCAAACTGAAATAAACCATATTAAATCCGCGTATATCTATAATTTTTTAAAATATGTTAGTTTAAATCCGACTAACAATAGATCTAAATTAAATCACTATTTGGTTTGCACCATTGGAGCAGAACCTTTTGGCTCTGCGCTTGATGTCATGGAAGGAAAAATGGCAAAAGGCATACCTGTGAAAATAAAACGGGTAGAGGTTATCGAACAACTAAAACTATGCCATATTGTTTATATTAGTCAGTCTGAAAATAAAAACTTATTGAAAATTTTTCACATCTTAAAAAACTTATCTATTTTAACGGTAAGTGATATTAAGGATTTTACTCATAATGGTGGCATTATTGGTTTTATAGGAGAGCAGAAAAAAATTGAAATTGAAATCAATCTAGCCAATGCAAGACAATCAAAAGTTCAAATCAGCGCTTTATTATTAGAAATTGCACGGATCATCGATTAGGTATTTATGTCGATGATAATTCTAAAAAACTCATCAATTAAAACTAAAATTACTACGATTATTTTATTTACTTGTAGCATTTGTATCTTCTTGGCTTTATCTGCTTTTATTTTCATCAATCAAAAAGATATGCAACAATCCACAGTCGATGATATTTCTGTTCTTGCTAAACTAATTGGTCATCGGAGTAATGCGGCTTTAACCTTTAACGACCAACAGTTGGCAATTGATAATTTAGCCTCTTTGGAAAATCATCCATCAATCTATTTATCTTGCTTGTATGATAGTAAAGGTTATTTATTTGTTAGTTATTTAAAACAAAATGCACCACCATCCAATTGCAAATTAACAACTAAAAAAGAAAATGAATCAGTTTTTTATAAAATAAGTAATAATCAGTTAATACTGTATAATCCGATTTTTATGGATAATGAATTTCGAGGTTCGGTTCTTATAAAAGCAAACCTTAACATGCTTCATGAACATTTTATTAGAAATTTAATAATTGCTTTGTTAATTGGCTCTGCGGTGGTTTTTCTTGCTTTAATTTTGGCTTCTAAATTTCAACAGATTATTTCAAAACCGTTAATTAATTTAACTGATGTAGCAAAACAAATTTCAAATGATAATGATTATTCCGCCCGAGCAATTAAATCAGGTAATGATGAAATAGGTGAATTAGTTGATACCTTTAATAGCATGTTATCGACCATTGCCTCTCAAAATGAGGTATTAGTTTCTGCAACAAACAAAGCTAATGCGGCTAACGCAGTTAAAAGTCAATTTTTAGCCAACATGAGTCACGAATTAAGAACTCCCATTAACGGTGTCATAGGCATGAATGATTTACTGATGACAACCGAGTTAAATGAGGAACAAAAAGAGTATGCGGAGCTTACCGCGCAAAGTGGAAAAGTTTTGTTAGATACAGTTAATCAAATATTAGATTTAGCTTCTATAGAAGGCGTTGGATTAATTTTAAATCCTCAACAAGTTACCATGCACCATTTTATAGATGATATCATTCATTTGTTTTCTTCCCAATTAGCTAGTCAAAAGTTAGACCTGATTATTAATATGGATGAAAATATTCCTTATCAATTAAATTTTGATCCCATTAGAATGCGACAAATATTTATTAATTTGATCGCCAATGCAATTAAGTTCACTAAACAAGGTGCTGTTATTGTTAGTGTTAATTGGAAGAACGGATATTTGCATGTCACTATTGAAGACACAGGCGTAGGCATTCCTTTAGAGGCGCAAGAAATAATATTTGAATCCTTTCAACAGGCGGATAATTCATCAACAAGAGCTTTTGGCGGAACAGGATTAGGTTTAGCAATATCACAACAAATTTGTCATGCAATGCAAGGTACAATAAAACTGGTGCGTTCTAGTGATAAAGGTTCTCTTTTTTCTTTTAATGTTTTGGCTCAAGGACTGAATCACGAGAAAATCCAAAGCGTTGACTTTGATTATTCTGAAAAAATATTTATCTTAAGTCAATCAATTTTGGGTGTTTGGTTGAAAGAGGTATTTGAAAAACAAGCTATACAAGTTCAATTAATTAAAAATATTTCAGAGTTATTATTAATTCAAAAAGAAGCTGCTATAGTATTTGTGGATGATTATTATGAACAGAAAGAAATTACTAAACTAATTGATTATTCGATAGAAATAAAGCAACGAATTATTTTATTAAGTTGGGTGGGAGAGCATAGTAAAAAAACAGTTTTAAATTCTGTTGAGTTACTCTACAAACCGATAACCGTTAGTAGTTTAGATAATTTATTGTCTCAGTTCGCTAGTGAAAACTATGCACTTTAGTGCAAGGCTTTAGCA
>CAYZBK010000027.1:0-30794 GCA_964476655.1 uncultured Kangiella sp. | reverse complement strand
GGCTAGCAAGCACTAGACGTTAAATATATAAATTATGGAAGAACCTGTAATCTACATAGGACTTTTGGGCGTCAGCCTCTTGTTTATAGGAACAATATACACATTTATGTGTAAGCGACCTGAAATAAGCATGTCCAAAATGTGCTGGGCTGGCAGTGGGATATATCGAAATTTAAATATGTATGTTATTTCTCGTTATATTCCTAGGATTAAGGGAATTAATATTTTAGCCTTGGCTGTAATTTTGATTTGGCTAAGTGTAATGTTTTATACAAATTTTTAACTGTTACATGCTTAAGGAGAGAGCATCAACTAAAGGGGAAAATGTCATAGTTGCTTTCAAGGTCTTATTGATACCCTTCGAAATACTCACAGGTTTACATCTGCAAAAGTAGGTCAACCGTAAAATAGGTCCCTTAACTAAATTGGCAAGCAGCATATACAAGTTGCTACTCTAAGGTAATCATGAAACTTATTAAGATTCTTTTTTTTAGTTTTACAGTGATAAATTGTAATGCATTTGCGTTGAATTTAGATGGTACGTGGAAATCTGATTTCAACTCGACCGTTGAATTTAACACTGCGAATGTAAAATTAGAGGATAAACAAAGAAATTTTTTATCCGAATTATTCGGCAAGCTATTAGTAACCTACAAAAATGGTGTCATGAAATTATCTATGCCTTCATCGAAAGTAACTGTAAAAGGTGAATTACAAGATTTTGAAGGTTTTGAGCAACAGCAGGCTTATAAAATCGTGATTCAAAATAAAAACACTATTGTTCTCGAAACTACCGATGAAGACGGAAAGAAGAACATAGCCTTGTTAAAATTTGAAAATGAAGATAAATATTGGATATATTTGCCAAACTCTAGCGATGATTGGATGCAGCTACATATACGAGAATTTTTCGTGAGACAAAAATAACGTCTAACCAGCACATAGCAAAAAAGATGCCGAGCTTTCCCTACAGCTTCTTTAGGACTGTAAGACTATAACCGAGAGAATAATGGATCTGTTATAAGAAATGCAAATGCTCTCGGTGTAGAAAAAATTTATGTCGTAGATTCCCGTAAGTCGTTACCTAACTAATAACAGACAGGCTGATCCTTAAAATAAACCAAATGAAGCTCGGATGAACCATTCGGATTAAAAATTTTAGTTGTTATAAAGCTTAGCTCTTTCTAATTTGTATCAAGATATTGATGCTCAGCTGGTCAATTTAGGTTAAAATCGCGGCAAATTTACTTTAGGGGCTTTTGCCTTATGTCTTTTGCAGACAATCTCAAAATATTTTTTCAGTATGTGTTACCAAAACACGCGGTTTCTTTGCTCGCTGGAAAGTTAGCGGAGGTTCGTACGCCTTGGATAAAAAATCAATTTATTCAACGCTTTGCAAAAGCCTATAAAATAGATATGAGCATTGCCGTTGAGCCAGAATTAACGGCATACGCTTGTTTTAATGACTTTTTCACACGAGCAATCAATCTCGATAACCGACCAATCAATGATGATAAAGAAAGCTTTTGCTCCCCGGTTGATGGTGCGATGAGTCAATTTGGAAAAATAGAATCAGGTCGAATTGTTCAAGCAAAAAACCATGATTATTCTGTACTTGAATTATTAGGCGGAGATGAAGAGCAAGCGAAAGATTTCGAGAATGGCGAATTTTGTACCATTTATTTAGCCCCTAAAGATTATCATCGAATTCATATGCCTTGTGAAGGTAAGCTGATTTCAATGACTCATGTACCAGGTCAATTATTTTCGGTTAACCCACTTACAGCGCAAAATGTTCCAAAATTATTTGCTCGAAATGAGCGTGTGGTCAGTTTGTTTGAAACACCTTTTGGCAAAATGGCATTAGTCGCTGTTGGCGCAACCATTGTAGGTAGTATTGAAACCACTTGGGCTGGCACAATAACACCTCCGAGCAGAAAAACCGTTGAAAGCTGGCGTTACCCTGAGCAAAATATTTGCTTTGAAAAGGGTGAAGAAATGGGGCGATTTAAACTTGGCTCTACCGTTGTTCTATTGATGGAAAATAAAAACTGGCAATGGGATGATTCTATTCAATGTGAAAAAGATGTTATTTTAGGACAAAAAATGGTGAGTTCAATTTAATTAAATCTATTGAGAATAAGAATAGTCTAACTTTTTTTCATCACTGTTTTAAAAAGAGCTGACGATGAAATCAAGTTAAGCCAATTAACCAGATATTGGTATTTTGATTGTTCAAACCAGCCCCGATCAACACTTGAAAACTGTCTGACAAAGGGAAAAATAGCATAATCTGCAAGACTTGTTTTTTCTCCGCAAAGATATTTATTATTTGATAAGTGTTGTTCTAGCAAACTCAAAAAACCGTCACATTGCTGTCGGTATTCGTTCATTGTTTTTTCTGGAAACCTTACCCAGTATTTATAATAATCTAAGTTGCTTTTAAAACTCTCATCATTCAATTTTATTAACTTTAAAGATTGTTTTTGCTCGGCTCCATTTAATAAATTCATTGGATCTTTTTGTTTTAACGCCCATAACATGATTTGCAAGCTTTCATCAATCACTCCACCATCATTCAATATAAGTACTGGCACGGTTGCTTTAGGTGATGCGATTAACATTTTTGCTGGTTTATCTTTTAGACTGACCTCAACGGTTATCACTTTTACTTGACTCAATTCAATCGCTATACGCGCTCTAATAGCGTAAGGGCAACGCCTAAAACTGTATAAAATAGGTATGTTTTTCATTAACTTAACACGTCATTAATGTCTTTAGCATTTTGTTGTATCATTAATAAACGGTCAACCCCTAGAGCGACGCCTGCACACTGAGGCAAGCCTTGCTCTAAAGCATTAATAAAATCATGATCCATTTCAATTTCAGCGTAATTTAACTGGCGGCGAATTTGATTATCTAGAGTAAAACGCTGACGATGCTCGGCAACATCCGTTAGTTCGTTAAAGCCATTCGCTAATTCCATACCTCCTAAATAAACTTCAAAACGGTCGGCTATCACATTCTTTTTATGCTGCCGTGTTTTAGCTAAACTCGCCTGACTTTCTGGATAACCATAAATAAAAACTAGTGTATTAGGATCAAAGCTCGGTTCAATAATTTCTGAAAACAATAAACTTAAATAATTATCAAACAATAAATTATTAGGCAACTCTCCCAGCAGTTTTTCTGTTTTATCTGTTAACAATTCAATTGAAATGTCAAACGGGTCAAAACCTAATAATGAGATAAAAGCATCTTGATAAGTGATCTTTTTAACGGTTTTTTTTCCAACGAGCTTTTGAACAAACTCTGCTACTTCATCCATTAACTGGAAATGGTCTAAGCCTATTCGGTACCATTCTAAAAGTGTAAATTCTAGTGCATGAATTTTTCCACATTCATCAGCTCGAAACATTTTACCGAGTTGAAATATATCGCCAGAACCAGCGCATAATAATTTTTTCATCGCGTGTTCTGGAGAGGTTTGTAAATAACCTTGCGATTCACCCGCTGGGTTAATGACGGATAAAGCATTCATGTAAGGATCTGTCACGCTAAAACGCCTTAATATCGGCGTATCAACTTCTAAGATATTTTTATCCTTAAAAAAAGCTCTTATCGCAATAAAAAACTGATTTCGATGTTTTAGTTTGTTTTTGAGTTTGCTCACAATCATTAAACCCTTAGATTAACGCCGTAGAATTACGTATAATATTGTTTCTTGAATCTTAATTTTTGGAGTTATCCCATGAATAAAATGATTATCATTGTTTTAAGTCTTTTGCTAACCATTAGCTGTAGTCATCTTGAAAAAAATACTGCTCAAGAAAAAATCAATTTTCAACATTATATAAGCAATAATAAACTAACCTCGCAAAAGCAAATTTCAGCTTTTAATTTTTACGGTTGGAATGCTTTAGATGATCAACATTTGATCATTCGAAGTTCATTAAAAAAATCTTTTTTAATCGAACTCGGTTCAAAATGTTACAACATGGATTTTCCAAACGGTTTAAAAATTGAGCGTTCTGGTAACCTGTCTGTGCACGATAATATTCAAGTTTTAGAAGTTTATAACCTAAACATACCTTCGAAAAAATGCTTTATTAAAAACATTTATAAATTAACCACTGAACAAGCTAAAGAACTGAAGGCATTGGTTAAAAAATAACGCTCTATTTTATGAGTGCTATTTCATAAGTTTTGTTTCAAGAATGCTATTGTAGATGTCAGAAACACTATTTCAAAAACATCGCCTCAAGTAAACATAGATTTACTTGCATTAAGCACGTGAAACATATTCGCCATTACGAGTATCTACTTTAATTTTTTCACCAATCTGAACAAATAACGGCACTCTAACTACCGCGCCAGAAGTTAGTGTGGCTGGTTTTCCGCCACTGCCCGAAGTATCGCCTTTTAAACCTGGGTCTGTATCAACCACTTCTTGAACAACAAAATTAGGTGGAGTCACAACAATGGGTGAACCGTTAAATAAGGTGATCATGCACGAATCTTGCTCGGTTAACCACTTAGCATTGTCGCCAACGGCTTTTGCATCGGCACCGACTTGCTCATAGCTAGTAGGATCCATAAAATGCCAAAATTCACCATCACTATAAAGATATTCCATATCAGTTTCCATCACGTCTGCGGCTTCAAAACTTTCACCTGATTTAAATGTTTTTTCAACCGTTCGCCCTGTTAACAAGAACAAAACTTTTGTTTTTGCAAAAGCTTGACCTTTTCCTGGACGCACAAAATTGTTCTCTACAATGGAAACAGGTTCTCCATCGAGCATAAATTTTAATCCAGAACGAAAATCATTAGTGGTGTAAGATGCCATTATCTTATTCTCTTATATCGGTTGAACTTAGGAAATTAATTAAATGAAAAATTCAGCCACAATAATACCTGTTTCCTCAGTAGATTGTCAGGTCATTTCGTGGAAAAATCATCTCAAGTCGGCAATTTCTAATACCAGTGATTTGCTGCGTTATCTCAATATCTCTAGCACTCAAGAACAACGAAGCCTTCAAACAAATTTTGCGGTTAGGGTTCCTATTCCTTTTGCTAATAAGATGGAAAAAGGCAATATCAATGATCCACTATTACTGCAAGTGCTTGCAACACAAGATGAAAATTTGAAGGTGGATGGTTATAGCCACGATCCTCTCAAAGAACAAATAAACAATACTCCGGGATTATTGCATAAGTATCATGGTAGAGTTTTGTTGTTATTAACAGGCTCTTGTGCAATTAATTGTAGGTATTGTTTTCGTCGACATTTTCCCTATAACGAGCAAGTTGCTCTAGGTGCGAACTTAAGCAAAAATTTAACTCTGATTAGTGATGATGAATCAATTAGTGAGGTGATTTTAAGTGGCGGAGATCCTCTACTACTGAGCGATAAAGCCCTAGCAGAAATCATTTTACAAATTGAATCAATTTCACATGTTCGTCGATTAAGAATTCATAGCCGCTTGCCAATAGTGATCCCAGAACGTTTAACCCCCGAGTTAAAACGTTGCTTATCATCTTCTCGGTTGCAGTGCAGTTTGGTGATTCATGCGAATCATGCGAATGAAATTGATCCAGTTTTAGGTAAAAAACTGTCTGCATTAGCCCAGTCTGGCGTTACTCTTTTTAATCAGAGTGTCTTACTAAAACAAATCAATGATCAAGCTAAAATATTAGCCGATTTAAGTGAAAAACTTTTTGAGTATCAAGTGGTCCCTTATTATATTCACTTACTTGATCCTGTTGAAGGTGCTGCTCATTTTGCAATAAAAGAATCAGCCGCAATTACAATTATGCAACAGTTAAGCAAAATGTTACCTGGTTATTTGTTACCTAAATTAGTCAAAGAAGAAGCTTATAAAAAGTCTAAAACGATCATTTTTTAACTGAATTAATTTTTTGCTCAAATAACTCGCTTACTTTTATCGTTGATATCATCGATTAATTCAGCTTTTGTGCTTATTATTTTTGCTCTAATACGCTCTAAGTCCGTGACTTTTAACAAAAAATAGACTATTTATAGAAGTATCTTTGCCAATAATTAAAAGATTGTTGCCATAAGTGATAAAATAACCAACTTAAGACGAGTATTAGGGACAACAACAATGAAGCAAGGCAGTACAGGCTTAACCTTAAGAGAGTTCCACGCTAGTCGTCAAACCTCTGTTGAGTTGACTCCTAAACATATTAAACACTGGGTTGAGCAATTACCAATCACCAATTTAGGTGAAAGTTCGCAACAGGTATACCGGTTACTTGTGGACGTTAATAAAACCTTGTTAGATGCCGATTTAAGGCTTTCCCTGTTAAATATTTTGCAACCAATTGTTCAAAGATTAATCGAATCACTTGAGAAACGATTTATTAATAATCATATCTCATTATCAGAAAAACAACGAAAAATTGCAGCGCTTGTTCAAGCAATTCAAACCGAATTGTCAATTGGATACCATACAGTCGTTGAATCTTTAGCAACCAACGACATCAGTAGAAATTCAAAAAAATTACTAACTCAATCAATTGGTTTGGCCATAACGCATCATAGCTTGGTGATACTTCGCTGTTACCAACTTTACGCTACGGTACCTAGTAGAATATGGCGTGAACTCTATTCTCTTTATCAATTATCGCTTGCTCATAAGTTAGAAAATAATACTTTTATAGTGCCTGATAGTAATAAGTCTTACACACCTAAGAATTGCTTTATTCAAATCATATTACTCAGCATCAGCAACCCTTATCAACTGCGCCAAAATGAGATTGAATTGCTCTGGACATTATTGCCCGACTATGTCGAAAAATGCGCTTTAGAAGCCCATGCATTTAATAAAAAACCTTATGTGATTAACCTTAAATCGAACAAACCTGCTGTTCAAAAATCACTCTATAAAAATATAGTTGGGGAAGTCTGCTTAAAACTGTCCGTATCGAATGTGATAGAGCAAATCAAAACCGACCTCTCTCAAGTCCAAGAAAAAGCCCGCTACAGTGCCAGAAGAACCATGATTTTTAAACATTTAATTCACCTTTGGAGTGAAAATACGCAACGTAGTTTTGCAAGAACTCGATGTGAAGACAACATTCAGGTCAGTATTGGATTAGGTTCAACCCATTACTTGCTAATGGAAAATAGAATGCAGGTCATTGCAGAGCAACAAGTAGGAGAAGAGGATACGCAACAAACTATTAACTCTCAAAGCTTAGATGCCATGGAAGGAAGTTTGAAAGGAGTAACATTATCGGTTGTTGCTTCCGATAGAAACGCCGTGATCGCAAAATCTGACCGAAATTATCTAAGCACCTCTGCAATCACTAAAAAAGATGTGTGGGCAAAGCTTTATGGTCAAGGTATTACGCTTAATCCACCCACTGAAGAAGTGATGCTTGAACAACGGAGTAATGAGAGCATAGCAAGAGATAGTTATAAAATTCAAGAATGCGATTTAATTAACATGAGCCCCGGTGGTTATTGTTTACAAATCCCCTCTACAGCACTACCTAAACACGCCCAAACTGGTGAGATTATTGGCATTATTGACGATGATTCAATTAATAACCAATGGAGTATTGGTGTGGTACGCTGGGTGCGAAGACAAATTAAGAATAACAATGTTCAAATGGGGGTTCAACTTCTCGCCCCTGATGCAACCCCCATCAATATTCAATTAAGAAGTAGTAAAAACGAAAACCATCAGTTCCAGCGAGCTTTATTACTTCCGTCGTTAACTGGGGTCGGTCAGTCCGCGAGTATTATTACTAACCCTTTAGCTTTTAATGTTAATAATAAAGTCCGAATTTCTGAAATATCAAAAGATTACGATGTGAGGTTAACAAAAGAAATAAATTCGTCGGGTAGTTCTAAACAATTTTATTTCGATATTTTAAATCAAAATAAAAACAAAGAATCAGTAGAGCAATCAGATCATCCAAAAGATATAGATGGTGTATGGGATTTGATCTAATCATAAAAAAATAGCCAAAAATTCAACTTAGGATAAAAATAATAACGATGACTACCGAGATAAAAACCATTCACTTATTACTCATTGAGCCTTCATCGAATCGAGCCGAAGCGATTATCAATGCTCTGAGAAATAAACGATTTGCAGTAAGAGCAACGCAAGTTTTAACACCTGAAGAATTAGCTAATGCTTTAGAAAAACAAGTTTCAGATTTATTATTAACCATTCCAAACCACCAAGATTTAAGTGCAAAACAAGCCATTGAACAAATCGCACAGTTTGGGCGCGACATACCTTCAATTGTTATGCTGGATGAATTATCAGAAGATAATATTGTTAACGCTCTCAATGAAGGGGCATCAAATGCTGTTAGCCATAAAAATTTAGAGATGATTTGTTTGTTTGCCGAGCAGTCTATTCGCCATTTAGATAATAGAAGAAGTAAAACACAAGCCGAACTTGCGCTTAGAGCAAGTGAAAAACGTTGTACTTTATTACTCGATAGCTCCCAGGATGCGATTGCCTATATTCATGACGGTATGCATGTTTATGCCAATAAGGCCTACTTAGATTTGTTTGAATATTCTGATCACGATGAAATTTTATGCATTCCAGCGCTTGATATGATTGCTAAAGAAAACCAAGAAGAATTTAAGCAACATTTAAAAGAAATAGCACTAAAAAGTGATCAGTTAAATTTTAGTTTTTTTGGTGCTAAGTCTGATCTGAGCAAATTTGAAGCAATCATGACCTTATCACCGGCCAATTTTGATAATGAAAGTTGTACTCAAATTTTGATACGTTCTACGGTAGATAACTCTGAACTTGAAGAAAAATTAAAAGAGCTCAGTTCACTCGATGCACTGACCGATTTATATAACCGAGTTTATTTTGTTGAACAAATTCAAAAAGTGCAAGAAAAAGCCATTGAAAACAACTGTACCTATAATTTACTGTACATTGAATATGATCAACATAACCAACTTAAAGGCGAATATGGTATCGCTGGAGTTGATAAAGTCACCCAAGAATGCGCTAAATGGTTAGCAAGCAAAGTAGGCAATGATGCTCAACTAGCACGTTTAACCGATCATGCTTTTGGCTTATTAATTGAAGATAAATCCAACCAAAAGGCAAAAGACTTAGCCGCAGAACTTTGCAAAAACGTCAAACCTCATTTATTTGATATAGAAGGTCATACCGTTAAAGTCACTTTTAGCATTGGAATATGTCCTATTGGCGATAATAATTCTAACGGAGATAAATATATGTCTGATGCCCATAGCGCGGCAGCTCGATTAGAAAATGGTGATGGCTTTAAAGTCTTTAATAAAGCGATACACAACTTAGATAGTAGTGTTGATCCAGCCATGGTAGATAAAGTGCAAGATGCCATTGAAGCGGGTAGAATTCAATTAATATATCAACCGATTGTTAAACTTCATGGCGAAGAAAAAGCATTGTATCAAGCATTGCTACGCCTAAATGATGAATCGGGCAACAACATTGAAGCTGAAAAAGTTTTTCCGATTGCTCGCATTGCCGGTTTGGGAGAAAAACTCGATAAATGGATTATTGCACAAGCATTAAGAGGTATTAAAACCACCACGAGTCAGCAAAATACACAGGTTTTTATACATCTCTCTAGCGTTTCATTAATTGATGATTCTCTTTTAGCTTTTATTGAAAAAACAGTGGCTACTAGCAAGCTCGATAAAAAAAGAATCATCTTTCAATTTGATGAAGCCGATGCCGCTAATCATTTAAAAAGAGTCATTTCTCTCACCACGCAACTAAAGAAAAAAGGCTTTACAACTTGCTTATCTGATTTTGGTGCTGACCCTGAAAAAATCACTTTAATTGACCAGCTTGATGTCGACTATGTAAAAATATCACCAAATATTAGTAAAAATATACACAAAGATGCTGAATCAATGGCTCGAGTACAACACTTACTTGATGAAATTCATAGCAGAGACAAATTAAGTATTATCTCTAAAGTGGAAGAAGCGGCGATGTTAGCCGCGCTTTGGCCAATGAATGTTAGGTATATTCAAGGGTTTTATCTACAAAAGCCTAGTAAATCAATGGCCTACGACTTTGCATCTAGCGGATTTTAGTTAAAACGCCGCATTGATTTACCAGCCAAATACGGCTAAAAGGTGGTTAAGCTGAGAATGATTCATTCGCCCTTTTGCTTGAGCTTGCACCGCAGGCTTAGCCCGATAAGCCAAACTGAAACCACTCTCTTTCATCATTAACAAATCATTGGCGCCATCGCCAATGGTTAAAATGTCGTTAACTTGAAGTTGCAATTGACCTTTTAAATGATTAACAAAAACGGCTTTAGCTTGAGCATCAACAATCTCTCCCAAAACTTTTCCCGTTAACTGATTATCAATAATTTCAAGGTTATTGGCTTTAACCTCATACAGTCCCATTGTTTTTCTTAAGTGCTCAACAAAAGGGGTAAAACCGCCAGAAACAATGGCTGTTTCAACTTGCTGTTTAGCTCCTTGAGAGACTAACTGCTCGACCCCTGCGGACAGAGGCAAATTATTAGCAATATCGGCTATGGTCGATTCGGCCAATCCTTTTAAACAAGCAACACGAGAAATTAAACTCTCAGAAAAATCAAGCTCACCTCGCATAGCGGCTTCTGTTACTTTAGAGACTGACTCCCCTACCCCATGTTTTCTTGCTAATTCATCAATGACCTCAATTTGAATAAAAGTAGAGTCCATATCGAAGACTAATAATTTAGGTGGCTGAAAATGCTCTGTTGGCCACAAGATAAAATCAAAACTAGACGCTTCTAGATTTTTCATAAGGCTTGTTTCTATCACCTTTTTTGTGGCAAAAACTTCCCAAATAACTAATTCTTCGTTTTTGTCCTTCCTAAAAAATAATTGATCATTAACCTTCTCGATTAATAATTGAAAAGAGTCATCTGTAGAATCTAATAAACCATCATCCTCAGGTTTGAACAAACTCAATTTTGTAAGGCCTTTTAAGCTAGAAGGTTGAGTATCGTAGCGTTGAATTGAATGGTTATTTTGAGTATAAAACTGTTTTAGAGTAAACAAATAGAGATCTCGACATTAAGTATATAACCCCTGCTCGGAATAAGAGCCTCCATCCAGAGTTGAGGTTAAATAGAACAATTGATAAATTGAACTTTACAGGATTTTGACTGATTTTCAAGACTAGTTATTTGCCTAAATGAAAAGAATTGATACAATCAAATAATGCAAAGTCCTAATAATAAAAATATAAAACATTCAACACCGAATCTCATCAAAGGTATTTTAACCGCTACCATTGGTTTTTCATGCCTGATATTGCTGATCAGCTGGCTGACTATTGATTACCATTTAGACCAACTCATCATTAAACGAACCTCCGAATACGCCCACAGTATTGCCAGAATTGCGGCTGATTCAAGTGCTGAAGCACTATTATCTGATGACAAATTACAATTAGATTTATTGGTTCAAAATATTGCTAAAGACCCGTTTATTCATCAAGCAACCATTGTTTCAGAAAATGGACAAATCATCAGCCAATACCCAAATGAAAGTAGAGATTACAATTCAACTCCCGCCACTGTTTCAAATGATAAAAAAGGCTTATCCTCAACTAATAGCCGCATGGCGGACTCTACTCAACAATTTATATCTAGACAAAAAAACAAAATATTTTTTGAACCGATCACCTACCAAAACATCACCGCAGGTTGGTTTAAATTAGAACTAGACAGATATCAGTTAGAAACAGAAATACGCCAAACATTAACCGATATTCAATTCATTATCAGCTTCGCTTTTATCATATTATTGCCGATGCTATTTTTTATCATTTATAAATTTGACGATAAAATAAAGAAGTTAGCGAGTTATTGCCAACATTTACTCATTCAACAAGGCATTACACCGCCAAAAAAATCAACGCCTTGGTTAAGCTCAGTAAAAGAGCTGTCACTCCACTATTCAACAAAATTACAGGAACATATCCACTTACCCAAAAAAACCAATTGCTGGTCTAATAGCCGCTTAATTGAAGACTCACTAGTCTGTTACCTAGAATTTAACATTACTTATCAAGACCACCTACAAACAGCTGAAAATTTAACTCTCGCTGAAGATTACCTTAACAAATCAATACAAGCCTTTGGACTTCAAGGTCAAGGGGATTTATTGAGTGGTTGTTTGCTACCCATCAGCGGGGTAGTCGATTCACAAAAATCAGACACAGAACAAAAAATAACTGAATCTCTCAGTCTTATTTTATTAATTCGACAACTATTCAACAGTTTACCAAACAAGATCCCAATGAAAGCATTTATCATAAGAACTTCCACATTGTTATTAAAAGACGAAGATGATTTTACTACGGGTATTACCTTGTTCGAGGAATCGATTAAAAAGATTAAACAATTATCATTACACACTAACTTTGACGATACTATTTGCTTATCCATAGAAGCATCGCTGTTAACTCCCCATGCAGAAACCACACCGATACTGATCAATAATGAAATCGCTAAACGCCAGTTTCTTCTCACTAATTTTAGTAACGAAATACAGCAACAAATTGCCCGAAAAGCTCATTATTTATCAAAATAAACCATTTTAAAAATACTCCATCAACAGTCATGCCAGCTCAAAATTCATGTTTCGACGAAATAACCAAAAATAACATTAAACACCGTTAATTTTATCTTTGTAGACCACCTGACAAAATTGAAAATCTTTGCTATGTTTAAAGTAGGTTATCTGATAGCCTGTTTCACAAAATATCTCATGATTAGATGTTGAGACAAAACTTAATAATAAATAAGGCAAAAGTAAGAATCAAACTTATATGACCACAAAAATTCTCATATGTGATGACTCAAGAATGGCAAGAAAGCAACTCGCTCGTTGCTTGCCAAGTAATTGGGACTTTGAAGTTTTTTTTGCCGAAGATGGTCGCCATGCTTTAGAGAAAATCATGGAACACTCGCCTGAATTATTGTTTTTAGATCTTAATATGCCGATTATGGACGGCTATGAAACTCTCGAAGAAATCAATGCCCAATCTTTAGATGTAACCGTTATAGTTGTTTCAGGAGATATTCAGCCAACCGCACAAGAAAGAGTATTAGGTTTAGGAGCTCTCGACTTCATAAAAAAACCACTGAATATCGATACATTATTAGATGCATTACAATATTCAGGCTTTTACAGTCCTGAAGCGGCTAAAGAAGCCGCTAAAGAAGCTGCCGAGCCGGAACAACCTATCTCTCTACTGAGCGAAGACTCAAAACAAATTTTTCGCGATGAAAAAGTCTTTTTAGATGCTTGCCAAGAAATTGCAAATATTGCTATGGGACGAGCAGGCGATCTTCTAGCCCGCTTTCTTGATGCTTTTATTGAACTCCCTATTCCAAAAGTTAATCAAATTGAACTAAACGAATTAAAAATGGCATTACAATTTGCAGACCAAGATGAAACGGTTTCATCTGTTTGCCAAGGTTTTATTGGACCAGGGATAGCCGGAGAGGCTTTATTAATATTTAATGACTCAAGTTTTAAAAATATTGCTTCATTAATGAAATACAAAGCTGAAATAAATGAAAATACAGAACTAGAATTATTAATGGATATCGCCAATATACTTCTTGGGGCTTGTTTACAAGGTATTTCCGACCAACTCAATGTCAATCTCAGCCAAGGGCACCCAATTGTTTTAGGTCAACACGTTAAAGTACCAGAATTAATTAATAGCAGTGTTAAACATTGGAATAAAACACTTTCCATAGAAATCAATTATCGAATTGAAAATGAAGCCATCAATTGTGATTTGTTATTACTTTTTACCGAAGAAAGTATAGAAACCCTAAAAACAAGATTAAGTTATATCATTTAATATGAAAAATAATAACATCAATGAAATAAAAGAATTCCACTGGATGATGGATATGTTGCAAAACATTGATGTCGGTTTGGTGGTGCTTAATAAAAATAATGAAGTCCAATTGTGGAATTCATTTATGGAAAATCACAGTGGAATTTTAGCGACTAAAATTAGAAACCAAAATATTTTTAATTTATTTCCAGAAATTGAACGCGAATGGTTCGAGCATAAAGTTGAATCAGTTTTTCAATTAAAGTGTCGAGCCTTTAGTATTTGGGAGCAACGACCTTACATTTTTAAATTTCAAAATTATCGCCCAATCACGGGTATCGCAGAATTCATGTATCAAAATATTTCTATTTTTCCTATTGTATCGACTACCGGCGCCGTCGAAAATATTTGTATTATCGTGTATGACGTTACTGATGTCGCCACAAATCGACATGCATTAAGCCAAGCCAATACTCAGTTAGAAAAACTCAGCCGAACAGATAGATTAACCGGTTTAAACAATAGGGGCTACTGGCAGGAATGCCAGGAAGAAAAATTTGCACATTTTGCTCGTTATCACGACACCATTAGCTTAGTCATTTTTGATATTGATCACTTCAAAAAGGTCAATGATACTTATGGACATCAAGCGGGTGATGAAGTGATTAGACAATGCTCAAGCGCTCTATTATCTTGTGCTAGAGATGTTGATATTTGTGGTCGCTATGGTGGTGAAGAATTTGTCGTTTTATTACCGGAAACGGATGCTCAAAATGCACTCGTTTTTGCAGAAAGATTACGAAAAAAGATAGAACGTATTTTAGTGGTTTATGAAGAGTATAAAATTCATTTTGAGATTAGCTTAGGTATTTGCCAACTGAGCAAAGCCACTAAAACCCCTGAAAAATGGCTTGAATCTGCTGATCAAGCGTTATATGAATCAAAAGAAACAGGGCGTAACAAAAGTAGTATTTATTCAGCGAAATAATTCGAGCAATGGATCTTTATACTTCATTGCCAATGGTAAAACGAACAGCATCACGAAGATCTTCATAGTCATATTCCGAAAGCCCGGTAAACTCTAAAACTTTAGCGCTAATTTTTTGCCATTCAAAATCAATATCACATTGAGCTAATTTTTCAGGCAAATTCACCATATCCTCAGCCATTTTTAATACACATAATAAGGTTTTTAATGTTGGATTTTCGATTGACTGGTCATCCAAAACCCTATCCACTGAATGATGATTTTTTACGGCTAAACAAATCACCTTTGGCAAATTCCAGACTCTAGCCACACGATAACCGGCAGCCGCATGATGCACCCCAAAATTACTAAACTCTTCACTGGTAATTCGACCATCCTCCCGGCTATAAGAGAACTCAATCACCTCTTGATAATTTTCGTATTTAGAAGCGAGAATAGGTATTCCACAGTTATGAAATAAACCCAAAGTATAGGCTTCATCAGCAACGGCTAAATTTAATTGGCGACAAATTGTAGAAGCAACGGTTGCCACAGATAAAGAGCTGGCCCAAAAAAGATTCATATCTAATCGAGTATTTAAAGCAGACATCGATTCTCGTAATAGCAACGTTTTTAAGATACTAATAACTCGCTCAACACCTAACATTACAACGGCTTGAGGAATTGAAGATATTTTTTCAACCAAGCCAAAAGCGGTAGAATTGACCACCTTAATAACCGCAGCGCTAATTCCAGGATCAACCGAAATAATGTCTCCAATTCTTTCTAAATCAGCACCACAATCATTTATTTGCTCAATAAGACCCGGTTGTGGGGGAATATAGATCCCTGAATTAGGATCATCGTTAGAAAAATTATTGCTATTAACTGGTGGCATAGATTAAATATAGAATAACTTTCTATAAATTTCTCAATATTTTATCCGTTGCATCCCTTAAATAACTAAAGCATAAATAAACTAATGACTACTCAACCACTAAGGAGTCAACTTTTTGGAAGCCTCTCGGTAATTTATTCCCTCGACGGCCTCTTTCTCCACGATAATGCTCAAGATCAGATGCTTTTAGTCGCAAATAACGTTTTCCAGAATAGACGAGTAATGATTGATCCGCCGAGACCACCGCGACAGAAACCATAAATTCTTCTCTAAGTTTTAGTTTTGCAGAAGGAATGCCAATAATTTTATTACCTTTTCCTTTCGATAACTGAGGTAAATCACTAATAGGAAAAACTAACATTCTTCCTTCATTTGACGCACTCACACAATATTGCGTTTGATAATCATTGACCAAGCAAGCGGGCAGAATTTTTCCGCCAGTAGGAATATTCAATAAAGCTTTACCATTTTTGGCACGAGTCAATGTATCTTCAAATTTACCGACAAAACCGTAACCCGCGTCACTGGCAAATAAATATTGTTGGTTATTGTCAGCCATTAATGTTTCTGTAAAAACAGAACCCGCTATTGGGTTTAAACGTCCGGTTAACGGCTCCCCTTGTCCTCGGGCAGAAGGTAAGCTGTGCGCTAACTGGGCAAAACTTCGCCCACTGGAATCAATAAAAACGACCTGCTGATTACTTTTTCCTTTTGCTGAAGAGCCATATTGATCGCCCGATTTAAAATTAAGAGATTCAGCATCAACTTCATGACCTTTAGCACACCTAACCCAACCCATTTTAGATAAAACAACTGTCACGGCTTCACTTGGCATTAAATCTGATTCTGTTAATGCTTTTGAATCTTCACGAAGCACAATTTGTGATTTTCTTTCATCAGAAAACTCTTCTGCGGTTTGTTTTATTTCTTTTTTAACTAAGGTTTTTAAACGTTGGTTAGAACTTAAAATTAATTCTAAAGCTGATTTTTCTTCTGAGAGTTCTTGCTGCTCGCCTCGGATTTTCACTTCTTCAAGTTTAGCTAAATGCCGCAACTTCAATTCAAGTATGGCTTCAGCCTGAATATCTGTAATGCCAAAATGAGCCATTAAAACAGGTTTCGGTTTATCTTCTTCTCTAATGATTCTAATCACTTCATCAATGTTTAAAAATGCAATTAATAAACCATCTAAAATATGTAAACGTTCATCAACCTTTTTAAGGCGAGACTCAAGTCGACGGCGAGTTGTTTGCGTGCGAAATAATAACCATTCATTTAAAAACGTTAATAAACCTTTAACTCTTGGAGTTCCATCAATGCCAATCACATTCATGTTAACCCGATAACTTCGTTCCAGATCCGTTGTAGCAAATAAATGCTTCATTAAACTATCAATATCGACTCTGTTTGAACGTGGAATGATCACTAAACGAGTTGGATTTTCATGATCAGACTCATCTCTTAAGTCCGCCACCATGGGTAACTTTTTAGCTTGCATTTGAGCGGCTATTTGCTCAAGAATTTTAGCTCCGGATACTTGATGAGGCAAATGATTAACCACCACTTCACCCTCTTCAATTTCATAAACGGCTCGCATTTTTATACTGCCACGGCCCGTTTGATAAACTTTAGCAATATCTTCTTTAGGCGTAATAATTTCAGCATTGGTCGGATAATCTGGCCCTGGCACAAACGGCATGATGTCGTCTAAAGTTGCTTTTGGATTTTCTAACAAATGAATACAAGCATTGGCGATTTCCATCATATTGTGCGGGGGAATATCCGTTGCCATGCCCACCGCGATGCCCGTTGTACCATTCAATAATAAATTAGGTAAACGAGCCGGTAAAACTTTGGGCTCTTTTAATGTACCATCAAAATTAGGTGACCAATCAACAGTGCCAAGCCCAAGCTCCGATAACAAAACCCCCGCATATTTAGATAACCGAGATTCGGTGTAACGCATTGCCGCAAATGATTTTGGATCATCAGGAGCTCCCCAATTACCTTGACCATCAACTAATGGATAACGATAAGAAAAAGGTTGCGCCATCAAGACCATGGCTTCGTAACAAGCGCTATCACCATGAGGATGAAATTTACCTAAAACATCACCAACAGTACGGGCTGATTTTTTATATTTAGCCGTCGATTTTAAACCGAGCTCACTCATGGCATAAACAATGCGCCTTTGAACCGGTTTTAAACCATCACCGATGTGCGGCAACGCGCGATCCATGATCACGTACATTGAATAATTGAGGTAAGATTTTTCAGTGAAATCAGCAAGTGTTTGCTGTTCAACCCCTTCAAAATTTAATTCCATAATTTCTATTACTTTTTGTTAATTTTACTTATTGTAAGTATTGGCATCTATGGTTGATTAAAGCTCGACCATGCCACCTTTTTCTTCAAGCCAAGACTTTCTATCTGGTGCTCTTTTTTTATTCAATAACATATCCATCATTTCAAAAGTTTTTTCATGAGAGTCGATAGTTAATTGCACTAAGCGTCGAGTATTCGGATCCATGGTCGTTTCTCTCAATTGTTTAGGATTCATTTCCCCTAAACCTTTAAACCTTTGAATGTTTATTTTTCCACGCTTTTTTTCTGCGGCAATCCTATCGAGTACGCCTTTTCTTTCATCTTCATCCAGCGCGTAATAGACATCTTTTCCAATATCGATACGATACAAAGGAGGCATTGCAATATACACATGTCCTGCTTCTACCAGGGCCTGAAAATGTCGAATAAATAAAGCGCATAACAACGTCGCAATATGCAAACCATCTGAATCAGCATCGGCTAATACACAAATTTTCCCATAACGTAGTCCGCTTAAATCATCACTGCCAGGATCAAGCCCTAAGGCAACTGAAATATCATGAACCTCTTGTGAGGCAAGTATTTCACTTGAATCAACTTCCCAAGTATTAAGAATTTTTCCTCGCAATGGCATGATCGCTTGAAATTCTTTATCTCTGGCTTGTTTTGCTGAGCCTCCCGCCGAATCACCTTCCACTAAAAATAATTCGCCAGCCATAATGTCTTGACCAGAGCAGTCCGACAGTTTTCCGGGTAATGCAGGTCCACTGGTAATTTTTTTTCGTGCCACTTTTTTTCTAGAGCGTAATCTTTTGTGTGCATTTGCAATCGCAAATTCTGTTAACAAATCCCCAATATTTGGATTTTGATTTAACCATAAAGAAAAGGCATCTTTCACAACACCTGAAACAAAAGCCGCACATTGTCTCGATGATAATCGCTCTTTTGTTTGACCCGAAAATTGAGGGTCTTGCATTTTTACCGAAAGTACAAAACTTAAACCATTCCAAATATCATCAGCGGTTAATTTAACCCCACGAGGTAAACTGTTTCTAAATTCACAAAACTCTTTTATCGCATCGAGCAGCCCTGTGCGTAAACCATTAACATGAGTCCCCCCTTGAATAGTCGGAATTAAATTAACATAGCTTTCATTAATTAAATCTCCGCCTTCAGGTAACCAAAATAATGCCCAGTCGACGGCTTCGGTATCACCTTTAAAGCTTCCTGTAAAAGGTTCATTAGGCAGTGTATCTTCATCGATAGCTGTCAATTTTAAATAGTCGGTTAAACCATCTTCATACAACCATTCTGTTTTTTTACTTTCTGAAGCGGTATTATCAATTAATATCACTTTAAGCCCTGGGCATAAAACGGCTTTTGCTCGTAACAAGTGACTTAATTTTGAAATTGAATATTTAGCTGAGTCAAAATACTTTGCATCAGGCCAAAAAGTAACACTAGTTCCTGTATTACGTTGGCCCACTTCACCAATGATGGCTAGTGGTGAGCTTATTTCTCCGTTTGCAAAGCTAATATTATGACGTTTTCCATCTCGTTTAACATTAACATCAACTCGGCTTGATAGAGCATTGACCACCGAGATCCCTACGCCATGAAGTCCACCAGAAAACTCATAATTTTTATTGGAAAATTTTCCACCCGCATGTAGTTTCGTTAAGATTAGTTCAACGCCACTCACTCCTTCTTCAGGGTGGAGATCAACAGGCATACCTCGACCATCATCTTGCACTTCCAATGAGCCATCTTGATGAACAATCACGGTAATATTTTTGCAATAGCCAGCCAGCGCTTCATCAACACTGTTGTCGATCACTTCTTGGGCTAAATGATTTGGACGAGTAGTATCGGTATACATTCCAGGTCGTTTTTTTACTGGATCGAGACCACTGAGAACTTCAATTGAATCAGAATTATAAGAGCTGGACATTTAATGCCTTAAAATTATTGGAGTGCCTCTATCTTCTCGTTAAATGTTCACAAAGGCAAGTGTTGAAGGCAAAATAATTAGCGATCTTAACAACAATCATTTGCTCGCTAAGAAAGAGGATTAAGCTTGGCTAATGTTTGTTCAGATATGGGTCAAAGCGCTGCAAAATCGTTAGATTAACAAAAAAACTAATAGCCTTTTACTGAATAATCTATGGTAAATTCAATGTTGTCGATACGATGAACAACTGTTTCAATACGCCCATCGGAATAAAGGTTGATATAACGATACCCAGGCGCTTCAGTATCCGCAGAAAAGGCTTGAGACTGAGGGGTAAATTGCACACAACTAGATGGACTAGCCATCCAATGCACGCCATTGATTATTTTGCTAAATTCTTGATGTACATGACCCCAAAGAACCCCTTTAACATGACTGTGTTTATCAATCACTTGATTAAACTCTTTATTGTTTTTTAATCCAATGGTGTCTAACCATTCACTACCAATTTCGATTGGTTGATGATGAAGAACCACTAATGAATGTTTATCTTTATAACGACTCAAGGTTTTATCAAGAAACTCAAGCTCTGACGCTTTAAGCTTTCCGTGAACCTTTCCAAGTACCGAAGAATCTAACAATATAACCTGCCAATGACCAATAAATAAGTGCTTAGCGGGTGATACAACGCTATTTGAAAAATAGATTTCCATGGCATCAGAATTATCGTGATTACCAGCAACCCAAAAACACGGAATTGACATATCATAAAACTGATCGGCTAAGTATTTATATGATTCTGGAGAAGCATCTTGAGATAAATCCCCCGTTGCTAATAAAACATCTGGCCGAGGTTCTTCACGGCTAACGCGATCACAAACAGCCGTAAAACTTTCACGAGTATTTAAACCTAACAAACAGCCTTCGGGATCCGCAAAGATATGGCTATCAGTCACCTGGGCTAATCGAACAACGTCTAAGCGGGCTGGTGACAGTTCGAACGGCAATGTCTCAATATTGTTGCTCATTAATTATCCCTATCAAGGATTAAGGTTTAAATGGCATTTAAACCTGATATTTAATATAGATTAGTTTATTTGTGTTGAATAAATTGTTAAATAATGGTCATTTTAGCTTTTTATTAGTAAAAATGCTCTATTTTGTGAACCGTTTCAATTATTTTGCTTACCAATTGGTCAGTTATTTCCAAAAACTAGCTTTATTTGGCAAGTTTAGCTTTAACCACTGCATTGCAATAATGGTCATTGCATTGTTTAAACGACCTTGATCTAACCACTTAAATGCAATCTGTAAATCAACCACATGGATCTTAATATCTTCATGCTCCAACTTCAAACCGGCAAAATTTGACACCTTAGTCGAATCAATTTCACCTAAGTATAGAAAAATTCTCTCTGTACTCCCCCCTGGGCTAACTAAATATTCACATATTTTTTTCAAGCCTAGCACTTTGCCGCCACACTCTTCAATCGATTCACGCCGAGCCACTTGCTCTGGGCTTTCACCTTCTTCAATAATACCGGCGACCAATTCAATTAACCAAGGTGATTTTTCGGTAACGATGGCGCCAGGACGAAATTGCTCAACAAAAACGAGCTTTTCAAGCTTAGGATCAAACAACAATACCGCGGCGGCATGACCTCGTTCAAAAATCTCTCGGCAAAAAGGCTCACTCCAGCCTCCTTGAAACAATTCATTACTCAGTTCATATCGCTTTAACTGAAAAAAACCACTATATAAAGTGTCAGTATTTAACAATTTGTATTGCATAAGGTCATCCTAAATTGTTGCTAAAATTATTCGGTAAAATTAGTTAGGTGTAATAACCTAAATCTTGGTAATATTAATATCGTAGAAGTGAAATGACTAGAACTTTAACCATGAGGGTAATCATTAAAATGAATATTGAAAAAGCGCGCTTCAATATGATCGAACAACACGTTAGACCTTGGAAAGTATTTAATGACGATCTTCTTGGTGCGATGTCGACCCTTCCGAGAGAGCAGTTTGTAGCAGAGCCTCAACGGGGGCTATGTTATGCCGATATTCCATTACCCCTCGGACATCAACAATCAATGCTGACACCACGAGAGATTGCTCGCCTAATCCAAGCACTTGAATTAACAACTAATGATAAAGTCTTAGAAATAGGCACAGGAAGCGGCTATTCAGCAGCAATTCTTTCTAAACTCGCTAAACAAGTCATTAGTGTTGATATTATTGGTGATTTTATCAAACCCGCTCAAAAAATACTTCGTCAGCTCGCTATAGATAATGTGATTGTTGAAGAAGGTGATGCCTGTGACGGTTGGATGGCTCACGCCCCTTACGATGCAATATTAATTACTGCAGGACAGCCCGAATTACCAGATAATTTAAAGCGTAACCTCAACAAAAATGGTCGAGTGGTATGCATCATTGAAAATAATGGTGGTCAATCTGCGGCATTGGCTCAATTAGATGATAATGACCAATGGCAATACGAACACTTATTTCCAGTTAATGTGGGTAAAATGATCAATGCAGAAACAACCAATCAGTTTGTTTTTTAATAAATATTTCGTTTCCCATCACTCAACAAGAAGAACTTAGAGCGATATACATATTTCTTTACAAATTGTACTTCACTAAAATAATTTACTTCAAGGCAAAAAAAAATAAGTGAGTTACAATAATAATCACTCTCAACACTAGCTCATAAAGCTAACGAAGAAATAATAAAAGTATTCTTTTATAGGTTATAAAATGAAAAAAACATTCATCATTGCATTCAATGCCATTATATTAACCACGTCTTCACACTTGTTTGCTGACAATTTATTAGACGTTTATCGTTTAGCAAAAGGGAGCGATCCCTCATTTTTGGCAAGTGAAGCCGGTACACGGGCTAGCAGTGAAAAGGTCAACCAGAGCATGGCAAAGCTATTGCCACAAATTAACGGTGGCTTCAATTACACAAAATCAAACAGTGATTCTTCTGGTCTTTACACGGTAATAGGTGCCATTGACGATCCTTTAACTCCTGTAGATGAATCATTACCAAGAAACTCATCAAATTCTTCTGATACCACTACAAATGGCTATTCGCTTAGCCTGCGACAAGAATTATACAATCATTCAACTTGGCTTAATTTACGCATCTCCGAAAAAAGAGCATTGCAAGCAAAAGTTTATCACGAAGGAAAAAAACAAGAGCTCATTATCAGAGTCGCTGAAGCCTATTTTAATGTGTTAGCCGCGCAAGATAATGTGGCATTTTCTAAAGCCGAAACAGAAGCAGTGTCTAAAGAACTCGCTCAAACAAAGCAACGCTTTGACGTTGGATTAATTGCTATTACTAATGTGCATGAAGCGCAGTCTCGCTACGATCTTGCCTTAGCAAACCAAATACTCACCCAAAATCAACTCGACAATTCTCACGAACAATTACAACAAATCACGGGGTTGTATCACTATAATATTTTAACTTTAAAACAAGCAATGGTTTTAAAAAAACCTCAACCGAGTGATATAAAACAATGGGTTAAAAAGGCTGAATTAAACAATATAAATGTTAAAAGTTATAAAATCGCACTCGATATTGCAAAACAGGGGATTTCGTTATCTCAATCAAATCATTACCCAACACTCGATCTTACCGCGAGTTATTCTGACGGTGATAGCAAAACCACATCAGAGGGGATTCAATTCTTCGGCAACCAATCCTTTCCGAGTAATACAATTAATGATGGCAACAGCCAAAGCAGCTCTATTGGCATTAACTTTAATATTCCTCTCTATTCTGGCGGCCGCTCTAATTCACAAGTTAAAGAATCTAGACAGCTCTATTTGCAAGCTTCACACAAATTAGAAGCCGAACGCCGCAGAGCAATTAGCCTAACTAGAAGTTCATATTTAGGGATTATTGCCAATGTAAGCTCAGTCAATGCATTAAAACAAGCCGTTATTTCATCAGAAAAATCGCTAGAGGCGACTCAAGCAGGGTTTGAAGTGGGTACTAGAACAATTGTTGACGTTCTGCTGCAAACTCAATTGTTATTTAATGCTAAAAGACTCTATGCGCGATCGCGTTATGATTATGTTTTAAACACATTAAAACTTAAACAAGCGACGGGTCTATTAAGCGAACAAGATTTAGCGTCAGTCAATCAATTACTGCGTTAATAAATTTCATCTCTCATTTTAGCAAGTGCTGTCAGTTGATCTTTCACTCTTCAGCACTCGCTCCGCTAGACTCTTAAACCGCTTGCCACTATAATCCTATTCAACAAATAGTATTAGACTCAATATTAGACAATAGTAATCAGCATCAGCTAATTGCTTTACTGATAGAACCTGTAGAAGTTCCTAATGGCCAAAAAGAAAAAAACACCCGACAACACTATCGCCCAAAACAGAAAAGCACGCCACGACTACATCATTGGCGAAAGTTTTGAAGCGGGTTTAGCCTTGCAAGGTTGGGAAGTTAAATCAATGAGAGCGTCAAAAGTTACCATTGCAGAAGCTTATATCCAGCTTCACCAAGGTGAAGCGTGGTTGCATGGTTGCCATATTTCGCCATTAAAAACAGCATCAACACATTATGTTGCTGAACCTTTAAGGAATAAGAAACTACTACTAAATGCTAACGAGCTGAATAAATTGCATGATGCTCATCAAAAAGGTGGTTTTACTATTGTTCCTCTTTCTCTTTATTGGGTTAGAAATCTTGTAAAAATAAAAATCGCGACAGGTAAAGGTAAAAAACTACACGACAAAAGAGCTGCGGATAAAAACAAGGAATGGGAACGCGATAAGAGCCGAATATTAAAAGAGAGCAAACATTAAATGTTAACCTCCAATCAAAAAAGAATAATACAAAAGTTATTAATATTTAGCCTTGTTGCATTTTTATCTGCGTGCCAAACAAAGAGCACATGGACACAAAAAGAAACTACCAACAAAAATGAGTTTAAGCAGCAAGCTGCAGAACAAAATAATAAACTTCAAAAAGCAATTATAAAATTGCAAACAGGTAAAACTGCCGAAGCAAAAAAATTGATCAATCAAGTGATTAAAATAAACCCTCTTCACCGTAAGGCGGTTTTATTAAAAAGGCAATTAAGTTTAACGAGTAAAGAGATATTTGGCACAAAGAACTTTATACAGTACAAAATAAAAACAGGTGATAGTCTAAATAAAATTGCAAAGAAATGGTTGGGTGATTCAATCTATTTTGTTAGCTTAGCTAAACTAAACAAAATTAAAAACCCGACCAATATTCAACAAGGTCAAATAATAAAGATACCATCTACGCCTACCAGTATTTCGAGAAAAAACAAAGAACGCTCAAAAGCAAATTTAGATTTACTCAACAATTTATCTGTAAGAGGTTTTCATATTAGATCATTAAAAAGAATGACCAGTATCTATATGCATCAACAATATATTAACAAACTTCTTTCGCTGCAAAAGAAAGTTTTAAAACAATTAGCCATTAGTAAAAAAAGTGCCTCAGAAAAACATGATATGTTCAAAGCAATTAAATCTATAATCAAAACATCAAAACGAAAAAAACTTAATGCTAACTTTAAATATTTTTTACAGCAAGAAAACTATCATTTTTTCTATAATGAATTCATATTATATTTAAATGCGGAAAACTATACTCAATCAGCAAAAAACCTAATTACGGCTAAAAAGATAGCTAAAGTTAGCTACCTCTCAATTTCGAAAAGTGAAAAAGAAAGCGCAACACAAAAAGAAAACCAACTAATTAAAAAACTACATGAAAAAGCTGTTCTTTCTAGAAAGCGTCAACACCTTGAAAAAGCCATTGAATACTGGAAGCTGATACTAAAGATTCAGCCTAATAATGAATTAGCTTTAAAATATTATCATCGTACAACTAAATTGTTAGAACGTATAAAAAAACTATAAGCCTAATAACATGCAAAAAATCACACGAAGTGCACTGGTTCAATACTCATCGCAACAAATGTTTGAACTCGTTGAAGACATAAACAGCTATAAACAATTTGTGCCTTACTGCCAAGATTCAAAGATTCTTGAAAAGCAACTTGACCAAGTAACGGCTCAACTTGTTGTTGCAAAAAGTGGTATTGCAAAATCTTTTACAACAATTAATAGTTTACACCCGCATCAGTTAATAAAAATGGCACTGGTTGATGGTCCGTTTTCGCATTTGTCGGGAACATGGAAATTCATTCCCTTATCACCTTCAGCATGTAAAATAGAACTAGATATTGAATTTGATTTTTCTAACAAGTTAACCAGTTTAGCTTTTTCAAAAATATTTAATAAACTTATTTCCTCCATGGTTTCAGCATTTACAGAACGGGCCGAAAAAGTTTATGGATAATGAAATATCAAACAAACAGATTTCTATTGAAATTATTTATGCTTTAGAAACAGAACAAAAATTGTTTAACTTAACCATTGAAACAACAACCAATGTTGAGCAAGCAATTAAACAGTCCAACATACTTCAACACTACCCTGAAATCATTCTAACCATTAACAAGGTAGGTATTTTTAATAAAGTCTGTAAATTAACCGATAAACTCCAAGATGGAGACCGAATAGAAATTTACCGCCCGTTAATAGCCGATCCTAAAGAAACGCGAAAAAAACGCGCCTTAAAGCAGAAGTAATTATTATAGAAAAAACTAATCTACCAACTCTCTTAGTAATAATCCATTTGTGGTCATCACTAAAGAGTAAATGCTTTTTTTATCAACAGGGGCATAACTTGCCGAACCATGCTCAACATCTAATACAAAAGATAATGATTGATAATTATCTCGCCATTGTGCGATATCAATAGATTTTTCATCTGATAGTTTATAGACTGTTGTCGGTTTATTTTTTTCATCATCAATGGATAAATAGCGCCCACGAATACGATCCATTCGATAAATATTATTTAAACCAACAATATTAGCCCATGGTTTCCATTTAATAATATTCGCTTCAAACATAACTTCATCACCCGCCAAATGGTAAAAGTGTTCATCACTATTTTCATATTGAACAATGGCAATAAAATTTTGTTCATTTTTTTGGATGATTGAGACTTTTGCAATAAAAATTTCGTTTGTTAACGCTTGATAACCTTGGATACTAATAAATAATAATGATAGAAGACTCGCCAAAATCGTATAGATAAGCGCCTTAATCAGTTTTTTTGCTGACTTAATCGGCTTTATTTTTTTTAAAAGAAAGAAAAATCGATAAAAAGAAACCACAGAAATAAGAATAAAAAATATTCCCATAATAAAAACGATATTTAAATAATCATTAAACTGCATTTTTATTCCTGTTCTAGTCAAAAGATAAAGTGGTTCTTTACTGTTATTTTTCCTTAACGATTAGTTCGATGGTATCAATGTCTTTTTGGTCTAGCTTTTGCGAGTGACTGCCAGTAATAATTTCGAATTTTTGGTCGTCTTTTAAATCATTATCTAATGATTGGTCAAAAACTCGTTCAAGATAGGCTGAGAGCTGATTGAACGCTGAAAATAGCCCACTAGCTTCATCATTACGCTTACTCAAAATTTTAGTTCCAACACGACCAACAGACATTTTTATTAATCCCGCGGTAACTCGCTGATAATCATTTGCTGTTTTCTTTGCTAACATGATTGTTGCTATCGTCACGGTAACCAAAGTAACAAGCATCACTAATAACATCATAATTAAAGTTGTATTTGATGCTTTATAAAGAGAGTCAGCCGAAAATGAAACAAATAAATGACCCACTTTTTTTTCTGCAAAATAGATAGGCATATCAATATCAAAAAATATTTTTTCATTCGTTAATTTTCGTTTATATATACTAACTTCATTGTCTTTTTTTAATAAATGACTTTCTTTTGGCAATGAAAATATTTTATCAACCTGCGCATTAAAACTTGATGCTAATACTTTCTCTGATAAATCTCTTATT
The DNA here is from genome assembly GCA_964476655.1 of uncultured Kangiella sp. GTDB lineage: Bacteria > Pseudomonadota > Gammaproteobacteria > Enterobacterales > Kangiellaceae. The sequence continues at coordinate 2,810 of CAYZBK010000027.1, read as the reverse complement.
ACAATTGAATTGAGTTGTTCATTTTTTGCATTCTCTTCAATCAGCACATCCAAACCCACAGAATCATTTAGCACAACAGCTTCACTACTTTGATAGGCAATCATTCTTCCTACGGCTTTACCGTAGTCAAAAGTAATACCTGACAGTGCTTTATACTGCATCCAATACACAACAACCAAACCAATGCACATAGAAACAAAAACAGTTCCGGCCATTGATAATGTCCAACGGATAGTTAACGATGAAAATAATGATTTTTTTTGTTTTTCATTTTTTGCCAACTTGCTGATGATTCTTTTTAACTCTAAAAAGAGTTCCTCGGCTTTTTGAAATCTTTTTTCTGGTCGTTTTTGTAATAACTTTCTAATCAGATCTTTTATATCATCTTGAATATTTTCGTTATCAATTAAAACCTCAGGTTGTTTCCCTTTTATAATCTGAGTAAACAGTTTTCCTAAATCATCTGAGAGAAAGGGTGCTAATCCCATTAGCATTCTATACATCAAAACGCCTGTAGAATAAAGATCAGATCGAGCATCAACCACTTTTCCTAAGATCTGCTCTGGAGACATATATTCTGGAGTACCAAGAACTTTATCGGTTGGTTGGTTGGAATTCGCTAAATTTTGAGAGGCTTGCGCAATACCAAAATCGGTGAGTTTAGTAGTTTTTTTACCTTTTAAAATTAGGATATTTCCAGGTTTAATATCTCGATGAACAACGCCTTGTTGATGCGCATAAACAAGTGCGGAAACTAACTGGCTAGATATTGCTAGAACCGTTTTTATTGGTAATTTGCTTTTAGCTTTTAATAGACTTTCTAATGTTGCCCCTTCTAATAGTTCCATCGCTATGTAGGACTTACCATCCGTAATTCCTACATCAAAAATTGTTACAATATTTGGATGACTTAATTGCGCGGCTAATCTCGCTTCATGAAGAAATGCTTCTCGATAATTATCGTCTTTTGCCAAACGATCACGCAAAACCTTAATAGCAAGAAAACGATCTAGTTGAGGATCAAATGCACGGTAAACCAAAGCCGTAGCACCTTGCCCTATCTTTTCTAATATTCGGTAACGCCCTAAAATTCTAGGTTGGCTTGCATTTATTTCGGGGTCAGAGTTTTCTCTTTGAATTGCTTGTCTTACAGCTTGAAGTTGGTCGTTTTTCATTAATTTACAATAAAAAATATAATGCCGAAGCAATTGCTAAAACCATCAAAACTCCGACAGTAATAAGTGAATAATTTATATTTGAAGTTGCTTTTAAAGTATCATCTTCAACCAATGAAAAAACAAATTCCGAACCGGCAAAGCCAATAATATCGCCAATAATTATTTCCTGTTCAACAATTTTTTTACCATTCACAAATGTACCATTTGATGACAATAAATTTAATACTTTCCATGCAATGCCATCAGTTAATATATGCGCATGCATCGCTGAAACACTTGCATCATTTAATGAAATATCTGCATTAGCACGCCGACCTATTTCCGTTTTATTATTGGTTAGAATATATTGTTGACCAATAACATCTTGGCTGATTCCAACAAGTGCAGGCATGGTTGCACTAATACCTTGCGAATCAACAATTTCCTTCGCCACCATTTTATTAATTTCATTTATTTCAAAAACCTGTGTTCCTTGTGGTCCCATTTTTTTATTTTTGTTCATATCGCCCTCATGCTCTACAGTTTTTTTGCCATACAATTTTATTTTTAAAAGCCATAGAATCAGATTCAGTTTTAAGCTTACAATTTTAAAAAATTTCTAATTTTACTAAACCATCCTTGTTCACTTGTTATTGGAGATTCGACAAGAATAATACTCACATTATCTCGTCCACCCGATTTTTTTGCTGCATCAATTAATGCAGCCAATTGATCGTCTAAAGAGTTTTCTTCATTCATGATTTGTGCAATTTGTTGGTCGCTTACTTCATCGGTTAACCCATCACTGCACAACAATATTTTTTGTTTCGCATGCCATTCACCCTCACAAGTATCCACTTGCACTTGTGGGATTTCAGTTGAACCAAGACATTGAGTAATCATATGTCGTTGCGGGTGAGTTTGTGCATCCTCAGCAGAAATTAATCCGGCTTTAATAAGTTTTACAATAAGAGAATGGTCTTCAGTCAATTGACACAATTTAGACACTCGCCCATCCCATAAATAAGCGCGGCTATCACCCACCCAAGCAATTTGATAACCATCTGATTGGTTAACTAAAGCCACAATTGTTGTACCCATACCTGATTGTGCTAGATTATTTTTAGCCGCCTCAATAATTTTTTCATGAGCAACTTGAATTGAATCAGATAGTGAAAATTGCTTAGCAAACGACTCCTTCATTTGTTCAATAGCCAAAGCCGAAGCCACTTCACCACAGGCATGTCCTCCCATGCCATCAGCAACAACCCATAAATTATCTAAAGAAATAATAGAATCTTCATTTAATTCACGAACACAGCCTACATCAGAGACTTGCGCCGAATTTAATTGATTTTCAATTTCTTGCCTCATATGCACCTTTAACAATCACACCAAGCCAATAATAAAAGTTGTTTAAAGCTTTATTTCAATAAATACGCTTAATCAAAGCAATAATCAATAGTTTAGCCTATTCAAGTGTGTCATAATTCTAGCGTACTTTCGAGTATTTATTCCTTACGAAATCAATCTAGTACGACTGAATTCACACTTTTGTGACCAAAGTAACTAACATTGATTTTAATTTGGGGGCGACATGGCTTCGACGAGGATTACAAAACTTAAGGTGCATGCCGAGGTGTCAGCGAACCT
>CAYZBK010000026.1:0-31253 GCA_964476655.1 uncultured Kangiella sp. | reverse complement strand
CTAATTTTTTAAGTTGAACCTTATAACTCATTAGATTCCATTGATTTAGATTCAGGATCTTCAACTTCATAAACACTTTCTGCGTCATCATCGTAATTAAACGCACCTAACAAGGTCATATATTGATCTTTTTCAATAGCCGATATTTTTGCGCTGTATTCATATTCAAAAAGTAAAACAATCCAAGTAATTTCCAAAAGTTTTTTCTTTTTTGCTTTACTCAATAAGGCTGTTATATAAGACTGAGAAAAAGAACATTCGCCAGCGGCTTTTTTAATACTGATGGCACCTTCATGACATCCATTAGTTTCCATATCTTCTGCTTTAAAATAACGAATGTTGAAGTTATTCGACCATTGATTATGGGCGCGGGTATTATTTTTAGTAAAAGACTCTTCAAAATATGAGTCAGGGATATCTTTATAAGGATAAGTGGAAACCCAAACAGATACCTTGTTTTTTTTTGTGAATAAAAAACCTTTATTTTGCTGATGCTTACTCATAAAAAACCTAATAAAAAAATATTTCTTAATACCGTACTGTATTGTACTACTTTACAGCAGCTAACTTAATTTTTTATTAGGTTGTTTTATATTTAATGACTAATCTAGCCCCAATTTAATGCTGCCCCTGTTTGATATTCCGTAACACGAGTTTCAAAAAAGTTTTTCTCTTTTCTTGTATTAGCTTGTTCATCTAACCAAGTAAGTGAATTCTTTGCGCCCGGGAATGGTATTTCAATATTGAGTTGTTTGGCTCTTCGGTTAGCAATGTATCGAAACTGTTCAATATGATCTTCTGCGTTGTAGCCTAAAATAGGATCTTTTAAAATGTAATTCGCATAATCAATTTCACAAGCTTCACTTTCATCCCACATTTGACGTAAAACATTTTTATCCAATTCGATATTTTCTTCTTTAACAATTTGATTAACAACTCTAATGCCAAAAGCACTATGTAAAACCTCGTCTCTCATAATGTATTGTAACTGTTCTGCTGTACCGGTCATTAGTCCTCTTCGTTGTAATGCAAAAATAGGACTAAATCCATTATAAAACCAACAACCTTCAAAAACCCCCGCAAAAAACAAATAAGAGTGAACAAAATTGTGTAATTCATCTGAATCATTAAGATCAATATCAGATCTTAATACTGAATTAAGTCGTTTATTGGCCATTTGAATTTTGTTATTAATGGCTGGTACAACTCGATACCGATTATAAATTTCTCCTTGCTCAATACCAATTGACTCAATGCAATGTTGATAAGTCCAAGTATGTAATGCTTCTTCATATACTTGCCTTGCTTGATAAATTTGCAACTCTGGCGCAGTCATTTTTTCCATAACAGCCAAGCCGATATTTCTCATTGCTAGAATGTCAGAAGTTGTTAAATATGCTAGAACATTTTCATAAACATGTTTTTCTTCTACGGTTAGCTTATGGTGATAATCTGAAACATCTTTAGTCATATTAATATCTAACGGAGTCCAATGATTTTTATTAGCATTTAACCAAAATGACCATGCCCAGGGATATTTAAATGGTGCTAACTGATTAATATCAGCCGAGCCGTTGACCACTCGTTTATCTTCTGCCTTAACGGGTTTCAACTCAGATAAATTAATTTCATTTTCTTTAAAATCTGAGCTGGCTTGTTGACTAGTATCCACTGAAACTTTATCCAAACCTACTGCATTATTCGCAGCAGGTATAAAAGCGGCTGTGGGATCTTCCCAATTTAACATTGTATTCTCCTTATTGATTATTGGCAGGCTTCACAGTCTGGATCAAGTATTGAACAAACTTTAGCGGGCTCAATTACTTCAACTTTTGACTGATTATCTTTTTCCATTTGTGTTGCCCCTAAAGAACGTAAATAATAAGTTGTTTTTAAACCTCTGATCCAAGCCAATTTATAAAGTTGGTCGAGTTTTTTCCCTGATGCTTCTGCCATATAAAGATTTAGACTTTGTGCTTGATCTATCCATTTTTGTCTTCTAGATGCCGCCTCAATTAACCACCTTGAATCTATTTCAAAAGCGGTGGAGAAAATTAATTTTATCTCATCTGGAATGCGGTTAATGGATTGAACTGAACCATCATAATATTTAAGATCAGAGCTCATCACTTCATCCCATAAGTTTAATTCTTTCAAACGGCTAATTAAATATGGATTAACGACACTAAACTCTCCAGACAAATTTGATTTAACATAAACATTCTGATAAATAGGTTCTATTGATTGGCTAACCCCACAAATATTTGAAATTGTTGCTGTTGGTGCAATCGCCAAACAATTACTGTTACGAATACCCGTTGTTTTTATTTGCTCGCGAAGAGAATCCCAATCCATTCGGCATTCTAAATTTTGATCAAAATAGTTTCCTCTTTCATTACCCACTAATTTGGCAGAGTCAATTGGCAGAATTCCTTGGCTCCATAATGACCCCTCAAAACTAGAGTATGCTCCTCGCTCTTTTGCCAAATCAGATGATGCTTTCAGCGCATAATAGCTAATAATTTCCATCGATTGATCTGCAAAATCTACCGCTTCTTCGCTGGCATAAGAGATATTTTGTTTATACAACGCATCCTGAAAACCCATTAGGCCAAGCCCAACTGGACGATGTTTCAAATTAGAATTTCTTGCTTGAGGAACACTGTAATAATTGTAGTCAATCACGTTGTCTAACAAACGCATTGCTGTTGTTATTGTCTGCTGTAACTTGTTTTTGTTAAGACCATTTTTATCAATATGCTGTGCTAAATTTACGGATCCCAAATTACAAACTGCAATTTCATCTTGATCAGTATGCAAGGTAATTTCTGTACACAAATTTGAGCTATGGACCACTCCTTTATGTTGATTGGTATAACGGATATTGCAAGGATCTTTAAAAGTAATCCAAGGATGTCCTGTTTCAAAAATCATTCCCAACATTTTGCGCCATAATTCGACAGCCTTCACCGTTTTAGAAATTTTAAGCTCGCCTGCCGCTGCTTTGCTTTCATAAATAAGATAAGCTTGCTCAAATTCAGAACCATAAAGGTCATGTAATTCAGGAGCCTCTTCCGGTGAAAATAATGTCCACTCAGCTTCTTCACAAACGCGTTTTAAAAATAGATCAGGCACCCAATTAGCGGTATTCATGTCATGAGTACGTCGTCTTTCATCGCCGGTATTTTTTCTTAACTCTAGAAAGTCTTCAATATCAATATGCCAAGTTTCAAGGTATGCACACATCGCACCTTTTCTTTTTCCTCCTTGATTAACGGCAACAGCCGTATCATTTGCAACTTTTAAAAAAGGAATAACGCCTTGAGATTTACCATTGGTGCCAGAAATATGCGATCCTAAACCTCTAACAGGTGTCCAATCGTTTCCTAAACCACCCGCATATTTAGACAGCATGGCATTGTCTTTTAAAGAATCGTAAATACCAAAAAGTGAGTCAGGTACAGTGGTTAAATAACAAGAGGATAGTTGTGGTCTAGGAGTACCTGAATTAAATAATGTCGGTGTTGAACTCATAAAGTCAAAACTGGATAATAAATTATAAAATTCTATTGCTCGGCTTTCTCTATCAATTTCATTAATTGCTAGCCCCATCGATACTCGCATAAAAAAAGCTTGTGGCAATTCAATTTTTATATCGTCACTGTGGATCAAATAACGATCATATAATGTTTGTAGTCCTAAATAATTAAATAATTCATCACGTTCAGGCTTAATGGCAGCACTAAGTCGATTTAAATCAAATTTTGTTAATTCTTCATCTAATAATTTCAGTTCACTTGTGGTATCAATGTATCGAGGAAAATATTCAGTATATATTTGATTAAAATCAATACTGCTGAAAGTCATTGACTTTTTTTTATCAAAGCAACTCACTTCAACCGCTAAATTTTTTAATAATAGCCTGGCCGATGCTTGACTATAATTTGGTTCTTGATCAATCAGTGCGCGCGCACTTAATACCATAATTTCGGCAAGATCATTATATTTCATGCCATCAAAACTATTTTTTATTGTTTGCTGATAAACTAACTCGGCATTAATATCATGCAAACCTTTTAAAGTTTTTGTGATGTGTTTTTTGATCTCAGAATATTGAATAGTGATCTTATTCTTTTCATCAAGCGTCACTTCAATTTGCACAGGTTGATTTGGTATTGATGTTTTATTTACTAACTGCGCTCTTTCTTGTGCTCTTTCTGTTCTATACAAAACATAAGCACGTGCCACTTTTTGTTCTCCAGATCGCATTAAACCAAGCTCTACTTGGTCTTGAATGTCTTCAATATGCATGACTCCACTTTCTGGCAGTCGCCTTAATAAGGCCTGATAAACTTGTTGGCTAATTTTTACAACTAATTCATGAACGCGAGATGATGTTGCAGCTTTTCCTCCTTCAACAGCAAGAAACGCTTTTGTTAATGCGATGGATATTTTATTAAGGTCAAAGGCCGTGTGTTTACCATTTCGCCTAATAACTTCATATTGCGGATTTAGTGCTGCAGTGCTTTTTTCATTGGTTGGTTTGGGGGTTAAATTGCTGGGTATATTAGTATTTAAATCGAGCATGAGTTCCTCTTTTGAGAATACTTGCTCGCGAAAAAAGGAAAATAGATACAATCGATAATCCATAGCCTTAACGCGAGGCAGACGGTAAAATTTATAGTCTTGGATTAAATAAGGTATCGGACTTAAAAGCGTTAAACTTTCATACCGTTGCGCGACAGTACTGGATTCTCACCAGTTTCCCTGATTCAATCATTATGTTTAAATGAAAAGCTAAACACTAAATAAGCTATTTAAAATATCATTTGGCACAATATAGAGTGTTTTACAAAAAAAAACAACCTGAAAAAATATTTATTCATATCTATTAAAAATAGATCATGAGAAGTAAAACGCTCTAAGTATTACTGCTATAACAGAAGTTACACCCAAAGCGTTTTTATGTCCTCAAAGCTCGCTATTATTGCGGTTTTGAAACGCTTGCTTTAATTTCTGCTTGAACACGGCGATTAGTTGCTCGACCTTCTGCAGTTTCATTGCTAGCAATTGGAGAAATTTCGCCTTTGCCAACAGCTGAAATACGTGATTGATTGATTTTAAACTGTGTAACCAAATATGCCATAACCGCATTAGCTCTTTTTTGGGATAGTTTTTGGTTATAAGATGAAGCACCTCTTGAATCGGTATGCCCTTCAATTACAACTGAGGTGTCAGGATATTCGCTCATAAATATTGCTACTTTTTCTATCTCACTATAATAGTCTTTGCTAATTTCATTACTATTATTATTGAACTGAACATTCAATTTTATCGATACATCTTCTGTCAAAATGATACGGCAACCTTTTTGATCAACTTTTGCACCGTTCGGTGTTTGCAAACATTGATCGAGGCTGTTAACTACACCATCGTTGTCGGAATCTAATTCACAACCGTTAGAATCAACAGTTATTCCATTAGCACTGTTTGGGCACTGATCAAGATTATTAAAAACACCATCTTTATCATTATCTAATCGTGCTTTTTTTACTGCTAGAGGTTTAGAATCGTTGTCGCCAAAAAAGATATTAAAACCAATATAAGGTGCCAAATCTGTCGCATCATTATTGAATTGAAACATCGAATCAACACCAAAGGTTAACGAAAATACTTTATTAATATGAGCTTCATACCCCATTCCAAGACTGAGTGCCGTTCCATCAGTCACTATATTTGAGTAATCAGCAAGCCCTGCTTTCCAGTAAAATGAATCTGTATTTCTAGGTTGATAACGGTAAACTGTGCTTAAATTTAAATATTCTGCTCTAACGTCTGTATACTTTAATTCAAAAGCCACGTGATCTGTAGCTTGGTATCCTAAACCAAAATACACATTATCATCATCATTTATAACTCTATCATTATCAAAATTAAACCAATTATGCCCTATAGAAAGATAAGGACCTGTTGAGCCTTCATTTGCCATAGCGGCTGGTAAGTTAAGTGCGATAACTAAAGAAACAAGCTTTAGAGTTGTTTTCATGTGAATTCCCTATTAATAAAATTTGATGTAATAAATTGGATATAGACAGCATTCGTTTTTGGTTTAAAAATATATCATATTTTCATAAAATCGTCGAGGAAAGTAGATACACTAAAAATAATATTAATTTAACACCAACTTGCTTCATCGCATGGTTTTTTCAACAGCTCTTCAATATTGGCTAAAAGGACACGAAATCCGACATTGCCATACAAAATTTGTCGGCCGCCATCCATCACATAAGACGGACTTCCTTTAACGTTTTGTGATTTTGATTTTTGATAATCTCCCATTAATTTAGCCATAGCAGAACCATTGTAAAGACTAATTTTAATGTTATGGATGTCTAAACTATTTTCTTCAGCAAGCTCAAGGAGAACATCAAAATGACCAATATCTCTTGCCTCACTAAAAAATGCGGCTCTAAACCTTAAGGCCATTTCCATGCTCTTTTTTTCATCGTAAGCGATTTCAATAGCCTTTAGAACTAAATGAGCATTAGCCGAACTGTTTGGTCTAACATCGGTCCATACTCGAGAGTTTACCGGTGTATCTGTAAAAGCAGACGACGACTTTTGCACATGCTCAGCAAAAGCTTCATAGCCTCCTTTTAGTGCCCATTGTGTGTTAATTTTTGTTGGAACATCTCCAAAGATATCCACATAATAATGTTGAAACTCAATTTTATTACCTAGTTTCTTTTCTAATTCATCAATACGTCTCTGTGCAATCCAAGCCCAAACGCAAAGCAGATCTGAATAATAGTCAATGATTAGCGGTTTTTTCATAATAAGCTCCTGAAAGGTTTTTTTCATAGACAGTACAAATGACTTCTAATAATCGTGTAGATTTTATCGTTTGCTCTAGTTCTAAATCTGGAAGATTATCGAACTAAATATCTCCAAAATGACTTTGTAAAATAGCGATTGCTGACAGGCCTGCAGTTTCAGTTCTTAAAATTCTTGGCCCCATTTTTAATCCTTGGCAACCGATTTTTTCTAAGAAATTAATCTCTTTTTCTGCAAAGCCACCTTCTGGACCTATAAAGAGACTCATCAAACTTTGTTCAGGCAAATCACCAAATCCTTGGTTTGAGGTTGGTTCTAAATAAAATGAAGAAGCTGATTGCTGAGGGGTCTGATGGAGATGAGTTGCCGTATTAAATGCGGGAATTATTGCTCGTCCGGATTGCTCACAAGCACTTAATTGTATTTGTTGCCAATGTTGAATTTTTTTATCAAGCCGCTTTCCTTCTAACTTAACATTACATCTTTCAGTAAAAATTGGGGTTATGGCGGTAACACCTAATTCGACAGCTTTTTGGATAATTAAATCCATTTTGTCACCACGGGCAATCCCCTGGTAAAGATGAATTTTTAAGGGCGATTCATTTTGAGGATCAATTTTTTTTTCAATTTTAATTTGGCAACTTTTTTTTTCAAGACGATCAATCGTTGCATAATAATCAAACCCATCGCCATTAAACACGGTTAAATTATCACCTACTTTGTAACGTAATACCTGCCCACAATGGTGTGCTGCTTGTGAGGGCAGGTTGACTAAAGTATTTTCTGATAACTCAATGTCGGTATAAAAACGATGAGATCGCATTTAATATCTGTGCCTTTATTAATAACGATAATGATCAGGTTTGTACGGACCATCAACAGAAACGTCAATGTAATCCGCTTGCTCTTGAGTTAATACCGTTAACTTAGCACCAATTTTTTCTAAATGTAATCGGGCGACCTTTTCGTCAAGGTATTTCGGCAAAACATACACTTCATTTTGGTAATCATCGCCATTTTTCCAAAGCTCAATTTGAGCTAAAGTTTGATTAGTAAATGAATTAGACATAACAAAACTCGGATGACCCGTTGCACAACCCAGATTCACTAATCGACCTTCTGCTAGCATGATGATCTTATTGCCATTAGGCAAAACAATGTGATCGACTTGTGGTTTAATATTTTCCCAAGGGTACTTTTGCATCGCTGCAATTTGAATTTCATTATCAAAGTGACCAATATTACAAACAATCGCTTGGTCTTTCATTTTCAACATGTGTGTTTCTGAAATTATATTGAAATTACCTGTTGTGGTGACAAAAATATCTACATCGCCACAAACATCATCAGTAGTAACAACTCGATAACCTTCCATTGCGGCTTGCAATGCGCAAATAGGGTCAATTTCAGTGATCATCACCGTTGCACCTTGCCCTCTTAACGATTGTGCACAACCTTTACCAACATCGCCATAACCACAAACTAAGGCAACTTTACCGGCAATCATGACATCAGTCGCGCGTTTAATACCGTCTAATAATGACTCGCGGCAACCGTACAAATTGTCAAATTTTGATTTAGTGACTGAGTCATTCACATTAATTGCAGAAAACGGCAATACGCCTTCTTTTTGCATTTGATATAAACGTTTTACACCGGTTGTTGTTTCTTCTGTGACGCCTTGAATATTGTCAGTTAAGCGTTGATATAAGCTCGGATCTTTCGCTAATTGCAATTTAATTGAATTGAACATTTCAATTTCTTCATCACTGCCTGGATTATCAAGCACGCTAATGTCTTTTGTTGCTTTTAGCCCAAGAACAACGGCTAATGTGGCATCGCCACCATCATCCAAAATCATGTTACAGGTTTCGCCATTACCCCAATCTAAAATTCGATGGGTAAATTCCCAATATTCTTTTAACGTTTCGCCTTTATAAGCAAAAACAGGGATACCTTTTGCTGCCATTGCGGCGGCGGCGTGATCTTGAGTGGAATAAATATTACAAGAGACCCAACGAACCTCAGCGCCAAGAGCAAGCAAGGTCTCCATTAAAACAGCGGTTTGAATCGTCATGTGTAATGAGCCCGCAATGCGAGCTCCTTTTAACGGTTTACTATCACCAAACTCTTTGCGCATCGCCATTAAGCCAGGCATTTCAGTTTCCGCGATGGATATTTCTTTGTCGCCCCAAGGTGAAAGAGAAATATCTTTAACAAAATAATCATTCTGAGTATTATTAGACATATAAATGCCTCCATTCTAAAAGTTAGAATGAGCGCCCTTTGAAAAATTGTTTAGTTAATTGAGCGTGACAAGCTTAAATAATTAGGCCTGCTGCAGCGCCCCTCAATCAACGGTAAAAATTAATTGGTTTTATATAACATTTATAGTCCGGCATCAATCCGTAGATCTTCAGCTTTATCAGTGGCTTCCCAAGTAAAATCGGGATCTTCACGACCAAAATGACCATAGGCCGCTGTTTTTTGATAAATAGGACGAATAAGATTGAGCATTTTAATCAATCCATAAGGCGTTAAATCAAAGTGAGTTTTGACTAAATTAGTCAACTTCTCTTCAGAAATTTTATTTGTACCAAAGGTATTGAGGCTAATGCTAGTTGGCTCTGCGACCCCAATAGCATAAGAAATTTGAATTTCGCATCGGTCCGCAAGCCCTGCTGCCACAATATTTTTAGCCACATAACGGCCAGCATAAGCGGCTGAACGGTCAACTTTTGATGGGTCTTTTCCAGAAAAGGCGCCACCGCCATGATGTGCAGATCCTCCGTAGGTGTCCACTATAATTTTTCGTCCTGTTAAACCACAATCACCTACTGGCCCACCAATTACAAAGTTGCCGGTCGGATTAATATGAAATTTAGTTCCTGAATGAATTAATTCTGCAGGTAAAACGGGCTTAATCACACATTCCATCAACGCTTCTTGTAGATCTGACTGACTAATATCAGGATGATGTTGAGTAGAAAGAACTACCGCGTCAATGGCTGAAGGTTTTCCGTTTTCATAACGTAAAGTCACCTGACTTTTTGCATCTGGACGTAACCATGAAAGCGAATTATTTTTTCTCACTTCAGCCTGCTTAGCCACTAACTGGTGTGACCAAGTAATAGCCGCAGGCATAAGCACTTTAGTTTCGTTAGTTGCATAACCAAACATTAAACCTTGATCGCCTGCGCCTTGTTGTTCTTTTTCGTTACGATCAACGCCTTGATTAATATCAGGCGACTGTTTACCTATGGCATTAATAACCGCACAAGTATTACCATCAAATCCCATTTCTGAACTGGTGTATCCAATATCACAAATGGTTTTTCTAACAATGTCTTCTAAATCGACCCATGCTGAAGTGGTGACTTCTCCAGCAATAATTGCCATGCCCGTTTTAACCATGGTTTCAACCGCTACACGAGCGTTTAAATCTTTTTCTAAGATTGCATCTAAAACCGCATCCGAAATTTGGTCGGCAATTTTATCTGGATGACCTTCTGAGACTGATTCAGAAGTAAAAGTGGCATATTCAGTCATGATGCTTAATCCTTATCCAAAAGTTCATTTGGTGAATTGGTTTTTCTCAATTTTGATTTATCGCTTACAAGTGATTAGTTATAGGCAGTTGGAAGATTCTAGTCAAGTATTGAATTCAGGTGCTCGTTAAAGCGAGCTGCGTATTGTAACGGTTAGAATCTATTATTTGTACAAAATATTTGGAATAAAGCCAATTCTTGGACTATATTATTGATCATAGAGGATTTTTACGATTTGGAGAAAAATAAGAAATGTTACTAAAAACCAAAGTCTGGGTAATAACTGTATTAAGTTTTATCGCAGTATTTAGCATTATGCTTGTTGGACTTTTCACCCTTCGGTGGGCAAGTTCAGAGGACAATAGTGCACGTGTTTATCAACTATTAACCAGTACTTATTCAACAGTCACTCAAATTGAAAAGCAAGTTGCTGATGGGATCTTAACTGATGAGGTGGGTAAACAAGTAGCAACACAAATTTTACGCCAAAATATTTATCACGATAGCGAATACGTGTATGTTGCTGATGAGAACCTTGATTTTGTTGCAGCGCCTTTAGATCCGCAAATACACGGTACAAGTTTCCATGACTTTAAAGATAGTCATGGTAAAAGCGTCGGTAATATTTTACTTGATGCTGTCACTAAGCACCCAAACGGTATTGCTGAGTATGAATGGTCAAAGAAAAAACCTGATGGAACCAGTGAAGATATACTTTCAATCGCAAGAACTTCTGAACGTTGGAAATGGATTGTAGGTACTGGCATTGGTTTTCAAGAAGTTGATAAACGCTTTTGGTCTACCGCTAAATGGCAAGTTATTTTAGGTTTAATCGCTGTATTAATTCTTTCTGGAATCATTTATTTTGCGGTTAGAAAATTGCTTATTGATTTAGGCGAAGAACCGACTGAACTATCACGTGTTTCTAATGAGGTTGCTTCAGGCAATTTTGATTGTGCCGTAAACAAGGTTGTTCACGCTAGCAGTGTGTATGGAACCGTTGTTCATATGCGCACTGCACTAAGAGAAATAATTAGCGCTTTATCTAACGTGACCAAAGAACTCCGCAGAGAAACAAATTCTGCTGAATCTCGTTCAGAGGAAATGGAACAAGCATTCCGCGCTCAATATGAAGAGACGGATATGGCTGCCACTTCAATGACTGAATTGTCGGCTTCTGCAACAACTGTTGCTGAAAGTGCGCAGTTAGCTGCCGATGCAACAACTCAGGCGGATCAAGACGGTCAACGAGTTAGAAAAATTGTTGACGGCTCAACCCAAGCGATTGAACAGTTAGCCACTGAAGTAGAAGGTGCCGCTGGCGTTATTTCTGATTTAGGTAAAGATGTTGATAATATTGTTTCTGTGTTAGATGTTATCCGCGGTATTGCAGAGCAAACTAACTTATTGGCATTAAATGCTGCAATAGAAGCGGCTCGCGCTGGCGACCAAGGTAGAGGTTTTGCGGTGGTAGCCGATGAAGTAAGAAATTTGGCCAAGCTTACCCAAGACAGCACTTCTGAAATTCAAGAGATGATTGAACGTTTGCAAAGTGGTTCTCAAAAAGCAGTTCACACCATGGAAAATGCAAAAACATCCAGTTTAGAAACAGTTTCAGGCGCTAGAGAAGCATCAAAAGGCCTAGGACAAATTGCTAGTGCAATACAAACCATCACGGAAATGAATCATCAAATAGCCACCGCAGCTCAAGAGCAAACAACCGTAAGTGATGATATTTCTCATCGTATTAATGCCATTTCAAGAAGCTCTCAGGAAGCGGCGCAACTGGCTAAAGAAAATCATAAAGGTACAGATGTTATTGCCAACCTTGCCAATGAGCTCGATGCAGAAATAGGTAAACTGCATAGTCGTCAATAACAGGCTTTACTAACTAACCTGAGTTCGAGACAACAAGACATGCCATAAAATAAATATGATTGAAAAAAGAGGCTAATTTAAGCCTCTTTTTTTATTTTCTAATGTTTATTAATTTTCCAATAAAACTCTGTAACAAAGAATGCTAAACTGCTCCAATACCCATAACGAGATTAGCATTATGCAAAAATTAACCATACAAGCACCTGACGATTGGCATCTGCATTTTAGAGACGGAAGCATGCTAATTGAAACAGTTGCCGCAACTTCACGCTGCTTCCGAAGAGCGATTGTTATGCCAAATTTAACCCCACCTATCACTGATGCTGCCATGGCAGGGGAATATAAAAAGCGAATTTTAGAAGCGGTACCTAATCAACATAGCTTTGATCCATTGATGACGTTATATCTAACCAACTTAACAACCTCCCAAACAATTATTGATGCAAAAAAAGAAGGCATTCTAGCGGTTAAGTATTACCCGGCAGGTGCAACGACTAATTCAGATGCGGCAGTTAAAAAAATTGAGTCCCTTTATCCTGTGTTGCAGACGATGTCTGAGCAAAAAATGATTTTATTAATTCATGGTGAAGTCACTGAGGCCGATGTTGACATTTTTGATAGAGAACAATATTTCATCGACACAATTTTAGATAAAATAATTCATAGTTTTCCAGATTTAAAAATTGTTTTAGAACATATCACCACAAAAAATGCCGTCGATTATATTAACCAAGCCAATGACAATCTTGCAGCAACTATTACTCCTCAACACTTAATGCTTAATCGAAATGATTTATTAGTTGGAGGCATCAAACCTCATAACTATTGTCTACCTATTTTAAAAAGGAATATTCACCAACAAGCATTGCAACAAGCGGTAATGAACGGCTCTAAAAAATTCTTTTTAGGGACAGATTCAGCACCTCATGAACAGGACAAAAAAGAAAGCGCCTGTGGATGTGCTGGATGTTACAGTGCTTGGAGTGCTATAGAGCTGTATGCTCAAATATTTGATGAACTAGGCATTATTGATAAACTAGAAAATTTTGCTAGCCGCTACGGGGCTGATTTTTATGGTTTACCTTATAACAATAGCACTATCACATTAGTCAAAGAAACTTGGCAAGTCCCAAAACAAATTATGTTGCCTAACGGTCATAAGATAGTGCCATTTTTTGCTGGAAAAGATTTGTCTTGGAAGCTAAACGATAACGAATAATACTTTATCGCTTATTAGCTTGCCGATAACAACAAAATATTATAAACGCCCACGTTGAACCACTTCAATCAACGCTAATAACGATTTATCCATTGGGCTTTTATCCATTAGTTTTTGGTATTCTGATATAGACTTGTCTGAATCACCATCTTTATAATATTCCCAAGCCTTTATCATTCCGTTTTGATTATCTAACTTCTCATTTCTCACGCTAATATTATCGTGAGAAAAAACTTCATAGATAGTCATCGGACGTGATTTCCCCTGCACTAAACAAGTTGCAATAAAACGTAAGTTAGACTTATCAAACTGATCCAGCTTTATCCGTAATTCTTCAGAAATAAGGATAGGCGCTTTAAATGTTTTTGTTAATGATTCAACTCTTGCTGCAGCATTAACGGTATCGGATATAGCCGTAACATCCATTCTAGAAGACGTACCAACAGTACCTAAGATCATATTGCCCGTATGTAACCCAAGTCCAATTTCAAGGGCGGGTAATTTATTACTCAACAATTTTTTATTGTAATCTTTTAATGATGCCATCATACCAACAGCGGCATTTAACGCATTATCTGCGGAGTTAGGAAATAATGCCATAATCCCATCCCCCATATACTTATCGATTGTTCCACCATGTTTATTAATAACAGGCACTACAATTTTTAGATAACGATTAATAAATTCAAAACTATCACTAGCAAGCATCGATTCAGATAGACTGGTAAAGTTTCTAATATCACAAAATAAAACCGTCATTTCTTTTTCTATACAGTCGCCTAAACCTACATTTTTTATTCCATTTGGACTAATTAATTTAAGGATTTGATGAGGCACAAATCGGCTATAGGCTTTGTTGGTACTCACCAATTCATTACGACTGACTTGTAGTTTTAGTAACATTAAATTGAACTGTTTTGCTAAATCTGTAAAACCGCCAAAGTCAGTTAATGATAAATTAAAGTTAAAATCATTTTTAATTAGCCTTGCAATCGCATCTGTTAGTTGCTCAAAAGGACTAGTGATCTTTCTTGCGAAAAAAATTGCGGTTATTAATAAAGCAATAAATAAAAAACCAATAGTGATCAACATTGAACCCAACAAGTTACTCTTTAAAGTTAACAAATAATGATTTGATGACTCCACAATAAGAATGCCAGATGGTTTGTTTTTAGTGTCGCTAATAATTGCTAAACTTATAAACTGTTGTGCGGTTGATTTATCAGTAAAAATGACGGTTTGATATTCTAATTTGCTGGCTAAAAAATCATCCACGAGTTGATTAAATTTTTGAGTTGTTTTTAATTTGTCGCCACTGGAATAAGTGATTAAATCTTTCGTCGAATTTTCTTTTTGAATTTTTGGAATGATCCCATATCGGAGCTGGGTAAAATTTTTATTAAAATTCAATGTATAAATAAAGCTCGATTGTTCATCAGCATTAATGGTTTTTTTTAAAGCCGCTTCATACTGTTGATAACGTTTGGATCTCATTGACCTTTTATTCTTAAACGACTGATGTTGATGCCCATCAATTAGAGCCGCCGCAGAAATGGCTAATAAAAGCTGTTGATGCTGTAATTTGTCGACTAAGTAAACTTCTGCACTGCGATAAATGCTATACCCAGTAATTGTTAAGATTAAACCCGCCACCATTAAAAACCACACTATTACATGACTTCGATAATGTCGATTAGAGGTGATTGCCAAGTTTTATTCCTGCTGAATTGAAGAGTTATCAGTTTAAACTAGAAAGAAAAATAGTAAAGCTAACTATAAATTTAGATAACTTTCTTTAAATTACAAGTTTCTTAGAGATAAAAATCTAATATTGAGATCTAGTCGTCAAAATATGGAATAAATGACTCGGCAGCCTATTTTGCTAACTTTATGTAAGCAAAATAGACTACGTCTTAATTGTTCAGCTATGGCTTGAATGAGGCTGTGCTAGTTATTTAGGCTTAACAAATTTTAAAGTAAAACGGTCAGTATTTCCTGTAACCGTTTTTCTTCCTACTTCGTACCTTAATTCATCGTCAGCTCTGTAATGAAGGGTTGAAAAATCAACTAATTTAAAACCGGCCGCTTGAATTTCTTTAATCGTTAAAACCGGGTCAATTCGTCTTCTATTTTCTTCATTAAAAGCTTGCATGTGTCTACGAGTGTGATCAACAACCGCATAAATGCCTCCTGGTTTTAACGCTTCAAAAACGGCTTCATTCATCAAACGACGACCTTGCTCTGAAAAATTATGATAATTTCTAAAGGTGAAGACTATGTCTGCATCAGTTTGGCCTAAACTAAATTTATCTAATGAATAAAAACGAGCTCCAGGCTTACGATGAATATTAGCTTTATCATCAATCAACTGAATTTTATCCATACCCTTTTTACCCGCGAGTGTTTCAAAAATTCTTTTTGCACCCATTGCCACGGAGAAATGTCCTTCTTTAGACAAAACAGGTGCTAAAAGCTTTGTGTACCAACCGCCACTGGGTATTAATTCAATCACCTTCATATTAGATCTAAGACCAAAAAATCTTAATGTTTCAATAGGTAAACGATTACTGTCACGTATTTTTTCTTCAGCTGAACGCAATTGCGATTGCATCGCTTTTTTTAGCTGAACTTCAACACTTGAAAAATCATTTTCTGCAGCTATCAATAACTGAGAAAATAAATAACTGTTAAATACTAAAATAATACAAATAAGACTTTTAAGTGTTGCCATTACAATCTCCAATTAATAATGTTATTCGCCAAATAGCTTAACAAAATACGGTAACGATATCTTTTTCAATTGTAAGCATAAATTACAGGCAATAAAAAAGGGTATAACTCGAAAGTTATACCCTTTTTACCATGTGTTAAATTAACACATGGTAAGTAGCAATTTAAATTAAAGCGCTACGATGTTTTCTGCTTGAGGTCCTTTTTGACCTTGAGTTACAGTGAACTCAACTTTTTGACCTTCAGCAAGAGTTTTGAAACCAGAACCAGAGATTGCACTGAAATGTGCAAAAACGTCAGGTCCGCTTTCTTGCTCGATGAAACCAAAACCTTTAGATTCGTTAAACCATTTTACTGTACCAGTAGTAGTATCAGACATGTGTATTTCCTATTTTAAAAAGTAATTTAAGCCTAGAATCATAATAATAAAATTCTAAACGGTTTTGCTGGAAGTGGTGCGATTACTTATGAAAAACAGAACGAAGGACCAAAGGTGAATCATCTAAATTTTGTGCATAAATATAAAACGTACTTTCTAGCTTTTTAGAGTATATACCCTAAAAGAGGTGAGTCAAATGTTTTCCCTTATATTTCGGGCATTTATCTATCATTTTCATCTATTACTGTCTCATTTATTGATTATTGTTAGCTAGAAGCTGGTTTCTTGCCCTTAAATGTCTTAATCTTTAATCCAGCGGTAGGTATTAATATTTATCTAAGTAAAATCAATTATTCAGATTCAAATATTGGTTGTCACAAGCGATAACAATCAATAAGACCTCAAACCTATGAAATTACCAACAATACCAATACAAAACACTGGCTGGTTCTATTTATGGCTAGGCCTGATGTTATTTGGCTTTTATGCGCATAACGCAAGCTACTTAATAACACTTGAGTCATATAGTCTCAAATTATGGCAAACATTTGATCAAAAAGCCCCCAGCCAATCTAAACAAGCAGTTGTTTCTATCAGTGATTTCAATTTAACCAATCATTCGATGTTACAGATTGTGGAGTTAGCCCAAAAATACCCATCGAGTATTCTTGTTGTGGCAAGCCAAGATTTTGCTAAGCTCAGCCAGTTTTTGTCGGATCCTGAATATCAGGGTGTAGCAAAAAGAATTATCCTGCGAGGAAAACAAAGAGAAAACACACTGCCATCACTTTCTAAATCAACCTCTTTTTTATCTACATTGTTTAGTTTTGATT
Source organism: uncultured Kangiella sp. (assembly GCA_964476655.1). GTDB lineage: Bacteria > Pseudomonadota > Gammaproteobacteria > Enterobacterales > Kangiellaceae. The sequence goes on along the minus strand of CAYZBK010000026.1, from coordinate 13,832 downwards.
TTTTTAATCCCATCATAACTTCAAATTTAGCATCTTCAACAAAACAATTACCCTATTTAGTCGCATGGCAACCGGTAACAAACAACTTTTCGAGTATCCTTGTTTGGAGAAACAATTCTGATTATTTTCCAACGTTAACAACTCAAGCAATAATGAGTTATCAAGCTCTACTTGATAATAACAAACGGCCTATTGAAACAAAAATTTCTTTATCTTTTAATCACCTGCTGGCAATTTCGGATAAAAAACAAAATCTCGGTTTTTATGGCGATATCATTCCATATCAATCACCGCTTCAACAGAAAAATATAAATTGGTTGTTATCAAACCCCTCTGAGCAACAAACTAAAATCTTTTTAATCGATGATCAATCGTTTGATGATGCCATGGTTATAGAAAGAGTAATCGACAGTTTAATCAATAATCATTATTTATACCGTAGTGGTACATCAATTATTTCTCAATATTTGTTACTTATTATTACTTTATTATTAATATTTAAAATGAAAAAACTTTCCATTCTAAAACAGCTCGTCGCGTTTAGTAGTTTAGTCGCTCTACAATTTTTATTACAAGGTTATTTTGTTAGTCAATCACTGTGGTTATCAATTAGTTTGAGTCTAATTTTAATGCTCGTTAGTTGGATACTTCAATTAGGTTATTCACGAGAACAAAACTATTTCTTTCTCCAAAATAAAAAACATAATCAATTGTTAGAAGAGACTCTGCAAATTTTTTATAATAGCCAAAATTTTGAAACGGTATTGCCCTATCTTGAACAAAGTATTCCTAACGAGTCTTTAGTTAAAGGCATCTATGAAGTCGCTATTCAAGCAGAAGCACATAAAAATATATTATTGGCCAAAAAATTACATCAATTAATTCTGAATTGTCAGCCTAAATATTCCGCCAGTTTAGATAGAATCTCGGAGTTTGAAAGTAACAATCAAGCGACTGAATTAGATCAAACACTGGTAATTAATCCTGATTCTCCCACCGTCACAATCACTGGCAATAATGTTCTCAACATCGAAAATTTTGGTCGTTATCAAGTAGAAGCTATACTTGGCAAAGGCGCTATGGGTATTGTTTTTCAGGGTGTTGACCCAAAAATAAATCGCCACGTAGCAATAAAAACACTGCAACTTAGTCATGATTTAGACAGCGAAGGCTTAGCTGAAACCAAAAAACGTTTTTTTAAAGAAGCTGAAACTGCCGGAAATTTAAGCCATGCAAATATAGTAACTATTTATGATGTTGGTGAAGAAAATCAACCAAATTCTAACCAATCATTAGCTTATATTGCAATGGATTTATTATCAGGCGCACCGCTTTCTGAATACATTAAAAAAGGAAAGCTATTACCACCGTCATTAGTTTATCAATTAATGATTCAAATGACCGATGCACTTGATTATGCCCATAAAAATAACGTGATTCATCGAGACATTAAACCTGCCAATATTATTTATAATGATGAGTTTCAACGTGGTACATTAACGGATTTTGGTATCGCTCATATTGTTGATCATAGTAAAACAAAAACAGGAACCATCATTGGCAGCCCATATTACATGTCACCAGAACAAATATTAGGCTCAAAGGTCGATGGCCGAAGTGATATTTTTAGTTTAGGCGTTACCTTTTATCAATTACTGACTGGGCAACTACCTTTTACTGGCGAATCAATTGCTAGTGTTGCATTTCACATTACTAAGACAAAACATGACTCAGTCAAAACATGGAATAAAAAATTAGCATCAAGTGCCACAAGAATAACCAATAAAGCGCTACAAAAAGATCCAAACAAACGCTATCAAACGATGCAAGAATTTAAACAAACGTTAATTAAATCATTAAAGAATGATTATAAAAAATCACCTTTATCATGAACGTTCAATTTCAATCAATATGCGATAAAGGGGCAGTAAGACCAAACAATGAGGATGCAATTCAATTTGGTTTAGTTAATGACCAACAAATCGCATGGATGGTCATTGCTGACGGAATGGGCGGGCATCAAGCAGGAGAAATTGCCAGTGAGCTCTTAGTTAATAATATTGAGAATGCGTTTAACCAATTAAAGCTACAAAAAAGATTTAATTTTACAGACAATGATTGGCTTTGTTGGATAGAAATAGAATTAAATAGAGCAAACAATAAAATTTATTCTGAATCAAAAATTAATACTCAATATTCAGGAATGGGAACAACCGCAGTTTTAGCTGTGATCCAAGGTCATCAATGTTATGTCGGCTGGGTTGGCGATTCTCGTTGTTATCATTTTGATTCTAAAAAACAACAGCTCGTTCAAATCACAACCGATCATACTTTAGTACAAGCACTTGTTGATAAAGGCTCCATTACTCAACAAGAAGCCCTGCAATCTCATAATAAAAATATGCTTTCAAGAGCAATTGGTGTAAAAAAAGGGCTTGATGTTGAAACAAAGCAGCTAGCAATTCACAATCAAGATATAATATTATTATCAACCGATGGATTACATGATAATCTCAGAGAAGACATATTACTTTCATCAGCTCAGCAAATAACAAAAGGTTATTCTGTTACTGATGACTTAGTTCAACAAGCTATCACTGCCGGCAGTAAAGATAATATTACTTTTGGCAGTATTTTTTTAGATAAAAACCTATCGTAGGATCCTTTAATGGCATATATCGCTTTAGTTATAGAAGATGTAATTATCAATAAATGGGAACTGATGGAAGAAGTGACTATTTTAGGGCGCACTAAAGATTGTGATATTCAAATTGATGATCAATCCGTTAGCTCAAAACATGCAAGGATTGTTATAGAAGCTGACCCATTTTTAGATAATAATCAATTATTTTTCATTGAAGACCTAAAAAGCACAAACGGCACTCAACTCAATGGTGTAATGATTAAAAAAGAAAAATTAACTGATGGTGATATGATTAAAATTGGTTTTACCCACTTTCAATATATTAATAACCAAAATAACAATTTAGATGAAACAGCCGTGATCGTTTCATAAGGTGTTACATTTTGATGAATTATTTATTTTTTTAGTTTGATATACTTACTTTAATTAAATCAGCATTTACTTTTTATAAAATAGAAACTGTTCAAAGGAATATTAATGAATCAGTTTCGTTAGAACTGACACCTTCATTATTTCAATGAAAGGGTAGAGCCATCTACAGATGGCGTTAAATTAACCGCAAAATAAATACAACAACATAATGAGGATAAGCTAATGGACGGTGGATTAATCGCATTTTCAATTTTAATTGCAATTATATTTTTAGTATTTTTAGGCGCAAAAACAGTACCGCAAGGTTTTGAATTTACTGTTGAACGATTTGGAAAATACACTAAAAGCTTGCGGCCCGGTTTTAATTGGATTACACCAATTATTGAATCCGTTGGCGCAAAAGTAAATATGATGGAACAAGTACTGGATATTCCGGAGCAACAAGTCATCTCTCAAGACAACGCAACCGTGACAATTGATGCTGTTTGTTTCTATCAAATTGTTAGTTCTCCACAAGCAATGTACGAAGTGAATGATTTAGAACGTGCCATGCAAAATCTTATCACAACCAATATGAGAACTGTTTTAGGCTCTATGGATTTAGATGAAATGTTATCTAAACGCGATTCTATTAATGCAAGAATTTTAGGCATTGTTGACGAAGCAACTAACCCTTGGGGAGTAAAAGTCACACGGATTGAAATTAAAGATATTTTACCACCTAAAGATCTTGTTCAAGCCATGGCACAGCAAATGAAAGCTGAAAGAATCAAACGTGCCAATATATTAGAAGCTGAAGGATTTAAACAATCTGCTATTTTAAAAGCGGAAGGGCAAAAAGAAGCAGAAATTCGTCAAGCCGAAGGGGATAGACAAGCCGCATTTTTACAGGCCGAAGCAAGAGAGCGTCAAGCCGAGGCTGAAGCGGCAGCAACTAATATGGTTTCTAAAGCCATTGCAGATGGCGATATACAAGCAATCAATTACTTTGTATCACAAAAATACATTGAAGCTTTAACTGAAATTGGTAAAAGTGAGAGTTCTAAACTTGTGATGATGCCTTTAGAAGCCAGTTCGGTGATTGGTTCAATTGCTGGCATTGCTGAATTAGCCAAATCCGCAGGTTTATCAAAATAAACAGCAAGGATATTTTATGTTAGATCAAGCAGATATTTGGATTGTACTAGGTTTTGTACTGCTAGTACTGGAAATGGTTGTTCCTGGCGCCATATTTATGTGGTTTGGTATTGGTGGGCTAATTGTTGGTGGCATTTTATATCTTTTTCCTGCCATACCGTTAGAGTGGCAAGTCTTTATTTTTGCTCTCATTTCAATCAGCAGTGTTTTTGCCTGGAAAAAACTTCAGCAAAATAACCCAGATGATAATACCGAATCAGGCACTCTAAACCAAAGAGGTAAAGCATTAGTCGGTCGTCGAGTCCCTTTAGTCGAGTCAATCACCAATGGCGTTGGCCGGGTGCAAATTGATGATACGTTTTGGCGAGTCGAAGGCCCTGATTTAGATGCTGAAACCTTAGTAAAAGTCATTGATGCTAGCGGTGCAACATTAATGGTTGAAGCCACTTAGTTTTTTTGTCTTGTTCCTTCAAATGAGCCACCACCTTATTTGAAGGAACAAACCTCCTCTAGCCCTGCCTCAAATATCCTTTATTAGATTACCCATAAAACTCTGTGTATAATGCCTTGCCTTAAAGAGGCAAGATGGTGTGTATTAATTAGCGCATCATACTCATTTGCAGTAACGACGGTAATTTTTTTAGGAAACGACGTAATGAATGAATATTTACAATTTGCACAACAACACCTTATGTTGTCTTCTGCATGGGTTGTGGTTGCAGTAGTTTTAGCAAGTATCCAGCTTAAGCACATGGCTAAAGCCGCTAAATCAGTTAACTCACACCAATTAACTAAGCTTGTTAATCGTGAAAATGGCGTCGTCATAGACGTACGTGCACAAACCGATTTTAACAAAGGGCATATTTTTGGAGCCATTAATATTCCTTTGTCCAAGGTAAAAGATAACATCAAAGACCTTGAAAAATATAAAAACACTCCCATTGTTATGGTCTGTGCTAATGGAATTTCGGTTTCAAGTGCATGCAAAACACTGAAAGACTCTGGTATGCAGCAAGTAAGTAAATTAGCAGGCGGAATGAGTTCTTGGGTTGCTGATAACTTGCCCGTAGTAAAATAGGCTCTCCAACCTAATCAATAAACGATTAAATCAACAATTGAATTAATTTGTTTAATTTAATCATTTTTAACCACATATTAAATAAGAGAAAATAACATGACTGACCAAATTGATAACAATCAACCTACAGAAGCCAATAGCCAAGAGCAACAGGATCAGCCGCAGTTAGCCATTCAAAAAATTTATATAAAAGATGCTTCATTTGAAGCGCCTAACTTGCCTGAAATGTTTTCTGTGGAGTACAAACCACAAATTAAAATGGAAATGAATAGCAAAACTCGCGAAGTTGCTGAAAATAACTATGAAGTTGTATTAACGGTTTCTGTTACTTCAAGCGTTGAAGAAAAAACAGTATTTCTAGTTGAAGTGCAACAAGCCGGTATTTTTGCTATTACCAACGTAGAAGATGCACAATTACAACACGCATTAGGTGTTATGGGGCCAGAAACACTTTACCCATATCTCCGTGAAACAATTGCCAGCTTAATCGGCAAAGCAGGTTTTCCTGCAATTCAACTTGCGCCAGTTAATTTTCAAGCATTGTTTATGCAACAACTTCAGCAAGCCGCCGCTCAAGCAAAAGAGTCTGAGCAAGCTAGCGACCAAACAATTCAGTAAACCATCCGTTAATGCTCGATATTAAATCAAAACCTATTGCGGTACTAGGAGCAGGCTCCTTTGGTACCGCTTTAGCAATTTTGCTGGCTAAAAATGGTAACCAAACTCGACTTTGGGCTAGAAATCCTAAGCAAATAGAAATAATGAAAAAGACAGGATTTAACCAAAAGTTTTTACCTGATCTACCATTACCAACATCATTAGAACTATTCGACAACTTTGAACGCTGCATTCAAGATGTTGAAGATATTTTAATTGTCACTCCTAGTCATGCTTTTCAACAAAGCTTGTCAAAAATACAACAATATGCGACAAATAATGTCAGAATTTGTTGGGCTTGCAAAGGCTTAGAGCCGGAAACCGGAAATTTTTTAGATGATCAAGTCAGTGAGCTGTTTGGTAAAGAAACACCTATGGGTGTTTTATCTGGACCCACATTTGCCAAAGAACTGGCTAATGGCTCACCAACCGCCATCACTCTAGCCAGCAATAACCATCAATTTTCTGAAGAGCTAACAAAACGCTTAGTTAATCAAACATTTCGAGTGTACTTAAGTGATGACTTAGCGGGCGTTCAATTTGGTGGAGCCATTAAGAATATTATTGCAATTGGCGCAGGTATGTCAGACGGTTTAGGATTTGGCTCAAATTCAAGAACTGCATTAATTACTCGTGGACTCGCTGAGATGATGCGTCTTGGAGAAAAACTTGGAGGCAAAGCTGAAACCTTCACCGGAATGGCTGGTTTAGGTGATTTAGTATTAACTTGCACAGATGACCAATCTAGAAACCGGCGTTTTGGGCTAGCGATTGGTAAAGGTGCATCCTTACAACAGGCAGCAGAGGATATTGGCCAAGTTGTAGAAGGTGTAAGAAATACCAAAGAAATTTACAACCTCGCACAAAGACTAAAAATTGATATGCCCATTTGCCAATCGATTTACAATATTATTTATAATAATCAAGCGCCAGAAGCCGCCGCCAAAGAACTATTGTCTCGAACAATGAAAGTAGAAGGGCATTAATCTTCAGTACCCGTTTTTTGAATCACGCTTTCTTTATTGCCTATCCCCTAGTCAGCCCATTTGATCTACTCGTCTTCCAATCTGTTTAAATTTAACCAATTCTAATTTACATTAGAATTGCGAACTAGAGTAAGTTAAAGTTTTTTGTACGATCTAGTTTTTAGATAACTCGTTGTTTTGTATTGATTTCCAATTGATTCCAACTGTTTCAAGCTATATTCAAGCTTCTTTTTTCTATCGCTATTAATCTTATGCTCGACAAACATAAATATCACCAATTAACTAAAGGGCAACAAGATGAAGATTTTAAATCAAATAGTCGGGACAATAATTATCCTAACAGGCTTTACCAATATCGCATTGGCAGATACAAAAGAACAAACCATTGAACAGGGGCAAACTAAATATGTCACATTAAAAATGGCAGGGGCTTTTACCGCTTCTTCTGTCAAAGTAACAGGCGTTGGCATTACCGCAAACATTTACAAAAAATACCCTAACAAAATCAAAATCAAACTCAAATCAAACAAATTTGCAAAAGCCGGATTAAGAGACATTCGGGTTAAACTGATGGCAGGAACCAATAAAACACCATTGTATGTTTTTGGAATAAAAAACGCGCAAATTGACATTACAGGACCGGCTAAAACTGGAAAGTTTCAAAAGGTGGCTATAGGACTACCCGTAATTGCAGGAACAATTAGCATTATTTCAAACTGCATTGGATCTCAAGAAGGCAGTTATTCACCAGGACGATATGCTCGTCAATGGTTCCCAGTAAAACGCACTCCTAACCAGCGATTTATTTGGGTGTCTTCAAACAATAACAGAAATGCTAAAAGCTATTGCTCTTTAAAAATTACTGAATTTTCAACCATTAAGAAAAAGGCAAGTAGTGTAAGAACTGTCAGAGTTCAATTTAACCAAGATAATAACGTACCAACGCATCTTACCCCCCCACAGATCAGAACAGCCGATAAAATAACTCAAAATACTCGAAATAGAAGTGGAAATAGCCCCAGCCTTAAATGGAATAATTCTGTAAAAGCTAACGCTTATGAAGTATATTATAAAAAATATCAACCCTACCAATCTGTTCCAACAATTAACGCTTCAGCTCAAGGTTGGTCAAAAAGAACTATCACTAAAAATTCCTCAATTCCGAATTTAAAAATTGGTACTTACGCTTGGTGCATAAAAGCAAAACACATTCCACGAAGACCCTCAATACTTAGCATGATTAAATCAGATTGTTCAGTGATTCGGTCGTTTAACATTAAACAAATTAATTAATCAGGGAGAAAATGATGTCTGTTAAAAACCTAAACCGTTTCGCAATTGGTATCACTATTTTATCGTCAGCAATGCTATCCATCGATGCTTTTGCTGCCGCATGCAAAATAAAATATCAATATAGCTTTAACGCTAATAATAAAAAAGTGGTCACGCTTTTGCTTAATTCGGGGCAAACAAAAACCGTTAATCAAAGTCGAATAGACTACGTTAAAAACCTTCAACAGAAAGAAGTTAAAATATTTTTAAGAAATAATCTGACAAATGTTAATTATTCTGCAACCCTGAAAAAAAATAATGTCGATCCAGCATTAGGTTACAACCTGATCAACGTCAAACTTAAATCAGTGAAGTGTATCGCTGCCAATTCTGCTACGACGATTGATAAAGTTATCGGCCAATTAAAAAAACAGGTAAAACATCAAGTCAAATAACACTTCATCTTAAGAATGTTTTGCAACAAAATGCTGAACAATCAGTAATCTGGCTTAAAAGTATTGGTTTTTCACCTTCACAAATAGCTATCGCAATTAAATCAACATTTCACACAACAGCAAAAAACTTGTCAAAATACCTAAAACAAAAAATCAACGCCTCAATTTACGTTACTGCCAAAGCACTTAAAGCGGCGAATTATTCTATTGCAGAAATATCTTCTGCGTTGGTTGATGTTTTTGATGCGTCTTATTCAACATTATCAAAAGCGCTAAAAAGAGCCCTATACTCTGCCAAGCAAGTTGGTTCTGTTTTAAAATCGACGTTCCATGCGTCAACAATAGAAGTGGCTGCAATATTTAAAAATACCTTCCACTTGCCACAGGCTAAGGCAAAAAAGATCCTTTATGCTTTGCGATACCCCAAAAAAGCAGTTGATGAAGCTATAGCTATGGTTTATCCCGTTCGAAACATCCGAGCGAAACGTTAATTCAATATTTAACCTCTGCAAGTATACGCAAGGAAAGCGTTTCGAAATAATTCAGGTTTGCCCGTAAACTCGGACATTGCTGAATTATTTTCGGCATTTCTATTGTGCATAATTCATCAATATTTAACTATTTAGTTTAACTAGCTATCAATTTTGGCTAAAAATAGAACCAAATGATGATAAACAAGATCTGTTAAATCTAATTGTTACAGTCAAAGCAAGGTCCTAACTTGCTAGTTAGCCTGGCTTATCATACAATGCAATTAAATTAGCTAGGCTAACAACTCTTTATACAAAAATGCAATGAAATTACCACAACAACTCAATCAACTTTCTCGAAAACTTAGACAGTTCGACCAACAAAAAAACCAACCGCTTTCTTCTGCGCGTTTAGCGGTATTACACTTAGTAAAACAATCGAACCCTGTCACATTAAAAGAGCTTGCTGACAAACAATCTGTAGCGCTTCCAACGATGTCAAAAATTATCGATGAGCTACAAAAGCGAGGACTGCTTATACGAGCGCAATCTAAAGATGATGCTAGAAAACGTTGGATTGTACCAACTCAAAAAGGTTTTCAGGCTCTGCAAGGTTCAGAGCAATTAAGCACAGAGTTTTGGCAACAAAAATTAAATAATTTATCAACAATCGAGATTAAGCAATTATCTCAATCACTAGCATTGCTATTAAAACAACTATAAAACTGTATCACTGATTTCAGTAAGGCAAAAGGTACTCCATAATGCCCTGGTTACAATTAAAATTAAAGAGTCATGAAGAATATGTCGAACAAATTGGTGACGCTATCTCTGAACTAGGGGCTTTGTCGGTCACCTTAATGGATGCAAAAGACACCCCTATTTTGGAACCCGCTCCTGGTGAAACACCTTTGTGGAACGATGTTTTGATGATGTTTTTGTTTGATGCCGATATTGATACAAAAGCATTCTTAAAATTGTGGCACAGCAACCCATTAGCTAAAAACTGTCGCTCAGAAAAATTTGAATTACTTGAAGACAAAGACTGGGAAAGAGAATGGATGGATCGTTTTCATCCGATGAAATTTGGTTCAAGACTGTGGATCTGCCCAAGCTGGAAGGAAATACCCGATCAAAATGCTGTTAATGTGATGTTAGACCCTGGTTTAGCTTTTGGCACTGGTACTCACCCGACCACAGCGCTTTGTCTCGAATGGCTGGATTCTCAAGACTTAAACAATAAAACTTTAATTGATTATGGTTGTGGCTCAGGTATATTAGCCATTGCTGCCTTAAAATTAGGCGCAAAAAAGGTTTATGCTGTTGATATTGATCCACAAGCTATATTAGCCACTAAAGAAAATGCAAAACGAAATGGGGTATTTGATGAGCGTTTAATTGTTGATTATCCTGCCGCTATTGAAGACACTGTTACTGAGATTGTTATCGCTAATATACTTGCGGGTCCTTTGGTAGAGCTATCGCAGAAAATAGCAGGTCACTGTAGTAAAAATGGCTTGATTGCACTTTCAGGAATTTTAAAAAACCAAGCAACTATTACTCGCGAAGCCTATTTACAATGGTTTAAAATGGAAGAACCAGCTTATAAAGAAGACTGGAGTCGGTTGTCAGGCACAAAAACGATAAATAAAACGGAGTAAAACAAGAACGTGGAAAACCGCACCTTATATACACGTTGCCCAAGTTGCAACACCGCATTTAAAGTTACCAATCAACTCCTCTCACTGGCTGAAGGTAAAGTTCGCTGCGGCGCTTGTTTAGTTGTATTTCAAGCATCCGATTATATGTTGGAACCAACACAAGGTGAGCAAGTCGTTAACTCACACCCTGTCTCTGATCCACAGCCCGAAACTGATTCAATCAAAGAACCTAATACATATCCAGAAGTTAACTCAAAATCTGAAGAAGAAAACCTTGATTCATTACAAAATGTTTCTTCATTACAAAACAATGCCCCCTCAGCAACAATGGAAGAGCAAGACGAACAAAACGACGACTTAAAGCATTTATCAGCGGAAAATTTATCTCAGCCAGAAACTACCGACCAATCCATCTCAATAGCTGAAGACTCACCAATTGAAACCTCTGAAAGTGATTTTAATGCCAATCAAGATGAAAACATCACGCATGACGGTCTCACTGGTAGCAGTCTCAAAAATGACAGCCTCACAAATGACAATAACTCTTCGGTTGATCCACAACAGCAAGAGGACTTCTTTTCTGAATCCGTTGAAGAGCAAAATGAAATAGAACTTTCTGTGGATCAGGCGCTTGAAGACGATGAATACCAAGAAGATTTAGTTGATAAAGGAATCGTTGACTCGGACGAGTTAAGTGAGCAATTACCCATTGATAATGCTCAAGATGATCAGCAAGACTTTCAACAATATGAAACTCAACTTAATGATGATATTACTGATACGACTATTGAGGATACACTTGAAGATACTTTTGAAGATGCTCATAATGATGAAAGCTTAGACCAACTGGGTGGTCAACTCAGTCAACAAATGGAAGATACCGATTTCGATCCCGATCCGTTAGATGAATTTGAAGAAATTGTTAAAGATAATAAAACTGGTCTAAAAATAAAACTGGCCAGCTTGATAAGTATCATCTTACTGATTATTGCATTAAGTAGCATCTGGTCTAATCGACAAGCCATTGCTTGGGGTGATTCTTGGGGCAGTAGCATGAAATCTCTTTGTGGATATTTACCCTGCCACCTTCAACCCAAACGTGATGTGAGTAAAATAAAGCTACTTCAAAGGCAATTAACGCCTGATGACGAATTTGAAAACCTATTAGATGTAAAAATATTACTCATTAATCAAGCCTCTTTTGCGCAACCTTATCCCACGATAAAAATACTATTTAGTAATAAAAATGGCAAGCAAGTTGCCTCAAAAAAAATCAAAGTTGATGATTATTTAACAGCAACGTCAATCAACGATCTGATGCCTATAAACTCCGAGGTACACATTCAATTTAAGACAGAACTTACAGGGCCAGATGCACTTGGCTTTGAATTTATATTCGAATAAAACGAAGTTTTCGCTTTTTAATCCAGCGAGATCTTCGTTGATATTCTGTTAGTTGTGGTCAATAACTTACACAAGTTAGCCACTATCACGTCTATAAAGTTCAATGACTAACCATATAAACTGTACTGAGTTATTAATTACCAAGGAAGGTTTATGTCATTATCAATTATTTACACACGTGCCGGAGTTGGCATTGAAGCACCATTAGTCACGGTTGAAACACATTTATCCAATGGGTTACCAAGCATGAACATTGTTGGCTTACCTGAAGCCGCAGTAAAAGAAAGTAAAGATCGTGTACGCAGTGCCTTAATTAATGCCAATTTCGAATTTCCAACACGTCGTATAACCATTAACTTAGCACCTGCAGACTTACCAAAAGATGGTGGACGCTTCGATTTACCGATAGCTTTAGGCATTTTAACCGCAACTGGCCAGCTTAACGTTGATGATATTCTGCACTACGAGTTTATGGGTGAACTTGCATTATCAGGTGAATTAAGAAAAGTAAATGGTATTTTGCCTGCGGTTTTAGCTGCAAAAGCAAACAAACGACAATTAGTGATCCCCGAACAGAATTTAGCCGAAGCTCAATTAGTTGGTGACAAACACGCCGTAGGAGCCAATCATTTGCTTCAAGTTTGCGCTTACCTTCAAGGTCAAAGAGATTTAAAATTAAAACCTATCGCTCCAATTATCTCGACAAGATTACTACCTTCGCCAGATCTTAATGAAGTTAAAGGCCAATATGCCGCAAAACGTGCTTTAGAAGTTGCCGCGGCAGGTCGCCATAATTTACTTTTTATTGGGCCACCTGGCACAGGCAAAACTATGTTGGCAACTCGATTAGCAGGCATACTGCCTGAATTAAGCGAGCAAGAAGCAATTGAATCTGCCGCTATCACATCAGTAAGTGATCATGGTTTAGATACTCAAAATTGGCGTAAACGTCCTTTTCGTAGTCCGCATCATACCGCTTCTGCGGCAGCAATGGTGGGAGGGGGCAGTAACCCCAAACCCGGTGAAATTTCTTTAGCTCATCACGGTGTATTGTTTTTAGATGAATTGCCTGAATTTGAACGCCGAGTTCTAGAAGTTCTCAGAGAGCCTTTAGAGTCTGGTTTAATAACAATATCAAGGGCAACCCGTCGAGCTGAATATCCTGCCAAATTTCAATTTTTGGCAGCAATGAACCCGTGCCCTTGCGGACATTTTGGTAATCCTCGTGGTGTTTGCCGTTGCACTTCTGACAAAATTAGACGTTATTTATTAAAATTATCGGGACCATTTATTGATCGCATTGATATGCATGTTGACGTGCCCAGTATGTCGCAAGAGCAATTAAGAAACATACCAGACACAAAATCTGAAGACTCTAAAGTTGTTAGGCAAAGAGTGATTGAAGCAATGCAACTTCAAATTAAATCTAGAGGGAAATGTAACTCATTATTAAATCCAAAAGAATTAGAAACAGCAATTAATTTTGAAGCCGGTGCAGAAGATTTTATTTTAGCGGTTCTGGAAAAATTAAAATTTTCTGCAAGAGCTTATCATCGAATATTGCGCGTTTCACGCACCATTGCCGACTTGGAAAAATGCGAGCAAGTAAAACAAACACATTTGGCAGAAGCTTTGAGTTATAGACGGCTAGAAAGAATGTTAATGCAAGTTGCTTAATCTTTGAGAGTAAAATTGG
>CAYZBK010000025.1:0-32143 GCA_964476655.1 uncultured Kangiella sp. | reverse complement strand
CGAGGGCGTTAAACACATAAGGAAATATTAATGAAGCGGATTTCATTACGAGGATTTGGAATACTAGGAATATTTGTATTTGTTCCACTCTTTCTTTTTACATTTGCAGATCTTCAGTTTGTAGAAACTTCAGCTCAATCGTTTATAGAAGGGAAGTTAAACTCGGCGACAAACAAAAAAATAGATGCTGTTCGACTTCCACAATTAAATAGATTTGAAAAACTACTCGGCAATAAAGCAAAAGAGCTCAGAAAAATAGCTGAAGCTAAGCTTGCCAAAGTAAAGCAAGAACTTAAAGATGATGTGCCAACTATCCTATCTACAGAAATTGCAAAAATGCTCAAGCTTGATTGTGAATGCCGTAAGAAATGGGAGAGTAAACTTCGTAACTCGATGGAATTAGACATTGTTTCTCTAGAGAAGGCTAGATCTAAGCTAATTGATTTTGGACAAGCAAAGTATATGGAAATAGTAGAAAAATTGACTTTAGATGTTCGGTTTTTTTTAGGAGCTAATTCGATAATATTTATTTTTCTATTAATGGTGTCATTTTTTAAACCTAAAGCTGTTCGCCATTTATTTTTTCCAGGAATTTTGATGATGGTTTCCACCGTTATTTGTTCGTATTTTTATATTTTTGAACAAAATTGGTTTTATACAATCATATATAACGAATATACAGGATTTGGTTTTTTAGCGTATTTAATGTTGGTGTTTGCGATACTCAGTGATATAGCTTTTAATAAAGCCAGAATTACTACGGAGATACTTAATAGTATTTTCAATGCCGTAGGTGGTGCGGCGTCAAACTTTTCACCTTGCTGATACAATGTTTAACCAGACAACATTTCTTTTGGTGAAAGAGTTTGCCTTAAAGCGTTGACTTTAATGTAATGAGGGGTCTATGTTGGCATGCTCTTTGTGGGGTTGGTTGCGAAAATATTAGCAACCAGCCTTTTTATTGCATTTGTTTACAAAAGTAAAAGTATTTGGCCTGCTTTTGTAAAAGCATATGGTCGTAAACTTAATGAATGATTAAAAATAAAGCTTATATGATGTTTTATAAGCTTCGGCTAATTTCCCGCCATCCATTCGATTTATTTTTGAAACTTAAAAATGACTGGTAAATACGATTTGCTAAATCATTATGTGTTGCTTGTTCAGCAACCACTGTTTCTGAAATTTCTTTAAATTTTTCTAATACGTCATCAGGCAGTTTTTTTAGTGTGACATGGTGTTTTTCAACTAATATTTTTAATGCTTCACTATTTTTATGAGAATATTCTGCCAGCATGTCGGCGTTGGCAATTAAACAAGCGGAGCGTACCGCCTCTTGTAAATGTTTAGGTAATTTCTCCATTGCTTGTTGGTTTATGAGTGCTTCTAGGGTTGTGCCTGGCTCTTGCCAGCCGGGATAATAATAATATTTAGCCGCCTTAAAAAAACCAAATGCTAAGTCGTTATAGGGACCAACAAATTCTGCTGCGTCAATCCGCCCCATTTCTAACGCAGAAAAAATTTCGCCTCCTGCAATTAATTCGGGTGTGCCTCCGGCGCGTTTTAAAACTTCTCCACCGAGCCCCGGAATTCGCATTTTTAAACCTTGAATATCTTTTATGCTATTAATTTCTTTATTAAACCAGCCAGCCATTTGTACATCGGTATTTCCCGCGGGCATTGGAATTAAATTATAAGGCGCGTAAAGCTCTTGCCATAATTCTAAGCCTCCTCCTTTCAGTAACCAACCATTCATTTCTTGCGCATTTAAACCAAAAGGTACCGAACTAAAAAATGAAGCGGCCGGTAATTTTCCTTTCCAATAGTATGACGCACCATGCCCCATTTCTACACTGCCAGAAGCCACCGCATCAAATACTTGTAAGGCCGGTACTAACTCACCTGCGCCATAAACTTTTACTTTAATTTGACCTTGCGTTAGTCGTTCAATTTGTGTGGCTAA
Organism: uncultured Kangiella sp.; assembly: GCA_964476655.1. Lineage (GTDB taxonomy): Bacteria > Pseudomonadota > Gammaproteobacteria > Enterobacterales > Kangiellaceae. The sequence continues at coordinate 30,183 of CAYZBK010000025.1, read as the reverse complement.
GTATTCAGCGCCTGTGCCTAAACCTTGAAAGCCAGGTGGCCAAGTTGTTACCATGGTCCATTGAATAGTTTTTTGAGGTTGTTTGGTTGAAGAAGACTGATTTAGATCACAGTCTTTTGCCTCGCCGCAAGCGCTTAATAGAGTTGCTGCGCCTGCAGCGGTGACAAAATCACGTCTTTTCATAATTGTTCCAGGTTTATTAAATTATTATTGTGAATTTTTAAATTACGATGTTTTTATTGTTTTAACCAATGAGCTATGTCTTTGGCGTAATAAGTTAAGATTGCATTGGCGCCTGCGCGTTTAAATCCTAACATTGCTTCTAAAACACATTTTTTTTCATCAATCCAACCGTTAATGGAGGCGGCTTTTAACATTGCATATTCACCACTCACATGATATGCCATGACAGGGGTTTTAAATTTTTGTTTTGCGCGATAAATTACATCTAAATATGGCATGCCGGGTTTGACCATAATCATGTCTGCACCTTCTTGTATATCTAATGCAATTTCATGAAATGCTTCATCGCCATTTGCTGGATCCATTTGGTAATTTTTTTTATCGGCTTTTCCTAGCTTAGATGACGAACCAACGGCGTCTCTAAAGGGTCCATAAAAAGCAGAAGCATATTTAGCTGAGTAGGCTAAAATTTTGGTATTGATAAAACCCGCATTTTCTAAGGCTTGACGAATAGCGCCAATGCGTCCATCCATCATGTCTGATGGTGCTACAATATCGACACCAACTTTCGCATGGCTTAGTGCTTGTTTTACTAAAATTTCAACCGTTGTATCATTTAAAACATAACCTTGAGGATCAATGATGCCATCTTGTCCATGACTGGTATAAGGGTCTAGTGCTACGTCAGTGATGACTCCTAATTGAGGAAATTTTTCTTTGATGGCTTTAACACTTTGTTGAACTAATCCGTTTTGATTGTAAGCTTCCTCAGCTAATAATGATTTTTTATCATCGCTAATCACGGGAAAAAGTGCAATCGCAGGGATGTTTAGTGATTGAACTTGTTCTAGTTCTATTAATAATTTATCTAGCGTTTTACGTTGAACTCCGGGCATTGAAGAGATGTCTTCAACGCAGTTTTCGCCTTCTAAAATAAAAACGGGATAAATAAGGTCATCCACCGTTAAGTTATTTTCTGCCATTAAACGACGAGAAAAGTCATCACTTCGCATGCGTCGAGGTCGCGATTGAGGGTAGCGACTATTGTAATTTTGGCCTAAATCTGACATGTTTTTTCCTGTTAATAACGAGAGTGAATTTTTACTGATATTTTAAATCCAATCTCTCGCTTTTAAGTAATAGTCGGTTAATTTTTCTTCTTCACTTCCAATTTCTGGGATGAAATTATATTCCCAACCCACATCCGATGGCAAAGACATTAAAATTGATTCGGTTCGTCCTCCGGTTTGTAAACCGAATAAAGTGCCGCGATCATAAACTAAATTAAATTCAACATAACGTCCTCGACGGATCTTTTGAAATTGTTTTTCTCTTTTTGAATAAGGTGTTTCTTTGCGTTTTTCTAAAATGGGAACAATGCCTTTAACGTAATGATCTCCAATACTTTTTGTAAATTCAAATGCGGTTAAAAAATCGGGTGCATTTAAATCATCAAAAAATAATCCACCAATACCTCTTGCTTCGTTACGATGTTTTAAATAAAAATACTCGTCGCACCATTTTTTATATTTTTTGTAGGCAGGTTCCCCAAGAGGAGAGCAGGCTTGTTTTGAAATTTTGTGCCAGTGGATGCAGTCTTCTTCAAAAGCATAATAAGGTGTTAAATCAAAGCCACCACCAAACCACCAAACAGGATCACAGCCTTCTTTTTCTGCGATGAAAAATCGAACATTCATGTGGGACGTAGGCGCATAAGGGTTTTCAGGGTGTATGACTAAAGAAACGCCCATGGCTTGAAAGTTTCGTCCTGCTAATTCAGGGCGGTGTGCGGTTGCAGAAGCGGGCATGGCATCACCAAAAACATGCGAAAAATTAACCCCGCCTTTTTCAATCACTGCTCCTCTATTAATTACTCGAGTTCGACCGCCACCTCCTTGCTCTCTTTGCCATTCATCGGTTATGAATTGAGCTTTGCCATCAACTTTTTCTAGCGCGGAGCAAATATTGTCTTGTAGTTGCAGTAAATATTTTTTTATATTTTCTACTTGAGGCATTCGTATACAACCTTATTTTCTAAGCATGGGTATTTGTTAATTAATTTAACAATATTTACTATTAATCGTGTGAAATATTATCGATGAATAACTTATCTGTGAGGATGTGTTTTACTTATTTCACAAAAAGCCTTAAGAACACTTTGTCGAGAAATAACACCCACTAAAACATCCTTATTTAATACTGGATACATTCTTACGCCGTCTTTTAAAAATCTTTCTGCGACATCAGTAATATTATCAGTTGGATGAACACTGTAGATTGATTTAGTCATTCTATCACTCACTAAATCACCATAGTCTTGGTTGTAAACAGCGCTTAATACGGTATGTAAACAATCTTTTTCTGATAAAAAACCAATTAAGCGATTATGGTCGTCAACAACTGGAGCACCTGACAAACGATATTCTTGTAGTGTTTGTGCTGCTTCAACAATATCAATATTAGGTTTAAGGGTTATCATTGCTGAAACCATATAATCATTAACCACTAACGAATTTAACATTTAGCTCACCTCTTTTTGACGACACAGCAATCAATTATTTTTAATTTTGCTTGCTGAAAATATTTTAAAGATTTTCTTTTACCACATCAGCTAATTGCTGGGTCAATGTTTGAACTAGAGTTTTATCTTCACCTTCAATCATTACTCGAATTAATGGCTCGGTACCCGATGCTCTCAATAATACTCGACCAGTATCGGCCAATTGATTTTCGACGTCTTTTACCGCACTAACGACGGCGGAATTTTGCATTGGATCTTGTCGTTTAGAGACGGTGACATTAATCATCGTTTGAGGAAATTTTGTCATTCCTTGTCTTAATTCGGACAATGATTTATTTTCGCAATACATTACGGCTAAAACTTGCAGTGCGGCAATAATGCCATCACCGGTTGAATTTTTATCTAAACAAATTAAATGCCCAGATGATTCACCACCAAAATTCCATTTCTTTTTCTTTAATATTTCCATCACGTGTCGATCACCAACATTGGCTCTTAAAAAATCTATGCCATCGGCTTGCAAAGCTTTTTCTAAACCTAAATTAGACATCAAGGTACCTACAACGCCACCTTGCAAACGGCCGCTGTCTTGTGCACCTTTAGCAATGATGTATAACAATTCGTCACCATCAACAACGACACCTTCATGATCAACCATAATGAGACGATCCGCATCACCATCAAGCGCAATTCCGACGTCGGCTTTATTTGCCACTACTAGCTTGGCTAAAGAATCTGTTGAGGTTGCTCCGCAATTCGCATTAATATTTAAGCCATCAGGATGATTAAAAACGGCTTGTACATTTGCGCCTAATTCTCTAAACACTTTTGGACCAATTGAATAAGCCGCACCGTTTGCACAATCGATAACCACTTTTAATTTTTCAAAAGAAAAACTAGAAGGAATGCTCGCCTTACAAAATTCAATGTAACGCCCTGCGGCAGTTGTAACACGTTTTGCTTTTCCTAAATGCTCTGATGAAACCGTGGTCATTTCTTTATCAAGATATTTTTCTATTTCATGTTCCACCGAGTCATCTAACTTTGTCCCTTGAGCGGAAAAAAATTTAATACCATTATCATAAAAAGAATTATGCGATGCTGAAATAACAATACCCGCTGCGGCTCGAAAGGTGCGGGTTAAATAAGCAATTCCGGGGGTTGGCATGGGCCCTAAAATTTGTACGTCCATGCCTGATGCGGCTATGCCCGCCTCTAAAGCTGATTCAAACATGTAACCTGAAATGCGAGTATCTTTTCCAATGACAATTCGATCTCGTGGTTTTTTACCCAAAACTTTTCCTGCGGCCCAACCAAGCTTCATTACAAATTCAGGCGTTATAGGGTATTCACCTACTTTTCCTCTAATTCCGTCGGTTCCAAAATACTTCTTTGACATGCATTATTCCTAACATTGTTATTGATTTTATTCATTATCTCTTGGTTAAGCTTAAGAGAAACTGAACCTATCATACATTTTTCATTGCCATAAAAACTTGACGAACATCATTTGTTTCAGCAACATCATGAACTCTAATGATTCTAGCACCTTTTTGCATCGCAATCAGAGCAACCGCCAAACTCGAAGGTAATCGTTGCTCTACCGGACGTTTGGTGATTAAACCTAGCATTGATTTACGTGATAAAGCTGCCAAAACAGGTAAACCTAAATGAGTGAATTGATTTAAATGAGTTAATAACTCAAGATTGTGCTGTAAATTTTTACCAAAACCAAAGCCTGGATCAAGGCTAATTAAATGCCGTTTAATTCCTGCATTTTCACATGCTTTAAGTCGTTGTTGCAAAAAACTAATCACTTCCTCTGTAACATTCTTGTATTTGGGAGATGTTTGCATATCTTTTGGATGACCTTGCATGTGCATTAAGCACACGGGGACTTGTAATCGAGATGCCATCTCAAGTGCATTTTGTTGTTGTAATGCTTGCACATCATTAATCATGGAAGCGCCAGCGCACACTGCGGCTTCCATTACTTCTGGCTTACTGGTATCGATGGAAATTTTGATATTAAGTGATTTTAACTGTTCAATCACCGGCACTACGCGATTAATTTCTTCTTTGGCACTGACTTTAGTGGCGCCAGGGCGTGTTGATTCACCACCAATGTCTAAAATATCAGCGCCTGCTTGTTGCATGGCTAAACCTCTAGCAAATGCCTGTTCAACGGTATTGTAGTGATTACCATCAGAGAAAGAATCTGGGGTAATATTTAAGATCCCCATAATTAATGGAGAAGCCGATTTATTTTCATAAATTGAATGCATCAGAAATAAATCCTATTGTTTTTTACAGCCTAAATCACTTTTTTCGCTTCTTGCCAATTGAATGTTTTTTAAGCGAATTTTTAACTTGCCTTTTGTTTCAATAATAAAAGGAGCGTTTATTTTTGTTAGGTCAGCTCCATTTTTCGAAAAGCAATTAAGAGGGATTGGAATGGTTAACCATTTTTTTCTAGTCTGCTTGGTTAATAATTTGCGAATATGCACCTTCCCTTTACAAGGGTCTCCACATCCCATAGCTACAGCAATGGGCTCTTTTACCTTGCTTTCAATGTAAATATCAAACATTAACACCACGGCATCTTCTATTTTAGATAAATCAATTATTGGCCCGCTTAAGGAAAAAGAGGCAATATCTGTTTTGCTATTCCATTGAAGTGCAATGCCTGATAACTTAGTTTGGTCATTAAAAGCTACCTTGAGATCACCACCTATTGTCGCCAAGCGATCCTCTTTTGCTGGTACATACCAGTTAGCTTTGTTGCCTACTGAGGCAATCCAAGGCGAAATGACTTTGTTTTCTTGTAAATAAACAAATTTAGAATTGACCGTTTCAGTGCTGTTAGTACTGCTAACAAAAAACAGAGAACTAACAATTATTAATTTGATTAATTTCATTATAAAGACCTCTTATTTAATAATGTATAAATTTGTTATCCAAGCATATATTCGCCATTTAAACGAAATAGATAATCAGTTGTTTTTTCTGCAAGATTGGCATCCCAAATAGCTCTTATTTCTTCATCTGTATGTGGTGTTCGATCGACAAGTACCATTCCCGCAACCATTTGTTGGTCATGATCTCTCCCAACCCAAAAGCCTAATAAAGGATTGGGAGGCGTGCTTTCAGCGGTTCTATTAATACGAAATGCAAATTTTTCATGACTACCTCTGCGGGTAAAATTGATTAATACATGATTTGCATCTTTATCTTCTACTAATTCGCCAATATATTTTAATTGAGGATTAACCGAACTTCTGGCAACCACTATCAAGTGACCATCCCAACTGAGCCATTTACGATGAATGCTCCAAACTTCACGGCTAATAGTCGCCACACGTTTATCCTTTGAGCTGTTATATCCATACCACAAGCCTAAATAGGGAGATTTAATAATGAAGGGCTGGATGATAAATCGAAATACAGCAAAAGCAACAGAGCCTAATATTGAAATAATGCTCAATAAAGAGCTCAACATTGAAAGTTGTTCCGCATTTAATCCAATCAACTCTAAAATGTTCATCGATAACTCCTTTTATAATCTCTTATGTTCTAGTTATTTTAATGAGTTAAAATTATTCAAACTTTTCAATCCAGATTTGACCGGTATTGATTTTATCTTTGCAGCCATATTCACTAACAAGCTTACTTAAATCAACGGTTTGTTCACTATCATAAAAACATTCAAAGTCTTCGTTGGTGCCTTGTCCAATTAAACCCGCCTTAACGCCTAAGGGACAAAATGAACCTTGACGGGCATTTTTAACCGTTTCAATTAATTCAATGTCACGACTTAAACATGGCCCCAAATCAAATGGATCATGATGACCATCTAAATTCAGCCCTTCGCTTTGTAATATTTCATATGCTTTTTTTCCATCGGGATGAGGCACACCTATGACATCTTTAATTTTTTGAGAAAGAGATGCAAAATAAATAGGGTAACGAGGCATTAATTCGCCAAGAAAATAATTACCCATGGTGCCATTTAATTTATCGGCTTGATTAAAGTCCATATCAAAAAATTTAATTAAAAATTCATCCCAAAAAGGTTTTTCGCCATTAGGTCCTTGCCAGCCTCGCATTTCTGCACACATTTTATTTGGAAAAATAGAACGATGCTGTTTAACAAAAAGGAAACTCGCGCGAACTAGAGCTTTACCCAGTTGTTTTCCTCTGGCATCGGGGTCTACAAATAATGCACCAATTTCCGCGTAGTCCGAATATTCGCCAGATAAAACTAATACATCATGCAAGTATTTGCGGTCGACTTGTTTGCTGGCATTTAAATGGGTTTCAATTTTATAGGTATAGAAGCCACTTTTTGCGCCGGCCTGAACAAATAACCCAACCACTCCAAGGGGATGATTATCATTTACTCGCTCGGCGATTAATAAAAAAGTTGACTGGTTATTGGGCTCGGTAAGAGAATGATTGCTCTTGGTAATACGGCTTAATAAGTCGTCACGATCCATCGGAAGATTTGTTAAACCACCCCCTGTTTTTGAAGCTAATTCGTAAAGTGTTTCTAGGTCATTTTCAGTGACAGGGCGAATCCGTACTATCGACGGTTTAATACTCATAATGACCTCAAAATAGACTTTAAAATAGCAGGTTGTTGGGCTGATTAAGCATTTGTTTAAACAACACCAAAACCATATATTGAATAAACCTAGAGTACTTGAATGTTTAATAACATTCAATCCACCTTGAACCTTAAGTATTGACTTAAATAGCGATAATTCATTAATCTGAATTATCATCAATTGAATATTTATCTAGGCTAATTTTAACTGATTCTCTCATCGACAATTGCTATACTCATTACAACTTAAATTTAACGAAACAATCCGTTATGCCTGAACAGTCATCATCAGCAGAATCTCAAACAACACATTTTGGCTTTAAAGATGTTCCATTGGAAAAGAAGCAAAGCTTAGTTGCCGATGTGTTTGACTCTGTTGCCGTTAAATACGATTTAATGAACGATTTAATGTCAGCCGGTGTTCACCGTCTTTGGAAACGTTTTACGATTGAAAAAAGTGGTGTTAGAGCCGGCTTTCAAGTGCTTGACCTTGCTGGAGGAACTGGTGATTTAGCGGCTTTATTTTCTCCTATTGTTGGCGAAACGGGTAATGTCGTTTTAGCGGATATTAATGACTCGATGCTTAAGGTTGGTCGAGATCGTTTAATTGATCGAGGCTTAATCAACAATATTCAGTTTGCACAAGTTAATGCAGAATCTTTACCTTTTGAAGACAATCAATTTGATTGTATTACTATCGCATTTGGTTTACGCAATGTGACCGATAAACAAAAGGCATTAGAATCAATGTATCGTGTATTAAAGCCTGGTGGTCGTTTGTTGGTTTTAGAATTTTCAAAACCAACTAATGAACTGCTGTCTAAAGCTTATGATGCCTATTCTTTTAATCTGTTGCCAAAAATAGGACAATGGATAACCGGTGATGAAGATAGTTACCGTTATCTTGCTGAGTCGATCCGTATGCACCCTGACCAGAAAACCTTAAAAGGGATGTTTGAACTGGCTAATTTTGAAGATTGTGAGTTCTATAATTTAACCGCTGGAATTGTTGCATTACATCGCGGTTTTAAGTACTAATTTTTTTTAACTCAAATTATTGTAAATAGCGACCTATGTCATTTAATCAACTCTCTGCGGGCAGCTTACAAGCTGTTATACGAAAATTGCTAAGCTTAGATGCTGAAGCTAATCAAAATCTTCATCAATTTGATGGAAAGGTGATAAAAATTCACCTTGAAGATTTTAATTTAAGTTATTTCTTTTCTTTTAAAGACGGTGAATTATCGGTTTTTGAAAGTTATGATGGCGATGTTACCGCTTGCATTAGCGGTCCCATAAATGCTTATTTGGCGGCTATCGCTAAAGAACATTCTGCAGATTCTTTTTTTAAAGGCGAGTTAAATTTTACGGGTAAAATTAGTGCGGCTCAACAACTGCAAGAGTTTGCCCAAAAATTAAAAATTGATTGGCATGAACCTTTTGCCCAATTATTTGGCGACCCTATTGGGCACTCAATTGCAACAGGATTAGAAAATATTACAATATGGCTTTTTAATACCATTAACAGTGTTCAGCAAGATATTAGTGAATATATTCAAGAAGAAGCCAAAGTAACTCCCAGCAGTAGCGAGCAACAGCAATTTTTTCGACAAGTCGATCAAATAAGAAGCCAAGCCGATAGGCTGAATGCTAGAATCGCTTTGCTGAAAGATAAACACTCAACAACGTCATAAAGAATAACAAATAATACGTATGAAAAAATTACTGATTTTAAGAAGAGCCTTTGTTATTAACCGCGTGATGGTTAAGTACGGCTTAGACGAATTTTTAACACCAACACCTTTATCAAAGTTTTCCTTTCTATTTAAACTCTTTGCACTCAGTGGTCATAAAAAACAGACTGATAGTCGCGGCGAACGGCTTAACAAGGCGCTTACGGAATTAGGGCCTATTTTTATTAAACTTGGTCAAATGTTATCGACTCGTCGAGATCTCCTGCCAGATGATTTGGCAGATTCACTTGCCATACTGCAAGACAATGTAGAACCTTTTTCAACCAAGTTAGCAATCGAAACGATTGAAACGTATTTAGCTCAGCCTATTGATGAGTTATTTGAATCATTTGATGAAAAACCATTAGCTTCTGCTTCTGTTGCGCAAGTGCACAGTGGTAAATTATTAAATGGTGATGATGTTGTTGTTAAAATTATTCGGCCTGGAATTAAAGGTAAAATAATTGCCGATTTAAAATTACTTCGAATTCTTGCTCAGTGGTTTGAAAAATATTCTGAAAATGGAAAACGTATTCATCCAGAGCAAATTGTTAATGATTATCAAATAACACTTTTTAACGAACTAGATCTTCGAATTGAAGCCGCTAATACAACTCAGTTAAAGCGCAACTTTGAAAATTCCAACATGCTTTATGTGCCTAACATTTATTGGCAATATTGCCGAAAACGGGTAATGGTTCAGGAAAAGATTTTTGCAGCTCCCATTGGTGATGTTGAAGGCTTAATTAATCATCAGGTTGATATGAAAAAACTTGCTCATATCGGCGTAGAAATATTTTTCACTCAAGTTTTTCGGGACAGTTTTTTTCATGCAGATATGCACCCAGGGAATATTTTTGTTAACATTGATGATCCTAAAAATCCGAGTTATATAGCGATTGATTGCGGCATTATGGGCACATTGAATCAATCAGATAAACGCTATTTAGCGCAAAATTTTGTGGCCTTTTTTAATCGCGATTACCGACAAATTGCAGAACTACATGTTCAGTCTGGTTGGGTGTCTAGCAATGTGTCCATTGAAGAATTTGAGTCCGCTATTAGAACGGCTTGTGAACCTATTTATGGCAAATCACTCAATGAAATATCGTTTGGTCATTTTTTAATTCAATTGTTCCAAACTGCTCGACGCTTTGAAATGGAAGTTCAGCCTCAATTAGTTTTGTTACAAAAGACATTATTATATATTGAAGGTTTAGGCCGCCAATTATATCCTCAGCTTGATCTTTGGGAAACGGCGCAGCCTTTTTTAAAAAAGTGGCTAGCTGATACTTATGGTCCCAAAGCGGCATTGAAAAAAATTAAACAAAAAATGCCTAAATGGTTAGAAGAACTCCCAGAGATGCCTGAAAAGTTAAATGCTTTTTTGCAAGCCAGCGGCAAACAGTCGAACCAACAATCTTCCTTAATTGAGTCGATAGATTCACTCAAACAATCTCAGTTGAGTTCGGGTAAGCGTATACGCTGGGCAATATTAGGTTTAACTTTAATGTTAGTTAGCTTAAGTACAACACCTGAATGGCTAACAATTGATTGGGTGAAAACGGTATTGCTTAGCTTGTCATTGAGCAGTTTTATGTTATCGTTTAGAGCTTAATTGCCTAATACAATAGAGGAAATCGTTATCATGCATGATTGTTTATTTTGCAAAATTGAAAAACAACAAATTCCTGCTGATATTGTTTTTCAAGATGAAGATATTGTGGTCTTTAAAGATATTGCGCCCAAAGCGGAAGTTCACTTATTAGTTATTCCACGCAAACATATCTGTGGATTGAATGATTTATCCACAGAAGATCATGACCTTATCGCAAAAATGCTGTTTATATTAGCAAAAATAGCACAGCAACAAGGACTTGATGATGGGTTTAGGACTATAATTAATACTGGTAAAGGTGGTGGGCAAGAAGTTTTTCATTTACATATCCATTTATTAGGTGGCAAAGCGTTACCTTTTTTATAGTTAAGAACAATCTATTTTAAAAGTATTAAGAGAGAAAAAATATGATTAGTATGCCAAGTTTAATTTTAATTTTAGTGATCGTTATATTAGTGTTTGGTACAAAAAGACTAAAAAATATCGGTAGTGATTTAGGTGGCGCTTTAAAAGGTTTTAAATCGGCGGTTAAAGACGACGAAAAAAAGAAGGAAGAGCAGATCGAGAAAAAAGAGGCCAATGTTATCGAAGGCGAAGTAGTTAAAGAAGAAGTGGTTAAAGAAAAAGATAAAGCCGATAACTAGGAACAATTAAAATGTTTGACATGGGTTTTCTTGAGCTTTTATTAATTGGTATTATTGCTCTCATTGTACTTGGGCCAGAGCGGCTACCTAAAGCTGCTAGAACTGTAGGTCTGTGGATTGGTAAAGCAAAGCAAGGTTTTAACTCAATACAAACAGAAATAGATCGCGAGTTAAAAGTAAAAGAATTACAAATAGAAATTGAAAGACAAGCCGAATTAATTAAAAATGAATCTGAAATCGCCACAGTCAGCGAAGAAATTGAAGCGTCGATTAATCATATGCATGATGAAACAAATAAAATAAAACAATCCTTAGAAACCTCAGTTACCCAGCAAAAAATTAAAGCTGAAAATACAGAAATCATTTCTAATACTAAGCCAAAGTTGTAGAAATAGCATGACTGAACCAAACCAAACTTCATCGTCAGAGTCTGCTCATGCTGAGCCAAAAGTTGACGCGTCAACAACCAACCAATCTGATATGCCTTTTGTTTCTCACCTATTAGAATTGCGCGATATCTTATTGCGAATGGTTCTTGCGGTTGTTATTGTTTTTGTTAGTTTGATTTATTGGGCGAATGATATTTATTTGATTTTATCAGCGCCTTTGATGGCTCATTTGCCCGAAAATTCTAATATGATTGCAACCAATATTATTTCGCCTTTTTTAACGCCGTTTAAAATGACTGCGGTATTATCGGTTTTTGTTGCGATGCCTTATATTCTCCATCAAGCATGGGGATTTATTGCTCCGGGTTTATACCGTCACGAAAAAAAGCTCGCTTATCCTTTGCTCTTTTCTAGTATTGTATTATTTTATGCGGGTTTAGCTTTTGCTTATTTTGTTGTTTTCCCGATGGCATGGGCATTTCTTACCGCCGCAGGTCCAGAAGGGATCCAAGTGTTGCCCGATATTACTAGCTATTTAGATATTGTACTTAAAATGTTTTTTGCTTTTGGCGCTGCCTTTGAAATTCCAATTGCAACCATTCTTTTAGTTTGGTCTGGCATTACAACAGTGAAAAGTTTAAAAGAAAAAAGACCTTATGTAATTGTTGGAGTTTTTGTTATTGGCATGTTATTAACACCACCCGATGTTATATCACAAATTTTATTAGCTATTCCAATGTGGTTATTATTTGAAATAGGTTTAATTTTTGCAGTCATGGGCAGTAAAAAATAATGCAGGAGAATGAATAAATTATTCATTATTTATAACGATGACATTCGAATTATTTATTAATCAACTTATTGAAATTGTATTTTTTCCGCCAGGAATTAATTTAATTTTATTCATTTTTGCTTATTATTTTTTTAATAAGTTTCGTAAGTTTTCGCTCTTTTTATTTGCCATCTCTTTTTTGAGTTTACTTTTTCTTTCGTTACCAATTATTTCAAACGGCTTAATTAACAGTTTAGAAAACTTGCGCCCATTAACTCAGCAGCAAGTGAATGATTTGTCAAAACAGAAACGTTTAGATATCGCCATTGTTGTTTTATCAGGTGGTAGAATTAGTCTTGCACCTGAATACGGTGAGATTGATACCGTTAATTCAAGTACCTTGCAAAGAATACAATATGCGTCTTGGTTGCAACAAAAAACTAAATTGCCTTTATTGCTTTCGGGTGGCAGTCAGTTTAATGAAGCAACACCAGAAGCGGTTCTTATGAATCAAACCATGTTGTCTTCTTTTAATATTTCACCTAAATGGATAGAGTTTAAAAGCAAAAATATGGCGCAAAAAGCGCAAAACTCTGCCAAAATATTATATGAAAATAGTATTCGAGAAATACTGTTAGTTACTCATGCAATAGAAATGCAAAGAGCTAAAATTGAGTTTGAGAAAGTAGGGTTAAAAGTCATTGTTGCACCTACGGGATTTAATACTAGTCAACCCGAATGGTTCAGCTACTTACCAAGTGCTAAAGCGCTTATGGATTCTCATATAGCCTTGCATGAAAAACTAGGACGTTATTGGTATTCTCTTGGTTATTAAAATAGCAGTTATTTGGCTATATACCTATCATCAAGTATTTTTAACGGCGATGGGTATAAAATATTAAGTTAGTTTTTTATTTAGTTATTTTAATTTTGTAGGTTGTATTATTATGATTCGCTTCGTTTTTTTGTCCTTAGTATTAACGGCTGTTGTTTATACTTACTTTCACCCGCAATTGCTTGATTTTAAGCCTCCAGTCGTTGAGTCACAAAATATAACACTAGAAATCCCCGAATCGGTTATTGATAAACCAAAACATATCACTAAAAGTGAAGTATATAAATGGACTGATTCTGAGGGTAATACCCACTATTCTGACCGATCTGATCAGCAAGTGGCGCTTCCAAAAAGCGGAGGAAATTCTTTAGCCACATCTAAAAATACCAATCAACATCAAGTTAAAAAAATCATCATAAAAACCGAAACAACCGAGTTTGCAAAGAGCCCAACTATTAAGCCTATTTACATTGAAAGTCGACAGAATCGTGGAGGCATTAGTCGTACGAGTCGCTGCAAAAATCTTAGAAATAAGCTGTCTAAAGCTGAGAAACGCTCAAGAAAAGCAGGAAGGATCCCTTCAGGTTCTAATTCTATTAGCAAGCAACGTTGGAAAATTATTAAAAATTGTTAACGAGTACAAATAAAAATATTAGCTAAATGCTATAAAGATAAACACAATCACGTTAAACTGGAATTATATTTTTAGTATTACAAAATCAATTATTATGTCTCAAGTAAAACAAAATTTTATTGAATTAGCCATTAAACGACAAGCGTTGAAATTTGGCGAATTTACTCTAAAATCAGGTCGAATTAGTCCTTATTTTTTTAATGCCGGTTTTTTCAATCAAGGCGAAGATCTTGCTGTATTGGGTGACTGTTATGCTAAAACACTAATTAATGATCATGCTGATTTTGATATGCTGTTTGGACCGGCTTACAAGGGGATCCCGTTAGGCTGTATTACCGCTGTTTCTTTAGCTCGTTATCACAATAAAAATGTACCATTTTGCTACAACCGTAAAGAAGCTAAAGATCACGGTGAAGGCGGCCAGCTGGTTGGCGCTAAATTATCGGGAAAAGTTTTGATTGTGGATGATGTTATTACTGCAGGCACCGCTATCCGTGAGTCGATTGATTTAATTACTGCAGCAGGCGCAACTCCTGCAGGGGTATTAGTGGCACTTGACCGACAAGAAAAAGGGACTGGTGAGCTTTCAGCGATTCAAGAAATTGTAAAAGAATATAATATTCCAGTTTATGCTATTATAAACCTTGATGATTTGCATAATTACATTCTGCAACAGCCAAAATTACAAGCATATTTAAGCGCTATTGAAACTTATCAACAGCAATATGGCATTTCAAATAACTCTTAACAGCATTGCATAAAACAATATGAAATTAATCCATTTAATCATTACTTTAATTTTAATCAGTACTAGTCAGTTGGTCGCTGCGCAGAATTTTTATAAGTTTAAAAATGCTGAAGGCGCGATTGAAATTAAAGATTCGATTACAAAAGAAATGGAGCTGAGAGGTTACGATGTTTACAATGAATCTGGTAAATTAGTTAAACATGTTGATCCAAGCAAAACTCTGGCGGAACTTGATCAAGACCGTCTTAAAATTATTGAACAAAGAAACGAAGAAATAAAACGCTTACAACAAATCAGGCGTGATGCCGATTTACTCCGTCAGTTTACTTCTATTGGGCACATTATTCGTAATAGAGATTCTCAATTGTTAGCCTTAGAACAGCGGATCCGAATTCAAAACAGCAAAGAAGATCTGTTAAATTTGCAACTAGAAGACCAACAGCATCAAGCCGCTACTTATGAAAGGTTAGGACAAAAAGTAGCGAAACCATTGTTGAAAGGGATAGAGGCTACGCTCAATCAAATTTCTAATAATCAAAACAATAGAAAGCTTCTTGAAAAAGAAAAGATTCGCGTTGAAAAAAGTTTTGAACAAGATATTGTTCGCTTTAAAGAGTTAGAAAGTGTTCGCATGGCACTAAGAAAAAATCAACGAGAGAAGCAAGAATCTGAACCAATTATATTTTCCTGTCCAGATACCAAGGCTTGCAATAGAGCTTGGCAATTGGCTCAAATTTACGCAAGAGATCATGCGACAGGAAAAATAGAGATCATCACTAACACGCTAATTTTAACCTCTCGCCCTAAAGAAGACGAAGACATCGCTCTTTCATTTTCTCGGATACCAGCACCAGAACAAAAAATGTTGATTGTTTTAGAGGTCTCTTGTTCAACCAAAGAAGCGGGAGTTGAATTTTGCAAGTCAGATAAAATTAAACAGATCCGAAATCAATATTTAACTTATATTAAAGAGCGTATAACTCGATAAGAGCGGGTTAAATGCCAATGAGCCTGCTCGAAAACTAAGACTCAATACCATTTAATATCATATTCCACTGAACATCCCAAGACTCTAAGGGTTGAATTTTAAAGCTTGAGCGGACAAACCGCTGAATGCCTCCTTCAATAACCGTTAAACATAATTTTGCCGTTGCACTAGAATTAAGCGTTGATGCCGATTTTTTTATCGAATCATTTCGGTGAATTTGTTTTAATTCAACTTCAATGCGATCAAAAAATCGCGAAACACGTTCTTTTAATCGCTGAGTTTCACCTAACAAAACTTCACCGGTCAAAATTCGGCTAATCCCTGGATTTTTTTGGCTAAAGCCTAATACCAATTGGCAGATCAGGTTAAATTTTTCTACTGCATTCTGAGGCTCAGAATTGATAGCATTAATTCGGCTAAAAATACTTTCTTCACAAAAATCGAGTAACGATTCGTACATTCGAGCCTTGCTCGGAAAATGTCGATATAGCGCCGCTTCAGAAACGCCAACCTGTTTTGCTAAGCGAGCCGTCGTGATCCGTTCTGACAAGTCCATTTCTAACATTAATGCTAAATTTTGCAGAATATCTTGTTTACGATTTTTCTTTTTTTCACTCATTGATGCAGCCCCTAAAAATCAAGTACTAGACTGTTATCAATCATTAACATTTGTTGTTTAAACAATTGTTTCATCTTATCGATAATTTGTTCACTTTCGCCCTCAAAGCGGATCACTAGATTGGGTGTTGTATTTGAAGCCCTTACAAGTCCCCAGCCATCGTTAAACTCAATCCGGACACCGTCAATATCAATCAATTTACCATCACCAAAAATACCTTGTCGTGTTAAACGTTCAACAAATTGGTGTTTTTTATCATCAGCAATTGCAACATTTATCTCTGGAGTAGCAATGCTATTGGGTAATGCTGCAAATATATCAACAGATTTTCGAGTATCGGCGGATAAAATTTCTAATAGTCTTGCTGCCGTATATAAAGCATCATCAAAACCAAACCAGCGCTCTTTAAAGAAGATATGTCCACTGCATTCTCCAGCAAGCATAGCGCCAGTTTCGCGCATTTTTGCTTTAATGAGTGAATGTCCAGTTTTCCACATAATCGGATGCCCACCATGCTTAGCAATGACTTTTGATAGATGTTTGGTACATTTCACATCATAGATAATATCGGCTCCAGGGTTTCTTGAAAGCACATCTATTGAGTACAACATCATCTGACGATCAGGCCATATGATATTTCCTTCTGAATCAATAACACCTAATCGGTCACCATCGCCATCAAAAGCTAGACCAATGTCCGCTTTTTCTGATTTTACTAAATCAATTAGCTCTTGAAGATTTTCTGGTTTACTTGGATCAGGATGGTGATTAGGGAAGTTGCCATCAACTTTACAGTATAAACCTATTACCTCACAGCCTAACGCTTGCAACAACTGTGGTGCCATCATGCCTGCAACACCATTTCCGCAATCGACAGCAACCTTTAATGGTTGAGTTAATGCGACATCACTGGTTACTTGGCTAATATAATCTTGCACAATGGTTGTTTTTTCCTGACTTCCTTGCCCTTTCATCATGTTACCCGTATCAATCCGTTTTTTGAGTGCCATGATTTCTTCATCGGCTAAGGTATGACCGCCAATGACTATTTTAAGCCCGTTATAGTCTTTAGGGTTGTGGCTGCCTGTTAGCATCACGCCACTATTTGAGTCTAAGTAATGTGTCGCAAAGTACAACACCGGGGTAGGAACTTCACCTACATCAATTACATCACGCCCACTTTCAACTAAACCTTCTTTCAGCGCTTCAATTAATGATGGGCCTGATAAACGACCGTCTCTTGCAACAATAATTCGTTGTTCACCTCGTTCAAAAGCTTCACTGCCTATTGCTCGACCAATTTCTTTAATAATTTCTTCATTTAACGTTTCGCCAACAATACCTCGAATATCGTAAGCTCTAAAAATAGAAGCAGAAAGCATCTTTGATTTTTTCCCTTTTGTTTTTTGTGGACTAATGACTTCTAAAGCCGAATCTTTATGTTCTAAAGCTCTAATGAGAGAGCTATCTTCAATTTGCTCTATTTCTTTGTCTGGTTTTTTATTTTTTGTTTTCACGGTTTCTTTTTTTGCAGAAAGAATAAATCCCTCTCGAACCAGCGCTTTGGTCATATCTGAAAAAATTTGTAATTCAAAATCGATAACGGCTAACGGTTGATTGGTTTTAGAGCTATCAATTAACCATCGTAAAAAGCCTGAAGCATCACTACGGACTTTGGTTTGCAAATGTTTTAAACCAAAAAAGCCGCCGACGGCAACAAATGACAATACGAGGATTAAACCACCAAAAAAGATCCCTAATTCTATTTCAGATGAAAACTTTTCTGGTTCAGCTGGCCAAAAAGCAATGCGCCAATGTGTTGATGGTAATTTTGCGATGCCTAATGGCTCTCCAACTTTAAATCGTTTATCACCAATACTGGTAATGGTTAAATTCTGGTTCGCAAAGCTTTGTAAAAACTCATAATAACCCGGCACTAATCGTTCCTTGGGTAGCGCTTTATCAAAAATATCGAAACTCACGCCAATTAATGCCACCTTATTGGTATTGTTAACGCGTAATAAAACCGCGATATGTTGATCTTTCATGCCCGCATTTACCGCTTCGTGCATGACTTGATTATCTGACTGCAGTTTTCGGATTAATTGCAGTGTCACATTGGTAATTGAAGGTGTTGAATTAGAATCAATTTCGTGTAAAGACGCGTCTAAAATCCTTACTCCATCAACTAACGGTAAGCGGTTTTTTAGTCGATTTTCAATTTTTGCCATTTTATCTTCTGAAGCGCTAGCGATTTCTTGAATAAGATAAGGGTCACTCAAGACTGTTCGTGTTGATTCACCAATAGAATCTAAACGACCTAAAACTAATTCCATGTAAGAGGTCATGGTGACATTAACAAAGGTTGAATTACGATCTTGTGCTGGTTGCATGACAACCAGATAATATTGCACAATTGCTACAAAAATAATGGTTAAAACACACAAGACTAAATAAGGTAATGAATAAGACAATAATGTTTTAGTTTCTAGTTTAGCGGTTTTCTTTTTATCGACTTTTTTTACTTCAATTTTCACCAATTTTCTCCATGTAAAATGCTATCTATTTATAGATGTTGTCCGATTTCATTTAATATACCCAAAGCGATAATGGACTTTTTTGCTCTAGGTAAAGTTTGTTGAATGCCTTTTTTATCTAAAATTAATATTTGATTATAATCACTATCAAAACCTAAACCGGGTTGGCTTATGTCATTCGCGCAGATCAGATCTAACTTTTTTTTCTGCAATTTTTGAGCGGCATAAGTTTCTAAGTTTTGGCTCTCGGCGGCAAAGCCAACAACATAAGGTCGGCTCTTTAAAGCGGCAACCCAAGCCAAAATATCGGGGTTTCTTTTTAGTTTAATTTGTAATTCTGATTCTGTTTTTTTGATTTTATGTGCTTCAGTATGACAAGGGGTATAATCTGCCACAGCCGCACAGCCAATAAAACAATCACACTTTTCGACTTCTTGTTTAACCGCCTCTAACATCTCTAAAGCACTCACCACATTAATGATTTTTACCCCAGCAGGTGGAGAGAGTTTAACGGGCCCAGAAACCAAAGTAACTTCTGCGCCTGATTCTAATGCTTGTTTGGCTAGGGCGTAAGCCATTTTTCCTGAACTATGGTTAGAAATATAGCGTACAGGATCAATTGCTTCAAGGGTTGGTCCCGCAGTAATCAGTATATTTTTACCTTTCAATTTTTGTAGTGACAACGTTGAGATAGAACTCATTGGTCGATTTTTAACTTCGTCAAAAAGCTCTTGAGCAATTTGTAATGGTTCTAACATTCGTCCAAATCCATTGTCGCCGCAAGCTTGCACGCCTTCCGCAGGGCCTAAAATATTAATATTTCTCAATTTAAGGCTATGGATATTCGCTTCTACGGCTTTATTTGCCCACATCTGTTGATTCATCGCTGGTGCAATCATAAGTTGTGCGTTACTTGCTAGAATAACCGTTGTTAACAAATCATCAGCTAATCCATGGGCTATTTTTGCTATGCAATTTGCTGTTGCAGGGGCAATAAGAATAATATCAGCCCATTTTGCTAATTCAATATGGCCCATAGCGGCTTCTGCTTGGCGGTCAAATATTGCGTCGTGAACGGGGTGCCCTGAAATAGCTTGCATGGTCATTGGAGTAATAAACTGTTTAGCGCCATCGGTCATTACAACTCGCACATCAAAAGAAAAATCTTTAAGGCGACGAACCAGCTCCGCTGATTTATAGGCCGCAATGCCGCCTGTAACGCCTAATAAAATTTTAACTGTTTGATTATTGTTCAATATTGCTGACAAAAAAACAACCCAAAATAATGTTGAAAAAATAAAGAAAAAGCATGATTAATTCAAGTAAAGTTCAACAATATCAACTCTTGTAGCCGAACTAACTGCTCACTTACGTATATAATAGCAAACCTAACCTATCATTTCTCACTCTTTTTGTAGTAAATAGCTTACAGATCAAACTTTATATAACCGTTAAAATAGATCTTAGGATAATTCACAAAAGGAATTGATATGTCAGATCTTCATTTATGGCCTGAGGGCGAACGCCCAAGAGAAAAACTTCTTAGCAAGGGTCCGCAATCACTTAGTGACGCGGAACTATTAGCTATTTTTTTAAGAACCGGTGTTCGTGGTAAAAACGTGATTGAATTATCCAGAGAAATGATTCAGCATTTTGGTAGTCTTAAAAAATTACTTGCTGCCAGTGAGAAAGAGTTTTGCCAAATTAAAGGGATAGGTAGGGCTAAATATGTACAGCTACAAGCTTCTATAGAAATGAGTCAACGTCATATAAAAGAGCAAATCACTCAACAAGATGCGATAAAAAACCCTGCACAAGTTAAACAATATGTGCAATCAAGGTTAATCTCAAAGGTTAACGAGGTCTTTGCGGTATTATTTTTAGACAACCAGCATCAAGTTTTAGCTTTCGAAGAATTATTTTTTGGTACGATTAATTCTTCATCGGTTCATCCTAGAGTTGTATTACAGCGATGTTTAGCGTTAAATGCCGCGGCAGTCATTGTTGCACATAATCATCCATCGGGTGTTAGTGAGCCGAGTTTATCTGACGTAAATATTACGCAAACATTAAAAACGGCACTGCACTTAATTGATGTTAGGTTGCTTGATCATCTTGTAGTCGCAGCTCATCAAGTCACATCAATGGCTGAAAGAGGGCAAATTTAACCTTTCTGCATCTTGAATGAAAATAGGTATAAAAATTCCTCCTTTCACTATCAAAGCGTTAGTCTTCCGTTTTTACACTTTCAATTAGCTAATTTCAGTAAAATTGTTGTATTATCCGTCGGTTTTTGGTATAAAGTGCGCCCTTTCCGCGACAGGAAGGTAAAACAATGCAGCAGATGATTGAAAGCTGTTATGTCGCCATGATGCTTAGCATCAAAAAACCAGAATTTTTTTAAGATTTTGTATTGTTATTTTGTATTACTATAGAATATTGTTAAAGAGGCCAGAGTCATGTCAAAAGTTTGTCAAGTTACCGGTAAAAGACCTGTAGCTGGAAATAATGTATCTCATGCAAAAAATCGCACTCGTCGTCGTTTTTTGCCAAATTTACACTCACACCGTTTTTGGGTTGAGAGTGAAAACCGTTTTGTAAAACTGAAAGTTTCTGCAAAAGGTATGCGTATTATCGATAAAAAAGGTATCGATTCTGTTTTAGCTGAAGTTCGTCGTAACGGCTTTAAGGTTTAGGAGAGACAAACATGAGAGATAAAATTAAATTAGTTTCATCTGCAGGTACAGGTCATTTTTATACCACAGACAAAAACAAAAGAAGCACGCCGAGCAAATTGGAATTTAAAAAGTATGATCCAGTTGTTCGCAAACACGTTATGTATAAAGAAGCAAAAATCAAATAATTGCTTTTAGTCTTAGTAGTGGTAATTAGCTAAGACAATTCAAACGTAGTGCCTCTAAAAACCCAGTAAATTTACTGGGTTTTTTATTGTTTAGTATTTAATAATGACCAAACCTTATATTATTTTAGCAAGCCGCCTAGCGTTGGCATTGAGCGCAATAAACCGTGCTGCGTTGACTGATCACCACTTGCTTTAATGGCTTATGGCATTTTAAGCAGTTTTTAGTTTGTCTCCCATAAACATGTAATTTTTGCTGAAAATAGCCTGGTTTCCCATCGGCACCGGTAAAATCTTTTAAACTGCTACCTCCTGCTTCAATTGCTTCAGCTAATACTTGTTTAATAATTTGTACTAAATGTTTCATCCTCACTAACGAAACCTTACCAGCCGCTCGTTTAGGATGAATACCGCTTAAAAATAAAGATTCTTGCGCATAAATATTGCCTACGCCAACAACAATATGATTGTTCATAATAAATGATTTTATAGGTGTATTTTTACCAATAGCCTGATGATGCAAGTAATTACCGTCAAATTCATCCGTTAACGGCTCTATGCCGAGTTTAATTAACAATGGGTGACTATCCCCTTGTTGATTAAATATCACACTACCAAAACGTCTAGGGTCATTAAAACGAATTATTTTGCCGTTAGAGAGGCAAATGTCGAGATGATCATGTTTGCCCACGGTTTGCTCTTCTACAATTGATAAACTGCCTGACATGCCAAGATGAATCATTAAATCACCAATAGGCATTTGTAATAACAAGTACTTAGCTCGTCGCTTAACATTAATAATTGTCTGTCCAGATAAAATTGCACCAAGCTCCGGATTAACGGGCCACCTTAATTTTGGCTGACGAATGATAATGGATTCAATTGAATAACCTAAGGTAAAAGGGGAAATTCCTCGGCAGGTGGTTTCAACTTCGGGTAATTCGGGCATCAGTTATTGCTTTTTAAAGGTTGATTTTTTTTTGCTCTAAAATTAGCGCTAATAATTTTTATAGATAAATCTGAAATATCAACAAACTGATCCGTTGATACAAACTTTGCAATGGTGGTTATCTTTTTGGTCGAGTTTCCAGAGAATTTAATCTGAATTAGCTGAGCAACCAGTGGTGTTTTTGAATTAGAAAAAGATAATAAAACCGTTGCTAAATATAGCGGGTTATTTTGTTGTATATTTATTGTTGATTGTAATGGCCTTGATAATATTTGTTGCCAAATTAATACAATTTCTTTTATATCGCTATTTGATAAAGCGCTTGACGGTTGAACAACCCATAGTGTTTCATTATTTGTTTTTTTACTCTCAAGTTGAGTATTTATATTCTGTTTATTTTTTAATAATAGTTGAAAACGTCCAAAATCAATTTTATTTAATGCGATTTCTTGTTTCTCTAAATTAGGCTGTTTAGTTGATCCATCCATCCATTTACCCATTAGCATAAAAGCCAGTACTAATGCTGAAATTATAATAATAATGATGTTTAACCATTGAGACTGAGTTACACCTTTAGCCATAAATACTCATTTCCTATTAGTTTTTAAATATTTTTTGATCAGTATAAAAGAATAAGTTCGAGCTAAAATGATTAATAATAAAAGCATGGGTAAAATAAAAGGAAAAACCCATTTCAACAATAAATGACCCCATTGATTCAATATAATATGGTCATCGGTATAAGTCTTAGTTAAATGATTAAAAGGTTGAGCAGATAACCAACTTATTAGATTAATGGCAAACTGTTTATTAGCATAATTATTAACTGCTGAATCAGCGATAAAACTGCTATCACCAATAACAACAATTCGCTGGTTATTTTTTGGATGATGAATAGCATAAGCTAGAACAAATTCTTTTCTTTTTTCTCCATTTTCTGGATTATATGATAATTCAGTTTTATCGCTGTTAAATTCATTCCACACGCCAGAATGTGTTTTTAAAACCACAGAAAAATCTTTTTCCTCTCGCCCTTTATTAATAGTTAAACCAACACTCCAAGGAAAAGCTAACAAACTGGTAATGCCGGTGTTAATTGGATGTTTAACAAATTGATTTATAATCAGTATTGCAGGATGAGGTGTACCGCTTTGATAACCTTGCCAGTCAATCAAAGAACCTTCCATTTTATCAATACCTAATAAAGATGTAATTTGTTGAGGAATCGTATCGTCAACCTCACGAAGTAATAATAAATTGCCACCATTTTTTAGGTAATCGATCACGGCATTTGTTTCACCACTCAACCACTGTGTTCGACTGTTAGCAATGATCAAAATTTTTGTATTGTTTGTAATTGTTGGTTGCTTAGATAAATTTTGTACAGCGATTGGCCAGCTTAACTCTCGGAGGTACTGATAAAAAATACTACTATCACGATTCGATTGACTAAACGGGGACGATTCACCATGACCTTCTAAAAATGTGATCCACTGATTATTTCGGCTAGATAATGAAATAATAGCTTTGGCAATGGCATTTTTTGCACTTTCATCAAAAGGGTATCGAATGCTTTGATGTTGATCATTAATACTAACCATAACAAATTGGTCTACAAGTGTAGAGCGATTATTTAGTGCTTGGCGGTTGCTAAATTTTAATTCTAGCTTTGGTGAATATTGACGAAGAATACTGGCAGCATGATATATTTCGTCGTGATTTTTTTTATCATCAATAACGGCGGTTAAAATAATTGGCGTGCTAACGGATTCAATTTTATTAGCGATGTTTTGTTCAAGTGAACTGATTTGTTTTTTGCTAATATCCCATTGTAATTTTTCTTGTTGCTCAAGAAGGGAGCTATTATTTAATAGGTTATTTGCGATTATAAATACAAGCACTATAAAGAGGTTTCTTAAATGACCGGTATTTGAATGTCGCCACCTTGCAATAACGATTTTTGATAAGTTATAAAAAAATAATATCCATAACAAGATCACCAAAATTTCGTTAAAAACAATTAATCCATCTCTAAAGTGAGTGAATAAATTCAAGTATAAGGAGAGTGATTGAAAATCACTTTGGTGTCTTAAAGACTCATCTATTAACAATGCCGAGATCATTACGGCCATTACTAAAATAAAGGAGCTAATCCCTTTTTTAAATAATAGACTAAATGGCAATGCAAAAAATATAAATAGAATGTTACCGAATAGCAAAGAGGTAAAGTTTGTTAGCAATAACAAAGCATCAATATTACTGATAGCTAAATAGCTCAGACTAATCAGAAAGAAATAGAATAAAGGCATCAAGCTGAAAATAAAAATCACAAAGAAAAGACAATAAATAAAACGAGAATTGCTTAAGCTTGAGTGAAGTAAAATATTATTTTGTCCTCTTGTACATAGATAAGGCATTAGTTGTGATGAAACCAACGAAATTATAATTAACTGAGCTAAAAAGATCAGTCCTGATAATGGCTTTATAACCTCATTAAATACAGAAAGCTGGCTAATATTTTGTGCTTGTAAATACAAAAAGTTTTGGTAGCTTAAACTGGAAAATATTCCTATAGCAATTAATGTAGTTAATACGGTTAGTAATACAGATTTTCTTTTTAATAGGTTGAAAACTAAAATTCTAACGATATGTTTCATGATTGGTTAGCTTCATTGTTCAATGAATGAGTTAATTGGAACTCTCCACTAGCAAGTAATCTAAATAATGGCATGATTGCTTGTTTTTCTGGTAAGAAAAATTCGTAATCTTGTTGCTGTTGTTTTAAGTGTTTTTCTATCTTCTGATATTTATCGGAAGACACATTCTCAAATAAATAAAGTTGTTTCTCGATACTGTTTATCGTGATGTTTAAGCATTTAGCTAAATCATCAAAAACCATGTCATTATTTTTTATCATTAATAAATAACGGTTGTTTTCTTTTTCTAAATCAAAAATATAAATAATTTTAGATTGATGATAAAGAATGATTTTATCGGCAATATCAATGGCGTGTTTGACATTATGAGTAGAGAACACACACAAATTATAATCTTCTAAATTTTTTATATTACGGTTAAATCTTTCTTGCTCTAATGGATCAAGGCTTTGACAAGGCTCATCAAAAAACAACCATTTTGGTTGGTTAATAAAAACTTGCGAAATGACTAGTTTTTGCAAATTACCTTTTGATAATTCGTTCATTTTTTTATCTAGAATGTTTTCAAGTTCCCATTGCTGACTAATTAATTTTATTCTTTCATTAATTACCGCAGGAGATAAACCTTTTAGGTGGCCACATAATTCAAGATATTGCTGGCTAGACATTTCATCAATGGCTAACATGGTATCAGCCTGATAACCAAGAAAACGCTTAAAATTTATATCCGTAGGCTGTAGGTTAATTTGGGTATTTTTTAATACTGATTTACTAGGTATATTTTCTAGGTAGTTTTCTTGGTATAAGATTTCTCCACTATCGGCTTTATTTTCACCAACCAATAATCTCATTAATGATGATTTTCCCGCACCATTTAAACCTAACAAGGCAATTTTTTTCCCTTGATCAATGTTTAAATTAAGTTCTTCAATGGCATTGTTTTTTGCTATTGGCTTATTTAAAGATTTTATTTGTAGGCAGTATGAATTCATTTTTATTATTGAATTAGTTAATTGTTATTTAGTATCTAATTAATATTTTTAATTAAGACTATAGGGTTCTAGTTCAGATGAAATCGCAAAATGACCTTGTAAGATCACTCTACCTACATACCGAGATTCGCCTGTTGAGGCAAATTCAAAACGATACTCACGGTATAATTTCCAGCGTTTAGAGGCATCTTTACGAAAGCCAATACGGTGTAGAACAACGCTGTGATCTAAAAATTGTACTCCTGCTTCTTTACAACGATTAATTGCGGCACGAAGTGCTAGTTGTTTTATTTTTTGTGAATAAGACCAATACCAGACAAGTAAACCAATTAATGATAAAACTATAATTTTTGACACTAATACTCCTCATTCATCTGGCTTAATTCAAGCTGATACTAACACAAATAAAAAAGGCGACTTTAAAAGCCGCCTTAATGCTAAATCCGATTATCAAATCAGATATAAACGTTATTTTTTCTCTCGAAGCACTGTCACACGTTCAATGCCTGCTTTTCTTACTGCATCAACAACACCAACAACTATGCCTGTGTGTGCGGCTTCAGCGGCTTGAACAATAACTGCTGCTTTAGGACGCTTTGCCAATGCCGCAGAGACTCTTGCCTCAACTTGTGCGACTTCAATCAAACTAGTGCCAATTCTGACATCGTCAGTATCACTAATGCGAATCGCAATTGGTGAAATGCTGGATTCTGGTGGAGGTGTATCAGTTGATTCAGGGCGATTAATTTCAATGCCTGATTCCTTAATAAATGAAGTGGTCACAATAAAGAAAATTAACATGATAAATACAATATCTAACATGGGAGTCATATCTACTTCAGTTTCATCTTCTATTACATGTCTATGTTTGCGCATTTTTTATCCTATTATTTTACTAATATATATTCTCTAATATATTCTTTCAATATTTAGCCAATATAACGATTAATCTTTAGGCTTATTTATCATTTTAACATTGTTACCAACTGATAACCATAGCTTATAGATAAGTCTAGCTCAGATTGCTAGGAATTACTCAGTAAAATCTAACCCTGTTAGGTTTTCATACTTTATAATTAAAGTATCCTTTGATTCAACATGATTTTCATCTAAAGGGATGCAATCAACGGGGCAAACCTGTTGGCATTGAGGTTCATCATAATGACCCACACATTCAGTACATTTGTCTTTATCAATCTCGTAAATTTCTTCACCTTGATAAATCGCCTCATTGGGACATTCTGGTTCGCAAACATCGCAATTAATGCATTCGTCAGTGATTATTAATGACACTATAATTTTACTCTATAAATGGGTTAGCTAAGAAGAAGGTTGGTACAGTATAGCCAAGTAACACGAAAAATTTTAACTCATGTTACTCGACTTAACGTTTTAAGCAATTATTAGCAAATACGCTTCATATCCGCCATATAACCTCTTAATGTTTTGCCAATTTTTTCTACTTCGTGACTTCTAATTGCTTCATTAACGTTAATAAGTTGTTGGTTGTCTACCGTATTATCATCACTTACTAAACCTTCACCTAGATCAACTTTTGATAAGTTAGCCACATAATCTTCTAATAATGGAACTGCAGAATGTGTAAATAAGTAGTTGCCATACTCAGCCGTATCAGAAATAACTACGTTCATTTCATAAAGTTTATTACGTGCAATACAGTTAGCAATTAATGGTGTTTCATGTAAAGACTCATAATAAGCTGATTCTTCAATGATGCCAGCAGCAACCATTGTTTCAAAAGCTAACTCAACACCAGCTTTTACCATAGCGACTAAGAAAAGGCCTTTATCATAATATTCTTGTTCGCTAATTTCTGTATCGCAATCTGCTGCTTTTTCAAAAGATGATTCAGCGGTTTGCTCACGCCATTTTAGTAAATTGGCATCGTTATTTGCCCAATCCACCATCATTGTTTCTGAAAATACGCCTTCTATAATATTGTCCATGTGTTTTTCAAATAATGGGCGTAAAATCGTTTTTAATTCTTCAGACATTTCAAAAGCGCGGATTTTTGCAGGATTAGATAAACGATCAAGCATATTAGTAATACCACCATGCTTAAGACCTTCAGTTACCGTTTCCCAACCAAATTGTATCAATTTACGAGCATAAGCCGCATCAACACCTTGCTTAACTAGTTGTTGATGGCCTAAAACTGCACCGGTTTGTAACATGCCACATAAAATTGTTTGCTCACCCATCAGGTCAGATTTTACTTCTGCAACAAATGAAGACTCTAAAACACCTGCACGGTCACCACCAGTTGCTGATGCATAGGCTTTTGCAATCGCGTATCCGTCACCTTTAGGATCATTTTCAGGGTGAACTGCGATTAATGTTGGTACGCCAAATCCTCGTAAATATTCTTGGCGAACTTCAGTGCCAGGGCATTTAGGGGCAACCATAATCACCGTGATATCAGACCGAATTTGCATGCCTTCTTCAACAATATTAAAACCATGTGAATAGGCGAGTGTTGAGTCTTGCTTCATTAATGGCATAACAGAATTAATAACGGGGGTATGTTGCTTATCCGGAGTTAAATTTAAAACTAAATCAGCTTTCGGGATTAAATCTTCAATGGTTCCAACATTAAATCCGTTTTCAGAAGCCCATTTCCAAGATTGCCGCTTTTCTTCAATTGCATTGGCTCGTAATGCAAAGCTAATGTTTAATCCAGAATCTCTCATGTTTAGACCCTGATTTAAACCTTGCGCACCGCAACCAACAATAACGATGTTCCAATCTTTAATGAAGTTACATCCATCAAAAAATTCATCGCGTTTCATAAAGCGACATTTCCCTAGTTGAGTGAGTTTTTCTCTTAAAGGTAAAGTATTAAAATAATTGGACATAGTAACTCCGGTAAATTTTTTGACGGTGAATTGGGTAATGATGAACTTAAATGCTGATAGAGCTAAAAAACAGCCTATTAATAATTTATGGCGCTATTTTAGACTTAGATTTATATTGCGTAAAATGATATATTGTCAACATTACGTTGCAATATTTGCAACACTATTAATTATCAGACTATAAATGAGTAATTCTTTAATCGCGTGGATACCAAGTCACTACAGATCTTTCAGCATTTAGCTCATAGCTTGCACTTTGGAAAAACAGCTAATGCACACCATATGAGCCCATCAACATTGAGTCGAATGATTCAACGAATGGAGCAACAACTCAATTGTCAATTATTAGAACGTGATAACCGCAGTGTTTTATTAACGTCTAGTGGTAAACAATTATTAGATTACGCCGAACAACAACTGCAAGAATGGCAACAGTTGCAGAGTAATATCGACCATCAACAAACAATCCTGTCGGGTAAATTACATATCTTTTGTTCGGTTACAGCGGCTTATAGTCATTTACCACCCTTATTAGATCGCTTTAGGCAACAACATCCAGAAGTTGAAATTATGTTAACCACAGGTGATGCTGCCGATGCGATCTCTCGCGTTCAAGATGGAGCGGTCGATGTTGCAATTGCGGCAAAACCGCAACACCTACCACAACAACTCAGTTTTCAACCGATTGCTAAAATTCCTCTTGCAGTCATAGCGCCAACAATCCCGTCAAAAGTGCGTCAACAAATAAGGCAAATTGATGCTCAAGATTTAGATTGGCCCAATATTCCGATCATTTTGGCTGAGCATGGACCTACCAGAAAATGTTTTGATGATTGGTATTTGCAAAAACAAAAAGGACAGCCGAATATTTATGCCAAAGTATCGGGGCATGAAGCTTTAGTGAGTATGGTGGCTTTGGGGTGTGGTATTGGCGTTGCACCAAAAGTCGTTGTTGAAAATAGTCCTGTAAAAAACCGTGTAGAGTACTTAACCAACGTAGGAACCATTGCACCATTTGAGCT
>CAYZBK010000024.1:0-32530 GCA_964476655.1 uncultured Kangiella sp. | reverse complement strand
ATGGAAATATACCAGTCTATTATAAGTGGTTCTATAATATCGGTCTATTATAGGTAGTGTAAACATTTAAAATAGACCACTCCAGACTGGTTCTATATAGGTATACCCATAATGAACTAGGTTGTTATCTTATCTACAAGTTCCAGGTCTGTTTCAAATACTCTTTGTAAGTTTCAACCAAATGTATTGCTTCGCTACCTCAATAACTGCTTGTGGAGTCTGGGGAGCGTTCTTCTTTTCATTATTAATGAGTTCGCTTGCAAAGTCGTTTGCGGCTTGTCCCGCCACATTAGAAGATGTCAGCGCACTTGTGACTGTTTTTAATAGTGTCTGAGTTCCGGCGGCTAATAGTTCGCCTTCAGTATCTCGAATAATTGAGCCTGTTAGGCCCGCCGTTTTGTCTGTCGCGTATATGTAGGCTTGTAATGTGAATTCCTCACCGGTTGGTAAAATAGCGGTTGTCGTCAAACCTTCTAGTCGTTTGCTCGCAGCATTGAATTGTTTTACCGCAAATAATATAGTGTCTGCGGGTAGTGTGTTGGTTCTACCTTTAACACTTTCTGTTAATTTTAATTCTATCTCACCAGATTCTGCCGAAGAAACCGCTCTCATTAATTCGGCTTTCATCCACGTTCCCATTGAAATACCGTATTTATTTCGCTCGACGGCTAGAGTCCCTTTTTTGCTATTTGCAGACGTGCTATTTCTCGGTGGAGGTGTATATGTATATTGACTACTTGCGTGACTGCTGGTTTTTGTATTCTTTCCGTATTTGTTTAGTTGGGTTTTTTTGTTATATTTATTATTTGTATATTTGTTAGATATTTTAGGATCTGCTTTATGGTTTTCTGTTTTTGTTTCTTCGTTTGTTAATTTATCATTTTTACTTTTATTAGTGTTAATATTTGATGAGTATTTATTTGATTTTTCGATCCGTCCTTTTTGTCCCACATTAAACTCGACCATTGCAAGTTCAGACGCTTTTATTTCACACTTTATTATTTCTTTCTCTTTGTCCCAAGTCCCTATTACTAGCGTCCAATCGATAGTGACGCAGGCGGGTCTTGTACCAAATCTCGTTTTTATTGCGGGTGATACTTTGCCATTTGATAATAATGTACCTAATACATATTTGCCGTTTGGTAGTAAGTAAGTGAGATCTTTTTCTTTGATGACCGTAAGATTTTTTGTATTTATTCTGGATGCTTTAAAGCGATCAGCGGCAGACTGTCGATTATTGGATCCTTTCTTGAGTAGTTTTTTGAGCTTGTCACCGGTTAACATACCGCTGTCTTCATTTACATCCTGAGCCGTTGCAATATTAGAAAGTATCAACATTGAAATAATTAATAGTGTTTTCACCATTCATATTCTCCTTGCCCTCTGTTTGTTCTAACGAGTATTTTTATTTTATCCGCGTCTTTAATATCAAGGTTGGTTGTTGCAAAACTGCATCTAACAGTCGAATCAGAGAGTAACTCTCCGTTACAAACGTGTGCGCCTGTTATTGACGTGTTTCGCCCATCGTTGATTAGAATAATGTCGAATCCTTCGATAACGAAATCACTATTATTTCTGTTTTTGAGTTCCATAAATAATACATTATATTCGTTCTCGTAAGTAAACATATTGTCAATATAAAGCTCAATTTTAGCTGTCCCTATCTTTATATCAGCTTCTTCTTTAAATCGGGTATTTGATGGGCTGTTCATAGCTAATCGGGCTACTTTCGATAACGCTTGTTCTTTGGCAAGGTCGTCGAGTGAGTCTAGTTTATTTTTGTACTTTTTATCAAGACCATCGGTGTATTTTTTTATATAATTTTCAATCATGTGTAATCGTTCTTTTTTATCAATTTTAAAAATAATATTTGATATATGTTTTTTTGGATCGTGAGTATTTTTCAGGCTTATTGATAGGTTGTAGCCGCCGATATTAATGAAAAGATAAGATATATATTTTGCTGTCAGATCGGTTGTGTTTACTTTACCTGTAATGGTAATTGTATTTTGCCCTATTAGTAGCCCAGCAATTTCGTCTGAAGTTGTTGGGACTTCAAAACCGTTATTACTTGTTAAGTGTATTTTTAAACTTGGTGATAATTCTGGATTATCTAATTTAAAAGGAAAAACTAATTGTGTGCCCACGTCGGGAAACACGTCTAAACTAAGTGAGGTAAATTCGGTTAGTAGTACTTTTTTAAAAACGGGTTTAATTGTTGGAGGTGTATTTGCGCTCGTATTAAATGTAACTAATACTAAAAACATTAAACTTAATACTCTATTCATTATTCTATATCCCTAAATTCCGAAACCTTAAAACCTAAAATATTCGTTGTTGATTTTCCGGTGAGCATTGCAACGAGGCTAATGCTAAAATCTTGGTGCGTTGATTTTGCACCCGGCATGTTACAAGTTATTTTTCCGTAAAACTCTGCTTCTACCCAATATTTTGATTTGTCTCTTGCAATAGATTGACGCTCAGCGTCAAATGATACCTCTGTTCGCTGACACCCAAAATTTTCAACGTAAGGGCCATATTCTGTTTTATCATACATTCTAAGTTTTTCTTCAGATAAATGTTCATCCATATGCCTCAAACAAACGGCCAGATCCTCATATATTGTCAGCTTATTGATTGATGTGCATCGAGATACCCATATTTTTAGATCAGCTGTTATTGTATCTATGTGTCTAATTCGAGGTTCGTTGAATTCAACCTGGCCCACAACAACACCGTTTTCACTTGCTAAGACGTTGATAGGTTTTAACGCATAAATAATATTTTGTAAAACTAAAATAACAAGCACAATAAAAAAAGCTAACCAACCGAACGCGCCAAATCTTGCGGCTTTGACTACTAAGTCATTGTGTATATCTTCTGGATTTCCTTGAACTGTGTTGATTTCACTCGTCATTGTTTTTTGCCTTTGTTATTTTGCTTATTTTTATTTGAGAAATAAGCAGTACGTTGTGATTGGCGTTTTTTCTTTTTATCAGTGTCACTGATTTGATTTTCATCTACTATTGCACCGCGACCTTCTTCTTCGATGTCGCTAGGATTCGATATATTGTTAGTGAAAGCTGAAGAGATTGCCGCCGTGCCTAATTTATTTTTTCCTTTACTTTCTTTAGGTTTACCATCGCTACTTGTTTCAGAAGAAGGTGGTGCTTCTAACTTTTCGTTATCTGTGCTAGATTTGCCCTCTTGGGTTGGTGGAGTGTTTTCTGTCGATTTCGGTTCGTCTATAGCGTCGTTAGATCCCTCTTTATTGTTTAACGCTTCCTTGTCTGAATCTGTATTGCCACCTTGAGTCGTTGTTTCGTCGTTTTTTACTTCAGTATTACTTGTCGAGCTTGACGAATCACTTTTAATGTTTGATTGTGTTCCTTTGTTCGGATCTGTTCCATCCTGAGTTGATTGTTCGCTTTGCGACTCAGGTTTATTTGAATTGTTGTCCGTGGCATTATTGCTGCTACTTTCTCCCTTGTTAGGTTGATCGTTTACGTGAGTGTTACTCTCAGCGTTGCCAGGGGGTGATTGGTTGCTTTTAGTTTCTCCTCCTTCACTAGAAGTTGGTTTTTCACCGCCGCCTGGAGAATTTGAACTCGGCGATCCCTTTGACTGGCTGTTTCCTTTTGAGTCACCACCTCCCTTTGACTGGTTGTTTCCTTTTAATCCGCCAGCTCCTTTTGGTGAAGGATTACTTTTAGTTTCATCGCTTCCGGAAGGACTGATCCCAAGAGCTTTTTTCCCCATATTTGATATACCCTTAGCCGCTGAAGCAATTGCCCCTCCTACCGTTGGACCATTTTGAGCGGCGGATTTTAACGCACCCCCCCCAGCAGCGCCTGCTGCTTTAGCGGGTCCCCCAAGAGCTTTAGCGGCTAGCATACCGGCCGCTATACCAGCTCCGGCAAACGAACCGATCATGCCTGATACGTTACCACTGCCGTTCGCCAAACCTTGTGCAACGTAAGGTGTTGCTATTAGTGTTGCAATTAATAATATATTAATGACCGAGTATGCAGTTAAGAAAACGACCAGCAAACCCATATCCCACGTGTCCATATTATCGACGTTTAATGAGCTATTTAGCATATCGGTAAATACACCTCCGATCAGGTACATAAACAAATTTTCTAAAATTGGCCATATAAGCACTAAAATAGATATATTTCGAAGTGGTGTTAGCATTTTTAAGCCAGTAGTAATGGACATTGGCAGTGCAACGGCGCCCCAAAATAGACACATGCAAACAAGCAGAGCATGTAAGATACGCATAGATAGCGTTACAGTCACCAGAACCATTTGAGTCAACTTGTAGCCAACATAGGCAAATGCGGAAATTATAGAATCCCCAATTTCTGAAAATTTGAAGTCGTGCTCTTTTTTCCACAATTTATCGAGCGTTTTATCTAAACCCTCTGTTAATTTCACCAACTCACCTTTATCCAGAACTGAATAAATAGCGTTAAAAAAGTCGATCACAAAAGCTGCTAGCGTAAAATACATTCCAATTGCAACCGTGATAACTAGAATATTAACAACCATTTTTTGGTAGCCTGACTGACCACCCGACAATAAATTAATATGTTCTTCGAGCGAGCGTATAGCGATCGCAAGCGCTGTAATAATACCCGTGACAAATACCATCCACTGTGACGCAGCATGCCAACCAAGTCTGTATATTTCCCCGACGTTAAATCCATCAAGAAATATTACAAATAAACTTAAACTGCTAGTATCATTCACTATCGTTTACCATCGATGAGTAACTACTTTTAAGCGATCTCAATATTATTGATGTGTCGTTTGCTTCTTTTTGTCTAACCCGTTGTTCATTTCTTATTAATATATCTGCTGCAATCATACTGCTTGACGCTGATATCTGTTTGTTATCTTCTTCATTGGTTCCTGACGCTAATTTATTTTTTGATTTTTCAACAGCTTTGCCGAGAAATTTCAGATTTCTCATTTCAAGCAGTATGTTAGCGTAGGCTTTCACTGCGTTTTTATTTCCTTTGGCGCCATGCATAGAGCGAGAAACCCAATCTATTTCCTTGTTAATTGGGGTGGTATTAAAAGGATCATTAGTCAAATATTGCACTTCATCTTTGAAATCTTTCATATCGTTATAAAGCTCAACAATTGCCCTACCCTCGGTCGCTAGCCTTTTAACGGATTTTAATTGTTCGTACTCTTCCATTCGTTTTGATATATCCAACGCATCTTTTAGTTTGACTAATTGTTGATACCCCTGTTCAACCATCTCTACAAGTTGGGTTAAAAGTGCCGCATCACCCGCTCCCGTCATGTCGGCTCGAGTTGGCGTTGATATTGTTAATATTATTAATATGACGACTATTTTAATGCTTTTCATTTCTGATCCCTCTTTTGGTTAATTATCTCTTTATTTATATATTTAATCATTACGGTGAAAATACTTAGCGCTATTAATATTAAAATGAAGCGCCAGATCAAACCAAGAATGGTTACGTTGTCTGTTTGTTCGGTTGTTTCTATTGCTTTAGTTTTTGAAGTGTTAATGTTCGTTTCTAGGTTGGTTTTACCTAACTCTTCAACCAATGTTGGGTTTTTATAAATAACGGCTGTTAAAACACCCGTTATTAATAGAAACACAATAAATATACCTACAAATATTTTCAATATTTTTTTTAAAGTTTTAATCATGACTTCATAGCCTCCGCAAATAAATGAAGTCGCTCAAGTGGCTCTCTCGTTTTTTTACCGATTTCATGTTTTAATGCTAGCGCTTCTGCTGAAGAGTGCGCTAAATCTAATAATATTTTTGGGTATTTCAAATAGAGATCATAAGTTGATTTTCCATATTGGCGCATACACTCTCTATAATTCATATTTGCCCCCGGGGCTTCAGGATCTTTGTATCGCTTCCACCTAGCTAAAACATTATCATTCATTTTAAATATTTCTGCCGTTTCTTCATGGTTATCTTGCAAATACATAAAATGCCGGTGCGTTATTTGATTTAAAATACCTTTTTCAAGCGCGGCATCTAAAGTTTCTTGCGTGATGCCGTGAAATGCGCCAGCCTCTTTACGTCCCATT
This sequence comes from uncultured Kangiella sp., assembly GCA_964476655.1. Taxonomy (GTDB): domain Bacteria; phylum Pseudomonadota; class Gammaproteobacteria; order Enterobacterales; family Kangiellaceae. The sequence goes on along the minus strand of CAYZBK010000024.1, from coordinate 26,440 downwards.
CTTGTTAATTGCTGAATTAAAACGGTTATTAATTCCGGGTCAATCCGCGAAAATTCGTGTAACTCATCAATTATAATTCTAGTAGGCGTCGCATTTGCAAAGGCTAATTGTTTGTAGCGAAGCGCGACAAAAACGAGTATAAATTTAGCCAGTTTTTCATTATTCATTAGAGGTTTAAAATCAACGCCAACAATGCCTGAATTGAAATTAATAGTGTCAGCTTTTGCAAAATGCTCCCCTTTTATAGAAGCTAAAAAGCTATCTAAATTTTCAACAATAATTTTAGCCGCTTTACTTTGAGCGCCGCTAAAGCTCGAAACACTTTGCTCGGCGCAATCATAAAAGGTTGCGAGGGTCGGTGCTTTTAGTCCGTCCGGTGCATCGTGGCGATATAATTCCGACATGATTTGCTCGCCAACCGATTCAATATGTTGTATTTGCCCTTTTCCACCATCACCAATTAAAGGCATTAGCGCTGCGATAGTGGGCGAAACAATATCTGCCGCCAAAGGGTTATCTTTTTCTCTATCAGCCATAGAAAAATCTGGAAAAGGTGATATAACGGTCTCTGGTGATAAATGAAAATAATCACCTCCAAAAGCTTCCACAACCCATTTTTCACTCGCGCCAACTTCGGCAATATAAAAATTAATTCCGAGCGGATACAATTCGGCGACTTGAGTTACTGTTTCCACACCTTTTCCTGCCCCTGTTTTCGCCGCTGTTATGGCGTGATTAGTTCCACCTGTTGGATACGCTAAAGGGATTGCTTGCAGGTCTTGCGTCATTCTAAGCATTTGATGCTCAGAGCCGGTGATCGAAAAGTTAATAATGGGCGCCATATTGACTACTTGTAACGTATGGTCTGCTCTCAAAAATGGTGATTTATGGCCTTGTCCAAGTTGACTAACTCGCCACATTGCAAAACTTAATTTTTCGCTTTCAGTGGCTAATATTGTTCCTTTGCCGAGAGATTTAATAATTTCTCTTGATCTCTCGTTGAGGTATTCAGGATCAATATGGTGCATTTTTATAATGTATGCATTGTTGTATACATGCAGTTTATTTGCCGCAATGAAAGAGCGGTATTGATTGTGATCTTTAACTTTTTCTTGAACACTTTCACCGCCCACTTTGTTTGCCCCATCTGCCGCTTTTTTAGTTTGAGATGCACTACTTAAAACTGCTCTAGCCATATCAAGCGGCTTCACTATTTGAGTGACATGCATTTCAACGCCACTTTGATTGGCGAGACAATAAAACCAATTTATTGAAGCGTCTGGATAATCAGTAAGAAGAATTACTTTAGTAAATGTCTTCCCTAACTTCATCAACCCATTTTCATAGGTTGGTTTTTCTGCAACCCTGTTTGATATTCTAAATCGAGAGTTGTGATTAGGGATCGTGTTTTCACGCGCCCTATCACGGTGATAATGTCGCCAAATCTCATAATCAAATTCTTGATGTGAAAGTAGCTTAGCATCTTCGAAATTTACCATAATTTGCTTGGCGATTTCGCCCAACTGTTTAACTGCAATTGATGTTTTTTTGATTGCTCTTTTGGGGAAGATTATAGCGAACGGTGTTAATTTTCTTGCAATAGTAATCACCATTAGAACTCTATTTTTCATTGTTATATTTGAAATAAGACTCGCCATCTCCTCTCTTATTTTCATGGCGAATTTATGATTTCTAACAATGTTCTTTCTACCGTATTCTAAATATTTCTCTGTTGTGTCTTCGCTGTAATCTCGTAAGAAATGATTCTCAATAACGAGTTCAACATCATCTGGAAATTCTTGAAAAGCATCATTCATATTGCTATAAATAGACTGTATCCTTGCTTCTGCTTCGAGCGTTGTTTTAATGCCTTCCCACGTGAGAGCAACCGAAACAGATTGGTCGGTATGAATTAAAGCGTCTACACGGCCACTTTTTTCAAAGTAAGACCATGTGAATCTATTTTGATATGAATTTGACATTTAGCAGATCTCTTGTGACTCTCTTTTAACATCGACACCACCAGTCAGGAGTGAATACTGTATTCGAGCTAGCTTTACTCTTTTGTGGAGATAAACACTAACCACAAGAAACAGCACGGCACAGATCACAAATAATGTGCCAAGAATGGGGTTTTTAACTTGAATGAAAGCACCGATCGAGAATGCTATCATTAAAATACTCCCCATTGCTGTGGCTATCGTTGCAGCAGTAAGGCCCATCCAGGTGGTCGGTAAAAATCTTTGATTAAAGGCGTACATATTAGGCAAAAAACGCAATTACAGCGAAAGCGATACCGCCAAGTACACTGGTAAGTATTGCCCCAACTAAAAGGTTTTTCCCCGCAGCGACACCTTTTTCTGTTTCCCCTGTCATGAAGAGATAACCGACATAGATGGCGTATAACACCATTACTATTCCAACAAAAGCTAATAGCCAACCTTGAACCACTTCACCCGCTTTGTCGAGTTGTTCAACCGTTGACTCTTTCACAAAAGAAGGTTTCTTTATTTTTGCAGCATATGCTGATGTTGTAAATAGTACATATGCGCCAGTAACGGCACTCGTTATTTTATTAGTTACTTTTTTAGTTATGTTTTTCACATTAAGCTCCTTTCGCTTTTTGTCTTTTAGATTGATAAATACTGTTAGTGATTAGATTGTTTACGGTAATTAATATTGTACCTACACAATAAACAATAATTAGCGCAACGGCTGATACATTTATTGCGATCGGTAAGTACAACATTATTTCTGTTGATGTTGTCCCGCTCATGAATTTCTCAATTAATAGTGTTGCTTTTTCGTTTGGTAGATATTCTGCAACAAAATTGATGGCGTACTCTCGAGCAATGCCACCCCCGAAATATTTTCCTTTGTATTCCCATGTTGGCAATAATCCAGCGAATAAAGGTAGCGCCATTGCTATTACAATAAGGTAAACATAATTCCACCACGTTTTCATAAGTAGCTGACCTCGTTTTCTTCTTCGAACTCTTGCTCGTCAACAGCGCCTTGCTCTTCTAATGCTTGCGCTTGTTTTACGACCTCGTCTGTTAGCTTCTTCAATCGATCTTTATCCATGAAGTCGCGCCATAGATGCAATCCTTCACAATCATTATTTGACTTTTCGATTGTAATGACGGGCCAGTCAATTTTCTTTTCTTTAGAAAAATCAGGTAATGGAAAGCGCGCTTTGTAGAGTTTGTTGTCTGATTGACCGCTTTCACCACTTAACAGGCAACTTATATAGGCCTCACCTGCGTTCAGGTTTTTTAAATCATGCGGTTTAATTCTTAATTTTTCAGTTGTCGATAGGTTTTCTCCTTGACCATATTTATTATCTGTTTGCCCTAATTCGGATGTTTCATAAAGACCAAATTGTTCAGATGCCCATTTTGCCGTGTCATTACCATTGATTCTAAAAGCGCAAAACCCACCAATGTTATCCATGATTTCAGTCGTGAATATCCCTGTATTATCAACCGCGTCAGTTTGCCCTTTCGATTGAAACAAATATGAGATTGGCATTTTCGCTGAACGACAACGAGCCGTAATTGAACCAACATTCGCATAAAAGAACTTCCCCCAATCATCGAACACTTGCGGCCACGGCGTTCTTTTATCGTCATAAAGCTGTCTTTCTTTCGCTATTACTCCGATCTGCTCAGTGAACATTGTCCCGATATCTTTTGCCATCGATGAATAGGGCAAATGCAAAAATATTTTTTCGCTATTTTTTGAGGCTTTTACTAGGTCTAAAGTTGGCTCGTAAGCATTCAATCGATCTGCGACCATTCCTGTTACAAATAAAGACATTTTAATCATTAAGCCGTTAATATCTTTTGCTCTATCTTCGGGATCTCTATCGAAGAACAGGCGAGCGACTTCTAACACGTCAGCTTTAGCGCTAGCTTTTTTTGCTAATTGCATAACATAGTGAGAAGCCTTTTCTACTTTTAACACAACATAAATATCGCGTAATATAATGGGCTTGCCGCATGATTTTAATAGTGGTATAACTGCGCCGAGAGCTTCTCGTTGAGCATTCCTGTAATAATCCGACTCTGACGTGATTAGTGTTTGAGTTAACGCTTCTAGTATCGACTCTGTTGAGCCTGTTATGACATTCGTCGTATCTGAGTATTTTAAGTCCGAGGAAAAAAACTTATCCGGTGTAGATCCAGAGGAGACCATTTTCTGATAAATATCTTTATCGCCTTTACCGTCCCAATAGCACCAACCAATTAGGCGGTGAAGTGTATAATACAAAACAAGTACAATAGCCGCGACACTCTTGCCTGACCCCGGGCTTCCAACAAACAAAAAACCTAAATCGATAGCTTTTTCTTCTAGTACAACATCGACTTTTGGTGAGTTATCAGGGTTTTCTATTTCAACGCCTTGACCCAAATCCAAGCCAATCACTTTGGTTTTTTTCTTGTTAGTGCTGGTTACGGTTAACCATTTTAATAAAATAACTGATGGCGCTAATAATAGAAAGTAATATACTTCTAAAAAACAACCCATTAGCACGGCATCGAGAGCCAAAACAAGAGCGACAAAATAAATAACAAAACGCTTCATACTGCCCCCCAAATTGGCTGTACATATCGAATAATTGGTTTAACTTCAAATATGGCTTTGTTTTTTATGTAGTATTGCTGATGTTTCTTTTTTTGGCTTTCAGTTGTTGCATAAATAACTAAATCATCAATAACATCAATCCATGACATAACAAGTTCGCCCTTCACATATGTTTTATCTACATCATGCTTTCTGGTCAATGAGTGTGGGACTCTTGCTGGATTCATCGAGTAATCATCGATAATAATTAATGCAGATCCTTTTTTCTTATTATTTAAGTATTCGATACCGTGTTCACCGATTGATGGGTAAATACCTCTTTGCCACCAGCCCGCGCGAGTTACAAATTTAATAGTTGCATTCTTTTCTTGCATCTCTAACTCAATTTTGTTTCGCATTATTGTTTGATGAATTGCCGCTCCTGAAACAAAGTGTTTTAATTTATGTAGATCTGCTATTACACAACCTTTGTTTGATAGTGAATAAATATAGGGCGAATATTCAGTATCTTTTCGTATTAATTTTTTTCTTAATAATATTCCCAGTAAAAGCCGTGTTTTATCATTATTTATTTTGCTGTATTTAACTAGCTGGTCAAATGTTGAAAATCTAATTCTGACTAATATATCAAACAATACTGATTCGTCCGTATTGTTGGCTCTTTTTGCGTTTGTAATTATTGAGCGTTGTTCAATGGATAGAACACCTTCATCAACTTTCTTTAATTCATTTTTTTTCAACGTTAATAGCTTTAGGTAGCGATATGCTTGGGTTTTTGACATATCCATTTTTTCAGCCGCTTTAATCACAGAGCCTAAAGTGTTTTTAAGTTCAAAGAGTTCATTCGCTATTTCAGAGGGTTTTTTATTCATGAGAATAAATGCACCTTCGATCCTGTCACTCTCGCGCCAGCTTTAGCCGGTTGCCCCCAAACTTGCTTAAATCCTTTCCATGCTGCCTGCTTACTTCTAATTTGTGTTTTATTGTATTGCCCTGAATCGGCTTCGCAAACCACGATTTCACCACTAGCATTAACATACATTGCATCGGGAATTGATGAGTTTCGCCCCGTCAAAGATGGACTGCTTAGTTTAAATAGTTCGTTTTGCTCCTTGGTAAAGTTACCTTCTACAACAAATGATTTCGGTCTATTTTCTGCGAAAAAAATCTTTGAAGTAATTACTTCATGTAAGGCATTTCTTTTTCGCTCGATTGCTGGCTTTCGACCACCGAATAAACTAGCTATTTTATCGGTTTTAAAGTGATAGGCTTTGAACCTTCCGCGGCCCGGCTGATTAACTTCAATTCGCTCTAAAACACCAGCTTTGCATAAACTATCAAGACGTTTAGACGAGTTGGCCGTTTTAAAGTGAACATTTAGAGCATCCTGCTTATCGATTATTTGAACTCTAGATAGATCACTTAGAAATTCTCTATCACGTTCAGTTAAACGTATATCACCATTAAGATATTTCCGTAAAGTGCTCGTTCTTACGTTCTTCCCTGTTATCATGAGAGCATCACCGACAGCGTTATACACATAGCTGAAAGCGTAATAACAGCTAATAATAGAGTGCTGTTTCGAGCAAAACGAATGCTTTTCATTGAGTTAGTAATTTCTTTTCTTATGTTTTTATTTTGCTCAATGATTAATGATTGTTGCTTAAGAATCGATTTACTTAACTCTTCACTAGCTAAACCGACTGAATCGCTTAATGTTTGCTTTGATGCATTGATAAGAGATTTAACATTTTCTTTAATATACTCTTCTTGATTGCCATATAGCTCAATTAAGCTTTCTTTCAGCCTATCAACTTCAACTTTTGACTGCGATAAATACCGCTTCAAAATTAATTCATTCAGAGTAATCGTTGCGAAAATAGGATCATCCTTATCTATGATAATCTTATGTTTTTCCGCAACGGCAGCAATTAACTGATTGATTACTTCTTGTTCTGGCTTCGAGTCTTCCACAATAAAACCTAATTACCACCAGCATCGGTATTAAAAAGCGCTTCAGAAATAGATCCTATGACTGCTTTTTTAACCAATTTCAAGCGTTGCTTTTGCATGATACTGTAATCTTTTGAAACAATAGCCTCATTAAATGTCAATTTAGCTGTCAGCATGTCTCGAATATCACCGCCATGCAATTGACTGTCATATTGACTCAGGGTGATAACAGCCTTAATTTTTTCTTGGTTTTCTTTAAAAACCTTCATTTCTGTGAAGGATTTATCATTGCCAATAATTTGACCATCGAACTCATTTAACCAAACAACTAAATCACATTCTTGCGATTGAAACTTTTTAGTTATTTCTGAAAGGCCCGTTAATGTGTCTAATTGAGCTTGACCACTTGCAACAACACAATGAAGTGTTATTTTATGTCCCATTTCACGTAAAAAGTTAATCGCATCGTTGGCTAGTAAATAAGATGCTAGCGGGACAAAAGAGCTTGCCCCGTTATCGATAACAATATCGCTAGTTCCTTTTTCATGCTCTGCACAGATCAATTCTATGATTTGGTCGAATTGCTTTTTATTAACTTCGTCGGTTCCTTCGTCGATAAGTTCTAGTTTCGCAACGTCCAAATTTTTATAGCTTGCTAGTGTCTTATTGATAGGATCTGTATCAACGCCTTTAACTGTTCGCTCTAATTCTTGGCATGTTTGCATCAACCACGCAGAAACAACCGATTTTCCAACGCCCCCCTTTCCCGTCATTACAAAATGAATATCGCTCATATTTCTCTCTCAATATTAATGGTTATTGTTTAGTAAAGGTCTTTTTCTGATTTTGAGTCCGATTTATAATTGAATATATTTGTCTCAGTTTTGACCATTTTAGGTGTTTTTTTAGTAGTCGGTAAATCATCCTGTTTAGCCGACGCTACTACTTTTATATCAGTCTCATTTTTAATATATTTGCTCGTATACCTCATAAACATTTGATAACTAAAGTCGAGCTTCTTTTTTTCTTTCAAGTCTCGCCAAATATCTTTAGCAGACCAGCCTTCTTGTATAGCCTCCTTGATATCGTCCTTATTTTTTAAGAACGCTACCTTTCCAGAGTTTTTAATTTTTTCTAAATTTTTACCAATTTTTGAGGTCATAGTAGTTTACATTCAGTAATTTTTAATTGATTTTAGCTACTCTCAAAATTAGCTTCATTTACATTGTGTAAACTATTGTTGATTACCAGTAAACTGCATTTGATTATAGTTGATTTCTGGCAAAATAATAGTAATTTCGGAGTAAGGCGGTTGATTATGATTGATTATCTCATATCAGCATGGTATTTATGTGACGTGGCTCACAAAATTACAGTACCTAAAGGCATAAAACACGCCTTCGGCCAGCTTTGCTGGTGTTTAACAAGTCAAAAACTCTCAAACTTACTGCCTTCGGCCTGTTTCACAGGTAATTTTGATAGATTTCCAGTGAAACCTTAACGGGTTCACTAAAGGACGGGAATAAACTTGTATATCTTTAGATATAACAATGTTTTAAGGTTATTCCCATCCCCTCAAAAAAAGCAGGATCAACGGAAGAAAAAGGGGGTGTAATCGAGCTAGCTCTCAACTCCCCCTATTTTTCTTCGCTTTGTAGCTGCTATTAATTTATTTCATGCCTGCGGCCACTTCGTGATGAAATAAATTAATACGCGCAACAAAGCCGTTGATCCAGCCGATGGCCCGAACAGGTTCGGCGCTTCGCGACACCCATTCACTTAATCATTTGTAAAATGGTTAAGTGAATGGGTGTAAAAAATTCGCTTAGGGCTCACTAAAACAATAGACAATTGAAGCTTGATATTTCTTTGCCAGGATTAGGTATTTTGGAAGGTTTAGAATTTTTTCTTTTTCACTTACTTAGGGGCTTCGGATGCCTTTCAACCATTAGTCCACTTTTGAAGTCAGTGTTTATAGCTGGTCTAGAGTCAATTCTATTATTTGTCACACTTGGAAGCGCGTGTTTAGTGGGGTTTAGGAGGGAGTCTTGCATTTGTCACCTTTAACCGTACTTTATTTTAAGCGCTTTCAACTATCAGTCCACTTTTAATCCCTTATATATAAGGGCTTCGGATGTCTTTCAACCATTAGTCCACTTTTGAAGTCAGTGTTTATAGATGGTCTAGGGTTGATTCTATCATTTGTCACACTTAGTTTAATTGGTGGCTTTGACATTATTTGAGAGAAAGATTTAATTGTGTGGCCTCAAATATTTCAAATTTTATACGTATTATTTTTTTGTTATCTTTTTCACTCGGAGACCATTCAACTTTTAAGCTAGTATTTTTATTGATCAACTCTACAGCATGAACAATGACCTTCCTTTTTAGATCTCGCCAAAGTGTGTACTTTTCCTTTATATCAAGTAGGATTTTAAATTCTTCCACTGATACTTCCCACGTCCCTTCCTGGCTGATAGGATCTATTTTCGTTTGAAATATTTCGAAAAGCCTTATTGAATGCTGCGTTCTTAATTGGGTAGCTTGAGCCAGTAAATAAGCAGTTTGAGTGGTAACAACTTCTCTAATATGTTTTGAAACAACGTTAGAAAATACAAGCCTCACTTTTCCTGATGAGTATATAGCGCGTTCTTGAAGCCACCGTATTTTTCGTTTAACTCCATTTTCTTTAATAAAAATAGACCTATCGTATAATCTATCGCTTGATTTACCGAGAGCTTTATAAGCTGCCGACATAGATACTTTATATTGGTTTGCGTATTCGTGCACCGTTAACGACATTTCAACAGTTTCCCCCATTGATAAAGGTTTTTTCTGGCTGTGCGCCTTTTCTATGCAGGCTAGGATTAGCCTTTGCTCTTCGACAGATAGTGAATAACTCGCCATGATTAAGGCGTTGTCTTTTATTACTAACTTTTGACGATCTATAGGGACAGGGGTTGTTATCAGGGCTTTCATTGTTAAATACTCTTATCGGTCAAATTATCATTCTTATAATACACGTAGAAAATTTATTTTCAATCATTAGTCCACCGTTGAAATATTGTTATCTATTGACCTATATTTTGGTTTAACCCCCAAAATATAGGTTTCGATGTTGATACTACCTAATATTTATCACACCTAACAATCATTCTAGTTTTTCTAATATCTAAAAAACTTGGACTATCAGTCCACTTTTGGAGCTTATTTTCTTGATCATTTCCAGAGATTCAATTATTGTGCGATTTAATTGCATACTTTAACTGTTTTTTAACGAAGAAAGGATTGGTTTTTTGGAAAAATTAAAATTAGAACTTAAGTTTTAGGCACAAAAAAACCCGCTTTCGAGAGCAGGTTTTTTAAATAACCACAATGATAAGAGGTGGTGTTCGTATTCAGGTAGTGTTCGTATTCGATACAAGCTAATTGTATTCCGAACGCTGCCCTTTTGCAAACAATAAAATAAAGAAAAGGGAAGCATGGGTTATGATTAATCATAATAATGCACCTTCGATGTCACATTTACAGGATATTGGAGGGGTGGTTGATAGTTTTCGTGTACAAGAAAAAACGATACAAAAAGTAAATAATCGCCCAAAAGGTAGACCTAAAGGCGCTTTATCCTGCAATAATCCTCACATTGATTTCAAAGAAGTACGAAAACGTGCGCGCCGCTATCTGGGTAAAGGTGCTTTTTTTGGTGAGACAATGGAAAAGGCAATTAATAATTCTGGTCGTGTCGTGAATTCCAATCATACCTCAGCCATCCATAAAACCCTAGGTTACGGTTATCGGACTCGCATAGGGATCGAGCGTGATATAGCTGCATGGATAGTGCTGTTTAGTACGGTTAATTTCACGGCAATAGGCGATAAAAACTGGTTCAAATGTTTTGTTAACCTTGGTCGAGTCGATGAAATGGCCACGTTTCTCTCATTGTCCCGAGGCTCAAGATTTTTAGATTTGTACCGAAAAACAGACCTTTTACGGGTTCGATACAAAAAAAACAAGTTAAAACCAGAGCAAAAGCATTGCGAAATTTTCATATCAAGAAAAGCGTTTGAGCTTGCAGGTATTACCAGGCATCAGTTAGATTCTGAAATTGAGCGCAAACAGCGAAATGATAAAGCACGTTTGGCTCGCCCCAACACCCATGAATTTGAAACAGCTAGAGCAGCCGAGAAAAAAACCGATAGACATTTTTATAGCGTGCAAAAGAAGCAATACAACCGGATTAAACAACAAAGAAAGCACGATTTAAAATCGAAACAAGAAAAAGCGCGTGATACTGACTTCAAAAAAGAAGCTATTCAATTACTTGTTAGCCTGCAAAAATCCCACCCTCAAAAATCAATAAGCGAGTTAAAAACGCTTATTATCGATAAACATCCTATTTACGCGCACGCCATAGGAGCCTCTCCACCCCGCTAAGGCGAGATTACGTGATAATTCGTTTTATCATGCACCTCTTTATCTTTACCCTCTTAAAACGCATTTCTAGCCCTTTATTAAGGTTTTTTTACGCCTTTCCACCGGGGTTGTTTTCGGTTTAGTTAATTTTAAGTTATTAGTGCAAATAACAGCGCAAAGAATACTTATAGTAAAGATCTAAACTGTTCTTTATAAAGCCTCGATAAATCGAGTTTTTTCTAAATATTTGAACCATTGCGTTATTACTAGCCAACCAATCGCTACACTCTTGGGGCCGAGATAATATCGGCTAGATGACGAAAAGATGTCATCCACCCTCAAACTCGGTTGCTTTGGCAACTAGCAACCGATCATCTTACTAATTTTAAAATTTTTAAATAATTTAATTAGATAAAAACTTTTTTAAAGTTTTTATCTTTAATTTTGAAGATAGTTATTGTTTGAATTGACCGTTATATTCATACTCTTTATCTTCTATATATTCAAACGCATTTTCTAAATTAAAACCTTCCTTTTTAGCCTCATCAACGATCAATTTAGCCCATAGCCTTCGGGCCATTTTTCGCATAGAGCGCTCGTCTTTTGCAGCTAGAAACCTCAGCGCTGAGAGTTCAAACAAGTTAATTGGGGTTGTAAATGATGAACAATCACTCGCATCCTCAAGCAGAATTTTTTTAGTCGCCTTTTGATAGTTTTTTTTTGCGCTAACCTTTTTTGTGGTTTGGGTTTGGTTTAGTTCTGGTTCTAAATTAGTTTTGATTTTTTCACCATTTGTAGATCCATTATTGATGAAATCATCCATTGGGTTTTGAGCTTTCTTTTTTATAGCCATTTTCCGCAAGTCTCCTTAATTAATCGATTCATTTCAAAATTTGCTTTTTCATGATCCACTTCACTGATCCCTGCGCCTTCTTTGGTAACTTCTGTGTACGGTGCTCGATATAACGTTAGTGATTGATTTAGTGGTTTGAGATGTGATGTTTTTTCAAGGTTTCGTCTAGCATCCCGATTGTGCTTATGACCTTTCGTTGGATCACATTTATTAATTATACCGCCAGTAATCAGTTTATCTTTTGTTCCCATTTTTCTAAAATCATTTGCTTGCTCGATAAGCTCATCCATGACACCCATAAATTTCTCAGATATACCATCAATACTAAAAACCGCGTAGGCCGCATCTGATGCGCACAATGCTGATAACATTGTTTTAGTATTATCTTGTCCGCCGCAATCGATAATCACAAAGTCATTTATTTCACCCCAAGCTTCTAAGTCTTCTCGACAATTGCCGTTAACCTTCACAACATCTAGGTTCGATAAACCATATTCTGATTTATCTCGGTACTCTTTTAGCGTTGTAGCACCAGAGGTTTTGTTCGGATCGGCATCGATCAATTTAACTCGTTTATTGTGATCAGTAGCTAACGCTACAGCCAGCGAAAACGCGATGGTTGTTTTACCGACTCCCCCATCTGAATTGAATATCGTTATTAATGGCATTTTACAATTTCCTTAATTTGGTTTTAATTCTGCTCTAACGTTACTTTAGTTTTACTTTACTTTTAAAGTAGTTCTACTTTAGTTCTAAACTTATTCTATTGCAAGGTAAAACTACATTTGTTTTAATTTTATTTTGGTTTTACTCTAGTTCTTGTTTGGTTCTATTTAGATTTTGATTTAATTTCAAGCTAGTTCAGATGTAGATCTATTTGTTAAAGACATTGTTTTTTATTTGTGGTCAATTTATTATTAGCTTTTAACGCTAAACCCCCAATCAATGAAAATAATAAAAATACAAGACTCGGTATTTCGGAAACTAGCAAAGAAATACAACCTCTCAGAAAAGGAGAGCTCAAGGGCTGGTTATTGCCTTGTGGATGGATACACGCAAAAAGATGCCGCTGAGCATTTTGATGTATCTGAGCGCACGATACGGGCTGCTGTACAGAAAATATCGCCAAAACTAAAGAAATTAACGGCAGAGCAGTTTGATAGTGTGATATGTGATTTTTCTTTTTCGCCAGAAAAGAAAGTAAAGCTACGCCGATTTTTAGTTGATAAAGAGCGTTTGGTTGATATCGGCAGAGACTCGAATGAGACTTCTCATTTGAGTAGGGCTGCTGGTTTAGTTCTGGAGCACTCTAGTTTTGAGGGTTTTTTAACTATTACCATTACGATCCCAAAATCTAAAATGTCTGAGGCTCTAGCCCTCGAAAAGCTCGAATAATCAGTTAACAATTGAATTTTCTTTAATCTTGCTTTTTGTGATGTAGTTCACAAATTTTCGTATAAAATGTAAGCGTTATAAATGTTAGTAGAACTGCACTTACCAATAATGATATGCTCAACATTAATCTTTCTATTTAACAAATAAAGGAAATATACAGATGAAACAACTATTAGTCGCTATTTGCTTTTTGTTTTTTTCGGGTGTTAATAGTGCTGCCGAGAGCTTTAATTATGGTTTATATCCCGGGTTTGGGTTTTACAGTGTAGGTAGCCCAAATGGTGATACCGAGTTGAAACTTGTAATTAAACCTATTGACGTTTTTGTAGCTTATAATGTTGGTAGGGATTCGCGGGTTTGGGTCGAATTGAATGCTATCGATGATGATTTCTCCGCATCGACAGATGAAATAGGGTTGGCTGTCAAATCAACTAGCTTGAATATTCAATACCAGTGGCGTTATCGTGCGACCCGTTCGTTTAAACCTTGGGTGGGGGTTGGGATTGTTGTTTCTGACGCGGAATATATTAATCGTCACATCGTTGATGATAGCGGTTTCTTGGCAACTACTTATAAAGATGTGAGTGATAATGAAATAGCTTTCGTTATTTCAGGAACCGCAGAAGTTAAGTTGGATTTTGGTGCTTTGATTTATGGATTTTCATATCAGCAAACATTGGGTGATGGACAAAGTGGTTTAAGTTTTAATTTTGGTTTTCAGTTTTAAAAATTAATAATAGTTTAAAAAGGAATAAGGAGCGGGTATGAGATTTTTATTAAAGGTTGTTTTTTATTGTGTGTTAACAGTTGTAATTGCGGCTTGTGGCTCTAGTGATGAGGATAGTGCTTTGCCACCACTACCACCCACATCAACTATCGACGGTAATGCTGTTGATGCGTTGATAGTGAATGGTAATGTTTTAGTATATTCATTTAAAGATGGTGTGAAGGGGGATTTATTAGGTCAAACTGAAACGGATGAACGAGGTTATTATAGTATTGCGCTTCAAAGCTCCACGTCCCAACCTATTTTACTAGAGTTAATTGGTGGTAGTTATGTTGAAGAAGCTTCTGGTGTTAGTGTTGTATTAAGTGATAGTAATATGCTTCGAGCATTATCTTACTTTGAATCTGGTTCTTCAATTAGAATAATGATAACACCCTGGACTAATCTTGCTGTTGCTTTATTTCCTCATTATTTTGAAAATGGTGAAAGTGCAGCTAATGCAATTTCAAACGCTAATAGTACTGTATCTGGATTATTAAATTTAAATATTTTATCGACTTATCCAGCCAATATAACAGACGCTACAAATGCTAGTGCAATTCTAACAGACGAGTTACTGTATGGATTTTATGCCGCCGCAATTTCACAACTCACTAGTGAAATATCTATTGAAAATAATCGTCAACCACATACTTTATATAACTCTATAGCGTTCGCTGAAATTATTTTTGAAGATGCGTCATATGATGGACGGCTCATAGGGTTTGACGGTGCGAGGATGGCTATGGGCTCTCATATCATTTCAGCGCATACTTACAGACGTGATATAGCGGCTGCTATGATTCGGGTTGTTAATGATTTAGAAATAAACAAAACAGGCTTAACCGTAGAATCAATAATTGCTTCAGCACAAGCGTTTGCTTCAACGTCGAATTCTATATTTGGTGGTGTTACACCTCAACCTATCGACGCAAGCGGCCCCTTAATTACAACTAATCATCCGCAAGGTACAATTTTTTCTGGTTTATTTGATTACTCGGTAAATGTTACCGATCCAGTCGGATTGGCTAGTGTTTCATTTTCTGTGGATGGTGAAGAATATGGTTCTGCGGGTAATATAAACGCTCCGAGTGTATCGATTGATAGTACTCAACTTGTAGATGGACAACATGTAATTTTAGTGTCCGCAGTAGATGCAATTGGTAATACTCAAGAAGCATCTTATTTTTTCAACGTAGACAATAGTGCGCCGATCGTAACAGTGACATCCAACCTATTAACCAACCAAATAAATTATCATTTGACAGGAATAATTAGCGATCAAACTGCTGGTAATTTTTCGGTTGTTGTAAATGGTGTAGACGCAACTATCGGTGAAAATGAGTTTTTTGCCGATATTGTTTTAGAGGGTGGTGTAAATCGCGTTAAATTGGATTTAACTGATTCTTTTGGTAATAACACGATATCTGAGATCGTTGTTAATGTTGATTTGTTTGATCCTACATTTGACGGTATTTATTCTAATGCTGATTTTCTAACGGAGGCGGGTAGCGTAATAAATGGCTCCCTAGAAGAACATGATTTTAATATTTCAAAATTATATGTGGATTACACTAATTCATCTCTTGATGATGTTCCGTTAACTGAGGTTGACTTAATTGAAAATAAAATAGCCTTTATTGGGGTTGATGTTTCTGATGTTGGTGGGGGTGGTGTTTATTCGGAAGATAGTGATTTGATAGTTCAGTATGCTTTTTCAATCGGTAATGAAGTTGTAGTAGATCCAGTGCGATTATCTGCGCAGGTTGATAGCAGTCGCTATCTAGTGCCTCTAGTTGTAGAGTACTTAAGTAATGATTGGTTAGCATCTTCACCAAATGATCTGGGTGAGCTTGTATTTACTATTAATGATGAATCTGATAATCAGACAGTGTTTACTTATGAGCTAAAAACAGAAATAGACATACCTTCAATTAGTGTTAATGGTTTGTTTTCTAGTGCTTCAATAGAGGTTTTTGATTATAGTTTAGGTGTTTTGGGTGGGTTAGTTGCGGGTTGTACCACGGACAGCGACGGATATTGCTTATTACCTATTTTAAACGGTGAGAGATTTTTCTTGTTGCGTGTTAGCGGAGGTTCTTATTCAGAGTTTTTAAATAACTCAACTGTTAATGTTTCGGAACCTGTTGATTTTCTTATTAATTTCGAAAATTTACATCTGCCTGTTTATTTATCTGCTTTATCATCTTTTCAATCCAGCTTTGCATTTAACAAAATAGTTAACAATGCAAATGTACAAGATGCGTATGATTACGCGCAAGAAACAATGGTTGAAATGTTTGGTTTTATACCTTTATTGATGCCGATCGCTGATGATTTGAATGCTCTAACGTTTGATGAAGCAACTCAACATCGTCTTACCCTTGCGGGTTGGTCGCAGCTAGCATTGGAAAACGGTAATGATGATAGTTTGTATAACTCACTGACGTTATTAGGGTCGTTTAATGAAGATTTGAACGCTGATGATATTCTAAATGGTGTCGGCAGTGAGGGGCAAATAATTTTTGGCGGCCTGGCGATTGAAGCAAATACATATCGTTTTGGTATTGCACACGCAATCCATAGTTATGCTATCGGTCAAAATTACAATACAGATCTGTTGCCGGATTTAAATGACTTTGTTTTGTCAATCACAAATAATACTCATGAAGTTTTTAACGGTGTTGAACCTGAAGCGTTTGATAATTCTGCACCAGAAGTAACGACCAATATTTCAGGTGTTTTTGCAGGCTTAATGACATTTGCGGTTAGTGCTACAGATGATAGCGCTATTGGATCGGTTGTTTTTGATATCGACGGTTCTGTTTTGGGGAGCGCTCAAAATATTAACTCTCCAGCAGTTGATATAAATACGACACTATATACTGATGGAGCTCACGAAATAGGCGTTCGAGCAACAGATGAATTTTCTAACGAGTCATATGTCAAATTCACAGTTTCATTTGATAATGCTGCACCAGAAGTAGCGACCAATATTTCAGGTGTTTTTGCAGGCTTAATGACATTTGCGGTTAGTGCTACAGATGATAGCGCTATTGGATCGGTTGTTTTTGATATCGACGGTTCTGTTTTGGGGAGCGCTCAAAATATTAACTCTCCAGCAGTTGATATAAATACGACACTATATACTGATGGAGCTCACGAAATAGGCGTTCGAGCAACAGATGAATTTTCTAACGAGTCATATGTCAAATTCACAGTTTCATTTGATAATTCAGCCCCCGTCATACCTGATAATGCATTAACTGGAACCTGGCAGAACGGATCTTTCAGTTTTGACGCTAGTGCGGTTGATGCGAATTTGACATCGTTACAGGTTGATGTGGGTGGTGTCATATTGAGCGGTGTTGTTGATATTAACGATCCAGTAGTAATTATTAATTCTAACGCTTACGCAGATGGAGCTCACGAAATAGGTGTTCGAGCTTTTGATGTCTCGGGTAAAACTAGTTATCGCCAGTTCACTATTAGTTTTGACAATACGGCTCCGGTATTAACAATTGATTCGCCGATCTTGGTAGGTAATTTTAATTATACGATTTCTGGAACCCATACTGAAAATGGGTCGGGTATTGATATGGTTGTAGTGGATAGTGTTAATGCAGTTGTTAACAATAGCGCTTGGTCACTAGCTATCAACTTATCAACCATTCACACTGTAATGCGTGTGGTTATTACTGATATTGCGGGTAATTCTAGTACGTATGAGCATGTTGTCGATGTTGATAATTTACCGCCCTCTATGTCGCCAACTTATAGAGATGGTCGATTTAACACCAGCTCACCTACAGATTTCGACTGGCTGTCTCTTGGTCGTTTGAGTAATGGGGGTGTTACGGAAACGCTTGTTTATGAAAATGATCATATGACAACTGGTTTAGACCGGTCGGATTGGAGTTCGTTTAATTTTAACCCTATAGGTGCTGGTGATGATTATGAAAAAATCATGTATATCGAAATGGCTATACAAGACAACCAAGGCTCAGGGGTGTTTTCGCAGCCTGAAAATATGATCGTTGAATACCAATATGTGCGGAATGGAACAGTTGTTAAAAACTGGGCAGATGCGGTTAAGGTTAACAATAGTCTTGCTATCTTTCCTTTAACAAGTGATTTACTTGATATATCGTATGAGTCCGTAGAGTTATCAGATATTAATCGTTTAGAAATTCGTTTAACTGATGAGGCGGGAAATGCTGTTACTACATCTTATGAATGGTTTGCAGAAATTGTTGCGCCGGCCCTTAATCTTGTCGTGTCAAAATCTAGCGCCTCTATATTTAATGGTTTAAATTTTACTAGTCGAAGTTCAGCGGTCAATAAAAATGACCAGCCAATTATTGCTTCTTTTGCCAACCCATCCAACAAAAGCATCCGCGTGAAAATTACAAACGCCACTAAAGGTGTTTTTTCTCAAACTTATGAGAGCGGCGAAAGAAAGCACTTAGTCAATGTCGCAAAAGGGGAGCAGTGGCGAATAAAAAACAAGAATCATGTTAGACGAGTTACTTATTATGTCGGCCCCGACGGCGGCACGCAAACGTCAACTAGCTGTAGTCAAGATCAAGATTATAGCAGTGCTGTTGCAGTAACTTTGTGTCACAACGAGGATTGTTCAAACACCCAGTCTTTAACTATTCCAGGGTTGTCAAGTGAATCTGTTGATTTTGAATCTGATGATTTAAGTGTTTTGGTTGTTGATAATCCTTGGGTTGTTGTTTCTACTAAATCAAATCACGGCAACTTTTCGCAAATTAGTTATAGTACTTCAGAGACCGTAGAATACCCGCGCACTGAATATACAGGTTGGGGATATCTTAATAATGGCTCTTTGAGTTTCGGCCAGTGCGCGGGTGCGGATGATGGTTGGCAAGCGCGTTATATTGAGGCTCCAACATCTGTAAGTGGATACCCTAGAAATGTTTTTAGTAATATTAGTGAACCTAATAAAAATATACAATCAGTCGGTTTTGTTGTTGTGAATCAAGATGGTACTGTTCAAACAGCATCTAGCGATTGGTATACAGTAGCACCGAACGATACATTAACTATTCGGTTAAATCACACTCTTCCTTCGGCTACTATTTATAATGATATATCGGTTGGCGATCAAGATTTGTTCTCTAGTTACTCAGCGCTCTTTTATGATAAAAATCTTGTTTGGAGCTTTAATGTTGATTTGACTCTTACCAGTGTGTTTAATGATGGCTTTGGCAGTGAAAACCGATTTACTACTAAAACAATTCAGCACACTAGTACGATTAATTATTCACTTAATCGCTAGATTCACTTTGTTATTTTGAGGTCAAGCATTATTTAATGTCTGACCTTTTTTTTGGAAAAAATATAAAATAGTTTTTTAAAGGAGGGTTCAAAATATGAAGCGATTGTTTATTGCAGAAAAACCCGAATTAGCAAAAGCGATTGTCGAGGGGTTGGGGGGGGGTTCTCGTCAAGACACTCATTATATTTGCGGCCAAGATAAGGTGACATGGTGTATTGGTCATATGTTAGAAATGTATACACCTGAAGACTATGACGCCAAATATAAAAAATGGTTAATTGATGATTTACCCATTTATCATCCTGAAATTAAACATAAAATAAAAACTAACACTAAGTCTCAATTTTTAGCGATCCAAAGGCTTATGAACGAGGCTGATACAATCGTAAATGCGGGTGATCCAGATCCGGCGGGTCAGCAAATCATTGATGAAATATTAGACTTCTGTAAAAACAAAAAACCTGTTTTACGTTTCATGACTAATGATAATAATTTAAGCGTTATTAAAAAAGCGCTAAACAATTTAACTAACAACAGTGACTATTATCAAATATATCAATCAGCATTAGCTCGCAGCTGGGGCGATCAATTGTATGGTTTTAATATGACTCGTGCTTACACTGTTAAAGCAAAAGAACAAGGGTACGAGGGGATTATTTCGGTTGGTAGAGTACAAACTCCGATTTTAGGCTTGGTGGTTCGACGTGATAGATTGAACGCTAACCACGAAAAACAATTTTATTTTGAAGTTATTGGTGATTTTAATTTTATAAATTTTTCATTTCCAGCAAAATATATACCTTTGGAGTCCTCACCTGTTGATGATAAAAAAAGGCTCACAGATAAAGATTACGCCCTTAAAATAACTAATGATTGCAGTAAGCAGCCTGCTAGCATTATTAGTTCAGATTCAAGCGTTAAAGAATTAAGCCCGCCATTACCCTATAGTATTTTAAAACTGCAAGTGGCGGCTGCTAAACAATACAATTACAAACCCGATCGGGTAATGAAAATCACGCAAGAATTGCGCGAAAAATATAAACTCATAACTTACAACGGTACTGATTGTCAGTATTTGAATGAAGAGCAACATATAGATGCACCTCATGTATTAAATGCTATATCTAAAACAGCCGCAGAATATACCGATATTTCCAACAAAGCAGATCCTAAAATAATGAGTCGTGCGTTTAACAATAAAAACGTTAGCGCTCACCATGCGATTATTCCGACACAGGCGGTTGTTGATTTAAGTACTTTGAAAGAACCGCTCCGTAATATTTATTTATTAGTTGCACAGGCTTATATTGCTCAGTTTTACCCTAAGCAGCAATATCGTGAAACTAAAATTGTATTAAATTGTGCTACTCATCAATTTAATGTTCGTAGTAAAATAGTTGTTTCCGACGGTTGGAAAATTCTTTATAAGCAAGATAGAAATGATGATTCAGAAAGCGACGAATCAATCGCTATAGATCTATCATCTTTAATTACTGATGATAGCGGCCAATGTGTTGCTATGAACGTTTTAGATAAAGAAACTAAACCTTTACCCCTTTATACAATGGCTGCTTTGTTGAATGATTTAACCAAAGTCGCCAAATACATTAAAGATCCTGAAATTAAAAAATTATTAATTGCTAAAGACAAGGATAAAAAGGGCGAAAATGGTGGAATTGGTACATCGAGAACCCGTGATGTAATACTGGCTAGGCTTTTCAAGGTTGGCTTTCTTGCCGAAAAGGGTAAGAAGGTAATTAGTACTGCGGTCGGTCAGCAACTTTTTGACTCTTTGCCTGAAATTGCGACTAACCCGGATATGACTGCACTTTGGCATGAACAGCAATCGCTTATAGAAAGTGGCGATAATACGACTCTTAATTTTATTACTGAATTAGTTTCTTTTATATCTAAACAAGTGGCCGACGTTAAAGTTAACGGCCTAACTATCGCTGTTGAGAGCCATAAATGCCACAAGTGTGACGATGGCTTTCTTAGGCGAAGAGGCGGCGCGAGCGGAGTTTTTTGGGCGTGCAATAAATACCCAGATTGTAATGCTACTTTACCTAATAAATCGGGCAAACCTGATTATAAAAGTCTTGAAACTCATTCTTGCCCGGGTTGTAATTCTAATATCAAGCGTATCAAAGGGAAATTTGGGTTTTTCTGGCCTTGTCCAAACTGCAAGTCAACATTCAAAGATAAAAAAGGAAAGCCTGATACATCACCCAAAAAGGTTATCGATGAAACAAAATTCAAGTGTGAGGACTGTGATAAACCTTTAGTACGAAGAGTGAAAGTTAAGGGGGTTGGGAAAAATAAAAAAGAAATTCCTTGGTATGGGTGTAGTGGTTTTCCAGCCTGTAAAAGGACTTATTTCGATCAAGGTGGTAAGCCAAAGTATTAGTAACTAATTGTTGGGAGAGTTGAAATTATGGACATAAATAATCTAGATGTTAATGGTTTGTCGGGTTGTGATTTAGATATCTTAATTAAGAAGATAGGTTATGACAATATAGTTAGTTGCTCAAATAGTGATGAGCTATTAAAAGAATTTGATACTGGTACTTTAATTGATTGCATTTGTAATGATAACGATAGAGATTTAATGTTAATTATTACGGAATTGTTTAGTTCTAATATTGAATTAGATTCTGAAAACGAGAAAGCTTTAAATTTGAGAATGAAAAAGTTATTGTCGGAAGCTTGTTAACGTAAATTAGTTCTAATTACATATATGGGCGTTCCCTACGGGGTTCATTTCCGGTTTCTCTAAACGTTCATCCCTGCGGGACAAGACCTCTCAATCAGCCCAACGCAAGTTCAAAAAATACGGTGTTATCACGCTGTTTTCACCAAACAAAAAAATAAAAATGAAGGAATAAATCCAATCCTTTATTGAACCTTTCTGGCGATTTAGCTCGCCCAAAGTCAACAATAATTTACGCTCGTGGCTTCACTACGTTGCAGGCCGCATAAGCGCATAAATTTTTGTGGACTTCTCACCAACAGCCTGATTGACATCGTCGCCGGAGCATGTGAAGCGCAAAACAGCGCATAAAACACATACCCTTAAAACGAATTTTCAAAAGGAAATAAATATGTCAAATCTAATAAACTTAAAATTGTCTGAATTGGGTTTATCGCCAGAGAATATGAGAAAAACGGCTACCAAAAAGAAAAGCGATTCCAGTTTGAAGGCTTCAATAAAAACTCTAGGTATCATTCAAAATCTTGTTGTTTCACCGAAAGATTCCACGGGTAAATACCTTGTGGAAGCGGGAGGAAGACGGTTTGCTCAGTGTTTAAGTTTGGTGGGGGATGGTCATTATTCTCTCGATACGACTGTACCAGTTAGAATTGTTGATGTTGAAAAAGGTGAAAAAGCAAAAGCACTTAGTTTGTCAGAAAACTATCACCGTGAAGCAACCAACCCTGTCGATGATTTTGAAGCGTTTACTTATTTAAGTGATGTTGATGGATTGAGTGTTACCGATATTTCAAAACAGTTTGGTGTGACTAAGCGGTTTGTAGAGCAAAGATTATCGTTAGGCACTGTTGCACCAAGACTATTAGAGTTAGCAAGAGCGGGCAAATTAGAACTAGAGTTATTGGAGGCTTTTTCAATTTCAAAAGATCACCCAAAACAGATAGAAATATATGAATTGTTGAAGAACGATCAGTTTCGATTTAATAGTAATAATATTCGCACATATCTAACCGATGAAGCGACAAGCGATAATAATAAGCTCGTTAAATATGTGACATTAAAAGCTTATAAAAAAGCGGGTGGGATCGTAATAACGGATCTTTTTGGTGATAACTCATATCTAGCAGATCAAGAATTATTTGACTCAATGCTTAATGAAAAAATTGGTTTAGAGGTTTCTGAATTAGAAAAAGTTTGGAAATGGGTTGATGTTGAGTTTAAATTACAAAGTTGGGAAGTTTCGGAATATTCGACTATTGGGCGTGAATTCAAGAAAAAGCCAAAAGCACTGTTAACAAATCTTAAAGTAAAACAAGAGAGGTTGGATGAGTTAGATAACATGGATCGGGATGGAGAAGATTGGAGTGATAAATTACATAAAGAATGGGTGGATATTGATGATGTAATTGAATCG
Source organism: uncultured Kangiella sp. (assembly GCA_964476655.1). Classification (GTDB taxonomy): domain Bacteria; phylum Pseudomonadota; class Gammaproteobacteria; order Enterobacterales; family Kangiellaceae. The sequence continues at coordinate 3,044 of CAYZBK010000024.1, read as the reverse complement.
ATTGAGACAGAAATAGAGTCTTATAAAATCCCTCAAAAAAATGAAATGGCGTTTGCAGGTTGTGTCGTTACGATTAATGATGATGGGGGGTTAGTTGTTCACCCTGGTTTAGTGAGGGATGAAGACTTTGAAGCGTTAGAGGTGTTTAGAAACCCTGATAGAGCGAAACCTAAATCTGACGAGTCAGACGTTGAAATGACGGAAGAAAACGAGCCAATGTATTCACAGGCTCTTTTGCAAGACTTGTCGGCTTATAAGAAATCTTTAATGAAAGCGGCTTTAATTGAAAATACATCGTTAAGTTCTGATTTGGCTATGTTCTCTATTTGTGTTGAAGTTTTTGTGTCGGGTTGGGGTAAGAATCCTTTGGATTTAACGGTTAAAGATACTAAAGAAGAATCAAGCAAAAAGGATATTGCCGATTCTAAAGCTCAAAAAATGTTAGATGATAATTTGGCAACGCTCGATCGCTCATGGGTAGTCGATAATACTGTTGAGAGTTTGAAACTGTTTAGAGCTTTGTCGAACAAGTCGAAAAAGGAATTGATGGCGTATTGTGCAAGTATTTCGCTAGGTTCTTGTTATTCTGATAATGATGCTTTAAACAATTATATTTTAAATGAGACAGGGTTTGTTGAGTCCGATTATTTTAGACCCGAAGAGAGTAATTTTTTCAAGCGCCTAAAGGGTTCAAGTTTTGAGGGTGTTAAAAGGGAGTTGTTAGGTGATGAATTTGTTAATGCAAATATTAATAAAAAAGCCTCCTTTTTTACACCGATACTGAGTGGTGCTGTTAATGGTGAAGTTCCTCAAGGTTCTCCATTAACCAAAGAAGAGTTGTGTCAGTGGATGCCAAAAGGGTTTTAGTCTCTATCAACCAGGGTGAAACCTTGCTTTCGCCCTGGTTGCAAAGATATAAATTCAAGAATCAAAGGAAAATAAATTAGAATTTAAATTAAATCTCTTCTTTACTATACACGTAATGCGTGTATAATTAGCAGCAAGTTAAGAGATTAACTAAGTTGATAGCTGAACAAGTTATTTTAAAAAAACGTTAAATTCCAAAAGGGAATAAATCATGAACACATATCATTGTATTTTATCAGACAATAATTTTCAAAAAGAAAACTTTTTTAGAAATGGTGATAACGCCGTTGAAGTTTTACAACAATTGCAAGATTTGCAATTTGGAAAGGGTGGTTGGAAAATCTACTTAGATGATGAATTAGAAGTAGTGGGGAGGGCTTAAAATGTTAGATATTAGCGTTAACACTATAATGAGCGAGTTTAAAGAAATTGTGGGTGGTTTGGTAGTATGTTTATTAATAATAACCCAAAACAAATCAAATCTAAGCGCTTAGCGCTTGGGTTGACTCAGACCAAGGCGGCTGATGTCATATATTCGAAATTGCGAACATGGCAAGATTGGGAATCTGGACGAAACACAATGCACCCTGCACTGTGGGAATTATTTTTAATTAAAACAAAAAGGAACTCAAAAATGGAGAGTAGCGATTTAAATAAAATTCAAATAGCATCTGATTTTGTGAGCTGTCACAAAGTGTTTGATAATGCTGAAGCGGCACAAGATCTACTTAGTATTTACAATAAGTTAATTGGCGGGGTTTACGGCGAAGTAAGGCAGGAAAGTGATGGCTTTGAATTTTTTCTTGTTGTTGAAATAAGTGGGCGCGAAACAGCAACGGGTAATCCTTTTTTGTTTGAGTTTGATATTTTAAATAAGGAGCATTAAAAATGCTAAAGCAACAAATTGATGCACTTAAGTTAGCGCAAGGATTTCATCAGCTTAGTATTAAAAGCGGTTCTCGTCATTCGTTATTAGATTACATTGCTCTACTTTATATAAATGAACATAAAGGCTGTGGACAGTTGGATATTGTTGAGTTTTTGTTTTATGACAGAGTTAAATGTAAATCGTCGTTAGATAAGCCATTATCTCGTCTTGAGAGTTGTGGGCTAATTAAGAGAAACATTAATGATGGTGTAGTTCGTAAAAATGGTGATCCATTATTTACATACTCAGTTGATAAAAAAGGCGATCAATTCTTGAAGAGGTCCGCTTTTTCAGGATCTAAATAATATGCAGTTTATTCCAACCAATGATGTTTTTCATCATCTCGTTAATTTTTTACAATTGGATAGTGATGCAACTGTTGAATTATTTAATACTCAAAACGTCGTTGTCACTAAATCAAAAATAAAAGCGTGGAAAATTAAAACGGGAGGGCAAAAAAAAGGATATCGTGAGATGCCTCGTGACATGTTAGATGTTTTTATTGACGGTGTTTATGATGCTGCAAAAATTCAAGCTCGCTTTTAGCAAGTGTAAGTTTAGAAACTTAATTCAGTTTCGTTTTTTGGGAGGGGGTTAAGGTGAATAAAAAGCAATGGTTGAATAAGGCGAAAAAATCCTTTTTAAGCTTAATGACCTCGGAATCTGAAACGGTTTTTGATTCGTTTTTGTTCGATGATCAGTTTGGTAATTTTGTGTGTAGGGATAATGTAAAGTTTCCTGATAATGCCGAAAAAAAATTTAGAGACATTCGAGCGGCAAGGTTAAAAATTATCGGTTATACTTGGATCGCGGACGGAAGATACTGGTCTAAGCAAGCTAAAGGGGAGGAGCAAGTCCTTAATTAAATCCCACTTTTATGCTTGTTGTGGTGCTACGTACCAATGGCTTTTAGTTTTGAATTAGCCTTGGTTGAATTTGAAAGTCTATCAAATTTAAAAGGAAAATTATAATGCGATACCTAACTACATTTTTAAGTGCGTTGTTTCTATTTTTATTGTTCTTAATAAAACTCTTTATAAAAGCGGTGTTAGCTATTCTTAGCCAGAATACAGGTACAAATGAAGGAGATGGACAACCGGGTGAAAGATCTATTTATTTGTTAGATGAAAATGGGAGTGAGTTTATTGATGATGGTATTACTTTTGGATATGAGTTACATGATACATTCAAGTATCGTAATCGGCCTTAAATAGTGCTTTGGTTTAATTAATTGAGAGAGAAAAAATGA
>CAYZBK010000023.1:0-32992 GCA_964476655.1 uncultured Kangiella sp. | reverse complement strand
GCTGGTTCTGCCGTGTTTAGTATGATGATATTCTCTATGTTATTATTAGATATTAAATCTAATTACTAACCGCTGAATCGTCTATTAAAAGAAAGGACTAACTCAATGAATACTTTTCTAAAGTCGTTTGCAACAATCATAGGGCTTTTTGCCGTTGTCGGACTTATTTTACCTAATCAAATTGATATTAAACGACAAATAGTGATTGATGCACCAATAGAAACAGTTCATCAGCAGGTGAATAACCTTGAAAACTGGCCTAAATGGTCACCTTGGACCAAGCTTGATCCGAGTATTAAAACAACTCTAGGCGATATTCATTCAGGAGCTGGTGCATCCCAATCTTGGGTAGGAAGCAGTGGTAGCGGACATTTGACGTTTATTGAATCTTCATTGTCAGGCGGTGTGGTCTATAAAATGACTTTTGATGGTGATTCGACCGTTTATAAAGCGGGATTTTCTTATCAACAACAAGGAGAAAACACACAAGTGACTTGGTTTATGACCGGTAAAATGGAACCAATTATTATCGGAAATTATTTTGCTTTGTTAATGGATTCATTGATTGGTGATAGTTTTGTGCAAGGGCTTGAGTTACTAAAAACCGTTTCAGAAAGAGCATCTACGGATTAATTATTATCTAGTAAATATTCAATCCCTGCGCCTTTATTGTTAGTCCAAGCTATTCTTGCTTTTAGAATAGGGGCATCGGTAGCACCTTCATCTTGTTGCACCGTTATCTCACTATCAATTGCTTGTTGAGCTAATTCACTATCTAAAATAAATAATCCGCCGTCACCAAAGTCTTGAGTCATGACACTGCGAGTGCAAAAAGACTTTGTTGTTATTTTAACTTTTAACTGTAATGGTAAACGGGTTGATGACCGTCTAGATAGCTTTGTCATAGTTTTTAAATATTTGAGTGTTTTAATTATTATAGTTGGTTTTTATTGTCTTTTTTAAATATTAAAGTCCTGATATTCTTTAATTTCATAATAATATAATTGTGATCAATACAGGTCAAAATCTTGGAGTAAGCTATGAGAAAATTAAGAGTCGTTATCACTGGAGCTAACCGAGGAATTGGCTTGGCACTTTGTAAGGTATATTTACAAAAAAATGCGGAAGTTATCGGCGTTTGCAGGAATGTAACTGAAGCATTGGATTCTTTAAATATTGAAATTATAGACGGTATTGATATTTCATTAGCCACAGGAGTCATTCGATTAAAAAAAGTGTTGGCTGACCGAAAAATTGATGTATTAATAAATAATGCGGGGATTTTACGAAGTCAAAGCTTTCAGAGTTTAGCGTCTGGTCAATTAGACTATGTTGGAATTACAGAGCAGTTTGAAGTTAATACTTTGGGACCCCTTAGAGTCGTAGAAGCGCTTTACAGTAATTTAGTAGCAGGCAGTAAAATTGCAATGATCACAAGTCGAATGGGATCAATTGAAGATAATACTTCAGGTGGAAGCTATGGTTATAGGATGTCAAAATGTGCCTTGAACATTGCCAGCAAATCAATGGCAGTAGATTTTAAGGCGCAAGGAATTTCTGTGGCTATATTGCATCCCGGATATGTTCAAACAGAGATGGTAAATTTTTCTGGCGATATTTCGTCGGACTTATCAGCCGAAAGATTAGCTCAACGAGTGGACGAATTGAATTTAGAAAACACAGGTACTTTTTGGCATAGCAATGGTGAAATTTTACCTTGGTAAAGCTCTTATCATTGACCATTGATTTTTCTCATCGGTTTAATAATGTTCTTTAATAACTCAAGATGATTAGGTATAGAAGCTTAAATGTACTATTCTAAACGTCATTAAAAATTCAGCAATTTAATACAAGGTAATCCATTATGTTTAGCATGCGCGATTTTGCAAAAGCAGCGAAACAAGCATCATTTCAAACGGCGCTTTTATCAGAAGAAATAAAAAATAAAACGTTAACTGATATGGCGTCAGCACTTCGTGAAACAACCGCTGATATTTTGAAAGCAAACGAGCAAGATATTCGGTCAGCAAAAGAAAATCAATTATCAGATGCCATGATAGACCGTTTATTGTTAACAACCGATCGAGTTGAAGATATTGCTCAAGCACTTGAGCAAATTGCAACACAGGCAGACCCTGTTGGAAAAATTAAAAATAAACAAACCATGAAAAATGGCTTACAAGTCGCGAAAATGTCAATTCCATTAGGTGTGATCGCAATGATTTTTGAATCTCGCCCTAATGTAACAGCCGATGCCGCCGCCTTATGTTTGAAAGCTGGAAATGCGGTTATTTTACGTGGCGGTAAGGAGGCGATTCATTCTAGCTTAGCTATCGCAGCGGCATTGCATTTAGCGCTGGAAAAAAATGGTATCAGCAAAGCGGCTATAAGCGTGGTTCCCGATCCTGATCGTAAACACTTAAATGAATTGTTAACCTTAACTGATTCGGTGGATTTAATTATTCCAAGAGGAGGCGAAAGTTTAATTCATTTTGTTAGTGACAACAGTAAAATTCCAGTCATCCAGCATTACAAAGGCGTTTGTCATTTGTATGTGGACAAAGAAGCTGATCAAGATAAAGCGATTAAGATTTTATTGAACGGTAAAGTTCAAAGACCAGGCGTTTGTAATTCTTTGGAAACATTTTTAGTTCATCAAGATATTGCAGAAGAGTTTTTAGTGAAAGCCGCTAAAGCACTGAATGAATTTAATGTTAAAGTTTATGCTTGTGAACGAAGTATTCAATATTTTGATAATGTCGCACCAGCGAGTGATGAGGAATATGATAAAGAATATTTGTCGTTAGAAATTGCTTTACGAGTGGTTGATAGTTTTGAACAAGCGATTGAACATATACTAAAATTTAGCTCTGGGCACACCGAAGTGATTGTCACCGAAAATAAACAAAGCGCTGATTTGTTTATTAAAAGTATTAATTCTGCTGTTGTTATGTGGAATGCTTCATCACGTTTTTCTGATGGTGGCGAGTTAGGCTTAGGCGCTGAAATTGGTATATCAACCAGTAAACTTCACGCTTATGGACCAATGGGTGTTGAATCGCTAACGACCGAGAAATTTGTGGTTGTTGGAGATGGACAGGTTCGTTAAAACAGAGTCATACCGCTTGACGGGCGGGTTTGGTCCACTTTAACTCGGTTCAGATTAACCTAGCTGTACGGTTTAGAGGGTTTATATGGACATTCCTTTCATCATGTAACACTTTTATCGCTACAGCTCTTGTTCGACAATACCTCTAGAGAAGCCTTAATTTTCAAATTCGTTGTTATGTATTTTAATAAAGGATAATAATTGGGTTAAACGGTCCAATCAATAACATCGAGTAACTCTGTGTTAAAAAACGCTTTGTCATTACTAACAAGCGTGGCATTAACTGCAACGGAGTGTGATGCGATAAGCATATCAAAAGCGGTTAGTGATTTACCGTTGCGTTCACAAAGTGTTCGAAATTCCGCATATATTTTTGCTGTATCTTTATCAAAGGGTAAAGTCTCAACACGTAATAAAAATTCATTAACAATAAGCGGAAGTTTTTTAGCTTCAGGCTTGTTTGCAACACCGCGTAGTAATTCTGCCGCCGTGATTGATGAAATGCAAATAGTAGCCATTGGCAACTTTAACAATTGTTCTTTAACCTTTGGGTGTCCCTTAATAGCAAAGCTAGCGATATTTGTATCAAGCATATAGAGCTTGTCCACTAAAATAAGTCCTTTTCTGTATCACTATCATTATCTCGTACACTCATGAAATCCTGCGGTACATCAGCCGACAAATCAAAGAATTCTGACCAGCTATTGGGTTTTTTTGAAATAATAATATCGCCCGTTTTTTCATCTCTTCGTATGAAAACCTCATCGCAAGAAAAACGATAATTTGCGGGTAAGCGTACTGCTTGGCTTCGTCCGTTCATAAATAATTTGGCGGTTTGAGAACGCATAATTCAACCCTTTATCTTAATGTAATATATCAAAGTATATACTTGCTTATGTAATATATCAAGGTATATCACAATGAAGCTTTTCTTGGCTAATGCAGTTTCTCGTTTAATCATTATTATGGAGCAAAGCTAAACTATGTAATATTCAAGTTGAACTTGAATATTACATAACTTTAATTGCTGCTATTGTGGCTTTAGCTTAAAAATTTATAATACGCATAAAAAAAGGGTTTCGAAGTAATACACTTTGAAACCCTTTTTTGTAATGGCTTGTTGATATTTAAGGCAAGTAACTTTTTCCCATTAAAAAACTATCAACTTCCCGCGCCGCTCTACGGCCTTCATCAATCGCCCAAACAATTAAACTTTGACCACGACGCGCATCACCTGCTGAAAACACATTCGCTTTATTGGTAACAAATTTGTCGTATTCTGCATCAACGGTACTGTTATTGGCTAAGTTAATATCCAATTGTTTTAATGGTTCAGCTTCTGGTCCCATAAAACCCATGGCTAATAAAACTAAATCAGCGGGATTAACTTTTTCGCTACCTGCAATTTCTTGAGGAACCATTCGCCCGTCGTCTAATTTTTTCCATTCGATCTCAACGGTATGAACGGCTTTTACGTTGCCTTTGCCATCACTTTCAATCTTTTTAGTCATCAATAAATACTGACGAGGATCATCACCTTGTACGGCAATTGCTTCTTGTTGTCCGTAATCAACATTAAGAACTTTTGGCCATTGTGGCCAAGGATTATTTGATGCTCGGCTTAACGCCGGTTGAGGCATGATTTCAAGTTGGATAACACTTTTACAACCATGACGTAATGCCGTACCAACACAATCTGTTCCCGTATCACCACCACCAATAACAACAACGTCTTTGCCTTGTGCATTGATAAACTGACCATCTTTGTGTTGGCTATCTAATAAGCTTTTAGTGTTAGCGGCTAAATATTCCATCGCAAAATGGATGCCCTTGAGCTCACGCCCTTCCGTTGGTAAATCACGAGGAACGGTAGCGCCAGTACAAACGACTACAGCATCAAAATCTTTTTCAAGTTGCTGTGCAGGAATGTCTTTACCGATTTCAGTATTAGTGACAAAAGTAATACCTTCTTCTGTGAGTAAATCGACGCGACGTTGAACAATTTCTTTTTGAAGTTTCATATTAGGAATGCCGTACATTAGCAATCCACCCACTCGGTCACTTCGTTCATACACGGTCACTAAATGGCCGGCTTTATTTAACTGAGCAGCACAAGCTAAGCCAGCTGGACCTGAGCCAATAACAGCGACTTTTTTACCGGTTCTTTTTGATGGTGGCTTGGCAACTACCCAGCCTTCTTTAAAGCCACGTTCAATAATGCTGTATTCATGAAGCTTTATGGTGACAGGATCTGCATTAATGCCTAAAACACAGGAACCTTCACAAGGTGCAGGGCAAACTCGACCAGTAAATTCTGGGAAGTTATTGGTTTTGTGTAGCAATTGTAAGGCTTGTTTCCAACGTCCATGATAAATTAAATCATTCCATTCTGGGATGACATTATTAACCGGACAACCCGCAACTGCAGGCGCATATTCTGATTTAGCCGACATACAAAAAGGCACACCACAATCCATACAACGTGAAGCTTGTTTACGTATTTTATCTTCTGGCATGTGTTCATGAACTTCTTGCCAGTCAATTAACCGATCTTTTGCATCACGATCATCGGGTAACGCTCTTTTAACATTTAAAAATCCGACAGGATTTCCCATAATGATTCTCCTATCGGGCTCAGGCTTTCTGAGCGGCTATATTTTTAAGGTGCATATCAAATGCTTCAACGGCAATATCATATTCATTCGAGAATTTGCCAGTGGCTTTCGCTTGTTGAATATAGTTTTGCATTTGCTTGTAATCAACAGGCATTACTTTTACAAATTGTTTGATACTGGCTTGCCAGTCATCTAATAACTCTGCAGCAACATCGGAACCCGTATTTTCTTGGTGTTGTAGTAATAATGATTTAAGTTCATTAACTTCTTCAGCATCATCAATGCTTTCGAGTTCAACCATTTCCATATTGCACTTAGAAGCGAAGTCACCTTTTTTGTCTAATACATAAGCAACACCACCGGACATACCTGCTGCAAAATTCCGTCCTGTTTCGCCAATGATAATAGCTTTTCCACCAGTCATATATTCACAACCGTGGTCACCAACTCCTTCAACAACGGCTATTGCACCCGAGTTACGAACACAGAATCGTTCACCAGCAATACCTCGAATAAACGATATGCCACTGGTTGCGCCAAAGAAAGCAACATTACCAATTAAGATATTATCTCTCGCTTTAAACGGTGCTTTTTTATCAGGATAAACCACTAATTTACCACCAGAAAGACCTTTGCCAAAATAATCATTGGCATCGCCTTCTAATTCAAAACGTAACCCTTTAGCGGCAAAACAACCAAAGCTTTGTCCTGCTGAACCAGTAAATTTAACCTTAATGGTATCTTCTGGCAGGCCGGCACCTTTGTATTTTTTGGAGATTTCATTTGAAATCATTGCGCCAGTTGTTCGGTCAGTATTAATGATATTACTTTCTAAGTTAACGGTTTGTTGGTCATTAATGGCTGATTGCGCATCTTTAATTAACTGGCGGTCAATAATATCGTTAATTAAATGTTTTTGTTGGCTACTGCAATAAAGGGTGTCGTCATCTAACGCACCTTCTTTATGCAATATCGGTGAGAGATCGATGCCTTTATATTTCCAATGATCAATATCATCGAGTAGTTTCAAGCATTGTGTTTGCCCAACCATTTCGTCAATGGTTTTAAAACCGAGCTCTGCCATTATTTCACGTAAACCTTCTGCAAGCATGGTGAAGAAATTAACCACATGCTCAACTTTACCTTCATAACGCGCTCTTAATTCTTTATCTTGTGTGGCGATACCAACAGGGCAAGTATTTAAATGACACTTACGCATCATAATACAACCTTCAACAATTAATGCCGATGTGGCAACTCCCCATTCTTCTGCGCCAAGTAATGTAGCAATAGCAATGTCACGCGGGGTTTTTAATTGACCATCGGTTTGTACAACAATACGACTTCTTAATTTGTTTTTTACTAGTGTTTGATGGGTTTCTGATAAACCAAGCTCCCAAGGCAATCCCGCATGTTTAATTGAGCTAAGTGGTGATGCGCCTGTACCGCCATCGTGACCTGCAATAAGGACCACATCAGCGTAAGCTTTACAAACACCCGATGCGATTGTACCAACACCTGCTTCAGAGACTAATTTGACATTAATACGAGCTTCTCGGTTTGCATTTTTTAAATCAAAAATCAATTGTGAGAGATCTTCAATGGAATAAATATCATGATGCGGCGGTGGAGAAATAAGACCTACACCGGGTGTTGAATTACGTGTTTTGCCAATCCAAGCATCTACTTTATGTCCTGGTAGCTGACCACCTTCTCCAGGTTTTGCTCCTTGAGCCATTTTGATTTGAATTTCATCACAATTGGCTAAGTAATAACTGGTGACACCAAAACGCCCAGAAGCGACTTGTTTTATTCGAGAAATTCTAGAATCACCATTTTCATCTGGGGTGAAACGGATAGGATCTTCGCCACCTTCGCCACTGTTACTTTTACCGCCTATTCGATTCATGGCAATGGCTAATGTGGTATGTGCTTCCCATGAGATTGAGCCAAAAGACATCGCGCCTGTCGCAAAACGTTTAAAAATATTTTCAACGGGTTCAACATCGCTTAAAGGAATTGATTTTCTGTCAGAAGCGAATTCCATTAAGCCACGTAAGGTATAGGCTTCTTTACTTTGTTGATCGATTAACTGAGTATATTCGCGGAATTGATTTTGGTCATTAGCCGCTGTTGAATGTTGTAATAATCGAATGCTGGTTGGGTTAAATAAATGACGTTCACCATCATTACGCCAAGCGTAATCTCCACCAGTGCTGAGTAAGTCGTCAACCGCTATTTGGCTTGCATCAGGAAAACCTTTACGGTGACGTTCTATGGTTTCAAAGGCGATTTGATTTAAACCTAAACCTTGAATACGGCTAACCGTGCCAGTGAAGTATTTTTCTACCACTTGAGAGTTAATACCAAGCGCTTCAAATATTTGTGCGCCATGATATGACTGAAGTGTTGAAATACCCATTTTAGAAAAGATTTTAAGCAGACCACTATTGACCGCTTTTATGTATTTTTCAAACACTTGGCTATCTGTTAATTGCGCGTTAACAATTCCATCATTGCGTAATTCTAATAATGTTTCTAGCGCTAAATAAGGATTAACGGCAGAAGCACCATAACCAATCACTGTTGCAAAATGATGCGTTTCACGCACATCAGCCGACTCAACAATAATATCAGTTTGCGAACGTAAACCTTCTCTAATTAAATAGTGGTGGATTGCCGCTGTTGCGAGTAAAGAGGGAATTGCAGCATGATCTGTATCGGTTTTTCTATCACTTAAAATAACAATAGAGCATCCGTTTTCAACAGCGTTTTTAGCGGCTAAACAAATTTTATCAAGCGCTTGCTCTAAACGATTATCTTGGCCGTCAGCATTAAATGTTGTATCAATGACCTGACTTTTAAAGTTGCCTTGTTTAATGTGTTTTAATTTGTGTAATTGCTCATTGGTTAATACCGGTTGAGTAATTTCAATCTTATTACAATGTTCAGCTGTTTCAGCAAGAACATTTAATGAGTTACCTACATAAGTTCTTAACGACATCACCATTTCTTCTCGAATAGGGTCAATTGGCGGGTTAGTCACTTGAGCAAATAGTTGTTTAAAATAATTAGAAAGTTGTTGAGGTTGATCAGAAAGAACGGCCAATGGGCTATCAATTCCCATTGCCCCTAATGGCTCTTTACTCGTTCCTACCATTTCTGCCAAGATCATTGTCAGATCTTCGCTACTATAACCAAAGGCTTTTTGACGAGTTATTAAGCTTTGCGCGTTAGCTGTTTCGGGCTTGACTGTTGGTGTTGGTAATTCATCGAGCACCACCTTATTGTCTTTAAGCCATTGAGCGTAAGGTTGTGCAGAACAGATCCCCGATTTAATTTCGTCATCACTGATAATACGACCTTGCTCTAAATCAGCAATAAATATTTTACCCGGCTGTAAACGACCTTTTTGTACCACTTTTGATTGGTCTACTTGTAATGCACCGGTTTCAGATCCCATTACCACCAAGCCATCATCCGTTACTAAGTAACGTGAAGGGCGCAAGCCATTACGGTCTAATGTTGCACCAATAACCTTACCGTTAGTAAATGAAATAGACGCAGGACCATCCCAAGGCTCCATAATGCATGAATAATATTCATAAAAAGCACGTTTTGCTGGATCCATATTTTCTTGAGACTGCCATGCTTCTGGTACCATCATCATCATCACTTGCGCTAGAGGACGACCACTAAGTACTAAGAGTTCAATTGCCATATCGAGGTTGGCGGAATCTGAGTTGCTACGATTGCAAATAGGTTGCAGCATTTTCATCTCTTCTGGCGAGAAATTAACTGACTCCATTAATGCCGAGCGAGCATGCATCCAATTAATATTTCCCTGAACCGTATTGATTTCACCATTATGAGAAAGATAGCGGAAAGGTTGAGCGCGTCGCCATGCTGGGAAGGTATTAGTAGAAAAACGTGAATGAAACATTGCCATGGTACTAACAACATCTTCATTTTGTAGGTCAAGGTAATAACCTCTAACTTGAGAGGTGGTCAACTGTCCCTTATAAACAATTGTACGCGATGATAATGAGGCAATATAAAATTCATCTTGCTCACTGGCAATGGTTTGATTCACTAAATGCGCTGTGTATTTACGTAAAATAAATAATTTACGTTCAAAATCTTGAGCAGATATATTACTCGGCTTTTCGATAAAAACTTGTTCGATATTTGGTTCAGAGTTTCTTGCCGCTTCACCTAAAGAACTGTTAGAGCTTGGTACTTCGCGATAGCCAAGGCAGTTTAAAGATAGATCTTTAATACTTTGATTAAGCGCATCACGACATTTTTTCATTTGGGTGTTATCCGCAGGAAAAAACATCATACCTACGCCATATTCACCACTTGCTGGGATTTCAAAGCCAAGATTTGAGCATTCTTTTTTCAAAAAATCATGAGGTATTTGAATCAAGATCCCTGCGCCATCACCACTATTAACATCACAGCCAGTGCCACCCCGATGCTCCATACAACTGAGCATGGTTAAAGCATTTTCAATGATATCGTGAGATTTCTTACCTTTTAAGCTGGCAACAAAACCTATTCCGCAACTATCATGCTCAAATTCAGCACGATATAGGCCTTTTGGTGTCTGGCTATTTGTATTCATTAACAATTTCCTGTTCTTTGTCTAATTTAGTCGCAATAAGACCGGTCTTTTGTGCATAAAATGCGGTGTATAAATTAAAGCAGAAAAACCTGCTTATGTTCAGTTTATTACGGATATTCGTGCAATTGAGGGTGTTTCGTCGTTCAAACGTATCAGCTGATAGTTAGAAAAAAGCCTATTTGCAGAGTTAATCTAATAAAATACACTGTTGCATTTAATGTTCAGCTGTATAGTTTACCACAAAGGCTGGGGTTGATGAAAGAGTACTCTTTCGAGCGATTACAACTAATGAAAGTGAAGGATAGCTTGAAAGCTGTTATATTTTTATAATGTCGTAGTAAAAAAACTTGGTAGAGAGATTACTTTTTTATGTGTAATTCTAAGCTCCATAACCCCGCATATTTATTAAAGGTTCTTTGGGTGAACATTGCAGCGAGCAATAAACCGCGGCTTCCATCTAAAAAACCTAAGCGGAAAATATAGATTTGCACAAAAGTAAATAGTGCACGTAATATAGCTAGAGCAATACCATAGCTTTTTTTTCCTTTTTTGTGGTATTCAATGCTGGTTAACCATGAGTATTTTCGGTTTTTTTCCAATAGGTGTTCGAAATTTCTAATTGAATAATGTAGCAAATAGCCATTAGATATTTTTTCTATTTTACCTTGAGTGATCACTTTTTCATGAACTAAGTCGAGTGTAAAATGAGCTCCGTCTCGTTTAAATAAACGTTTAGGAGCTCGAGCCGAGCGACCATGTTTTATCAGTTTGCCAAAAAATACGTTTCCCCAAGGAAGTTTAAAAGCGGTAGCAGTAATAGTATCTTTCTTTAATATTTTAATAATATTGTCTCTCATGGCATCATCGAGAGCCTCATCAGCATCAATTGATAATACCCAATCACAACGAGCTTTGTCTAAAGCTCGTTGTTTTTGAGGCCCATAGCCTGGCCAATTAGTGACTTCAACATTATCTGTATATTCTTTTACAATATTTACCGTGTTATCTGTACTGCCAGAATCAAGGACAATAATTTCGGTAGCAATGTTTTTGATTGAATCCAAACAGCGTTTTATTCGCTCTTCTTCATTTTTGGTAATGATAATAACCGATAATGTATGCATATTTTTTGGAGGAATAATTATTTTGTATAGTGATAATATATTTAATTTACTGTAAATTCAATTGTGAGTATTCAAGTATATACCTATTGTGAAGCATTGTGGAATAACAAGAATATTGATGAGATTATGTTGTATTTTCAAAATCAGAATTTCTATTTATATAGTGATAAAGCTGTTAAGCTTTGAAAAAAGCGTTACCATTATTTAAGGAAAAATATGTTAGACAAAATTGAAGATAAATTAGAATCAACCATTTTTAAAAGTCGCTGGTTATTAGCGCCGTTTTATTTGGGTTTGATCCTCAGTATTATTTTGTTATTTGTTAAGTTTGTTCAAGAGCTTTGGCATTTAACTATTCATGTTTTTACCGCATCAGAAAGTGATGTCATTATTGGTATTTTAGCGTTAGTGGATATGTCATTGGTTGGCAGTTTATTATTAATGATTATTTTTAGTGGTTATGAGATTTTTGTGTCAAAAATTGATGTAGGGGATCATGAGGATCGACCTGATTGGATGGGTAAAGTTGACTTCTCGGGATTAAAATTAAAAGTTATTGGCGCAATAGTAGCCATTTCAGCAATTGATTTATTAAAAGCATTTATGAATTTACCTGCGGAACTAACGCCAGAACAAAGCAATTTAATCTTTTGGAAAGTTGCTATTCATATGACATTTGTTGTATCAGGTCTGATTTTTGCGCTAATGGATAAAATAGCTGGGGATACGGTTAAACATTAATTGGATTAAAGACTAACGGTTGATTCAATACTGATGGCTGGTTCTTTGTAAAGAACTAGCCATTTTTTGTTGAGGGTGCATCTTTTCAGTTAGATTTGATTTTTTATACCTTCCACATCTAAATGGCATTTTTTTAGTAAGTCGAGAGGATCGCCATGTTCAATAAACTCATCTTGAATGCCTAAGTGCTTAATCGCGATCTGAATATTTTGTGATGCTAAAAACTCACTGACCGCACTGCCAGCTCCTCCAGCAATCACATTGTCTTCAAGAGTAACTAATTGTTTATGATTTTTACATAATTTAATAATCAGAGCTTCATCAAGTGGTTTAACAAACCGCATGTCAATCACGGTTGCATTAATCTCCTCAGCCACTTCTAGAGCATTATGTAATAAATTACCAAATGCGAGAAAGGCGATTTTTTTCCCCTCTCTTTTGACTACAGCTTTACCAATAGGAATAGTTTCTAGCTTTTCATTTGGTATTATTCCAGAGCCTATGCCGCGAGGGTAACGAACAGCCGCACAACCGTTATGTTCAAAACCGGTTGTTAACATTAATCGGCATTCGTTTTCATCGCTTGGTGCCATGATGATAATGTTAGGTATGCAGCGCATAAAACTTAAATCAAAACTGCCATGATGAGTTGCACCATCGCCTCCCACTAATCCGCTACGGTCAATGGCAAATAATACATCGAGTTTTTGTAATGCAACATCATGGATTAATTGATCATAACCACGTTGCAAAAAAGAACTATAAATGGCGCAAACGGGTTTTGCACCTTCGCAAGCCATGCCCGCAGCTAAAGTTACGGCATGTTGCTCGGCAATGCCCACGTCAAAATAGCGTTCTTTGTATAAACGAGAAAAAGAAATCAGATCTGAGCCTTCTCGCATGGCTGGGGTAATTCCCATTAAGCGAGTATCTTTGGCGGCCATATCACAAAGCCATTGACCAAAAATGTTGGAGTAAGTCGTTTTCTTTTTGGTTTTGGGTAAGGTTGAATCTTTTGGGTTAAAAATCGGTACCGCATGATAAGCAATTGGATCTTGTTCTGCAGGGGCAAATCCTTTACCTTTTGTGGTAACAATATGAAGTAGTTGAGGGCCTTTTAATTTTTTAATATTACCTATAGTGGTTAGCAGTGCCGACAAATTATGGCCATCAACAGGGCCAATATAATTGAAACCTAATTCTTCAAATAAGGTTCCGGGTAATACCATACCTTTCATATGCTCTTCAACACGATGAGCCCAATTGGAAATTTTGGGCATATTTTGTAAAACTTTTTTGCCGCTTTCTTTGAAGCCTGAATAAAATTTACCTGATAAAACCTTGGCTAAATAATTATTTAAACCACCAACATTTTCAGAAATTGACATGTCATTATCATTTAAAATGACCATTAAATTCACATCAAGATCGGCAGCATGATTAAGCGCTTCAAATGCCATACCTGCGGTCATCGCACCATCACCAATTACCGCGACAAAATGTCGATCATCGCCTTTTGCTTTTGCTGCAACCGCCATACCTAACGCTGCACTAATTGAGGTACTTGAATGACCGACACCAAAGGCATCGTACTCACTTTCAAAGCGGCTAGGAAAAGGATGTAATCCATTGGTTTGTCGAATTGATCGTAGGTTTTCTTTTCGTCCGGTGAGTACTTTATGTGGATAAGCTTGGTGACCAACATCCCAAATAATTTTGTCGTTAGGTGTGTCGAACAAATAATGTAAGGCAACGGTTAATTCAACGGTTCCTAACCCGGCAGCAAAATGTCCGCCACAATGAGCAATACTATTAATTAAAAATTCGCGCAGTTGATCATTTAGAGTTTGTAACTGATCTTGCTCAATTTCTCTTAGATCACTCGGTTGATTGATATTAGCCAACAAAGGATAGTTTTTTGGGTCACAAAGCATGCTTACAAGATCCGCTTAATTAATACGAGTTATTATGTAATTAGCAAAATTAGCTAATTTATCACTGTTAAGAGGCAGCCTGTCTAACGATGCTAAGGCTCTAGAAACTAATTCCTCCGCTCTTTGTTTGGCACCATCAAGCCCCAATAAAGCAGGGAAAGTCAGTTTGTTTTTTTCTTGATCAGATCCCTGAGGTTTACCAAGTGTTTTAGTATCACTCTCAATATCTAAAATGTCATCTCTTATTTGAAACGCTAAGCCTAAACAATGACTATAAGTATTAAGGTGAGTTAATACCACTTGATCTTCACAGTCGCTCGCTAAATAAGCTAATTTAACGGAGGCATTAATTAAAGCGCCGGTTTTCATCAGATGCATGCCTTCTAGTATTGCCAGATTATTAGTATTTTCGTTAGACATTTTATCGGCTTGATCCGTCATCATAAGATCAATGGCTTGACCGCCACCCATACCTAAGGAACCACTAGCTTTAGTTAATTCTTGCAGCATTAATATTTTTTGGTAATCAGATAAGGTTGATTGTTTTTGCTCAGTTAAAATTTCGAATGCTAAAGTTTGTAATGCATCACCAGCTAAAATTGCTGTCGCTTGGTCAAATTGAATATGACAAGTCGGAATACCGCGTCTTAAATCATCGTCATCCATGCAAGGCAAATCATCATGGATAAGGGAATAAGCATGAATGATTTCAACCGCACAAGCGGCAGCGTTTAAGTTATTTGTATCAACTGATAGCATTTCGCCAGTGGCATAAACTAATGCTGGACGAATGCGTTTGCCAGGATTAAGCGCCGAGTAACGCATTGCTTGATGTAATCTTTGAGGGCTGAGTTGGCTGCTCGGAAGATATTGATCAAGTAACTGATTAGTTGTTAGTTGAATTTCTTTCAAAAACTCGCTGTGTGGCATATTGATTCGAATCGTTTAAATTAAGTCGGTTAGGTTAATTAATGTCGTTTGATTTAAGTCTTATTAACTCAATAATAAAACTCAATTGGATCTTTAGAATATGAATTTATGAATCAAATTCTTTTAGTTGCCCATCATCTTCACTTAATAGCATGACTTTTTGCTCTGCTTGATTAAGTCTATTTTGACAATCTTTGGTTAACTTAACGCCTTGTTCAAATTGAGACAGGGAATCGTTAAGCGGCAAGTCACCTTTTTCTAATTGGTTAACTATTTTTTCTAAGGCTTCTAATTGAGATTCGAAGGTTGGTTTTGTATTAGTTACCATAAGGCTCACCGAAAAATCGCTTAAAATTTAAGCACCTAGTAATAATTTGAGTATTTAATACTAAGTAGAGTTATAAAATATGCGCTATTGTCTCGCATTTTCGCTATGAAAGGAATTCTTTGCTGATTTTTACAAATAAAATAAGCGCTTCACTGGAAATATAGGGAATTTTGCCTATTCTTTGAGGTAAGAGTGATTTTTTAAGTATAACTTTTTGCGACAAACTTGAAGTTGTATAAAAATTTATACCATTGAGGTTAATTGATTTGGATTTAGGTACTTTAGTAGGACTTCTTGGCGCCATAGCCATGGTTGTAATGGCCATGGTGTTGGGAGGGTCGATCCTTACATTTATTGATGCACCATCAATATTAATTGTTGTTGTCGGAACTCATTTTGTGGTGATGATGACCTATTCATTAAGTGAGTTTTTGTCTGCTGCTGGCGCAGGTATGAAGGTATTAACCTTTAAAGCCATGGATAATGAAGAGTTAATTACCCAAATTGTTGAGTTAGCTGACATGGCAAGAAAAAGTGGATTGTTGGCTCTGGAAGGTGCCGAAATACAACAAGATTTTTTGAAAAAAGGCATTGGCTTGTTGGTCGATGGCCATGATGGCGACGTGGTGAGAAATATTTTAGAAAAAGATGTCAGTATGGCTTCTAAGCGCCATAAGTTAAGTGGTTCAATATTTAAGTCAATGGCAGACGTTGCGCCAGCCATGGGAATGATTGGTACTTTAGTTGGTTTAGTGGCGATGTTATCGAATATGGATGATCCTAAATCCATTGGACCGGCAATGGCTGTTGCATTGTTAACTACATTATACGGTGCGATTATGGCGAATATGGTGGGCATTCCCATTAGTCAAAAACTGGAAATGCGAGATCAAGAAGAAACGCTTTCTAAAACCTTAATGATTGATGGCTTGTTAGGGATCCAAGCGGGACAAAATCCACGTGTGATAGAACAAGTTTTACATGGATATTTGAAGGAAGGAAAACGTCCATCGGCAGATGATGAATAAATCATGAGTGAAGAAGCTGAATGTGATTGTCCCCCCGAAGGCCTCCCTGCCTACATGGGAACTTTTGCCGACTTGATGGCATTATTAATGTGCTTTTTTGTTTTATTATTATCTTTTGCAGAAATGGATGTTTTAAAGTTTAAGCAAATTGCGGGTTCTATGAATCATGCTTTTGGTGTCCAAAATAAAGTTCATGTGAGAGATATTCCCAAAGGAACGAGTATTATCGCCAAAGAATTTTCTCCGGGTAAACCTCAGCCAACGGTTATTGAAGCGGTAATGCAACAAACTATTGATATTACTAAAGAGACGGTTGAGTTTGATGAGCCTGATGAAGACGATCCTTCTGAAGGCGAAGGTGAAAAAGACAATAAAGGTGCAGGTCAAGAAGATAAAACCTCAGATACTACAAAGAGTGAAGCGGCAGATGCTGCCGACCAAAAAAGTGTCTCAGAAATAATTAAAGAAGCTCAAGCCGCCGCAAAAGCCGCCAAAGATGCTGAAGCACAAGCCGAAGCTCTTGCTCAAAGCATCGCAGTAAAAATGTCTGAAGAAATCTCAGAAGGGCAAATTGAATTATTAGCCAAAGGTTCTTACGTGGTTATTAGGATCCGAGAAAAGGGATCTTTTGCTTCGGCCTCTGACGGCATTGAAGAACAATTTATTCCGGTCATCCATATGATTGAAAATATCTTAGTAGAAACTGATGGTGAAATTAGAGTCACAGGGCATACTGATAATCTTCCCATTGATAATGAATATTTTCGCTCTAATTGGGAGCTTTCAGGTGGACGAGCGGGTTCCGTTACTCGAGAATTATTAAAAAGTGGTCGATTAGACAAAAATCGTTTTGTTATCACCGGTTATGCGGATACTAAACCCATTGCAGATAATTCGACACTAGAAGGCCGTGCCACCAATCGGCGTGTTGAAGTGATTATTGTGCAAGGCGAAATGCCCGAAGGTAAAGTTGTGGGGGTTGGCATTGATGCTCCAAAAGATGCAGAGTAAAAATCGGCTAACCATGATGATATAGAAACTTATATTCCCCGAGCTATTGAGCAACTTTTCTATTGTTATTTGAATGATTCATTTTGATTAAATCTTGAGCTTTAAATTTTCAAACGGTATGATGTTTTTTTGATCCTGAGATTTTAATGATGCGTTATTTAATTGTATTTTTAGTGAGTTCTTTATTAGCGGCTTGTGATAAATCATCAGAGCATTTGGCGCTAGGCACACTAGAACGAGACCGTATTGCGCATACGGCAACCGTTAATGAAGTGATCGTTGATTTACCGGTTAAACCTGGAACTCTAGTTTCTAAAGGAACTGTCTTAGTTCGGTTAGATAATACCTTACAAAAATCTCATACAGAAAGAGCGGTGGCTTTATTAGCTCAGGCAGAAGCGAGCCTTGATAAGTTACGCAATGGCGCTAGACCAGAAGAAGTTGCTTCAGCGAGTGCAAAAGTTTCTGGTGCTAAAGCCGCAGTAGTTGAAAGCCAAGCCAAATATGTTCGAACTAAAAATTTATCTCAGCAGTCATTGGCGAGTCAGGCTGATTTAGATCAAGCGTTAGCCAAACGCGATGAAAGCCAAGCCAGCTTGCAAAGCGCTAAAGAATTTTTACTAAAATTAACCAATGGCAGTCGAGAGGAAGATTTACGTTACGCAAAAGCACAGGTTGATGCTGCAACGGCATTTTTAGCCAGTGAAAACAAAAGACTAGCGGATTTAACCTTGGTCGCTACTCGTGATGGTATTTTAGATAACCTTCCTTGGAATTTAGGTGAGCGAGTGACTATTGGCAGCCCTTTGGCAATTGTTTTAGCTGGTAAAGCGCCTTTTGCTCGGGTTTATATACCAGAACCTTACCGAATAAAATTGAGATTAAAACAAAAATTGAAAGTGCGTGTCGATGGTTTAAAAGAACCACTGGTTGGCTCGTTACGTTGGATTTCAACAGAACCTGCTTTTTCTCCTTATTATGCACTTAACCAAGAAGAAAGAGCTCGATTAATGTACCTCGCAGAAATTCAATTAGCTGATAGTGAGTACGAACTTCCAAATGGTGTGCCAGTACAAGTCGAATTACCATGAGCTCTAAACCGTTAGTGATTAACGCGAACAAACTGAGCCGTCATTTTGGTGAGTTAAAAGCCGTTGATGAGCTTGATTTACAAGTAGAAAAAGGCAGTATTTACGGTTTTCTTGGTCCTAATGGTTGTGGTAAAACGACAACCATACGTTTATTAACGGGATTATTATTACCAACGTCTGGTGACGCTGAAGTCCTTGGTTTTAAATTGCCTAAAGATGCAGAAAAACTCCGCCGATGTATTGGTTATATGACACAAAAGTTTTCGCTTTATGATGATTTAACGGTGAAAGAAAATTTACAATTTATTGCTAGAATTTATGGTTTAGATCATCGCCAACAACAAGTTCGTGTCGCTGAATTAATTGCTATTTATGGTTTGCAAAGCAAAACAAATTTATTGGCAGCTAGTATGAGTGGCGGACAAAAACAGCGTTTAGGTTTAGCCGCGGCCACATTGCACAAACCCGAATTATTATTTCTTGATGAGCCCACATCGGCAGTTGATCCCGAAAACAGAAGAGATTTCTGGGAAAAGCTTTTTGACCTGTCAGATCAAGGAACCAGTATACTCGTTTCAACTCATTATATGGATGAAGCCGAGCGCTGTCATAAGTTAGCAATTTTAGAAAACGGTGTGAAACGAGCGGATGGCTCCCCAAGTGATTTAATGGCACAAATGGGGGCTCATGTGATTGAAATTAAGAGTGAAAAAACACGCCAATTAAAGAAAAAATTAATTGAATTGCCAGAGGTTGTTAGCGCGGCACAGTTAGGAGCTCGATTAAGGGTGTTGGTTGATAAAAAAATTAATGATCCGATCCAATTTTTAACACAGCAAAATTTTGTTAATAAAGAGAGTGTTTTAAATCAGGTGAGAGCCAACTTAGAAGATGTGTTTGTCACTTGCACGGGGCAAAATACATGATCAGTTCAATATCTCGGATCTATGCCATATTTATAAAAGAATTAACTCAATTAAAGCGAGACAGAATGACCTTTGGCATGGTGATCATGATCCCTTTAATTCAACTGTTGATGTTTGGTTATGCGATTAATACCAATGTGCGGCATATTCCTGTGGGTGTTGTTGATCACAGTCAGTCTGCCTTTGGGCGTATTTTGCAGCAAACAATTAGCGCAACGGGCGTCGTCGCTTTTAAACAAGTTTACGCAAATATTCAGCAAGCCGAAAAAGCCATTTCAAATGGCGAAGTAAGAGCGGTATTAATTATACCTAAAGATATTGTGCAGCGTCTCGCACAGCACCAAACCGTTGGTTTGGGATTCCCTCGTTCGAGCGATGAAGAAACTAGTCGACCAATTGCTCAATGGTTAGTTGATGGTTCCGATAACATGATCGCAGCAGCCATTAAAAGTTTGAGAGCGATGCCGCTGGCTGAATTGCTTAGTAAGCCGACTAACCGTAAAACGCCTACTTTTGAGGTTGCATTACTATATAACCCTGAGCAACGAACGCCAGTTAATATTGTTCCAGGTTTAGCTGGAATTATATTAACGATGACAATGATCATGTTTACATCAGCGGCAATCGTTAGGGAGCGTGAACGTGGAAATTTAGAATTATTGATTACAACACCGATAAGACCTCTTGAGTTAATGGTTGGTAAAATTATTCCTTATATTTTTATTGGGGCTGTTCAAGTGATTATTATTTTAGGCTTAGGTAAATGGTTATTTAATGTGCCTATTAATGGTGGAATAGGGCAGTTAACACTCGTGACACTCTTATTTATTATTGCTAGTTTAACTTTGGGTCTGGTGATTTCAACAATCGCAAAAAATCAACTGCAGTCAACTCAAATGACTATTTTTGTTTTATTACCTTCTATTTTATTATCAGGTTTTATGTTTCCATTTGAAGGGATGCCTAAACTGGCTCAAAATATCGCAGAGTTTTTGCCCGCGACACATTTTATGCGCTTAATTAGAGGTGTTGTTTTGCGTAATGCAGAAGTAACCAATATGACATATGATCTTTATTGGTTAATCTTTTTTATTGTGGTTGGCTTATCCGTAGCCTCATTCCGTTTTCAAAAAAATCTTGATTGATTTTAATGAGCCGTTTTGTTGCCGTTAATGGCTAAGTGAGATTTAATATCTAGTTCACTAAATTTAAACTGGGTTAAACAAAACTCACACTTAACGGCTAATTCACCTTTTGTATCTAAAATTTCTTGCACTTCATTTTCAGGAAATAAAACAACGGAACTAAGCATCTTTTTTCGACTACACCCACATTGAAATTTAACCGCTTGCTCTAATAAATCTCTAACACTTTCTTGATGGAATAATCGATTTAATAAAACGTCACTATTGGTTGTTAAACATTCATCCTTTTCAAGGGTTTCTGCTAGAAAAACTAAATGATCAAATGAGTCTTGGCTTAACATATCTGGCAAGGCTTGAAGCATTAAACCTTTTACCTTGTTATCATTGTTATACAGCCAAATTCTAGTTTTTAACTGTTCCGACTGATTAAAATAATCTTCTATACATTCAGCAAAAGAGTCTTTATTGAGAGCTACATAACCTTGATAACGTTTTCCTTTTTTAGGTTCAATAGTAATCGATAGCTGGCCGTCTTTTATTAGATCTTTAAATGATAAATTACTAAAATTAGCTTCTTTGTCATAACGAGCAATTCCTCGAAAACCTAATAGATTATTGGCTTGAACAACGAGTAATTTTAAATCATTCTTTGTTTGTAATTGAACCGATATCTTGCCTTCAAATTTTAATGTGGTGGTTAATAAGATACTTACAGCGGCAACTTGTTGTAAAAGGTCAGCAATCACCACAGGATAATGATGTTTAGCTAACATGGTTTGTACGGATCCTTCTAGTTGTACAAATTCACCTCTAATACCAAAGGTGTCAAAAATGAAACGATGAATTTTGTCTGACATAAGTCTCTACTGATTAAGGCGAGGGAAAGAGAATTTATTTTTACTGTCATTAAAATAAATATCTTTAATGGCAGTAAAGACAAATATTCTAATCAACGAGTTGATACTGCTCTTTTAAAACATGAATAATTTCAGCTTTTGGATTATCTGAAAGGGTTATTTTTTTACCCGTAATTTTCTCAGCAATGCCAACATAAGTATTAGATATTTTCATTAACACTTCTTCAGGTAAATCATTATCTTTAGCCAAAGCTTGACGTTCTGGCATACGATTCTTATTTAATAAAATGTCAGGATCAGGAAAGTGATTAAGTAATAACTGTCTGAAATCTTCTTTCGAATTTTCAATGACTTTTCCTTGTTCAAATGCTTTGGCATCCCAAATTCTAGAAGAATCAGGCGTTCCTACTTCATCCATATAAATTAATTTGTCGTTACCTTGAGTATCTTTAACATAACCAAACTCAAATTTTGTATCGACAAAAATTTGCCCAATATCCGCTAACGCGTGACTTATTACATCAAAACCTTCGGTTAATAGTTTTTCGTAAAGTGTAATGTCTGATTTTTGAACAAAGTTAAATGCCTGATAATTATCTTCAATATTTTTTCGTGTAATGTTCACATCATCTGCTTCAGGAACACCGGGAATATCTTTAAGGATCCCTTTTGTTGATGGTGTCATTAACAATTTATCTAAACGCTGATCCTTGGTTAATTGATCCGCAAGATTAATACCACAAAACTCTCTTTCTCCTTTTTCATAAGCTCGCCACATCGATCCGGTAATATATTGACGGCAAATGGCTTCAATCATCACTGGTTTTGCTTTTTGTACAATCCAAACTAATGGATGAGGAATATCTAAAATATGACTGTCGGCAAGACCTTGCTGTTTAAAGAGTTTAAACCAGTGGTTTGAGATAGCATTTAACGCAGCACCTTTACCTGGAACTCCATTCATACCGCCTTCACCATGCCAAATACAATCAAAGGCTGAAATTCTGTCACTAATGACCATAATGGCTAAAGGTGAATTTTTTGGAATGTTGTAACCTTTTTGTTGAATAAGGCGTTGGCTGTCTGCATCGGTTAACCAGTAAACGGAACGAACTTTTCCGCTGTGAACGGGTTTATCGCTACGAATAGGCAAGTTGTCATTTACCGCGAGTACTTTATCTGCAAGCTTCATCTGAGATCCTGTATATAATATTCTAAACAAACTGATTAGAGCGGTTATTGCTCTAAGATAACCAACGAGAATAAAATCGAGAGTTAAATTTCTACCATTTCAAAATCTTCTTTACCAACGCCGCATTCAGGGCATAACCAGTCTTCTGGGACATCTTCCCACTTAGTACCTGCGCTAATACCGTCTTCTGGCCAACCTGTGGCTTCATCGTAAATCCAACCGCAAACAATACATTCCCACTTTTTCATCGATTCACTCTTTTGATTAATTTGCTACAGCCAAGGGTTGTAACATTAGCTATGTGATTAAAGGCGTTATTTTACTACATGATAGGTTATTATCGAGAAAAAAATCAATTTTTAAATACGTGCTGAGAGTTGGATTTGTTATACTGCCAAATAATTATAGTTAATTACTCCGAGTATTCGATTGAAGGCTAATAACCTAGCATTGTTGACTGAAAAAGGTAGTCTTACAGGCCTGATAGGACGTGTGATGGGGCGCGCGCCTGTATTAAATTGTTTGAGTCAAGGTAAAGCCTTTGCTAACAGTATGGAACGTGAGCTGCTGCAAACTGAATCAAGAGTTTATTCGCATATTAGAGAAATCACCATGGGCACTAATCAACAGACTTGGTTATTTGCTCGCAGTGTTATTCCTCTGGCAACCCTTAAAGGCTCCGCTAGGCGCTTAACTAACATAGGGAATATGCCATTAGGTAAAATACTTTTTGGACGGGCACATAATGCTGTGCGGAGAGAAATGCAAGTTGAGCTAATTAATCCGCCCATAAGCTTACGAGATACTTTTTTTATTCCTGAAGATTTTTTGTTGTGGCAAAGGCGTTCTATTTTTGAACTTGATTCAGGCCCACTGATGATTAGTGAAATATTTTTACCTGATAGCCCTGTTTATTTAACGGTTGATTAAAAAGATAATGCGAACCGTTTATGAAAAGTAATCAAAACAGAAAAGCGAGTTTTATCGCGGTGATTAAGTACTCGTTTAATCAACTACTAAAAAATAATAACCTCACTAAAAAGTTTTCTGCTTTTCAGCTAAATTCTTTATGGCGATATCGCCTTTCTCAATATGCTTTGTTAATGCGAATTGATAAACCTATTGGCAGCTTATTATTGCTTTGGCCGACTTTTTGGGCTTTGTGGTTAGCCTCTGGCGGATTTCCTGAGTTTCATCTTATTCTTATTTTTTGTGGCGGCGTATTCTTAATGCGTTCGGCAGGTTGTGTGATTAATGATTATGCAGACAGGAACATTGATGGGCAAGTGACTCGTACTAAAGAAAGGCCATTAGCGGTTCATAAAGTCACAGAAAAAGAAGCGTTACTTCTTTTTGTGGTATTAGCATTAGCGGCCTTTGGCTTAGTATTATTGCTCAATACATTATCTATTATTTTATCATTTGCCGCATTGGCAATAGCAACCGTTTACCCCTTTATGAAGCGGGTGACCTATTTTCCCCAAGTGGTTTTAGGCATGGCATTTTCTATGGCTATCCCGATGGCATTTGCCGCTGTTCAGGATGAAATACCGATGACAGCATGGCTACTTTACATCACTAATTTATTATGGGTATTAGCTTATGATACCTTGTATGCCATGGTTGATAAAAAAGATGACCTGAAGATCGGGATTAAATCGACGGCAATATTTTTTGGCGAAGCCGATCTGCAAATTACAGCGATGATCCAAGGAATGTTTTTGTTTGGTATGATTTTGCTTGGCGGTCAGTTTGATTTAAATGGCTACTATTATTTAAGCCTTGTGATTGCTTCACTATTAATTGCTTGGCAAATCTACTCGTGTAGAAGAAGAGATCCGCAACGTTGTTTCCGAGCTTTCTTAAATAATAACTGGGTCGGTTTTGTCATTTTTTGTGGTATTCTAATTGCCCAATTAACAGCTGGGCCAATCAGTGAGCTAGCTTCTTGACTGGCTGAAACCTAAATATTCATGATTTAGGAAAATTATAAGGAGGTCTCTTGAGTATGAAAATCTTAGTGGTAGAAGACGATTGTACTAATCAACAAGTTGCCAGCTTATTTTTAAAAAAATTTGGCTACCAAGCTGATATTGCTGAAAATGGCGAAGTCGCTGTAGAAATGTCTGAATTAAACCAATACTCATTGATTTTTATGGATTGCCAAATGCCGATTATGGATGGCTTTACAGCGACAAAAAAAATTAAAAATAGTGATCATCTTAATAGCAAAACTCCCGTTATTGCGCTCACGGCAAATAGAGTGAAAGGGATTGAAGAAGATTGTAAAAACTGCGGTATGGACGACATTTTGTATAAACCGATTACATTAAAAAGCATGAGCGCAATCGTAGAAAAATGGTTAACTTAGGATTTAATATTTTAGTTTGGAATATATTACTTGTTAGTGCGTTTATTGAATCTAACGGTCAGTCTAAATTTAAAGACCAATATTAAATATCACAATAATTTTGAGTTATATTAAATGGTTTTGTTTAAAAACAGTTATATTCGTGTTGTTAAGACCGCTGAAAATGATGATGCGATGGAGCTATCACCAAAAGAATTTGAACAATGTCGCAATCAAGCGTTGGCTCTAGCATTACGTTTATTAAACAATCAACAAGAAGCGCTTGATGTTGTACAAACATCCATTGAAAAAGGCCTTACTCATGCTAATGCACCAGCCATTGATCATGCAGAGTTCAAGCCGTGGTTGTTTACCGTTGTGCGCAATAAATCCATTGATATTTTAAGACGAAAGAAACGACTGCCTCATGTTGAGCATGAAGAATATCATAGCCATGCATCGTCACTAAAAGAACCCGATAAAGCATTACAACAATTACAGTTAAAAGAAGCGCTTGAGCATGCGATTGACCAACTTAATATGAATCAAAAAGAAATTATTTTACTACGCGATTATCATAACTTTAGTTACAGTGACATTGCTAAAATTTTAGGTATTGCACAAGGTTCAGTGATGTCACGACTTCACCGCTCAAGAATGGTATTAAGAAAAATTTTAATTGACCAAGGTGTATCCTTAGGAGATCAGTCATAATGAATGCTCACGCTGATAACCGCTATTCAACCGATGATCCGCATGTATTAATATCAGGTTATTTAGATGGAGAGCTGACGCAACAAGAAGCTCAAAAAGTCTCATTGTTAATTGAAAGTAATAGCGACTATCAAAAGATTCATCAAGAAATGAGTTATATTAAATCTGAAATTCAATCGCTTAGTTTGCAGCAAAGTGAAGTTGAGCATTTAAATAAATTATTTCAACAGCCAACAATAAAATACTCAAAGATGATTGGAGTGACATTATTGGCAGTTAGTTTTTTATTATTCATCACTTTTACGTTGTATTTTGTATTAATACAAGTAGGTATTAGTTTGTGGTTAAAAATTGCGATTGCTTTAATGGGAATTGGTTGCATACTTTTGTTTTTTAGTGTTTTGAAACATAGAATCATGAATAGTAAAACCGACAAATTTAGTCGCGTGCAAATATAGATAAGATGAGATTAGAGTAAAACATGATGAATCAAATAACACTATCAACCACTGAAATTATTTACGGAAAAAAAATAATAAAGCATGTTGGGCTTGTTCGTGGTACGAGTATTCGAAGTAGGCATTTAGGCCATGATATTTTAGCTAAGTTTCGAGGTCTAGTCGGTGGAGAAATTCACGAATATACCAAACTTATGGCTGAAAGTCGTGAGCAAGTATTAGAACGAATGATTAATGACGCTAAAAGTCTTGGAGCAAATGCCATTGTTGGTATAAGATTCACCACCTCGCAAGTTGCTGTAGGTGCTGCCGAGTTAATGGTGTACGGTACCGCAGTTGAGGTTGAAAATGTAATTTCGCGTTCTAATGAACAGCTATCTTGAAATGAATTACTATCTTAAAATATCCTGCATTTTTTAAAATGAAAAGCATTCGATTATTAAACAGACTATTGGTTTTAGTGGTTGTGATGATCTTAAATGCTAAAATATAAGGTCTATTGTGTCTCTCGTTAAGCTTAATCCACAACAAGAAAAAGCGGTTAATTTAACCACCTCACCTCTGTTAGTTTTAGCTGGAGCAGGCAGTGGGAAAACAGCGGTAATTACTCAAAAAATTGTTCACCTGATCAGAAATTGTGGTTATCAAGCAAGGCATGTTGCCGCAGTGACTTTTACTAACAAAGCCGCTAAAGAAATGAAAGCAAGAGTGAGCAAACTATTAGGTGAGACTAATGGAAAAGGTTTAATTGTTTCTACCTTTCATAATTTAGGGTTAAACATCATTAGAAAAGAACACAAGGCTTTAGGAATGCGAAGTAACTTCACTATTTTTGATGATCAAGACTCTATGTCGCTGATTAAAGAAATTTGCAAAAAAGGTGAAGATGCCGATAAAAAAGAAATACAAAACATCTTAAATAAAATATCACAATGGAAGAATGAGTTAATACTTCCAGAGCAAGCCGTTGCCCTTGCAGATGATCAAGAGGCATTATTAGCAGCAAAAATTTACGAAATGTATGCTCGAAGTCTACGCTCTTTTAACGCGGTAGATTTTGATGATCTAATTTTAATACCAACATTACTGTTTAAAAATGATGAAAAAATTAGAGAGAAATGGCGTGGACGTATTCGCTATTTATTAGTTGACGAGTATCAAGATACTAATACTAGTCAATATGAGTTAGTTAAACTATTAACCGGGAGTTTAGGAAATTTTACGGTTGTTGGTGATGATGATCAATCGATATATTCATGGCGTGGCGCGCAACCAAAAAATCTAGAATTATTACAACAAGACTTTCCCAATTTAAAATTAATCAAATTAGAACAAAATTATCGTTCAGCTGGGCGAATATTAAAAGCGGCGAATATTTTGATAGAAAATAATGAACATCTATTTGAAAAGAAACTTTGGTCTAATAAAGTTTATGGTGATCCTATAAGAGTTTTATCGGCAAAAAATGATAATGATGAAGCCGATAGAGTAACTAAAGAAATTTTATCCCGACGGATAAACAAAAATACGGCCTACAAAGACTTTGCTATTTTATACCGTGGCAATCATCAATCGAGATTGCTTGAAAAGTTTTTGGTGGATAAGCAAATTCCTTATAAAATTAGTGGCACGACATCCTTTTTTGCCCGCTCAGAAATTAAAGACATGATGGCGTATTTTAGATTATTGGTCAATCAAGAGGATGACAATGCTTTTATCCGCATAGCCAATGTTCCTAGGCGAGAAATCGGCGTGTCTACTTTAGAAAAACTAGGCAGCTACGCCAACGAACGACATATCAGTTTGTTTGATGCCATTTTTGAAGTTGGACTTGAACAAACATTATCAGGCAAAGGTTTAGCCTCCGTTAAACGTTTTGGTGAAACTATTGCTAAAGCAAGTGATAACGTTAAACGTGGCGATAGTTTGTCGGTGGTTAAAGAGTTAATTGCTTACATCGGCTATCAAGGATTTTTGTTTGATAATTCTTCATCACCTAAAGCCGCAGAGTATCGTTGGAGTAATGTTGAGATACTAATTTCATGGATTGAATCAGGATTAGAAAATAATAAATTAGCGGATGATCCCTTTGCAGAAACTATTTCTAAACTGTGTTTAAGAGAAATGTTAGATCGAGGAGAAGAAGAAGAAGATGCCAACGAAGTGCAATTAATGACATTGCACGCTTCAAAAGGTTTAGAGTTTCCGCATGTTTATTTGATAGGAATGGAAGAAGAATTATTACCGCATAAATCATCTATTGAAGAAGATAATATTGAAGAAGAAAGACGTTTAGCATATGTTGGTATTACTCGAGCTGAAGAGAGCTTAACCATTTTTGTTGCAAAGCAAAGGCAAAAATATGGTGAAATGGTAAATTCTGTTCCTAGTCGATTTTTAGAAGAAATGCCTCAAGATGATTTAGAATGGGAAGAAGATCAGATTCAGTTGACGGATGATGAAAAAAGAGAAAAAGGGAAAGATCGTTTAGCTGAAATGCGAAAGATGCTGTCTTCTTGAATTGAAAAAATATAGACCATTTATTTTGGATGTCGACCTTATATTATAAATAATATAAAACATTAAAAAAACTGGGCCAAAATCTTAGCTTGAGTGATTAAGAAGGGAGGCTTTAAATCGAGAGTCTTAGCTCTCATAGCGATATTAGTGGTTCTAGCATTTATAGTTTATAAAGCACAATCACTTGTTGAATATTATTTTCTAATTGATGCTGAATTTCAAAATGATATGGCTCAAGTTCTGAAAAATAATAATGAGCTTGATAAACAACAATTAATTGCTATGTTTGAAATTACTAAAGGAAGAGAGTTGGAATCTGGAATTATTATCAAGTTATTGGATTATTTATTGTTATTTTTTCTAATTTCCTTAGTGGTTCTTATAACTGAAATGTTTTGTTGTTTCAGTTATAGAGCCTCATCCAATCAATAAGGAAAAATCCTGTTGTTTCATAATATTAGCGTGAATACTTATCATAAGAAGAATTACGTTTTAATGAATACGGCTCGGGCTCATTTTACATTATAGTAGGTTATCGAGTGAAGCATCGCGTCAGTTTAATAATCTATGCCAAAGATGCATTAACAGAGGGTTTCATCTATGACTCCAATGAAAGCGACTGATACCGACAAATAGCGAAGGACTAAGGAGGCAACTCTTGCACTAATCATTGGCCAAACATTGTTTAGTTGCTTGCTTAGTAACATGACTCAGATTGGATTCAAATCCACATAAGTCATACAGAAAAAAATAGCGGCTTCCTGTTAAAATTGTGCCATAAATTTCATTTACTTTTAATTTTGAGGAATGACGTCCCTAGAATTACTCAGTTTTAAGATGGAATATTTAATAATAAGCAAAACAATGGTGTAAACTGTTAGCATTCAAAATTAGTTCATTAATATAAGTAGTTCACAAGAAGTTTATGGTATGTTTTTCAGAGCAAGACATAGAGAATGATAGTGATTATGGTAGTTTTACTCGTGGTCGCGAGTATTTTAATCGAGACAAGGTACTTCAATTAAATATTGCAGAACGTAGCAATGACAGTATACGGATTACTAGCCAAGTTGCGGGATCTTACCCATACCACCAAAATATTACTGTTTCAAAGCAGCGTAACGTCATTCATATTTTTGGAAATTGCAGCTGCCCTGTTGGTTATAACTGCAAACATGTTGTCGCTGCGCTGTTTTATCATCTTCAATCAGAGCAAAAAACATCACCGCAGTTTAAACCCAAAAGAGTGAAAGATAGCGTCAATAGTGAACTTAATCTATGGTTTGATCAGTTAAATAATATCCCCTCTAAATTCACCGAATCAAATATTAGTAAACCAACTCAATGGCTCGCTTATATTTTTGAGTATGAAGAAAATTGTTCAACGATTAAAATAAAGTTTGCTCGTACTGGCATTAAAAAGGCAGGTGGCTATTATAAGCCCCAGCCTATCCGTTTCAATAATCTTTGTCAGGCAACTAATTCTCATTATGATTCTAGCTATGTGAACTCTTTTGATAAAATCATTATCTCACTACTGAAAACTCAATATGACTTTTTTTATTCTTATGCGCCCATTTTATTAGAAGGGCAGATCGGAAAGGAAGTACTGGAAAAAATACTGTTATCCAAACGATGTTTTTGGAGCGAGATTACACAAGAAAACCTTATTAGTCATGGTGAAGAACGTAAAACTGAATATTCTTGGCAACGAAAAAATAATTCTAAAAATTCTGCAATGAAATTAGTCAATAATACACCGGTTGAACAAATGTTAATTAAAACTGAACCTCCCTATTATATTGATACTAAAAGGATGACCATTGGCCGATTAATGACTACGTTAACAGCGCAACATTTAGATTTTCTAGATTCAATGCCATTTATTCCTAATAGCTCCCTCAAGGAATTAAGTTTAAAGCTGATTGCTAATAATTTTGATCACGCGATCCCGCTTCCTACTTCCATAGAAATAGTTGATTTAGATGCTCAACATTTAAGCCCTAAGATTTTACTACAGCGCATTAATTTAGATAATGTGGGAGCGAAAAAACGTGACAATGTTCATTGTTTAAAGGTTTCATGGCTTTATGAGGAAATTGATGTTCAACCTTATGATAAGAAATTAATTTTTATCAACAAGAATGAAAAATATCTTAGGGTAAGTAGAGATTTAGAACATGAAAATAGGTATTTCAATCAGTTATTAGAATTAAATTTTGAGCCTTTGTATCGAAAAGTTAGCGGTGAACAACCTGTAGGTGATTACCTATTAAGTCCTTCTTTAAAGAGTACCAATCAACAACAATTACTTCAATGGAAAAAATTTATTGAAACTGATATACCGGCTCTTACTGAACAAGGTTGGATTATTGAAACTGACGAAAACTTTAATTTAGACTTTATTCAAGCCGAAGATGAGTGGGATGTGGAAGTTGTTGATGAAAATGATTGGTTTAGCTTAAAGTTTGATCTTAACCTTTCTTCTGGAGAAAAATTACCCTTAATTCCATTAATCAGCCCTTTACTCAAGGAGTATTCTCTTACTGATGTTCCAGAAAAACTATTAATTGAAGCGGCCAAAGGGCAATATATAAGCCTGCCAAAATCAAAGGTTATGCCAATATTAAAATTGCTTTATGAACTTTTTGATACACCTCCACTCTCACAAAATTCTATTAAATTATCCAAATTTGATGCCTTACAAATTGAGCAGTTAAGTCAAAATAGTTACATTGAGTTAAACTGGTTTGGAGGAAAAAAATTAAAAACGCTGGCGAATAAATTGGCCACTTTTACTGGATTAAAAACGGTTTCACCAAGCAAAAAATTTCAAGGTGAACTACGTGACTATCAACAACAAGGACTTAATTGGTTACAGTTTTTAAGAGATTTTGGATTTTCTGGTTTGTTAGCCGATGACATGGGGCTTGGGAAAACCGTTCAAGCATTAGTACATTTGCAGAAAGAAAAAATGTCAAAAAGAATGCAGCAACCTTGTTTAATTGTTGCGCCGACGAGTTTGATGTCTAACTGGAAAAAAGAAGCTAAAATATTCACTCCAAACCTAAAAATCCTTATTTTACAGGGTGCAGAACGGCATCAATATTTTTCTCACATAGAGCAATATGATTTGGTACTGACAACTTATCCTTTGATTGTGAGAGATTTTGAAATTTTATCGAAAACTAAATTTTATACCATTGTTTTGGATGAAGCGCAAAATATTAAAAACCCAAAAGCTAAAGCGACTAAATTAATTAAATCATTTAACACCAAGCATCGTTTGGCGCTAACAGGTACGCCAATGGAAAACCATCTTGGCGAAATGTGGTCTATTTTCGACTTCTTAATGCCTGGTTTTTTAGGAGGCGAAACTTCTTTTAAAAGAAAATATAGGACACCCATTGAAAAACATGGTGATATAGAACTATCTAAAATGTTGGCGCTAAGAGTAAAACCGTTTTTATTAAGAAGAACCAAAGACGTCGTCGCAAAGGAGTTACCGCCAAAAACAACGATCATCAAAAGCGCCATTTTTGATAATGGACAAGCCGCTCTTTATGAAACGATCCGGATCGCCATGGAGCAAAAAATAATGCAGGCTTTGGCTACTAAAGGACTTAATCGTAGTCATATTACTATATTAGATGCCTTGCTTAAATTACGACAAGTCTGTTGCGATCCTCAATTACTGAAACTACCTCAAGCTAAAAAAATTAAACAGTCTGCCAAGTTAGAGTTATTAATGAGCATGCTGCCAGAGCTGATAGAGGAAGGAAGGAAAATACTCATTTTTTCCCAATTCACCAGCATGTTAAAGCTCATTGAAAACCAACTTAAACTCAAAGCGATAACATACACCCAATTAACCGGTAGCACTAAACACAGAGATCAAGTGATTGAAAAATTTACCAGTGGTGAAGTGCCCGTATTTTTAATTAGTTTAAAGGCTGGAGGTGTCGGACTTAATTTAACCGAAGCTGACACTGTGATCCATTACGATCCATGGTGGAACCCTGCGGTTGAAAATCAAGCCAGTGACCGCGCTCATCGTATTGGACAAGATAAACCGGTTTTTGTCTATAAACTAATTGTCGAAAATACACTTGAAGAGAAAATACTTGAAATGCAAGACAAAAAACAAGCACTTGCCGATGGAGTGTATGGCAAACAAATCAATAATAATAAAAATACGCTAACCGCACAGGATATTGAAGAATTATTGGGTGTGCGGCACGGCTAGCGCATTTTAATCCCTTGCTCCATAAGGCTTGAGCGAAATTTATCAT